>DATBHX010000093.1:0-33711 GCA_036557225.1 Candidatus Angelobacter sp.
TATGAATGCTTCCTCCTGGCTTGGTGGCTCGACTCTTACAACACGAAAACAGCGTTCCAGCCAGGGTGATTTTTTGATCGCCGCAGCATAGTCCTCCGGCGTGGCCAGCGCAATGCATCGCACCTTGCGCTCGAGAAGCGCAGACTTGAGCAACAGGACAATCTCCGGCGCAGCATCATCTCCCGCCGCCAGAAGCATGTGCAGTTCGTCGAAAACAAAGATCGTATTGGCACCCCAGGTTGTCAACTCGGCGGCAGCTGTATCCAGAAACTCCTTGGGTCGCCCACTGCGCTGTGCGGCAGCCACCAGCGTGGCCAGGTCGACGGCAGCAAAGAGCTTGCCTTGTAGAAAAATCGGGCCCATATCGTCGGCGATCTGCCGAACCACGCCGTCTGCAATGCTCCGCTTCCCTGCTCCGTGCTCGCCAACCAGTACTACGTTGTTCTTGTTGGAGCGCCCCAGAGCCTGCATGACCTGCTGGATCTCCCTCTCCCTCCCGATACACGGAAGCAGTCGCCCTTCCAATGCCAGTTTTGTCAGAAACGTACTGTAATCAGACGGCAGCTCTGATTTCCTGGCGCGCACACTGCCTTCTTCTTCGTGCGGCGCCTGGGCCAGCGCTTCGCGGACAAAGGAAATGCGCACGCCGCGTTCATGCAGAATCCCCGCCGCAAATGACTTTTCTTCCCGCAACAGCCCAAGCAGGAGATGTTCCGTACCAATGTGTCGTTGCGAGAGCCGTTCCGCCTCTTCCGCGGCATAGGCCAGCACCCGCTTGCACTCATTGCTCAGCGGCAGATCCACTGAAGTTGAGGTCTTCTCCCCTTTCGTAGTGGCGGATTCAATCTGCCGGCGGATGTCCTCGATGTTCCCCTGGCTGCGCAAGAACCGTTGCGTTAGCACCTTGTCTTCGCGCAGCAGCCCCAGCAACACGTGCTCGGTCTCGATGTACGGGCTGCCGAACTGGCTGGCCTCGTAGCGCGCGAAGAAGATAGTCCGGCGGGCTTTCTCGGTGTATCGCTCAAACATTTCGAACTTCCTGGGCTGCTGTCGCCGACTATTGTACAAAGGCCGGCCGATGGAAGATCAAGCAGCGCCGCTTGGCCCGTCAAAGCTGCCGGCAAGCGTTAACCACCACTCAGCATTTACAATTTCTCCATCTCGATTTTGGAGGAACAAGCATTCATGCAAAGGAACGCAAGCGCACACTGGAGCGGCGGACTGAAGGACGGCAAAGGCGCACTCAGCTCGCCCAGCGGAGTTCTCAAGAATACACCGTACTCTTTCGCCACCCGTTTTGAATCGCAGCCGGGCACCAACCCTGAAGAGCTGATTGCCGCGGCCCATGCCGGCTGCTTCAGCATGGCGCTCTCCGCCCAGCTCGGCAACGCCGGCATGACCGCGCAGTCCATCGACACCACGGCCACCGTCACTCTGGAAAAACTTGATTCCGGATTCGCCGTCACTTCGTCCCACCTGCAGGTGAAGGTCAAAATCCCCGGCGCCGACCAAGCCAAGTTCGAGCAGGCAGCAAAAAACGCCAAGGAAGGCTGCCCGATTTCCAAACTTCTCAACGCCAAGATCACGATGGACGCGCAGCTGGAAAGCTAGGCATCTTTCGATCTGCTTTCGCGCGCTGGGACGAGAAGCCTCGGCTAACAACGGCATAGGCTTCTCGTCTAAGTATCGGCTACTCCTCGTTTGCGACACTTCATCCCATGGAGGCTCCCGATGCGTAAATCCCTCGCTCCCGCAGCTGTGCTTTTAGCGTTTTGCTTTTTCGCAACATCTTCAGTCATGGCGCAATCCGCGCTGTTGGATCTCCCGCGCGACAGCCAACACGCCAGGATCAGCCAGCGAATCGGCATCACCGACATCACCATCAACTATCACCGGCCACTCGTGAAGGGCAGAAAAGTCTGGGGCAGCCTTGTCCCGTACGGCCAGGTGTGGCGCGCCGGCGCTAATGAAAACACCATCATCACGTTTACCGATCCAGTCACGATTGAAGGCAAGGCCCTGCCCAAAGGCAGCTATGGCCTCCACATGCTTCCAACCGAAAACGAGTGGACCATCATCTTCTCCAAGACTTCCACCGCCTGGGGCAGCTTTACCTATAAAGAAGCGGATGACGCGCTTCGCGTGGCCGTCAAGCCACAAGCGGCAGAGATGAAAGAAGCGATGGCCTATGAAATCGACAACGTAACGCCGAACTCCGCTTTGATCACGCTGCGCTGGGAAAAACTGGCCGTGCCGTTTAAAGTCGATGTGAACACGCACGAGATTGTGGCCGCGAGCCTGCACAATCAGCTCGTCGGACTTTCCCAATACACCTGGGAAGGCTGGGACGACGCCGCCAACTACCTGCTGGCGGAAAAATACGACCTGGATGAAGCGCTCAAGTATGAAGACCGCTCCATCGGCGTGGAAGAGCGCTTCGATAACCTGATCACCAAGGCTCGCGTGCTCGACGCGCTGAACCGTAAAGATGACGCAACCATGGCGCGCAACAAGGCTCTGGGCCTGGCCAACGTAACCCAGCTTCACTCCTACGGCCGCCAGTTGCAGATTCAAGGGCAGCAGGACCAGGCATTCGAGATCTTCCGCGTCAACATCAAGAAGAACCCCGCTCACTGGACCGCGCATAATGAGCTCTCGCGCATGGCCTGCGCCAAGGGCGACTATGACACCGCAGTAAAAGAAATGAAGCTCGCATCCGCCGCGGCTCCTGACCAGATCAAGAGCGCGCTCGATGGCTTCACCAAGCGGCTCGAAGCCAAAGAAGACATCAACAAGTAAGCCAACCCTTAAGAAATCACCGATGAGCCGGGACCTTCGTGTCCCGGCTCACTTGCGTCTGCGCTATCATGGATGCGATTCATCCCAAACCACGATGGGAGACTTTCACCTCATGCGTAGATGGCTCTGCCTTGCCGCACTTTTCGGCATCGGCATTGGACTGCAATCCTCTTCTCAGGCGCAAGCCGCTCCAGCGCCCTCACCTGGCCCCATGGCCCTGCAGGTGCGTGGAGAGTTTCTTTATTCCTGGAACGCCTACAAGCAATACGCCTGGGGACACGATGAGCTGAAGCCGCTGAGCAAAGGCCATCACGACTGGTACAGCAACACCTTGCTGATGACGCCGGTTGACGCGCTTGACACGATGATCCTGATGGGCTTGACCGACGAGGCCAACCAGACGCGCGAGTACATCGCCAAGAACCTCTCCTTTGACCAGGATATTGAAGTCAAGAATTTTGAGGTCACGATCCGCCTGCTCGGCGGGCTGCTCAGCAGCTATCAACTCACCGGCGACGAACGACTGCTGAATCTGGCCGACAATCTGGGCACGCGCCTGCTGCCGGTTTTTAACTCGCCGACCGGCATGCCCTACATGTACGTGAACCTGAAAACGGGGAAGACCCGTGGCGCTACCAGCAACCCGGCGGAGATCGGCACGCTGCTGCTGGAGTTCGGCACGCTCAGCAAACTCACCGGCAAGGCCGAGTACTATGACAAAGCCAAGCGGGCGTTGGTCGAGCTTTACAGCCGGCGTTCGGCTATTGGACTGGTTGGGTCGACCATTAATGTGGAAACGGGAAAGTGGATCGATACCACCAGCCACATCAGCGGTGGAATCGATTCCTACTACGAATACCTGCTGAAGTCCTGGCTGCTCTTTGACGACAAAGACTGCAAGAAGATGTGGGAAACGAGCATTAAGGCCGTCAACAAATATCTTGCTGATACCACCAAGACTGGCGGCTTGTGGTACGGCCAGGCGGATATGAACACCGGCAAACGGGCCTCAACCCAGTACGGCGCGCTGGACGCATTCTTCCCCGCTGTGCTGGCGCGCGATGGCGACCTGGATCGCGCGCGCAAACTGCAGGAATCGTCGTACAAAATGTGGACCACTTTCGGCGTGGAGCCGGAGACGATCGATTACTCCACCATGAAAGCCCTCTCGCCCGGCTACCAGTTGCGGCCGGAGATTATTGAGTCCGCGTATTACCTGAAATTCTTCACCAAGGATGCACACTATGAAGACATGGGATCGACGTTCATCCTGAGCCTGGTGAAGTTTTGCAAGACGGACGCCGGTTATGCCGCGTTGAGCGACGTCCAGACCAAGGCCAAAAGAGACAGTATGGAAAGCTACTTTCTGGCCGAGACGCTCAAGTATCTCTACCTGCTCTTCGCGCCACGCGATACCTTGGATCTGAACAAAGTGGTCTTCAATACGGAAGCGCATCCGCTCCGGCGGACGTGGTAGAAAATCTGATTTTCAGCGGATCAAGAGTTGGAAGAAAAAACTAGAGGCGGCAAGCCCAGGTCACTGCGCGAGGAATCGGGCCATAAAGGAACGAACAAAAAAGAGATAAAAGGACATCGGAACGCAAGATTAGGCTTGGAGGCACCTTTCCCGGAACGCGTGATGCTTGATGTCCTTTTATCTCGGCCACAAACGCTTCTCCTTGTTGGCAAAGCTCATTGCTACCCAGCGATGTTGCTACCGATCACCATCCGATCCCTTTGGTAGCTCACGCTCTAACTAGCCCCGTCTGCCTTTCTATATTGCAACCCGCACGCCAAACAGCTGGGCCGCGTAAGCTGCTGAAAACAATCGATGACGCTGATCGAGGGGTCCATAGCTGTGACAACTTGGCACCTCCAGCTGTGACATGTCACACACGCCGTGTCACATCTGGAACGCTGAGCGGGACGCGATTCCACCCAGTATTTGCAGCCAATGCGCTACCATGCTTGTTTCGTTTCCCCGACCCTTACCTCGTAACTATGGAGGCCGCATGCACTGCCTGGCATTCGCGTTGTTCCACTCGCCGCAAATAGCCTTCCCCGGAGGCGCCACACCGGCTGTCGAACTCGTCCTTCGCTGGGTCCATTTTGCTGCCGGCATAACCTGGGTAGGGCTGCTGTATTTCTTTGTGCTGGTGAATGCCAAATTCCTACCCCAGCTTGATCCGCCGACGCGCATGAAAGTCGTGCCTGCGTTGATGTCGCGCGCGCTGTGGTGGTTCCGTTGGAGCTCAGTGGTCGCCGTACTGGCCGGCTTCGGCTATTGGACGATGATCGTCGGCGCCGATGCCCACAACGCCAACGTCAGCGGTGGCGGCGCGATCGGAACTTTCTTCGCCGTCTGGACCCTGGCCTTCGTCGTTGAGATGGGCTTGCTCATGTCACCTGCCGAAGCGCTCAGAAAAGGCCCTGTCTTCGGGACCATCATTGCCATCGTGATCGTTGCCGCGGCCTGGCTCTATCTGGAGCTCAACTCGCACGGCTGGGAGAGCAATCGGATGCTGGCGATTGGTATTGGCGGCGGGATTGGCTGGTTCATGCTCCTGAACGTCTGGGGCATTGTCTGGCGCATGCAGAAGAAAATTATCCGCTGGACCGAAGAATGCGCTACCAACGCAACGGCTTTGCCCCCGGAAGCCGCGAAGCTTGCACGCCTGGCGCACCTGGCGGCGAGGACCAACTTTGTCCTTTCATTCCCGATGTTGCTGATGATGGCCGTCGCCAGCCATTATTCAATCTTCCGATCGTAGAATTGCGCATGGCCCAGCTCACGTGGGCTTGCCGTGTGAATTTTCTTTGTGCGATTTCCGTTTAGTTTGCCGGGGGATTGGCCGAATCTGCCTCTGCGGTTGCCGGCACAGCCGCGCCTTTGCGCGCCTCGGCAACTTGCTGCTGGAAATAGTCTTCAATGGCGGAAGGGTCGTCGATCAATGCCAGCGGAAATCGAATGCTGATGCGATAGATGAAGCCGCATGAGTTCTCCACCCCGTGCAGCACGATCTCATCGCCTTTGTTCTCAAAGCCGTCTAGTTCGTATCCTGCGGCCGCTACTTCCGGAGTCCAGTGCTCGGTAAAGAGATTGTCATTGCGTCCGGTAAAGGCCAACCCGCGATAGCGCTTGAAGATCTCTCCCAGGCGCAAGCGCAATTCAGCGTTCGTCGCTTCCTGCAATTCCAGCAGCTGGGAAGTGGTGGTGGGGAGCTTCATTAGAAATTACTTAACTCGAAAACATCATAACCCAGGAAACATCTCAAATTCACGGATTCTTCACATTTAGAGTGGGATCGCGCCGAATTGTTACACTGATTTGTTAAGAAACAATTTGCTGAGAAACAATTTGCGGTGAAAAGTTTTGCAGTTCAAACGCAGGGGAGAACCATGCACGGAAAAACCGTGGTGATTACCGGCGCGACCTCTGGCATCGGCCAGGTAGCGGCGGAAAAACTCGCGTCCAGGGGCGCACGGATGGTGGTGGTGGCCCGCGACAAAGCACGCGGCGATGCTGAACTGGCGCGGCTACGCGAGATCGCCCCCGGCGTAGATCACACCATCCACTACGCTGACCTGTCGCGCTTGGCGGAGATGAAGCGCGTTGCCGCCGAGATCGCTGCCGCAGAGCCGCGGATCGACGTGCTCATCAACAACGCCGGAGCCCTCTTCGGCTCGCGCCAGCTTACTTCGGATGGCCTTGAGCTGACCTTCGCCACCAATCACCTCTCCTATTTTGTCCTGACGCACGGCCTGCGTGACCGGCTAAGGGCCGCAGGTCCTGCGCGGGTAGTGAACGTGGCTTCTGACGCGCACAAAGGCGAGCGGCTGGACTTCAGTGACCTGCAATCCGAAAAGAGTTATCGCGGGCTGAGCGTCTATGGACGTTCCAAGCTGTGCAACATTCTCTTTACGCGTGAACTCGCCCGGCGATGGTCGGCCACGGGCGTGAACGCCAACAGCCTGCATCCCGGCTTTGTCGCTACGCGCTTTGGCGACCAGAGTGGCGGCATGCTTTCGCTCGCCGTCCGAGCAGCTAAGGCTTTTGCCATTTCGCCGGAAAAAGGCGCGGAAACCATCATCTATCTCGCGTCGTCGAATGAGGTTACCGGCGCGAATGGTCTTTATTTCTATCAATGCAAGCCCGCTACACCAACGAAGGAAGCGCAAGATGATGAATCGGCGCGCCGTCTCTGGCAGGAGAGCGAAAAGCTGGCGGGGATTTTCTACTGACCGGATGGCGCATCAGCGCTGGCCCAGCTTCCACACGATCTGGCGCAACATACCCAGCCAGACCTCAGCTTCCTCGACCGATAGATTCAGGCGCCGGACCATGCGCCGTACCTTCTCTTCCTTCACTGCACTTGGACGCGCGCCCAGGTATCCGCTGGCCCGCAGCGCTTCGACCAGCAACGAAGTGAACCGTTCCAACTCTCCAGCGCTTGCCTGTCTGACTTTCTCCCGGTCCTCGTCGCGGTCCGGCTTCGGATTGAGCTCAGCTCGCTTACCCTTTTCCTCTTCGCGCGCCAACTCGTAAAGGCAAACGGCCACAGCCTGCCCCAGGTTCATGGAAAGATGGTTTTCCCGCGTGGGGATATGAAGCAGCCAATGGCAATGGCTGAGATCGGAATTGGAGAGACCGCGCTTCTCGGAGCCAAAAAGCAACGCCACGCGTCCTGACTTGAGCTGCTTGAGAATCCCTGAAGCTGCCTGAGGCAGAAGCCTGAGCCGCTGTTGCAACTCGCGGTTGTGGGCCGCTGTAGTCCCAATGACCAGCGAACAATCGGCCACGGCTTCGGCTACGGTCTTATATTCTTCCGCACGCTTCAGCAGCGCCGCCGCACCCACGGCCGAACGTGCTTCCCGAAATGAAGCCTCATAAGGATTCACCACGCGCAGACGCGAGAACCCCAGATTGCTCATGGCCCGCGCTGCTGCGCCAATATTGAGCGGGTTGCGCGTGGAAACCAGCACTACGCAGAGACGATCGAATTCTGATGCTCGAGACAAGACTGGTATTGTAACGGCGGCTTGGCGCGAATTCGAAGTATCCGGCTCTCCAACCTTAGTGACCAGATGCACAGAAAATCGTCTAAAAAAATGTTCGTTCGCCTCTTGACATTTACTGCTAATGTATTAGCATGTGCTAGTGGATTAGCATTCAAGGACAGACAAAAGCGCTGTTCAGCTACCCCAGGAGAGCCATGAGCGACGAAAAACTTCTTCAACTAGGCCGGCGCGAGCGCCAGATCATGGACGTGATCTACCGCCGCGGGCGGGCATCCGTAACTGACGTGCTGGCAGAGCTGCCGGACCCGCCCACATATTCCGCGGTGCGGGGCATGCTGCGGCTGCTGGAAGAAAAAGGATTCGTCCATCATGAGCAGGAAGGTCTCAAGTATCTGTATGTCCCGGCCGACGACACGCGCCAGGTCCGAGCCAACGCCCTGAAGCACATGGTGAAGACCTTCTTCGGCGGATCACCGGAGCAGGCTGTGGCCGCGCTGCTGGAGATGTCCGACAGCAAGCTCTCCGCCAAAGACAAACAGTATCTGGCGCAGCTCATTAAGAAAGCGCAACAGGAAGGGAGATAAGCCATGCCAACAGCCATCCCGATCTCCGCCATTATTCTGGATACGATTCTTAAGGCCACCGTTCTCCTGACCCTGGCTGCCGGCGCAGCTTTTGTCTTGAAGAAGCGTTCAGCGGCGACTCGACACATGGTGCGCAGCTTTACCCTCGTTGCGCTGCTTCTGCTTCCCCTCTCCGTGATGGTGCTGCCGGAATGGCCCGTGAAAGGGCTGCCCGGATTTGCCAGGAGCAAGCCTGTGGCAAAGCACTCAACTTCTTTGGCGCCATCGCGCACCGCGGTAGCGACTTCTCTCCCTGCCGCAACCGCCATGGCGCCATCGGTTTCATCGTCAGGCCAACCAGGCGAAGTACGCATAGAGGCATTATCCAAGCTTCAGTCATCGGCAGTCGCGCAGGCCTCGACGCCAACGATTGCGTCGACCCATCGCTCAACCAGCTTTACCCCAGCAGCCACCTCTGTCACACTGACTGAAAAGCCTGCGTCGACAATTGTTTCCTTCTCAGACACGAAATCCACGGCTTCTCCGGCAACACCGCAGCCCGAGACCAAAGTATGGAAGGCATATCTGCCTCAATTCCTGCTTGCCATCTGGATCGCAGGCGCCATCTACTTCCTCCTCCGCTGGCGATGGAATGCACTGCGCCTGGCATGGCTGGTTCGTCGTTCAACCATATTGACGGACTCCGGCTGGAATGCGCAGGTGCGAGCGCTCTCGGCCGATCTGGGAATCAACCGTCACGTCGCATTATTGGTGAGCAACGAAATTGAAGTGCCCATCACCGCCGGCATCATGTTTCCCAAGGTCGTGCTGTCGCCGGATTACTGCGAATGGTCGGAGCAACGTCGCTCCGCCATCCTGAACCATGAACTGGCACACATCAGCCGGCTGGATGCCTTCACTCAGGCATTAGCCCAGCTGACCAGCGCGGTTTATTGGTTCCATCCGCTGGTGTGGCTCATGGCGCGGGCGATGCGCGCCGAACGCGAGCGTGCATGCGACGATCAGGTACTGGCCTCGGGAACCAAGGCGTCAGACTACGCGCATGAACTGCTCGATATTGTTTCTGAGCTGCGTGGACCGGAGTTGGCCGCTGCTCTGGCCATGGCCCGGCGATCGCAACTGGAAGGCCGCGTACTGGCCGTGTTGAATCCTTCGTTGCGTCGTGGACCAGCCTCCTGGAAAACCGCGCTTGGCGTGGCGGCATTGACGCTGAGCATCATGCTGCCGCTGGCAGCGTTGCGTCCGGCGCCGCAGGCGACTACGCCAGCCCCCAAAGCGAACAGCAAAAAGAAGCCCAGCCCGGCTTCTACGCCCACAGCGCAACCCAACAGCAGTGCTGCCCCGGCTGTAGCCGGCACCCCTTCGCCCAAGCCGGATGACGATGAAGACATGGAGCCGGCAGAAGCTCCCGAGCCTCCGGAACCACCAGAGCCCGCCGAGGCAGCTGAGGCGCCAGAACCTCGGGAGCCTCCGGAGCCGCCAGAAGAGACCGTTGTACAGGTCATACCTGGGGTCCCCGCTACCCCGGCGGTACCTGCAATTCCAGCGGTGCCGGGGATTCCGGCGATACCTGCGATTCCGGCCGTGCCGGCGGTTGGCGGCGCCGAGCTGAGCGTGTGCGGCACCAAAGCCAAGCTCCACAACATGAACATGGAGTCGCGCGATGGCTACAAGAGCTGGACGGCAACCTGGTCAGGCGGCGACTGCAGCGTCGACCTGCGCGCCGAAGGCGAAATCAAATTCAACGCCGAAGCCACCGAAATCCAGAGCATCTCGCAGGGCGGGTTCTTTGAAGTCAACTTGCGCCAGGATGACACGCTGAAGCAAGTGAAGGTCACTCCATCCGCCGGCGGCTTGCAATATGTTTACAAGGTCAACGGCACGCAGCAGCCGTTCACCGGCGAGGCAAAAACCTGGTTCTCACAGTTCCTGCTTGCCCTGGAACGGAGCACAGGCTTTTCTGCCGACACACGCGTTCCTGCGCTGCTGGCCAAGGGCGGCCCCACGGCGGTCCTGGACGAGATCAGCAACCTGCAGGGCGACTACGTTCGCGGCCGGTACTTCCGCCTATTGCTGGAGCAACCCAACCTTCCTTCACCGGTGGTACAACGCATCATTAAACAGGCTGGCGACCAGATCAACTCTGACTACGAAATGGCGCGCGTGCTGATGACCGTGAGCAAACAATATGATCTGCCCGACGAAGCCTCGCGCACAGCCTTCCTGAACGCCGCGGGCAAGCTCAAGAGTGATTATGAGCATTCTCGCGTGCTGATCGAACTGCTCAAGCGGCCGAACATCTCCAGGGAGAACGTCAGCCTGGCGCTTAAGTCAGCCGGCAGCATCAAGAGCGATTACGAAAAATCGCGTATCCTGCTTTCCCTGCTTGATCAGAAATCGTTTGAGCAGTCGCAACTCGATTTCTACTTGCAGCTGGTGGACTCAATCCACTCCGACTATGAGAAGTCGCGCGACCTTCTGGCGCCGATGCAGCGCTACACTCTGGCCGCCGACCAGATCAATCGCATCATGAACGCCACGGCAACCATCAACTCTGATTACGAAAAGTCGCGGCTGCTGCTCGGCCTGGCCGGCAAAGGCAAGTTTGATGAAGGCCAGATGACCAACTACCTCAAAGTCGTGGACTCCATGAAGTCTGACTACGAGCGCTCGCGCACCCTGCTCGAGTTGATGAAGAACAACAACCTCAGCCAGGCTTCGATAAACCGCGCGCTGGAAAACATCTCCAGGGCCCAGAGCGATTATGAGAAGTCACGAGTGATCACAACGCTGGTGCAGGCCAACAAGTTCGATGAGACCCAGATGGCCTCTTACCTGAGCGTGGTTGATTCCATGCATGACAGCGATTTTGAGCGTTCACGCTGCCTGCTCGCTCTCATGGAGCACAACAAGCTGAGTGACGCTTCCCTGGCCAAGGTGTTGACCGCGGTTACGCGCATGAAATCCGATTATGAAAAGGCGCGCGTGCTGCTGGCCGTAGCGAAGCTTTATCCCCTCACCGGTACGCTGCGTGACAGCTACCTCAAGACTGCCGACTCCATCAGCGGCGAGTATGAGCGCAATCGCGTTCTGGCCGCGGTGGTGAAGAGGGCGACGTTGTAAGAGGCAGTCAGCAATCAGCTATCAGCATTCAGCCAAAAGCATTCAACCGAGGGATGCAACGGGAGCAAAGGAAGAATGCCAGGTGAAAGCGTTTGGGCGTGATGGTTCTCTCCAAGCCTTCGGCTCAGACGCCTTAGCTGATCGCCGATAGCTGTTAGCTGATTGCTATGGAGTAATCGCGATTACCCTTAACGGGCTTCCCGATCCGTTCACAATCTTCAGCGGAGCAGCAATCACCACCGCACCGGTGGGCGGCAGTTGGTCCAGGTTGCATAATCCTGCCAGCCCGAACTTGCCGCTGCCATGCATCACATAATGATTCGGAAACGGCGGATCAAATGTCGCGGCACGGCCGGCGTCAGTACCTACGGTCTCCACGCCCACGCCCAGCACGTCGCGCTCTTTGGCCAGGAAGTCAGAACAGGCTTTTACAAAGCCGGGAGTATGCGGGCCGTCGTCGCGGACATTGATATATTCCTTCGGATCGGTACGCCTGGACCAGCCGGTGCGCAGCAGCATCCATGCGCCGCTGGGGATCTTTCCGTGCTGGCTCTCCCACTGTTTTACGCGATCAACCGTCAGCAAAAAATCCGGATCTTTGGCCACATCGGCGGTGACATCAATCACGCAAGCCGGACCGACAAATTTTTTGGGCGGGATCTTATCCACGCTGTTGTCCGGCAGATCTTTGCCGCTAACCCAGTGAATCGGGGCGTCAAAATGGGTGCCGGTGTGCTCGCCGGTCTCAAAGCCGTTCCAGTACCAGGCCGGCCCGCGATCGTCATAGTGAGAGAGCTCCCAGATTTTGAATGCCGGCGTATTGGGCCATTGCGAGGGCAGCGGCAGCAGCGGTGTCTGCGGACTGAGCGGCTGGGTGAGATCGACCACGCGCAACGCGCCACTGTTAAGTTGGGTAATGAGGTCGGTGAGGATGTTGGCCATGGAGTTCCTCTTTGCCTTAAAGGATAAAAACCCACCACGGAGACACGGAAGCACGGAGAAAATACAATCGCAAAATTACAGAATCAAAACAAAGACCAGGACTCCGAACTTAAGAACTTTTTACTACTCGAACAACCGAAGGCCCGGCCCTCTACGCTATTTTCTTTCTTCTCCGTGCCTTCGTGTCTCCGTGGTGGATTTTTCTATATACCGCTTGAACTGAAACCGATTCTCCAGCAACGCCAATCCGGTTACATATCCTGAAGGCCCAACCGCTTCGACCTTGGCCACCATGGAAGTAAGCTCGTTTGTCTGCATGGCTTCGGTAAATGCGCTGCTGAATTCCTCAATCGTGTGTGCAGCCCTGGTGCGCGGAATACCGGAGGCTCGAGCCACGCCCTCCAGGTCCGTGCCGGTTGAAGTTGCTGTGGGAAATCCGCCGACCGAGAGCAGGCTCTCATTATCGAACACAACGTGGACCAGATTTTTGGGCCGATAACGCGCCATAGTGCTGTAGCCGCCAAGGTTCATCAGGATGGAGCCATCGCCATCAAAGACTACGATTTTTTGTTGCGGCAGACAGAGCGCCAGGCCAAGTCCTGTGGACGAGCCGAGACCCATGGCATGTTGCAGATAAAAGAAGTTTGGCTTGTGTCCCAGCGATTGCAGCTCAGTGGCGACGGCGCCCATGATGGTCACCACCAGGCAGTCGCCCAGCTGGTCGTAAACTGCGCGTAGGCAGTCGAGGCGCTTCATGGCGCAGGCTCCTCCCACATGAGCTCGCGGGTCAAGAGCAGCGCCGCTGGATGCAAGCTGCTATAAGCCCAGGTCTGTGCTTCGGCAATGCGCTTTTCCACCTTCGCCGGATCGTCGAGAAATGAATATGGAATTCCCAACGCGCGCAAGAGCGGCTCGGTCGCGCTGCCACCCTGGGTCTGCCAGGGATCGCGTTCGCCGAAGTGTCCGCGATAACTGATGAGCATGAGCAGTGGAATGCGGTAGAGCTGCGCGAAAGAGACAATGCCGTTAACGCTGGCCAGAAAGCCGTGGTTCTGCATCAGCATGGCTGACTTCACGCCGGCAAAGTGGGCGCCGGCGGAGATGCCCACGCCTTCTTCTTCCTTGGCAAGCCGCACCAGGATCATCTGCGGATCGTCTTCCGCCATGCGGATCAGGTGCACCAGCCACGTCTCAGGGAGCGCCGACACCAGTCCGATGCCGCATTTCTTCAGCGCCTGATAAACCACTCCGGAATTTGTCAACGATACTGGCATTTCAGGAAGGAAGTAGATTACAGGAATTATCCCTCTGCGAAAAGGCTTACCCCGGATTTACACGGATGAACGCAAGTAGGAGTAGCGAGGATTGAACTGGTTCCAAAGTAATGTTGTGTGGCAATTGATTCAATTGCGATGGCGGTTACGGCAAAACTCCAGGACAGTTTAGCGCCTGGCTTCCGTCTGTCGCAAAACCACGCCAAAGTTGCGACCGCCGAAGGCGAAGCCCTGCTCCACGCGTCCGGTCACAGAGACCGTGGCGCCATTGCCGGGCACGCCATAATTCTGGCTGAAAACCCAGATGCGCCCCGACCCGTCGTCAATCTGGAAGACGCCATTGCCCAGGGCGCCGAACGAGTCTGACACTGTCCCGTGAATGCTAACGTTTTTCCCGGAAAAGCGCCCGGGATCGCGGTTGATGTCGGCAATTTTGGTCGTTGGACACCCGGTCAGCAACAGCACGACCGACGCCAGGATAATCGAAAGCGCTAGTTTCGAGCCTCTGTTCAGCACCGAATCCTCCGGAAACTCTGAATCAGGATAACAAATTAGATGCAGGAACTCGGGATCGAGTCGATTCACCCCTACACATACTCGCGCTCTAGAGTGCGGAGGGCGCGGTAGCGATGAAACGCTTCATGCTCGTCTTCCATTCCCAGGAAGGTGCGCCAATTGCAGCCGCGGAAGGTATGGGCGAGCATTTTGTGTCCATGGCGAAAGACGAATCCCGGGCTCTGCCAGATGGCGCGGGGAAAATGTTTGAGCTTCATCCAGCGTTCTTTGCGCCAGCGCAGGAATTCGATCTCCTGCGCCTCCAACTCTTCGCTGCGCACCACGGCGGTGGTGCCATCGTATTCTTCCAGTCGTTCGTTGACCACCAGGTTCCGCTTGCGGAAATCTTCCGTCATTGGCGTGCCCGGATACGGCGTGGGGTGCTGGATGTAAGGCCAATCCACATAGCGGCGCGCGAACTCCAGATTGGCGTTCACGGATTCGCGTGTGTCACCTGGATTGCCCACAATCAGCCCGCCGACCACGTACATCTTGTTGCGATGCAGGTAATCAATGGCCTTCAGCGTAGCGTTGCCCATGGCCTGGCCTTGCTCGCGGGCGCGATTCTTGGCGCTGGCGCGCAGGAATTGGAGATCGTCTTCCAGAATGTTTTCGATGCCAAGAAACACGTATTTGAAACCCGCTTGCCGCATGAGTGGGGCCACCGTCTGGCCATGGTTCGCGATGGCGGAGGTCATGCCCTGGACAATATATTCAAGGTGATTCACGCGAGCTTCGACAATGGCCCGGCACAGGGCTTCAAATCGATGCATATTGAGCGTGATGTTATCGTCGACAAGAAAGATCGTCTTGGCGCCATGATCGCGCGCGTCGCGGATATCAGCCAGCACGCGGTCGAACTTGTAGGTATGAAAGTTGCGTCCGCGCATGGCGATGATGGAGCAGAAGCTGCAATCGTAGGTGCAGCCGCGCGAAGTCTCAATCACGTCGACCGGCTTTCCCAGCATGGTGTAGCCGCGCAGAACCCTGGCGTCACGCTTGGGAAGCTGGATTTCATCGCCGTCAAGATTGTGCACAGGGCGCGGCGGGTTTTGCCGCCAGCTGTCGCCTTCGCGATAGAGCAGGCCGGGGATAGAGTTGAACTGGCGTCCACCTTCAACGGCGCATGCCAGCTCGCGAAAAGTAACTTCACCTTCGCCGCGGACGATGAAGTCTACGTCCGAATCGGCCGCCATATAGGAATCAGCCGCCAGGCTGGGATCATAGCCGCCCACTACCACTTTGATCTCCGGCCGCAAAGCACGCACGAGCCGGATGATCTTCAACGCGGTCTTACGCTGAAAAGTCATTACCGATAGCCCGAGAATCTGCGGCTGCCAACGGGCGACCAGCTGCTCCACGGTGGCACGAACGTTTTGTTGGGCGAGGATCAGGTCAGCAACAGCTACCTTATGGTGCGGATCAACATTGCCGGCAAGCGAGGTAAGCCCGCCGTTGGGCATGCGTATGGCCACGGTAGGCATGTGCTCGAAGGAGTCGGGCATCGAGAGCAGCAGGATGTTCATGCGACCACCACTTCGCCTGGATCGCTAAGAGCGTTAGTACACGGGGCGTCGTGACTGAGAGGTCGCTGCACCGCGCGTCAGCTCACCCTGGCCGTGGGTCGATCGGAGGCTTTGCAGCACTATTGTACGATTTTTCCGGCAGGCTCGGGTGCTCCAAGGCGAACCGCACTTCCCTGCTGCCATTATTCCGAGCGCAGCGCTTCCGCAGGGTCGACGCGGGCAGCGCGAGCAGCCGGCAAGGCTGACGCGATCACCGCCGCAGCCAGGATCACTGCCGCGGAGGCAAGCAACGTCAAAGCTCCGGGCAGTTTCAGGTCAGCGAAACGATATCCAATCAGGCGTTCGAGCCCAAAGCCAAGCACAAACCCCGCGGCTACACCCACGCTCGCCATCACCAAGCCTTCTGAGAGGACCTTGGCAAGAATGCTGCGCGGCTGCGCCCCGAGGGCCTGCCGGATGCCGAACTCGCGCGTGCGTCCGCTTACGGAAAAAGCCAGGACACCGCCCACACCCACAACGGAAATCAACAATGCCAGCGTAGCGAAGCCACCAAATACGATCGCGTTGAGACGGTCCGGCGTAAGGACCTCCGCGCGCACGTCTTCGAGCGTACTGGCCCGCTCCACCGGCTGATCGGCCGAGAGATCATGAATGGTCTTCGTGATGGCCGGCACCAGCGGGTACGGATCATTCTGGGCACGCACAAAGAGGCGGCTTTGCCAACCCTCCTGGCTGGTTGGCTGATACACGGTCATGGCCGGTGACGGAATAATGTTTTCGTCGTCAACATCAGGCACCACGCCGATGATGCGCCGCGGCTCCGGGCTTATGCCGATAAACTTGATCACGCCATCCGTCCATTGCAGGTGGCGATCCACGGCCTCGCGGCCGGGGAAAAGTTTCTGCGCAAGACTCTGGCTGACGATCACCACGCGTTCCGCGCCGTCACGGTCACTATCCCTGAAGTCGCGGCCTTCCAGAACCGGCATGCCCATGGTCTCAAAGAAGCCAGGCGAGATGGAGCGGAAGCGCGCGCGATAGTCCTCGCCGTTGTCGCGTTTCGCGCCCTCGGCAGCGAAGGTGAAGCTGATACCGAGCATACGGCCGTCGCGCCAGGGAACGCCAAAACTGGTAGAAACGTGCGCCACTCCGGGCAATGCGCTGATGCGCCGCTGCGCTTCACGATAAAAATCGCGGACCTGCTCCGGCGTGCGTCCGTCAGACATCACTGGCAAATTCACCGCAAGGACGTGGGCCGTAGCGAATGGCGGCTGCGTTCTTTCCAGTTCCAACAGGGTCTTTAGCAGCGCGCCTGCTCCAGCCAGCAGCAGGAAGGACGCGGTAATCTGGGTTACGGCAAAAATGCCAAGGCGACGGCTGCTGCCTCCACTCACGCGCACGCCGCTGCTGGAGAGCCCGAAGCCAGAGGAGGAATCTGCCGCCGGCAATCGCGGAACGAAGGCAAGGAAAACGGCTGCAACCAACGCCAGCGCCGCGCCGATCCATACCAGCGTGGGGTCGAGCGAGAGATCGAGCGCGCGTACGGAAAAGCGTGAGGCATAACGGGCGAGCACCGACACCATGGGCGCCGCAATGGCAACTCCCAACAGCGCACCGCTGCCGCACAGCACAAGCCCCTCAGCCAGGAGCGAACGGCGGAACGCGCTCGTGGTCGCTCCCAGCGCCGCGCGGACGGCCATCTCCGGCTCACGACGCACCGCCCGTGCCAGAATGAGGTTGGCAACGTTGGAGCAGGCAATTACAAACAACAATCCGGACGCGGCAAACAATACCCACAAAACCGTCCGCGCCCGTGAATTGATCTGGTCATGCATGCGGGTTACGTCGATGCGGTAGTGGTCGCCGGGTTTGTAAACCTCAGGATGGGCGGACACCATGCTCGAATACACGGTGTTCAATTCGGCCCGCGCGGAGTCAAGCTCGGCATTGGGAGCAAGGCGCGCGAAAACCTCCGTCATGCGATGCTCGCGGCCGGTCACCATGGTCGCCGAGAGATGATGCGGGCTGGTAACGATATTGGCGATCAACTCGGTTTCCACCGGATAAGGGACCGAAGGCTCCAGCACCCCGACAATGGTGGCCGAACGCGCGCCTTCAAAGCTGCCAAGCCGGATCACCTTCCCGATCACGCCGCGATCCGAGTGCATGGAGTTGGTCCAGAAGCGGTACGTCAAGACGACAGCGCCAGGGGCGTTTGGACCGTCGTCTTTCGCGGTGAGCAAGCGACCCAGCACGGGATGCAATCCCATTACTTCAAAATAATTGCCATCGACCACACCGGCGCGCATCTCATGCGGATCTCCCAGGCCAACCACCGTGAAATCGAGAGCAGAAAAAGTGCCGAACTCCGTAATGGTCTTCAGCCCGGAGTCCATGTCTTTGATTTCCGGAACGGAGAAGCCCGTATTATCGGCGCCGATGCCGGGCGCGCTCTGGCGCACGTAGAGCAGACGGTCTTCATCGCGATTGGCTAGCGGACGCAGCAGCACGCCGCGCACCACGCTGAAAATGGCTGCATTGGCGCCGATGCCCAGCGCCAGCGTGACGGCCACGGTAACCCACAATGCGCGAGCGCGAGCCAGCGAACGTATCGCAATCTTCAAATCGCGAAGGAAAGACATGTGCATTCTCCAATCAGACGCTTTGGATCCGGGAATTTTAGAGCGAGAATATTATTCATGCTAAGCCTGCGACGAAAGACGTGCAAACGACCTTAGGCCGTTCGTCACAGGTTAGACGTATGAGGGCTGGGGAAATCGACAGGGAGAGTCGAAAATTTTGGACCTTTTTTGTTTGGTGGAGCTAGTCGGGATCGAAAGACTAGGCACTCTGAAAACACACAAGTTATTGAATCGGCGAATATCGCATAATGCCCAGACTGCCTAAAGCGACTGCAGTGCCGGATTCATTGTACGTTTATTGTACGGTAAATTTGTTCAGAATCAACTCTATTCTTGACCCCAAGGATTGAGACTTGAGCCTACCCCGGCTGGACTGAGGATCTGCAGTTGAGCTGGAGTGGTCCGGCGCACTCAAACTTCCTCCCACACACTTTGACGTGCAGATCGGGCCTGGAACACACTGCAGCATCCGTTCTTAACAATCTGATTTCTGATAATACTTTGCTGTCCTCACCACGACAGTGATGTTGCCTCGTTGGAATTATGCGGACTCATCTGAACGTTGTATTTCAACGGCCACCGGTAGGGCAGTTTCTGGCCCGCATCTCCGACTTGACCTGGCATGTGTGCGTTGTCTCGCCTGCGCGACGAAGCTCAATTTGCCCGCGGTGCCTCAACGGTATCGGGCTGCCTGAAATTGGAACAATTCCGCGTATTTACCGCCCAGTGAAATGAGCTGATTGTGTGAGCCTTCCTCCACGATATTTCCGTGGGACAAGACCAGAATACGGTCGGCTACGCGGACAGTTGAGAACCTATGGGAAATGAGGATCGCAGTCTTTCCGTGGGTTAAGGCGGCAAAGCGCTCGTAAACCTCGAATTCGGCGCGCGCGTCCAGATTTGCGGTAGGCTCATCCAACACCAGAATTTGCCCATCGCGCATGTACGACCGTGCAAGCGCAATTTTTTGCCATTGACCGATTGAAAGATCCAACCCGCCTTCGAAGCGACGGCCTAGAACCTGTTCATATCCCTGGGGAAATCCTTGTATGATCTCGGACGCCAGGCTTTTTTCCGCAGACTCACGGATGCGAGAAACGTTATCAAGATCCTCGATCCGGCCAAAGCCGATGTTTTCCGCTGCCTTAAGCTCATATTTGAGGTAATCCTGGAATATGACGCCGATCTGCCGCCGCAAATCGTCCACGTCATATTCTCGGAGATCGACTCCATCAAGAAGAATGCGGCCTTCAGTGGGATCGTATAAACGAGCCAACAATTTGACCAGGGTGGTTTTTCCGGCCCCATTCTCTCCCACGATCGCAATGCGCTCGCCTGCGGCAAGGCGGAAACTCACATGTCTGAGCACCGGCACAGCGGAGCCCGGATACGAGAATGAAACGTTCTGAAATTCGAATCCATGCCGAATGGGCTGCGGCGCCGGAGATGCCCCTTGAAGAGAAACAATTTTCGGTTTGGTTTCCAAAAAATCAAACAAGTCTTTGACATGTAGCGCTTGTTCGGAAGAATCGGCAACGCGGGTAACCAGGTCTTGCATTAGATCGCCTGCGCGAAAGAAAGCACCAGCGCACAACCCCATATCGCCTACCGTAACTGCTCCAGCCAGAGTGCGAAATAGAATATATACGTAAGCACCATAGTTGCTGGCGACGGAGAGCAAACTGAAAATAGCGCCATAGATAGTGCGCCGCACAGCCAGATGCCTATTTTCGGCATATAGGTCTTCAAACAAAGCCCCCAGACGTTGTGCTAAATGGTTTCCCAGTCCAAAGATCTTGACCTCTTTCGCGCCCTGACTGCTGGAACCGAGAAAGCGGAGGTAATCCAGCTTGCGTCTTACGGGCGTTCGCCGAAAGAGTATAGAGTAGTTCAGAATGGCAAACTTGCTCTCATTAAGAAAAACCGGGACCGCCCCCAGCACGAGAAGAAGCAGCAGCCACCGAGAATACAGAGCCACGACAACTACCATTGAGATCAGCGTCAAAGACTGGCGAAAAATCGCAGCCACAGCAGTGAGCATGCCGAGACGCGATGATGTCTGCCGCCGGGCACGATCCAACTTGTCATAAAACACGGGATCCTCGAAGAAGATCATATCTAGTGACGCCGCATGTTTCATGATGCGCAGACTCAGATAGTGCGCAAAGCGGTCGCCCAGCAGACTGTCAGAAAGAGCGATCAATCGGGAGGCGCCGCCCGAAAGCAACGAAATGGCGAGGCTGATCGCCAGCAGCATCCAAATGCGATGGGGATCGAATCCCTCATGGCGAGAGCCCTGCACGGCGGCATTCAATATTCGCTTGAAAATCAGCAGATTGGCGATTGGAGTAAAGGCAAATACCAAACGCAGACAGAAACTGCAAAGCGTCAGAGTGCGATTTGTTTCCCATACCATCCTCAGCAAGGGGGGAAGATTGCGAAATGCGGCGAACCGCTCCCGCCAGGTCTGTGGCGGCTCAGGCTGGGGAGGGGGCTTCATGGGAAACGGGAAACATTATGAACTCAATTCGGGGAGCAGCAAAGAACTAAAAAATGGACTAGCATGCGTCAGCAGTTTCTAAAGACTCGGAATGGCAAGCAAAGTTCCGAAAAAACGAAACAGTTTATT
The DNA here is from genome assembly GCA_036557225.1 of Candidatus Angelobacter sp. Classification (GTDB taxonomy): domain Bacteria; phylum Acidobacteriota; class Terriglobia; order Terriglobales; family Acidobacteriaceae; genus Angelobacter. Next base: position 21,094 of record DATBHX010000093.1, read on the forward strand.
CTAAACGGTGACTCAGCAACATCGTAATAGCTAGATGGTGTTGGCATAAGCAACATCGCCTCCATCGCTGACAATGGATTTGTTGCACGCGACTGGCAAATGATAAGTTCAGCTTGCTGAATTCAAACGTCAAATTTTGTCAATGACTTCGCTAAGGAGTGATGGTGATTCTAATAGTATTTGATTTCACGACAGTGTTTGTCTTCTCATCAGCTCTGGAGAGTTGAACAATGTACTCGCCTGGACTTGCCATATCATAGAAGTCGCTGAGGGGAAGCAAACCCAAGCCGGCTTCTTTACCGGGTTGCAGGAGCACGGAATTGCCGCCTCCTTTGCCTTGATTCTTTTGCCATAATTTCCCCGGCTCCAGCAAAGCAGCGCTTCCTCCAGAAGCATCTCGAATTGATACGATATATGCAGTCAAAGCATTGTCCAGCTGCTTTGGCTGTTCGGTAGTATTAGTTGCGTAAATGCCTACTTCAATCTTAGAACCAGCTTTGACAATATCCTGGATTGCTTCGATGTGAAGAGAAAAGGACTGATTCACGCCTGCACCAGACTCTACCACTGGAGCTGTTATTGTAACCGTAATGGCATTCGACTTTACAGCGCCAAGCTGAAATTGGATTGTATATTCGCCAGGCTGCGACAGGTCATACATATCAGTAACGGTACAGCTCCATTTGCGGGTTTCTGCCGGCTGAAGACGCACGGCTGTTCTTCTAAACGTCGGATTGCGGCTTTTATCCTTTATGGCCTGGCGATAGCCCTCTGCCTGAGGCACTGCCGCACCTTTTGCATCCAGAACGCTGATCTGAAACTGCCCACACTCCGGTACTGCGTTGAAGACTTTTGTCGATGTGTTCTTCACGTCGGCGTTGACCTTCAATTGTTTCCCGGCCATCAAAGTGTTTTGATCAGTACTGATCGACACTGATAATGATGTAGTATCTGCAGTCTGAACTGATTGAGCAGTACCATTGGCCGCAATGAGGAATATCAAACCGGCAAAAAGGATCTCAGCAGATTTCATCTTTTATCCTCTCAACACCCAACACCAGTACAAGTGAAACCTGTAGCGTTGCTTACGACTGTTATCCAGTCTGGGAAAACGAAATTTTGATGGGTAAATGCAGGGCCTGCGGGTTGTCCCGCTCCACCCAGCCCCTGGCTGGGATTTCTGCACCCCGGTTGGCCAGCAGGTGTGCCAGCTCTCCATCCAAGTGTGTCTGTTGGCGGAGTTACTGTATCCAGCGTACTGACTGCATTGCCCGACCAATGCCATAGAGTGTAACCGAGCGGTATGGGAATGGAGTCGCAGGTGCTCGGCAGCAGGTTGTCATTAGCGTCGAGTTGCGCGGCATGGCACTGGGTGCCATCCACTTTTAGCGCCGGATCCCACAACAACCACATTTTAGCATCCATTGATTCGGCTTGTTCGCTTTCATTCTTATTGCCCAGCCTAGCAGTCGAAGGGCTGTCGTCCACGTTATTACCATTCGCATAAGGGTACGTCGTATCCAATACCTCACCTGGATTATTGAGAGTACGCGTCTGCGTCCCATTGGCTAACAAGTACTGGAAGGAAATGGGATCAAGCACCTGTACGAATATGAATTTGGCATTTATCCCGTCACCCGCAGGAAAATTCCCTGCGGCCGTAAACGTGATTCCCGTTGTTGTCGGAAAGTCGCCAAGCTGCAAGACGAGAGGAAACCCGCCATTCGTGGGGTTAGCGGAACTGATCTCTACCGGGTTCACGACCGCATGTACATCAACATTGGTTGGCCCATCGACGCTGAATTGTGCTGTTGCCGAGATCGGCGAACTGCTGTTAGCCGGTTGGTATTGAAATGAAATTTGAGCAGTCCCAGGATAGGTGCAGGAACCGGAGCTGCCGCTGGTGGCACATACCCAATAGAAAGGCGCCAGCACGCATTGCGCTTGGCCGTTTGCGCAGCTAGTGGCAGTGATGGTCTTCATGTGACCTGCAGTCACATCAGGCCCACCCCCTGACCCATTGGTGAATCCCGCAACTGCGGTCCCGCTCGGACTCGTCCATGATTCCCCGGTTAGGGTGATTCTGGAATCAATCCCATTTATGCACGCGACCAGAGGAATCTTTTGCCCGGCTACAATATGAGTGGGGTTAGTAGTACCGGCAAGATTCTGGGGCGTTCCACTGCAGGCCGTAGCGCTACTTCCAAAAACAATCAGCGGCTGTGGCGTGGGCAAGGCGGCAATGGTGATCGGAACACCATTCGATTCAACCACTTGAGCATCATTGATATCCACAAACAAAGTGATTGTCTCGGTCGGAGTATTGGCGTCCACATTCACGTTGGCTGTGATGGTGGTCCCTGGCTCAGGGTTGAAATTAATGGGACCCACAACTACGTGCGCGGGATCAGTTGTCCTGACCGACGGACAATCAAAACCGGTGCCCTGGATTGTTACCTGCAGATTCGTTGCTCCAGCCGTCCAGGCAGTAGGACTTACTGAAGTAATGTGTGGAGGTGGCGGAGGATCCACCTGAAAGGTAACCCCATTGCTTGTCTGGCCAAAGGGATCCGTCACCGTTACCTGCTGATCACCGCCCGCGCCGCAGAGGGGAATCTGGAAGGTGGCATTTACGACAACTCCGTCGGGCGACGCAGTGGGGCTTACGATATTAATGACGCCGGCTTTGATCGTATCTTCATCATGGAATCTCCCCGCCGCCGTCATGTCAATGCGTACAGGCAGGTTGAGATTGCCTGCCTGACCTGACGTAGGGGTGATCGATTCAATTACCGGTGGTGCAGGAGGCGTAACACTAAAAGTGGCGGCGTTGCTCTGCCCAAATGGCCCTGTGACAGTGACGGGCCAATCGGCGACAGCTGCTGGATCAAAATCAGTCTCGAAATCCGCGGTAATGGTGTTTTCATCCTGCCACACCGCATTCATGACGATAATCTGGTCACCGGCATCAATGGTAAAGTCCTGCGGCAGAAAGTCTCCACTGATCGTAACAGAGACCGTGTCGCCGGCCGCTCCTGATGCCGGCGAAATCGAAATCTCCGGAAGATTGCAGGTTTGGTTCTCATTAAAATGAATATGGTGCGTAACAGTAATAATGATGATGTCGTTCGGATTAGGAACTGTCACGCTGCGATTTACGGTTCCGTCGGACGGGTTTGAAACTGCAGCGCTTGCAGGAGATAGCAGCGTGCATGATGATTCACACAGTTCCTGAGGAGCCGCAATCGCGGACGCTCCTGCTGCGACGGGCAACAGCACGGCAATTCCCGCAGTAGTTCCTTTTGGGGCCAGAAAGCCGCGACTATCTGGTACGCGTGTGATCTGCCCCAGTTTGATTTTCTGGTCGGAGTTAGCAGGCAACGGCATTACTGGAAAGTGATAGGATCCCAGCCCATGCGAAGTTGGAAAATAGAGCACGATCTGCCCCTGGGTAGCACTGGGATCGGAATTTCGAACAGATCTCGGTGATTCTTTGCCTCCACTCACTTGAAAATAGCTAATATCCACAACCGCAGGAGAGATCAGACTCCCCGGGGAGGGGAAGACCCACGTATTGGTGGAGTCCACACTGAACGCGTTGATTGCCAAATCACCTGGTGCCCCGGGATGGCTGGCTACCAGGGCGAGACGTTGAGGGTTTCCGGGGATTGTTCCGCTCGTTACAAATTGAGAGATATCTACCACTCGGGTTTCAAATGAAGCCAGTGCCACTACTGGAAGGTGAAACGTCTGCATCTGGCTTTTGACGCGAGTAGAGGCAAAATGCGCCTCTAAGCCAACATTCATGGCTGCGTTTGTGCCATTGCTTAGCAGTACGTAACCATGCAGTGCAGATCCCGTAGACGATTTCAGTTTCAGTTCCGCGAATTCCCAGCGAGTAGGCGCCTGAGTCGTGGTTGTGCCAGCCCCAGATGCCAATGCGCCCGTGAGCGATGGGCTCGCTCCTGTGCCTCCTGCTTGTGCAGGTGCGCCTGCGACACTCTGGCGCCGCGCATGAAATCCGACAGTCAGCCAGGAGCCGGTCACGCTGTTCACCAGTACCAAACTGGGCTGTAACGCGTGAGGGGTGGCGGTATATCTGAGAGTGAGTGAACCCATGGTTGCGCTGGACTGGTTCACCTGCCCCAAGAGCCGGCGCAGACTTACGACCTGGCTCGCGTTCGGCGCAATACTCATCGGGTTCGCTGCCTGCTCAACGCCGTCTACGACAAGCGAAGGAGTTACTGCAAGCGGCTGGTTGCTGCTGTTAAAAAGCTGAACACTGCCATCCGTATTTGCATCCGAAAGCCACCACGGAGCATACAACGCGTTATCAGTATCCACGGTATAGCCCGAACTTAGCGGCAGGTTGATGCTGTTGCCGATGGGATTGGTAATCATTACTTGTCCCACAAGGCCGATAGCTGAAGCATTAAACTGCACAGCCAAACCCCCAGTGTGCATCGCACCATCGGCCGGGAGCAAGTTGGCAAGCGCAATCTGTTTGGTGCTGTGCGGTGAAAGCTGCAACTGGGCTGTTGCCACCGCCTGGCCCGCACTGCTGGAAATTACATGCCCAGCGCCAGAAAAAAGGGACACACTTACAGCAAGCGAGTTCTGTTGGTCTTTGTTGCGCAGGAGCAAAGTGGTGGTATAGCCCGGCCCAACTTGCCAATAACTGCCATAAACTGATGTAAAGACCGCGGCCGAGGTCTGTGGAGGGGCGGAAGCAACAGTCCTGGCGGTCTTGGCGGCGCTGGCAGAGGACGCCGGCTTCGCAGGAGCCGCTAGTAGGCGTAAGCCAATCCCCGGCAGGGCCGCCAATATGAGGGTAGTGATCAATGTTCGTCTAGCCACGACCTTAGTTATCCTCCATCGCGCCAGTCCAACTGAAGAAAAAACATATACCGTCACTTGAGTGACTCACGGACAGGTAAACGCATTCGTCACACTGAATGCATTGTTTGATCCTTGTGCCGCCTGCCCTCCCGTGCTGACCCCCACGGTGATCACCACATTGCCATTGGTACCTAAAGTTGCATTGGCAGGCACCTGTACAGTTATGCCGTTAGCCGTCCAGTTAAGTACCGTGAGTGTCAACGCACCGATGTTGACTTTGCTATCAGCAGGCTGCTGGTTGCCGAAGTTTGTTCCTGTTACGACAAACCCAACTTGACGTGGTCCCTGGTGCAGTGTAAGACCCGTAACACCAGGCACCACCGTAAACGGTTGTGGAGTCGTGGCTTGGCCATTGACGGTGACCACGACATTCGCTGCGCCTGCCGCCAGTGTGTTCGGCACCGTAACCGTGATTTTGTTGTGCGTCCAACTCGTGATTGGACCAGACGCCGTGGCTCCGAAGGTGACCGTACTGGTCCCCTGCTGATCGCCAAATCCTGAGCCATTGATCGTAATAACGGCGTTAATCGCCTCGGCGGTAGGCTGCAGACTCGTGATGGTTGGAACAACGGTAAATTGAATGCTATTGACGCTTTGAGTGCCGCCCGACGTGGTCACCGTCACAGGTCCCGACGTAGCTGCATCAGGAACAAGAGCGAGAATTTGTACCGGACCCCATAGCGGATTTTGAGCAGCAACGCCATTGAATTTCACTGTGCCGGTCGTGCTGCCAAAATTGATGCCGATAACCGAGACTTGAGTGCCGGTTGCGCCCGATACTGGGTTTAGGCTGTTAATGAACGGCGCCTGAGTAATGGTAAACACTACGCCAGCACTGGCGACTCCGCCTGCTGCTATCACGACCAGATTGCCTGTAGTGGCGCCATTTGGCACGGTTACCGTAACGCTCGCGTTGCCCCAAGAACTCACGGCCCCAGCAGACCCGTTGAACGTCACTCCTCCGTTGCCCTGCGTCGCCCCGAAACTCGTTCCTGTAATCGTTATCACCGCACCCACCGGCCCCGAGGTCGCCGACAGACTGCTGATGCTCGGCGCCGACACCACCGTGAAGGTGACTCCATTACTGGCTATTCCGCCCACGGTTACAGTCACATTGCCCGTGGTGGCTCCGGCCGGCACTGTCGCCGTGATGCTGCTCGCGCTCCAGGCCGTTGCCGTCGCCGTCGTACCATTGAACTTTACTGTGCTGGTTCCCTGCGTCGCTCCGAAATTCGTTCCAGCAACCACAATCGACGAACCCACGGCCCCGCTGTTCGGAGTCAGGCTGGTGATGCTTGGCGGCGTCAAGACCGTGAAGTTCACACCGCTGCTGCCGACCCCATTCACCGTGACTACTACATTGCCCGTGGTAGATCCCGCCGGCACCGTCGCCGTGATGCTGCTCGCACTCCATGCCGTTGCCGTCGCCGTAGTGCCGTTGAACGTTACCGTGCTGGTTCCCGGCGTGTCTCCGAAGTTTGTTCCCGCAATCACGATCGAGGAACCCACCGTCCCGCTGTTCGGGGTCAGGCTCGTGATGCTTGGCGTTGGCAGTACTGTGAAAGGCACGCCATTGCTGGCCAATCCGCCGACTAGGACCACGATATTGCCGCTGGTGGCAAACAGGGGAACGGGCACAACAATCTGCGTGTCACTCCAGCTTGTGGGCGCAGCTGTGGTCCCGTTGAAATTCACAACGCTGGATCCCTGCACTGGAGCAAAGCCCGTGCCGGTAATGGTCACAGAGGCCCCGATCGGACCTGAGTTACGCGAGAGGCCGGTTATGCTCGGGGTGACTCCGTCAGTCACCGTGTACAGAACACCATTGCCGGTTAAGCCATTGGCGGTAACGACCACATTCCCGGTTGTTGCTCCTACCGGTACTGGAACTACTATGGCTGTATTGTTCCAGCTGCTCGGCGTGGCCAAGGTTCCGTTGAAGCTCACCGTGCCATTGCCCTGAGTTGCTCCAAAACTGTTTCCCAGTATCGTGACCGAGCCGCCCACTGGTCCGGCGACAGGGCTCAGGGCATTAATGGTGGGTGGAACAAATACGGTGAATACGACACCGGGGCTGGTTCCTGCAGCTGTGGTGACCGTGATGGGTCCAGTCGTAGCTCCGGTGGGAACAGCTACCATGATGGCGGTATTGCTCCAACTAGTCGGAGTTGCGAGCGTGCCATTAAAGCTGACGGTACTGCTACCCTGGGTAGCTCCAAAGTTGATTCCACTGATGGTGACGGATGTGCCCACCGGGCCGGAACTCGGCGATAAGCCGCTAACATCAGGCCCATTTCCAGCAATCCTGAAAGTCGTAATCATCTGACCTACGAACACGCCGTTCTGCGCTCCGCAAGTTGCGGTTTGCACTCCCATTGTGGTAACTGTCCGGCCTTCTGAGAGCGCTGCGTTCACTACGCTGGTGTTGGCCTGCAGCACGTCGTATCCGGTACCTGCTGATAGCGGGTTATTATTGCCGGCATAGAAGAGGGCGCCGATCCATTCACTCGCCTGACCGGTTGCTGCCGCCGTCGAGATGGAGCAGGGCGGCGTTGTAGACGAACTTTGCGCCACCTGATCCAAAGGCGAGAACGTCAGTCCTGTCAATTCAGCAATGTGACAGTGCAGGTTGGCAGACCCACCGGGATTGCAGGTTACTGTATTTGCTCCAGCCTTTGCAGAAGTGGCGTAGTAGATCGCGCCGCTTCCCAGATCGCTGACAGCAAGCGCATACGTATTGCCCTCCGTGTCAGTAGGCGGACTGAGCGGACCCTGAGTGCCGACCGCCACCCACAACATATTCCCAGCGGTGTTGCTGCTCAAGAACGGCACTGTAATACTTCCCACACCTGCGCCGCCGTTGCTTTGCACAACCGGAGCGCGCGTAACGGTAAAGTTCGAACTGCTGCTTCCGCTGGCGACCGTCAAAGTCAAGTTGCCAGTAGTGGCTCCGCTCGGCACTTGGACCACAATGCCAGTACTACTCCAGCTGACCGGCGTCGCTGCGACTCCATTGAATGTGAGGGTGCTGGTTCCCTGCGATGCTGCGAAGCCGGTGCCTGCGATATTGACAAAGGTTCCGACCGGACCAAAACTCGGAGTCAGGCCGCTGATGCTGGGAAGAATGGTAAAGTTCAACCCATTACTCGCCAGGCCTCCCACTGTTACCACCACTGTGCCGGTGGGTGTGGCATTGCCTGGAACTGACGCGATAATCTGTGTGTCGCTCCAGCTTGTGACCACAGCCATAACGCCATTGACGGTAGCGGTGCTTGATCCCTGGGCAGGAGCAAAGCCGGTTCCGGTAATAGTGATGGAAGAGCTGACCACTCCAGATACGGGCGCGACGTTGGTGAGGCTGGGAGTGACTCCATCGGTTACCGTAAACAAGGCTCCATTGCTAGTAAAGCCGTTAGCCGCAACCACGATATTGCCTGTCGTGCCTCCGTTTGGGATCGCCAAAACGATCTGTGAATCGCTCCAACTGGTTGGTGTAACCAGGGTTCCATTCAGGCTTACTGTGCTGGCGCCCTGCGTAGCTCCGAAACTGCTGCCCGAGATTGTCACCGATGTGCCTACAGGCCCAGCGGACGGTGTGAGACCACTGATGAAAGGAGGAAGAATTACAGTGAATGGTGTCCCAGCGCTGCTTCCTGAGGAGGTTGTGACGATGACATTGCCGCTGAGGGCATTGGTTGGCACTGTCACCGTGATGCTGGTATCTGACCAGCTTGTGACCGAGGCGATGGGCCTGCCGAACCCTCTAGGACCATTAAACGTAACTGTACTTGATCCCTGAGTTGCGCCGAAGCTGGTTCCGGCAATAGTTACAGACGCACCAACCGCTGCCGAACTGGGAGTGATGCTGCTGATTGCTGGCAGTACGGCAAAGCTGACGCCGTTGCTGGCGACTCCTCCTGCCGCTTTAACCACCACGTTGCCGGTCGTCGCTCCGCTTGGCACCGTTACGCCGATGCTCGTGTTGCCCCACGAACTCACCGTCGCTGCTGTCCCGTTAAACGTCACTCCTCCGTTGCCCTGCGTCGCTCCAAAATTGGTCCCTGTAATCGTGATTGCTGCTCCCACCGACCCCGCTGTCGCCGACAAGCTGGTAATGCTCGGCGCCGACACCACCGTGAACGTCACCCCTGCACTCGCTACTCCGCCTACCGTAACCACTACATTCCCCGTGGTAGCTCCCGTAGGCACCGTCGCCGTGATGCTGCTCCCGTTCCAGGCCGTCGTCGTCGCCGTCGTTCCATTGAACTTTACTGTGCTGGTTCCCTGCGTCGCTCCGAAATTCGTTCCAGCAATCACAATCGACGAACCCACGGCCCCGCTATTCGGGGTCAGACTGGTAATGCTCGGTGCCCCACCGGGCTTGATGGTTACAGCAATGGCATTAAAGGTTGTTGTCGAAGTGAAATTGACCGTTTCTATCGTGCCGGCGGCGGCAGTGGTTAGCTTGTATTCTGCACGGTCGCCTTGTCCATTGTTGGCACCTGCGGTGTAACCGGACCCCAGAGCTGTCACAGAGTTGCTTGGAAAACATGCCCCCCAAACTGCTTCATTCGCTGAACCGGTTGTGACGTTGACACTGCAATTACCATTCGTGGAATGCGCATTATTTGAGCCGCCCGAGCATGTCGTCCCGCCACAATCAAAAGTCGTGGTTCCGCCGGTTATATCCGTTCCAGCAAATTCATCCCCCATCTCACGATGAAAAGTGCAGGTCCCAGTACCTGTCCAGGTCACCGTGAATGTCGCACTCGTCGTGTTAGGAGATATCGCGCCGAAAACTGCCGCTGACGATGCCCCGCTGAATCCAATATTCCCTAACTGCGTGAAACTCCAACCGCTGGCCGTTAATGAAACACCCGTAGCTCCTGTAGTGCTGGCACAGCCCACGGCGACCACTACGGATTCATTGGCGGCATTTGCTGAAGCTGTGAACGTAAATGTCGACGCAGAAGAAGTTCCGCCTTGCTGCACGAATATCTTTGTGTGCGAAATACTCGCCCAGCCGGAAGAACCGGCCAGCAGTAAAGCGATAATGACTCTTCCGATCATCGCGGTTGCCGAAAAGAAGCGCTTTTTGCGACGGGCACATTCCGGACGGGTAGATTCACCGGTGTAAACCGAAAGGCTGGTCAGTACTGGCGGAAACAGCACAACGCGACGCAGGCAAATAGATAGCAATGCAGAAGGTCTCATTTCCCCTCTAGCTCTGCACCCAGCTTTTTGCTGAGGTTTGTGCCGAAACATAAATTTGAGCCCGGGACGTGCAGTGGAAGAGAAATTAACCACGGCCACAGGCCTGTCATCGTTTGAACGGCTCCGGCGCCAGGATGCACGTTGTTAGCTGGGATCGATGGCTCACTCCTCAAACGTGTCGAGATATTCTCGATGCCGACCCGGACCACAGGGACCAGTAGCAGTGCGACAACGATGGCAAGAACGGCGTTCGGCAAAGCTCCCCCTTCAGTGGTTTTTCTACCCCAGGACTATGCCCAACAATTTGGCCCCAACATCCCATCATTTCCATTACCGGTGAAATCGCCCGCTTAGCTATTTTTCTCCTATTGACTTACCGCAGCGCCTCGCTGCAGATCGTGCTGGCGCAACAACCCCTCTGCCTTCTTTACGTCGTCGGCAGTCATTTTGCTGCGCAAACTCAGCAAACGCTCCGAAGCCAGCTCATGCCCGCGCCGTTGCGCCATGCTGTACCAGTAGTATGCGGCCACCGGGCTTCCCGCCACACCCTGCGCCATTTCGCGCATCTGCCCCATCTCATATTGCGCTGGAGCATATCCCGCCAGCGCCCCCTGTTTGAAATAGGCAAGGGCCTTATGCGGATCCGCCGCCACTGTCGTCCCTGCGCCGGTTTTGTAAATCCGGCCCAACCGGTACGCCGCGTTGCGGTTTCCCTGAGCGGCTGCCGCGCTGTAGAGCTGCACCGCCATTGCCGGATCCTGAACAATCCCCGCTTTCCGGTTCCCCCGCTCATAAACCTGCCCGAGCCGCAACTGGGCCCATTGCCCGCCCTGCGCCGCCGCCTGTATCAATAACCCGTCGGCCTTCTTCTTGTCCTTCGCCATCCCTAAGCCATGGGCATTCAAATGCGCCAAGCGTATCAATGCCTTGTTGTCACCCTTCTGAATCGCCTCTGCATATAATCCCGCCGCCTTCTCATAGTCCTTTGAGCGTTCATACAAGACTCCAAGAAACCGCAGCCCTGTGGCGTCTCCCTGGCTCGCAGCCGGCTCCAATAGCGCACGCGCCTTCGCCTCATCCTTGGGCACTCCGCGTCCGAACAGGTAACATGCACCTAGCCATGCCGCACCTTCTGTCGATCCCTGATCCGAAGCAGCACGAAACCATCGCGCCGCGTCTCCATTCCGCTCACTTCCCTGTCTCGCCTGAAACAAAATCTTTCCCAACTCCACTTGCGCCTTAACATCCCCGCTACCAGCGGCTGCACTCAGCGTTTGTGTGTCGACTGGCTTGGCGGAAAAGGCGCCCTTTTTTGCCTGACCGAAGCTATCGTTTCCACTCAATCCGGCAGCAACAACGAAACATAAAATCAGGAAGCCCTTGCACCACCCCGAGGCACACCGTCGTTGCAACCCAGCAGCCGCTCGCCTCAGATCTGTCAACATCTCTATTCCCCTTCCGCTACTTAGTGCTTCTTCCTTCGTGCAACAATCCACATGGTTTCACGCGGTCGGCACTTTCAATGGAGCAAAACTTTACGTCTAGCGGCAAACCCGCACCCGAGCAGCATATAATCTCGCCCAATCTACGACTCGACCATGCAGAAAATTAGATCAACAATCTAAACGGTTTATGAAATGCACTAAACCTATGAAATGCACGAAAAGCATGCTCCGCAGCTACAGCTATCGGTAGTGGTAGTAATCGTGGTTGTAGTGGTTGTTGTTGTCGTAGTCGTGGTCGTTGTCGTGGTACAGCAGCTATCGCTACTGCAACTGTCGGCTGCTGCGATCAACTCCGGTCCATCACGCCTTACAAGAGGAAATACTGTACCCGGCTCTTCAAATACGGCAGAAGGATGAACTGCCGAGCCACAACAAAGCACCACTGAACTTGATGAAACGGCTGCTATTTTCAGATAAGGAAACTCATGACTGATTTCAAGGACCCTGCGCGGCTTGCCGTTGGCTTTTCCGAACCGGACGAATAGTCCACGCCTGAAAATACGCTGTCTGGATGAGGGTAATGACGGCTTACTGCGCTCTGCTATCGTGGATGGCTCCGAGAGCTCGGCTCGCAAGCTATTCGACGTTAAAAGCTCGTGTACTGCTTTGATCAGGCCCATCCAGTTCGACCTGCAGCTTTCCGCCTTGAAGTTTGGATCTTCAAGCTAGTGAACAACTGAGCAGTAATTATTACTTTAACGTTCAAGAAACTAAATAAATCAAAACTTGTTTGTCAAGAGATATAAACATTATTTTTTTATCTACTATTTTTTTGACAGCAGTCAGTAGTAGAAAATGCTTTCGAAAACATGTAAGCTATCGCATCCCTGCCGCGGGTTATACCGGGAGAAGTTGGCAACCCACGATCTTGACATTATTGGCGACATGGAAGCGGAGCAACCTGGGTCATTATGCAAAAAAACACCGATAAACACTGCTCAACTGAGAGGATTTATGTTGAACAGGACTTTTACGAAAAGAGTGATGCTTTGCATGTTGA
>DATBHX010000094.1:0-14221 GCA_036557225.1 Candidatus Angelobacter sp.
CTGCTGAAAGAAATGCGGATAAGTCACAGTCAGAAGGGCCTGCACCGGTAAAAACGATGCGGAGAGCACCCGGTACGCCGCTCCATAAATACCGGCCGTGCTCAGGCTGGCCATCCGGGCCAGCAGCAGCTTGTCCGCGTCATTGTTGATTGTCTGCGTGGCCGGGCTCACCACGAACCATAAGCCTTCTTTGAATTCCTTGCCGGTTTGCGCTCGAAGCGGCTTGGGGCTACCCCATTGGCGAAGAGTCCAATACAGTGACGCGCCGGAAACAATGCATGCTGCGCAGAAATAAATCAACACCCAGGCGCGCACCTGGTGATAAGGCCCTGGTAGCGCAAACAGAAGCGTCGCCGCAGCCAGCCGCGTGCACACCACAAAAATTTCGAGTTGCGATTTGCGGTGAATCTCCCCCAGCCCTTGCAGCGTGAGCGCCACAAGGTAAGGCCAGCGCCAGAGCAGCAGATCGGAGATCACGAGAAGAAAAATTGCATACCAGGGGAGGGCAGAGTGCACAATCAGCCGGCAGACCAGCGCAGGGGGAAGGGAAAGCACGCTCGCGCTCAGAAGCGTCGTTCCCAGGAGCTTGCTCCAGCGCTCGTTGAAGGCAGACGGGGTCCCCAGGCTGGCCGATTTTGCCAGACTGGGGTGAAAGGCAGACGGGGTCCCAAGGCTGGCTGATTTTGCCAGACTGGGGTGAAAGGCAGCGCGGTCACGCGCAACATATTTGATCAGGAGATTGCCGGACCCGAATCCGGTGAATGGCGCCAGGATCGAGGTAAGGGCGGTAATCCCGATGAAAGCGCCCATGTCCGCGACCGGGAGCGAGCGGGCGATCAGGATGAATGCGGCGGCCTGGCCTAAAACCTGTGACGTCTGCCCCGCCAGCGCCCATGACCAGCTTTTTACGTGCGGGATGACCTGGCTCTTCGGCGCTGACGACACTCTAGCTTCCCGCCGCCAGTTTCCGGTCCAGTTCCAGCTTCTCCTGTTTCAGCCGCAGCAGGGCTGCCACGTCATTCCGCCGCTCGGCTTCCACGATTCCACGCTTGATCTCGCCTTCTCTCTGCGTCAGTTGCGACCGATGCCGTAACGCCTCCAGCGTGCCTTCCAGCAGGTCGGCCGTAAGCGGCTGGTCCTCCTGCATCACGATCTTCGCCAGCCTCTGCCGGTCAGCTTCAGCCAGCGGAAGCGCCATGATGTCCGGCTCCCTGTGGTTCCCAGCCTCAGCATTAGCCAGCACCGCGTTCAGCAGCGTCTCTGTCGCAAGCCCAAGATGCAAATGCTCTTCCGCCAGCGCCTGTAGCGCCCGCTCCCGCAGTTCAGCTTCTTCCGCGACATTGGAAGTCGCAGCTCGCACCAGCACCTTCTCCGCCGGCGTGATGTCTGATGCCACGGACGGGCGCAAACTGCTGGCTGCCCGGCTCACCGCCGCCGACTTAAACTCCTGCCGCAGCACCGCCGAATCGATGTTCAATTTCTGGGCAATATCGTTGGCCAGTTCGTCGCGCACGATCCTGCTGGGTACCTTATGAATATGCGGCAGCAAAAAATTCACCGCATTCTTCTTGCCCTCCGGCGTTCGCACCGGAAACAGCCCCAGCGCCCGGTCTACCAGATAGTCAAAATACTTCTGCGAGCCTTTGAGCGCGCGCGCGTAGCCTTCCGCGCCATGCTTGCGGATAAACAAATCCGGATCAAAGCCCGACTCCAACCGCAGCACCCGGATATTGAATTCCTCTTCCAGCAGCATCCCCAGCGACTTGTCCGTGGCTGTCGCGCCGGCTGTGTCGGGATCGAAGTTGACCACAATATCTTTGCTGAACCTGCCCAGCAGCCGGACCTGGGTTTCGGTAAACGCAGTGCCCGAACTCGCCACCACGTTGTGAAAGCCGGCGGAGTAGACGGCAATGCAGTCCATCTGCCCTTCTACAATGATCACGTAGCCCAGCTTGCGGACCGCCTCTTTCGCCCGGTCAAGGTTGTACAGCACGCGCGACTTCGAATAGATCGGCGTCTCCGGCGAGTTCAGGTATTTCGGCCCGGATTTCTCGTCTTTCGCCAGCGTACGCCCGGTGAAGGCAATCACCTTGCCTTGCTCATTCGCAATCGGGAACATCACGCGGTTGCGAAACTTTGAATACATCGTGGCCGACCCCGAGCCCGCAGCGGCGCCCCCGGGACGTGCCGGGTTTGCGCGTTCTGGGGTGGTAGCTTCCGTACCTTCTTTCCAGGAAAACAGCCCGGAAGCGCGCAGCAGATCGTCGCCAAACTCTGATTTCAGGCGATCCCGTAGCACAAACCCCGAATCCGGCGCAAACCCAATGCCGAACGTTCGGATCGTCTCTTCTTTCAGCCCGCGTCCCGTCAGATACTCACGCGCATGCGCCCCTTCCGGCCGCTTTAACTCATTTTCGAAGAACCTGGCTGCGCGCTCGTGCATCTCTAGTAGCTGGCCCCGCTGCTTCGAGTCATGGGCTTCGCCTTCAGAGCTGTACTGCACCTTCGGCAGCGGAATGCCCATCTTCTCCGCCACCATGCGCACGGCCTCAAAAAAGCCGATCTGCTCCCGTTCCTGGAGGAACTTGAAAACGTCGCCGGACTTGCCGCAGCCGAAGCAATGGAAGAACTGCCGCGTTGCGTGCACGGAGAACGAAGGCGTCTTCTCGTTGTGGAAAGGGCACAGGCCAATGTAGTTCTGGGCGCCGGCCTTGCGGAGCTGTACGTAGTCGCCCACAATGCGGACAATGTCCGCCTGCTGCCGCACCGTTTCTTTGAAGTCGCCGAGGGTGGTCATGAACTCTTCTCATCATTGTGCTTGAAAAAGCGGAAGAGGGGAATGCCAGAACTTTGGTGCAATTCCGCGTTCCACAAATGGAGGCGTTGATGGCGAGGCCGCGCGCCCATGCGCCTTGCCCGAGAAAATAATTCCGGACTGAGCACGACAGTGTATAGGATAACCAAGATTGGAAATTCAAAGCGTCAGGTGCGCAATGATGCGAGCCAGAAAAACGCAGTTGATGATCGCGATATTGATCATCGCTCTACACATTCAAGCGCAGGATACAACCCAGGCCCTCAAGGAGGAACCCCAAGGCAGAGCCGCGCTCTGCTCTCTGCGAGGAGTCGTCGTAACTGCCGGCACAGGGTTGCCGCTGAAAGCGGCGACCGTGATCCTGGTTTCCATGTCCCCGGAGGAGGTGCAAGCCGGCGCTGAACCTGGCCTGCTTGAAGAAGAGGACTTTACAGAGACCACAGATAGTTCGGGGCATTTCGTTTTTGACCATGTGCCGGCGGGAAACTATGTCTTACGAGGCAGCAAGCCGGGTTTTATTTCCGCAACGTACCACAGCCCCGACGGCGACGCCGGGGCACGCATCGAATTAAAACCGGGAAACAAGGTTGACAACCTGCAATTGCTTCTCACGCGGGGCGCCGTGATTTTTGGACGCATCACCGATGAAGACGGCGAGCCGGCCGCCGGTGTGCAGGTGGACGTGGAGAGTCCGGCACTACGGAGAGATGGATACGACTCCGGCCATAGCACCCGATATGGTATGACCAACGACTTGGGAGAGTACCGTATCTATGGTCTGCCTCCGGGCCGCTATTATGTGACTGCGGCTGATACCGGATTTGGCGATGCCGCGACCTCAGCCATCGTCACCACAGGCCGTAAGAAGCCGCGCCACACCTACCCGCGGATTTTCTATCCAGGGGTTTTTAGAATCACGGAAGCAGAGAAAATCCGGGTGCGCGCCGGTCAGGAAGTACACATCGACTTCTTATTGAAGAGGGAAAAACTCCTGAGCATTTCCGGCCAGGTGCTTGCCCCGAACGGCAAACCAGCCGCCAACGCCCGCATTTCGCTACAAGAGAATGCAACCATCGGAAGGACATTTCTTGGTCACCCTCCTATGCTTGACTCCGATGCCCAAGGGAATTTCCTATTTCAGGATGTCTTGCCCGGGACCTACACCCTTACCGCGGCGCTTGCACATGAAGCGTGGACCAACAATGTACGAGGGGAACAGAAAATCGAATTGGCTGGAGAGAACCTGTCCGGAGTGCAATTGCGATTGAGCCTGCCCCTCACGATTGCCGGCAAGGTGACCCTTGAGCCAGGATCGGAGCTTGAACTGGACAGCCTTGAAATCATACTGGATGACCCTGATGGCTACTACGCGCACAATGAGGCATCGGTCAAGCCGGACGGCACATTCCTGGTCCAAGACATACGTCCTCCTCTTTCCCTGGCGATACCGAACTTGCCGATTGGGTTGTGCGTGCTCTCCGCGATTTTTGGCACGCAAAACGTCCTTGAAGATGGACTATTCCTTGGCCCTGAGGAAGCCGGCAAAGACACGCTTCAGATCAGGATCGGTGTGGGCGGAGCCAGGATTGAAGGGGTTGTCCTCCAAGGCGATGATCCAGTGCCCAACGCTGTGGTAAAGCTCTTTCAGATATCCTCAGGCAAGCGTAATACGCCTGTTTATACGTTGCGAAGCGAGCACACCAGAACGACCAAGGCGGGCCATTTCGTTTTTGCAGACCTATCGCCTGGCAGGTATCGCGCGTTGGCTTATGCTGAGGACGATGAAGACGGCTCCTACCCTGAGGGAGACGCGACCTTTGTACTGACACAAAGAGAGTCCAGGACGCTCAAGTTCAAGCTTCCCAAGACTGAGGAATAGAGACCTCTATCATTTAACGTCGATTTGCAGCTTCCATCTCCAAAGCCCAAAAGGTCCTAACAAATTTTTGGGCGAACCTTTGCTTCCTATTGCCATGTTATAGGAGTCCAAGTAAACTGATCGTCCTATAACTTACCTATATGACCGAGCTAAACCGCAAATCGGATGTCTGGCAGGGCACCATGGCATTGATGGTGCTCAAAACCCTGGAATCAATGGGCCCGCTGCACGGGTACGGCATCGCCCGGCGCATTGAGCAGATCAGCGGTGACCGCCTTTCCCTCAACTACGGCAGCATTTATCCGGCGCTGCTGCGGCTGGAGCAGGAGCGGGCCATCACCTCCGAATGGGGAGTCTCGGAAAACAATCGCAAGGCCAAGTATTACCGGCTGACGGCGGCTGGACGCAAGCTGCTCAAACAGGAGACCGCGGAGTGGCAGGAAGCCTCAAGCATCGTGGCGCGGTTCCTGGCAGCCAAGGAGTCACTATGAAAGCTCTGTGGAGATCGTGGGCCCGCCTGACCGGGCTCTTCAGCAAGCGCCGCCGCGACCAGGAGATGGCACAGGAATTTGAATCCCATCTGCAGATGCATATCGATGACAACATTCGCGCCGGCATGGCGCCGGAGCAGGCACGCCGCGAAGCCCTGATCAAGTTCGGCGGCATGGAGACGGCCCGGGAATCGGTGCGTGAGACCGCGCGTCTCATGTGGGTCGATACCACCTTGCGCGATCTGCGTTACGCCCTGCGCGGGTTGCGGATGAATCCCGGCTTTGCCGCCACTGCCGTCCTCTCGCTCGCGCTGGGAATTGGCTCAAGCGTGGCCATCTATACCGTGGCAGACAGCCTTCTGCTCCGGCCGCTTCCCTACCCGGGTTCGTCCGAGCTGGCAATGCTCTGGGAGGTCAACCAGCGTACCGGTTTCATGCACAATGTGGTCTCGCCGGGAAACTATTTTGACTGGAAGCGGCAGCAGACAACGCTCGAAAACATGGGCGGCTTTGTCGATTTCCATCTCGTCTTCAGCGACGGCAAACGCAGCGAAGAGCTGGACGCGCAAGCCGTCAGCAGTGAGGTGCTGCCGTTGTTGCGCGCTCAGCCGGTCCGCGGACGCGTCTTTACCTATGCGGAAGACGCTGCCGATGCGCACGTCGCGCTCATCAGCTACCGGGTGTGGCAAAACTGGTTCGGCGGCAACGACGACGTAATCGGCCGTCAGGTCCAGGTGAACGGCCGGCCATTCACCGTGATTGGCGTGCTGCCTCCGGAATTCTATTTTCATAGCCGCTCCGTCGACGTGTGGCTGACTCTGGGATTGAACCCAGGCCCAGACCTGCGCAAGAACCAGGGCCGCTGGATGTGGTCAGTGGCGCGTCTGAAGCCCGGCGTCCCTTTCACGCAGGCGCAAGCCGAGATGACCGGCATTGCCCGGCGGCTGGAGTTCGCCTACCCCGACTTCAACAAGACCTGGGGCATAAACGTTGAACCCCTGCGCACCTCGCTGATCGGACAGGTCAAGCCATCTCTGGTGGCGCTGCTGGGCGCGGTTACGTTGCTGCTGGTGGTAGCGTGCGCCAACGTCGCCAACCTGCTGCTGGCCCGCTACAGCGCCCGCCGTCGTGAGTTGGCGGTGCGCGGCGCTCTGGGAGCGGCACGACGCAGGCTGCTGCAGCAGTTGCTCACAGAAAGTCTCGTCCTCGGGCTGGTCGGCGGCGGCCTGGGAATAGGCCTGGCGCGATTGGCCGTCTCCGGCCTGGTGGCCCTGGCGCCCCGCGAGCTCACACGCTCGGTCCAGGTGACGTTTGATCTTCGCATCCTGGCACTGGCGCTCATTCTGTCGGCTCTGACCAGCATCATCTTTGGGCTGGCGCCGGCGCTGATCGCTTCACGCGGCGGTATCAATCGCGCGCTGCACGAAGAGAGCCGGCAGGGTACCGGCGGCGGCACACGACTCCGCGCCTGGCTGGTGGCAGCAGAAGTCGCCTGTTCGGTGGTCCTGCTGGCTGGCGCAGGACTGTTGTTCCGCACCGTGGTTGGCTTGCAGGCGGTCGATCCCGGACTTGATCCGGCGCATGTCCTCACTTTGCGCGTCACATTGCCGTCGATCAGATACCGCGAGCCGCAGAAAAAGGTCGATTTCTTCGCCCGCGCCGCCGAGCAGATGTCGCAGCTGCCCGGCGTTCGCTCCGCCAGCGCAGTGAGCTATTTGCCCTTCAACGGATTGGCCGCCGGAACGAACGTGGATATCGGCGGTCGCCCGCCGGCAAAGCCCGGGGAGGACCTCGTTGCCCAGATCCGTACGGTCCTGCCCGGCTATTTTCGCAGTGTCGGCATTCCCTTGAAACAAGGCCGTGATTTCACCGCTGCCGACAACGTGATCTCCTCGCCGTATCGCTTCATCGTAAATGAAGCTTTTGTGCAGCAGTATCTGCGTGGGGAAGAGCCGCTGGGCAAACAGATTTCCGCCTGGATGGACCGGCAAAACCCGATGGGCGAAATCATCGGCGTGGCCGGCGACGTAAAAGAAGGCGCGCTCGACCAGGAACCCAAACCGACGGTTTACTACATTCACTCGCATCTGAACTACGGCGAAATGGTGTTTGTTCTCCGCACCGCGCAAGACCCTATGTCTGTGGCTGAATCGGCGGGCAGGATCATCAAGCAAATGGACCCTGAGCTGGCTGTGGGCGATGTTCGCCCCATGACCACGGTGGTCCGCCAGACATTTGCCCGGCAGCAGTTCAGCGCTGTGCTGCTGGCCGGCTTCTCGCTGGCTTCACTCTTGCTCGCCGCGATCGGCATTTACGGCGTGCTGGCATATTCGGTCACACAAAGAACGCGCGAGATTGGAGTCCGTATCGCTCTGGGCGCGGTTCCCGGAAGCATTGTCCGGCTGGTGGTCACAAGCGGCGCGCGCATGGTGATTGCGGGAGCGATTGCGGGCGTAGCTGCAGCGCTGGCCCTTTCCGGCCTGATGAAGAGCTTGCTCTACGGCATAGGACCACGCGACCCGCTGACATTCATTGCAGCTCCCGCTGTGTTGGTAGCTGTGGCTTTGTTCGCAGCCTATGTGCCTGCGCGACGTGCAGCGAGGGTCTCACCGATGGAGGCGTTGCGGACCGAGTAGGTTTGCGCGAATGAACGCAAATAAACACGAATCGAAAATTGATTCTCTTGAATTCGTGTCACTCGCGTTGATTCGCGGCTTACGTTTGATCCGTATCGGCAGGAGCGCTGCTAAGGTTCTCCAGCTGCCTTCGCCAATCCAGCTCTTCCACGAACGCCGCAGACTGCCGCCAACCCGGTTTCACCTTAACGAATAATTCCAGAAAAACTTTTTTGTTCAGACGCTTTTCCAGTTCCTGGCGCGCGGCAGTACCCATCTGCTTGAGTTTTTCGCCGCCTTTGCCGATCAAAATCGCCTTCTGCCCATCGCGCTCACAGTAAATCGCCGCCGCGATCCGCGTAAGCCTGGGCAGCTCTTCATAGCGTTCGACGATAACGGCAGTCGCGTACGGAACTTCTTTGCCGGTGCGCAGCAGGACCTTCTCGCGGATGATCTCCGATGCCAGAAAGCGCTCGGGCTGGTCGGTAAGCTGGTCCTCCGGAAAATACGGCGGGGCCGCGGGTAGAGCGCCGGCAACTTTATCCAGCAGGCGGTCAAGGCCGTCGCGCTTCATGGCAGAGAGGGGAATGACCTCCTGAAACGCGTGCAGTTTGCTGTAATGCTCGATGATCGGCAGCAATTTCTCTTTGTGCAGCTTGTCGACTTTGTTCAGCAAGAGAAATATCGGTCCGCCGGAGCGCTTTACCAGCTCCAGGACCTGTTCGTCGGCGGGACCAAATCTTTCTGTCACGTCCACTAGCAGTAGGATCAGGTCGCGGCTTTCCAGAGCAGCGTGGATCTCCTGCATCATTTTGCGATTGAGACGGCTATCTGGTTTGTGCACGCCAGGCGTGTCGATGAACACGATCTGCGCCGCCGGACGCCCGCGCTGCGCCTTGACGTTGAGGATGCCCTGAATGTTCATGCGCGTGGTCTGGGGCTTTTCCGTGACGATAGCGATTTTTTCGCCCACCAGGGCATTCAGCAGCGTGCTCTTGCCGGCATTGGGTCGGCCAATAATCGAGACGAAGCCGGCGCGGTGTGTCATTACGCCTGCACCTGTCTGGGTGAGGAGCGCGCCTTCTCCGGATGGGAGCGGCAAACGCGCACTTTTTCTACTTTGCGGTCCGTCGATTCCAGGATCTCAAAACGCAAACCTTCTTCTTCAATCACTTCGCCGGGCTGTGGAATGCGGCCGGCGATCGCACTCACCAGGCCGCCGACGGTCGCCGTATCATGCCAGTCGAGGCGCAGGTCAAAGAGGTCCTGCAGCCGTCCGACATCGACGGTGCCCTGCATCACGTAAGCATCGTCGCTTTCGCGGACAATGTCCTGCGCGTGCTCGTGTTCGTCGCGGATCTCGCCGACAATCTCCTCCACCAGGTCTTCCAGCGTGACCAGTCCGGCGACGGAGCCGTATTCGTCGATGACGATCGCCACCTGGATATTCTCTTTCTGCATCTCCCGCAGAAGCTGCGAGGTCATCTTGGTCTCGGGCACAAAGAGCACTGGCCGCACAAGCCGCACCACGGTCGTCACCGACGCCTGGTTATCCGGGATTTGCAGCAGATCGTGCGCGAGCACCATACCCTCCATATGGTCAATGCTGGTGGAGTAAACCGGGATCCGCGAGTGCGGTTTGTCCCGCAGCAGCGTGGTCAGCTGTTCGATGGTGGTGGAGATGGGAACAGCAAAAATGTTCGGCCGCGGTGTCATCACTTCGCGAACCGTCTTGTCGCCAAATTCGACCACAGACTGAATGAGCTGGCGGTCGCTTTCCTGCAGGATGCCCTCTTCTTCGGCCGCTTCGATCAACGCGTCAACCGCTTCGGAAGGATGTTCCGGCGCTTCCGGTTCGTGCGGCTCAGCCAGCGCGGCCACGGAAAGGCCGAAGCCCAGCGTGATAGTGATTGGCAACATCACGTAGATCAAGCCCTGCAGGAGAGGAATAAAGCCCACCAGCCATTCGCCGCGGGTGCGCGTGAAGAGCACATACGGCAGAAGCCGGTTGCAGATAATGATGACGAGAATGACTCCAATCACAGCCTGTATGATCTCCGGCCATGTCCAATGCTGGTCGCGAAAAACAAGGTAACCGATGAGCAGCGTGATGGTGGCGGTGCACAGTTGCTCGAGCACAGCAACGGCAAGGCCCGCGCGATGGCTGGCGCGAAGCAATCGCGGTTCAACCAGCTTCTCAAAGGCCTCAATGTTTTCCTGAAACTCGCGGCTGAGAAACTTGCCGCTCTCGGTGTAAAGACGTCCGACGTAAGAGACCAGCACCAGAAGCCCGCACAGTACCAACAGAACGATGTAAAGTGCCAGGAGCGTCATGCGCGGCTCCTGCGAGTACGCGTCGACTTGCGCGCGGTGCGATTGCGAACGCTTCCCGACTTCGCCTTCGTGATCGGCGACTTACCTTTCCTGTCACTCATGGAGTTTGTACGATCGATCAGCGAAGCCGGCAGCCCGAGCTGAGCACGCAGACGGGCTTCTTTCGCTGCCATGCGGCCATTGTCGGATTCATGATCGTAACCGGCCAGGTGCAACATGCCATGAAGGATCAGGATCTTCAGCTCGTCAGCGGAACCATGGCCGTAAATTCGGGCGTTATCACGGGCGATATCGGCTGAAATTGCGATATCGCCGCCTTGGAACCGCGGGAAGGAGAGTACGTCGGTCGGCTTGTTCTTGCGGCGGAAGCGGCGGTTGAGTTCCTGCACACGACGGTTCCCAGCGATCAGTACGCTGACCTCGCCGGAGACTCTGGTGAGCCCCTGCGCTCTCCGCACAAAGCGGTTGAGGTCCGCTGCAGCCGCTCCGTTCACACGCTTCTCCAAAATCACCATTGTCGAAATGACCGGATCAAAAACTGTCTTCGTTGAAACGACCCGCTAACTTTCCTAAAGGCCATCAGGCCGAAAACAAATCGGGAGGGCCAATCACTGCCCTCCCGCGCTCGATTCTACTAAATTTCTACTGTTGCAGCGGGGGCTCGTGCGGCTCCTGCTCCTGCTGCACCTCGCGCGGCAGCTCCAGCGACATTTGCTGGCTGCGCGACCTTTCATCATAGGCACGGACAATGCGCTGCACCAAATGGTGGCGCACCACGTCCTCTTCGGTAAAAAAGTTAAAGAAGATGCCTTCGACCGGCTTGAGCACATCCATGGCTTCGAGCAAGCCGCTGCGGCGTGCGTTGGGCAGGTCGATCTGCGTGATGTCGCCGGTGATCACCATTTTGGCGTTGAAACCCATACGGGTCGTCGCCATCTTCATCTGTTCCGGCGTTGTATTCTGCGCTTCATCGAGGATGATGAACGAATCGTTGAGCGTGCGCCCGCGCATGAAAGCGATCGGCGCAATCTCAATCACGTTTTTCTCCAGATAGCGGTCCACCCGCTCCTGGTCCATCAGGTCATACAGTGCGTCATACAACGGACGTAAATACGGATCCACTTTCTCCTGCAGCGTTCCAGGCAAAAAGCCCAGGCGCTCTCCGGCCTCTACCGCCGGCCGGGCCAGGATGATGCGGTTCACGCGCTTGGCATTCAGGGCCGACACTGCCATCGCCACCGCCAGATACGTCTTGCCCGTACCCGCCGGCCCGATGCCAAACACCATGTCGTACTTCTCAATCGCATCGATGTACCGGCGCTGGTTCATGCTCTTGGGCTGGACTTGGCGCTTGCCGAACGATCTCTGCTTTCCCGCCTCAGCCAGGCCACGCAGCGTTGCCGTCTGGTCGGCCGCGACCACACGCAGCATGGAGCTCAAATCAGCGTCAGAAAATTCATGGCCGGTACGGCCCAGGTGGTCGAAGTCGGTAAAGACCTGCTCGGCGCGGGCCACATCGCGTGCGGCGCCTTCAATCTGCACCGAATCCGACTTCAAATCGATAGCAACGTTCATCCCGCTCTCCATCACCTGCAGGTTCTCATCGCGGATGCCGAAGAGCTTCTCAATATGGGGCACGATCTCTATATTTTTCTTCATCTGGCTTCTAGCCGGTTCCTCCCACAAAAGCTCGCGCAAACGGGTTTGGTGCCTTGCCGTGCTACAGGCACAGAGAACATAGGATGGCTTTGTGCATGGAAAAGCAGGATAGCTGGCCCAGCGAAACGCGGAGGTAATACCATTGGCCTGAGAGTACCCCCGTTATTGCGCCAAGTCAACAAGCTTCAGGCAGGTTTTACGCTGCTTTCATATTAGATGCGGAAAGCGAGATTGCGGCTGCGGATTTGCTGCCCATCGCCGACCCGCGTGGGATGAATAGCCTGCTCACATTTCACTCTGAGACGCGCGCCCGGCGGCTCAGAAGCGGCTGTCACCCAAAAACTCTGAAGGATTCGACCATCGTCCTCAGCGCATTGGCGCGTGCTGGGGTGTGCTGGCTTGCGGCCACGGTAAAGCTCGTCCACTAAAGGACGAAATCACCTGGCTGCTCAGCGGCTCAACGTCACAGGGCGATACCACCGTGGGCGGTGGATAGGTAAAGATGAGTTGGACCTGTTCATGGGCCTCCAGGATTTGCCAAAAAACCTCCTGCCGTCTGTTGGGAAAGACAATCCTAACCGCATATCGACCGGGCTCTGGAAGATCGATGTGCACAAAACCTTGGGCGTCAGTCAATCCGGCCACGTGGATGCGGCGGCGTTTGTTCACCAGGGTGACGCTCGCCTGTGCGATCGGTTTCCTCTTGGGATCAAGCAGCGTAATCTCGAACCCAGTCTCTTTCTGGGCCTTTGCAACATCTGTTGGTCCATTTGAAGTATTGGCGCTCTCTCTGCGTGACGGTTTCGGCGTAGAGCCACAATCCATGGCCGTAGCCGGCGTCTCCAGGCATACGCAAAACAACCCGGTTACGAAAAGGCAGGCGATGAAAGCGAATTTCGCATTTTGCAGGCCCCCCCAATCTCCTGTCATAGGTCCTCCGCGAATACGGGACTACGCACGATCGGACGAACTTGATTCGTCTTCGATTAAGGAATGATCGGAATTCGTCAACTTGCAGACAAAATGATCGTGGCGGCCAAAGCAATGGGCACCGACTAAAGACTGGCCGGTTGACCAAAGCCGCTAAACCCAAGTAAAATAGACCCTTCGGCTATCCTCCGAAAAAATCTCTGAAGGATTCGACCACAGCACAATGGCAAATCATTTTTCTGCGCTGAAGCGCGCGCGCCAAACCACCAAACGTACCGCGACCAACCGCTCCAACACCTCGCAACTGCGTACCGCGCTGCGCAAGCTCCGCCAGAGCCTGCAATCGGGGGACGCCAAGCAGGCCAAAGAGGCCTTCGGCAGCACCGTTTCCATGATCGACAAAGCTGCCAAGAAGGGCGTGATCCACAAGAACACCGCCGCCCGCTATAAGTCCCGCCTGAGCGCCCGTGTGGCCGCGGTAAAGTAACCGTCGGCTCTCGACAATCAGCTTCCAGAAGAGAGCCCGCCGGATTGGCGGGCTTTTTGTATTCCCTCCCGCGCGATCGCGAACGGATCGCGTTAGAACTCACTTTCCTTTGGCTTCCACTGTGGGCGGTTCAGCAACCATGGTGACCGCTTTGTGCCAACCCGCTTTTTTGTAGAGCTGCCGCAGATAGGTATCGAATTTTTGAAAAGTGGCTGGGCTCATTCCAGCCCTTAGTTGTGCGATGTGAGAGAGCAGGTTCAGTTGGGCCTCATCACGCCTGTGCTCCATTTCCGCTGGATCTAAGCGTCCGTTAGACGGGCCAGGTTGAAGACCAGCCCGTGCGGTTTGCAAATTCATCGGCGTAACTGCTCCTATCGCGGGCTCGGTAGACTGCAAACTGCCGATTCGCTGCGCGCCGGCTACCGGCTGCGCCGGCGCGGTCGGTACCGACAGCCCGGGCGTAGGGCCCGGCGGCATTGTCATCGCTGGCACCGCCTCCTTGGGCATGATGGGGCCCGGCGGAGTCTGGCCCTCGTAGTCCAAGGCCACCTTCAGCAGCAGTGCTCGATTGCTCTCGTTCAGTCCCGCTTTGCTCAACTCATCCTGGCGCCTGGCTGCTTCCTTCTTCGCCAGCGGATTTTCCTGCGCCAGTTTGTCCAGCGCCGCAAAATAATGCAGGAAAAATCCGTACTCTGTATCCTTTGAAAACGCTACCGGGGCCGTCTTCCATGTCCCCGTTCGATAAATTTTATTCACAAAGCCATCCAGGCGCGCGAAAGAATTCGCGCCCATGCGCAACCGGAGCTGGGCAATGGCGCGGTTCAGCGCTGCAGTCTCCTGTTCTTTGAGCGCTTCCAATTCCGGCAGTGGCGGCGCGTACACCAGCCAGCCAGGCGGATAGCCATCAAGGCTGGTGCGCAAGAGGGTTTCTACCTTCGCCTGCAGATCTGCGAGTTGCCCGTTGCAGTGCCCGGCAACCTGTTTGATCAAGGCGATTTCAATGTCGCTTAA
>DATBHX010000095.1:0-13186 GCA_036557225.1 Candidatus Angelobacter sp.
GCTATTACAACTACAGCGGAGCGGCGGTGATCTGGGAAAGACCCGATACGAGCCTGGACGAGAGCATCCAGAAGCTGTTGCGCAGTGGCAGTCTTGTGGCTGCGAAAATCGATCCGTGGGCCCAAATCAAACCCCCTGCACCAGGTAAGGATCAAGCCGCAATCAATGTGCTTACCCCGAGCGGTCTCCATACGGCGCGAGGGGCAACCCAGGCTTTTTGTTCCAGTCCGCTTCCTGGGCAGGTGATGGGACCAGCTTTTGCTTTGATGAAAGCATTGATCGAGAAAACAAAGAAATGAATTCCAGGGTAAGAATCATCGGCGCGGGTCTGGCCGGCTGTGAAGCCGCGTGGCAGTGTGCGCGCCGTGGCGTCGAAGTCGAGCTGTATGAAATGCGTCCTGTGCGTTCCACGCCCGCACACCAGACGGACAAGTTCGCTGAGCTGGTCTGCTCCAACTCACTCAAATCGGAAAGCGAGAACACGGCGCCCTGGCTGTTAAAGGAAGAGATGCGGCGCGTTGGTTCGTTGCTGCTGCGGATCGCCAAGGAAACCAGCGTACCCGCCGGCCACGCGTTGGCCGTGGATCGTGAGAGCTTTGCTGCTCGCGTGACGGAGGCAATCTCCGCCGAGCCGCGAATCAAAATCACACGCCAGGAGGTAACCGAGATCAGGGAAAGGGACGGCCTGACCATCATCGCCACAGGCCCTCTGACCTCGGACGCACTCTCGCACGAGATCGGCCGCCTCAGCGGCAGCGATCATCTCTTCTTCTACGACTCCATCAGCCCGATCGTCGAAGCCGACTCGATTGATATGTCGCGGGTTTATATGGCCGCTCGTTACGGCAAAGGCACCGCTGATTACATTAACTGCCCATTCACCAAAGAAGAGTATGACCGCTTCTATGACGCATTGGTTGCGGCGGAGTCCGTGGAAGGCCACGACTGGGAAAACCTGAATTATTTCGAAGGTTGTCTGCCCATCGAAGAGATAGCCCGGCGCGGGCGAGACACCCCCCGTTTTGGTCCTATGAAGCCCGTAGGGCTCGACGATCCGCGCACTGGCAAATGGCCCTATGCTGTCGTCCAGCTCCGGCAGGAGAACCTGCGCGCCGACTCTTACAACCTGGTTGGCTTCCAAAATCACCTGAAATACGGCGACCAGGCCCGTGTGCTGCGCCTGATTCCCGGCCTGGAGAAGGCAAAGTTCCTCCGCTATGGCCAGATCCATCGCAATACCTATGTCAATGCGCCAGCTCTACTTACGGAAACATTGAACTTCAAGCGGCATCCCAACGTATTCATGAGTGGGCAGATTTCCGGAGTGGAAGGCTATACGGAATCCATCGCCATGGGCATGCTTGCGGGTATGAACATTGCCCGAATTGCGCTGGGACATGCGGCAACACCGCCCCCTCGCGAGACCGCGCTGGGCTCACTGGTCCACTACATCTGCCATGCCGAAGCCAAAAACTTTCAGCCGGCAAACATTACCTTTGATCTTTTGCCGCAGGTCGATGAAGCTGCCCGCCGGCGCATCCGCGACAAGAAGCTCCGGCACAAAATGGTTTGTGAAAGAGCGCTGGAAAAGTTAGCATCGTGGCTTCAACAAGCCGAAGCGTCCGGCGCTCCGGCCAGGAGTTCCTATGAATCGTCTCTCTGCCATTGACGCGTTTGGTCCGGCGATATCGCGGGTTGGAACCATGCTGTTCAAGCCGTTCCGCCTGGGCACGTGGCTCAAGATGGGGTTTATCGGCTTGCTGGGCGGCGGCCTGGCCACCGTCAACATGAATTTTCGCGGGCCGATCGTACCGTCGCAGGCACGCGGCAATTTTCCCAACGATCCGTTTTATGAGATTCAGCGCGCCATGCGCACCATCCACCTGGCTGACTATTCCCAGCTGATCTTCATCTGCGTAGTCGTAAGCGTCGTGATCGCGCTCATCTTCTTGTATCTCTTCTGCCGCTTTCGCTTCGTGCTTTTCGATTCTGTCATCAGCGGCCAGCCTACGGTAGGACGAGGCTGGCGGCAATACGCCTCGCAGGCCAACCGATATTTCGGCTTCTGGCTGGTGTTCCGGCTAGTCAGCGTGGCGGTGATGGCGTTCATCATTGGCATGCCGCTGTGGCATGCCTATAAGAGCGGGGTCTTCCACGAAGACAATTCGATTGCAGCCCTTTTTCAGATCCTCGCTTCGATTGCCATAGGTGTGATCGCTGCCGGCGCGGTCCTCGCCATCATTTCCACGCTGATGAAGGATTTCATCATGCCGATCATGGCGCTCGACAATCTTTTACTCGGCGACGCCTGGTCAGCCCTGTGGCGAGTGATTGCCTCTGAGCCCGCCGCCTGGTTTGGCTATCTCGGCATGAAAGTTGTGCTTGCCATCGGCGCAGGTATTGCTCTTGGGATAGGGTTTGTTATTGCCATGCTGCCTGCCTTCGTGATCCTGGGAATTCCTGTAGCTGCGTTGGCAGTGCCGGGGATTTTTGCTCTCAAGGCTGGGGCGACGGCCGTGGCCGTGGTGTTGTTTGTGCTTGCAGCTCTGCTGGCGATTGCCGGATTCTGCTGCCTTTACATCATCCTGGCTGCTCCTCTTACTGTCTTCTTTCCTGCGTACGCGTTTTACTTTTTCGGCGGGCGTTACCCCAAGCTGGGAGCGCTGCTCTGGCCTCAACCTGTGCCACCCGCACCAGCGCCACAAATGGTCGGCACGCAACCAGTGGTTTAGACGGTTTATCCCATGTGGCACAGGCACTCCTGTGCCGGCCCCTGGGTTTTTTGGAACACGTGCCTGGCCTAGCCGCTGCTGAAATCCGAGAGAGATACCGCTAGCGCCGCTTCTCTTTCTTCGGCTTCAACTCCACCTTGCTCCGCGCCCGGTTCTTGATCCAGATCGGCGTACCGACAAAGCCAAAGCGCTTGCGAATCTGGTTTTCCAGAAAGCGTTCGTAAGAAAAATGGAGCTTCACGTCCTTGTCCGTGAAAAGAATGAAGGTCGGCGGAGACGCCTGCGCCTGCGTCATATAGAAGACCTTGACTTTCTGGCGGTGCGGCACTCCAGCTCGCTCAAAGTCCACCGACTCCAGAAAGCGGTTCATCTGCCCGGTGCTGATGCGTTTGCGTCGCTCAGAGGAGACCAGTTCCAGCGCGCGAAAAATCTTGTCGATATTTTTTCCCGCCGCAGCCGAGACAAAAACAATCGGCGCGTAGTCCAGAAACTTCAGCGCCCGCCGCACCTGCTTTTCATAGATGTCGCGATCGGCCGGCGGATGGCCGTCATTCCGTCCCGGACCAATCAGATCCCACTTATTCACTACGATAATCACCGAGCGCCCGCTCTCATGCGCGTAGCCTCCAATCGTGGCGTCGAGCGCGGAGACGCCTTCTACGGCGTCAATCACCAGCAGCGCGACGTCAGCGGCTTCCAGATGCTTGCGCGCCATCACCACCGAGAGTTTTTCCGCCATCAGCCGCGTCTTGCCCTTGCGACGGATGCCCGCCGTATCAATGAAGCGGTAGGTGTTGCCGTCTTTTTCGATTTGCTCATCCACGGCGTCGCGCGTGGTGCCGGCGACAGGAGAAACAATTGCCCGCGAGGTACCGGTGAGAACGTTGAGCAGCGTCGACTTGCCGACATTGGGGTGGCCGATGATCGCGACCTTGATTTCCCTTGGCGCAACATCAGGATGGTCTCCATAGCTCTCGCCAGCGGCAATCGGAACAAACTCGCTCGCTTCCAGTTCCTCGGCAATCTCCTCAGGTTCTTTCCCGATCACCTCCAAAATCGCATCCAGCATCTCTGCCGTGCCGGTTCCATGCTCGGCGGAAACAGGAAACAGGTTTTGGATTCCCAGCGTGCGAAAGTTCTCTGCCTCAGCCTCAAGCTTGGTGGTATCAACCTTGTTTACCGCCAAGAAGAACGGTTTGCCCAGCCGTCGCAGTAGCTGGGCGAGCTCGAAATCGGGCGCAGCCAGCTCAGTTCTTACGTCCACCACCAGAATGATGGCCGCGGATTCTTCCAGCGCTAGACGCGCCTGGCGAAAGATTTCCGCAGGGATAAAGTCTTTATCGTCGGGAATAATGCCGCCGGTATCGACAATGCGCAGCCTTCGGCCGCCCCATGTGGTCTCGCCATAAAGGCGGTCGCGAGTGATGCCGGGCTCATCGCCCACAATAGCGCGCCGCGAGCCGATGATCCGGTTAAACAGCGTGGATTTCCCCACGTTGGGCCGGCCGACAATGGCCACGAGAGGCGCTTTTTTTGCTTCAGGACCGTGTCTCACTTTTTCTTCTCGAACATTTTTTTGGCTTCTTCTGTTTTTACGATGACCGGTTTTCCGCCGCCCGGCGGATGCAGCACGACGGCCAGCTCTTCACTGCAGTCAGGTCCGGCCCAACCATAATAGTGCTTGAGGTTGTAATTCTGGCTCAACGGCAACGAGAGCTTCAGTTCCGGCTCCGGGGAATTCGAGAGCTGATAAACGTTGTACGGATCATAAGTGAGAACGCCTTCGCCCCAGCCCTGTGAGAAGCAGGGCACGCCGGCGATCTCGGCCACACCATCGCCATCCAGGTCGCTGAATTCGCCCAGGTGAAGAGATCTCTTCAAAATCAGCTTTGGGCGGCCAGCGGAGTCCAGCGCGAAGACATACAGGGTTTCGGGATCGCTCGCATATTGCGGACTGGCCAGAAAAATCAGAGGCCGCAGCTTGCCTGTTGTCGAAGGAGAAAGAGCGTAGGCGTACTTTGACGGCGCAAGATTTTTGTTCCGGCTGAGAAAAGTTTCTTCCTTCGTAAATACGGCTGTATTTCTCCCAGACGTCGTCATTGTCGAGCACGAAATCCGGCTGGCCGGGAATACGAATCGTTAGACGTGAAACTTGCTCGTCCCGGCTCCGCTCGATCTTGAAATGCGCCGGCACGCCGTTGCCCTGCCAGTCAAAATCAAATTCCTCGGCAATGGCCCAATCTCTTGGCTGTTTTGGTGTCGGCGAGATCGCCGGGCCGGCAGGAGTGGGCGAGTTGGAAGCGAACGGCTGCGGAGGCTTGCCATCCGAGCTTCTTTGGGCCGGCGTTTGGTCCTTCTTGCAACCTGGAGTTGGCAATGTCAGAACCAGAGTGATAACGCCGAACAGCAAGATGCGTCCGAAGTGTCGTCTGAATGTATTTTGCACATGCACCCGCGATTAAAAATCGAATACACTATTAAACCACGCCCCTCATGGCCTCCTCGCAGCCCGAAACCGTCTCCGCTCCCACGCGACTTCCTACGTTGCACCAGTTTTTCGCGCCCGGAGGCTTGCTCAGCCAGGCGCACCCCAACTATGAATTTCGCCGCGGCCAGTTGCAGATGGCAGAAGCCGTGGAGCGCGCATTGGCGGAAAAAAGGCACTTGATCGTAGAAGCCGGGACAGGCACGGGCAAGACCCTGGCTTACCTTCTGCCGGTGATCCGCAGCGGCAAGCGCGTGATCATCTCCACCGGCACCAAGAATCTGCAGGAACAGCTCTACTTTAAAGATATTCCATTTCTTGAGCAGCATCTGGGCAAGCTGCGCGTCTGCTACATGAAGGGGCGCAACAACTATCTTTGCCGGCAGAAGCTTTACGACCTGACCAACCAGCCAGTGCTGAGCGGGCTGCAGGAGATCGAGCAATACCGGCAGATCGCCGAGTGGGAGCAGACAACCGAAAGCGGCGATCGCGCCGAGCTGAAGGGTCTTCCCGAGGCTGCGCAGCTCTGGCAAAAGATCGATGCGCGCACCGAGCGCTGCACCGGCCAGAAATGCCCGCAATGGGACCGCTGTTTTATTACCGAGATGCACCGCCGCGCCGCTGAAAGCGACATCATCATTGTCAATCACCATCTCTTCTTTGCCGACCTCTCGTTACGCCAGACCGGCGGCCCTGACGCCGGAGTGCTGCCCGACTTCAGCGCCGTGATCTTTGATGAAGCGCATGAACTGGAAGACGTGGCCGGCAGCTATTTTGGCGTGAGCGTGAGCAACTTGCGCTTTGAGGAGCTGGCGCGCGACATCGAATCCACGCTGCAGCAAAAGAAAGCGATTTCTCCTGGAGTCATTCAGGCTATCGCCCGGTTACGTGAGCGTTCGCGCTTCTTCTTCGGCCAGCTGCCTCCGGGTGAAGGGCGCTCCGCCTTCACCGGGCGTGAAGAGTTCCTGGAGAAAAATGGAGACGACTACGATTCCGTGATGCAATCGCTGGGCCGGATCGTGGCTGAACTGGAGCTGCTGCCGCAGAAGCCGGAAGAGGTCTTCAGCTTTGTCCGCCGCAGCCAGGAGCTGCAGGCCCAGCTGGCCTTCATCATGGAATCGCAGGACAAGAACACCGTCTTCTGGCTGGAATATCGCGGCGAATCGCGCCGCTCGCGCAGCGGGCAGACGCACATTGTGCTGCAGGCAACGCCGATCGACGTTTCGCAGATCCTCAAGCAGACACTTTTTGAAAACGTAGAGACTGCGATATTGACCTCGGCCACGCTGGCCGTAGCCGGCACTCCCGATCGCGGCAATTTTGAGTACATGCGGCAACGCGTCGGGCTGGAGCATGCCCGCGAACTGGTGGTGGCCTCGCATTTTGACTATGGGAAGCAGGCGATCCTCTATGTGCCGCCCGATATGCCTGACCCGCGATCAACGGCGTTCGGCCGTGCCGCAGCTGAAAAAATCCGCCGCATCCTGGAGATCACGCAGGGCCGCGCTTTCTGTCTCTTTACCAGCTATGCCCAGATGAATGATATTCATGATCGCCTGCTGGGAGAGCTGCCCTTCCCCATGTTGCTGCAAGGCACTTCGCCCAAGAATGCGCTGCTGGAAGAATTCCGGCTTACACCCAACGCGGTGTTATTTGCGACATCGTCATTCTGGCAGGGGGTTGACGTTCAGGGCGAACAGCTGAGCTGCGTCATTATTGACCGTCTGCCGTTTGCCGTGCCCAACGATCCCGTGGTTGCCGCGCGCATCCGCGCTATTGACGCTGACGGCGGCAACGCGTTCTTTGACTATCAGGTGCCGGCGGCGGTGATCGCGCTCAAGCAGGGCTTTGGCCGTCTGGTGCGCTCGGTCAAAGATCGCGGTGTGCTCGGATTGCTGGACAACCGGCTACTCAAGCAACGCTACGGCAGGATTTTCATCGATAGCCTGCCGGCCTACAAAAAGACCAAAGACCTGGCGGACGTAGAAGCATTCTTTGGCAGCGCGCTTTGAAGCGACAATAACCCGCCCAAGCCGCAGCCTTCGTTGTTCCGCAGAAAATCTTTTCGTTTACTTGTAGGCTGCCTTCGCTTTATTTGTTTCCAGCACCAGTGATGAATTAAGGGCGGCGTTCTTTACGTCAAGATCATCGCTTTTGTCCGCAACTTCGTGAAGAGAAGCAATGCTTTCCTTGAGTACGTCTTCTTGTGTCGCGGACATGCCGACTTGCTGCAGTGACTGGATCGCATGCAAAGCCAGGGCTGTGTGATGGCCTTGGCTGGCTACGATGCCGACATCTTTGAGGGCCCCCACGCTTGAATTAGGAGCTGTGCTGGCTGCTGCCTGCAATTCGTTGATGGCTTTCTGCGAGCTGTTTACAAGTTCCTGGTTCTTGGCCGGGTCCTGGACATCAGAGAGCCTGTTGATTGCTTGCGTGACCGCGGGAACGGCTGCGCCGACGGC
The DNA here is from genome assembly GCA_036557225.1 of Candidatus Angelobacter sp. Lineage (GTDB taxonomy): Bacteria > Acidobacteriota > Terriglobia > Terriglobales > Acidobacteriaceae > Angelobacter. The sequence goes on from DATBHX010000095.1 coordinate 7,680, forward strand.
CGCTTTTACCTGATCCGGATTGCCGCTGGAAGACGCGGCCTTCACCAATCCTGCCTGATTGTCAACGTTCTGGGTTTGCTGCGTGGCCATTACATTACCTGCAGATTTCATTGCCTGGTCGATGATGGGCTGCCACAGCAATCCGCAAACGATCGCGAAGATGTACGTGCGCATGGCCGGGATCTGGGAAGCGGTAAGAAGATAAACTCCAAATAGGCCCGCGATCGCTCCGATGAACATGAGCGCGGATACCTGTCCGAACCATGGCCAGCCGATAATCTGTTTTGGAATGCTGGCGGAGTATTTACACAACACCCAGAACAAAAGTCCGCCAACGGCCCCGGACAAGGCCACGTAAAGCGCCTGCACAATCTGTGTCGTATTGACGTGCGAGCTACCACTATACGGCTGTGCAGCTGGAGTCGCCCCCATGTTTCCTCCTATCGTGAAACAGGAGGAGATTGTGCTATGGGCGTCGCACAAGAGCAAGCAGTTTTACGCCTGATGGCGGAGTAGGATTACTCTCTGACCACTCTCGGTCCCATGTTGGGATATTCCTCCAGGACTTCAATGACCACTTCTCGAACAGCAAACTCTTCATGAGTTGCGTGAGAAGAAGTGGTAACGCTGTGCAGTGCTACGGTGCCGGCTTCAATATCATCAGCCAGTTGGCGCAATGCTGCGACTGCCTTGGCGTTATTCAATCCGAATGCGTGCTTACCCGCACGGTCAGCACACGCGGCCGCGTGGATGGGTGTCCTGCCTCCGCTCATCATGTAGGTGTTCCCCTCGCAACCAAAGAACGGTCCGCGCACCATCCTTTGCTTAGAAATTTGCTATGAAATCAGTATGCAACTCGTTGACCAACTCCAGCTGCAGCATAGCCGAAAGATTTGATTACCACACTGTAATAAAACTGTCCCCGCCGTCTACCAGACAAACCGCTTATTTTCAGCTAAATACACGCCGTTAAATTCGTAATGCGAGCTAAAGTAACGCCGCTTCAATACCCGCCAGGACCCCATTCGCTGACTGAGCTCGGGAGGGCCGGTCCGTGTGTGTCGGGGCCAATCCTGTGGATATTTCGGCACACCCGCCTCGCTTTCTACTGTTTTAGACACCATTTACAATGGATCTGGTGCGGGCTTGTGCGCCACGCACCATAAGGGGAGAGGATGTACGAGGTTACGGTCGAGGACTCATTTGCCGCAGGACACTACCTGCGCAACTACAAAGGAAAATGCGAGAACCCGCACGGCCATAATTACAAGGTGCGCGTGACGCTCCGTGGCGCCGAGTTGGATAAGGCCGGCCTTTTGCTCGATTTCAAGGACCTGAAAGAAGTCATGAAGCACGTCATCGACCGGCTGGACCACCAGATGCTGAATGAAATTGCGCCGTTTACGGAGCTCAATCCCTCGGCGGAAAATCTGGCCAAGTACTTTTATGACCAGGCTAATGGCCGTTTGCGGTCGCTGACCACCGGCCGCGTAACCGTGAAAGACGTAACCATCTGGGAGACGGATACCACCACGGCGCGATATTCGGAATAGGCACCCCGGCAGCGGACGCCTGTGCCACCGGCCCTCGAATGCGAATTGTTTAAGTGCAGATCATCTAAATGCAGATCATAGAAATCTACCGGTCGATTCAGGGGGAATCGTCTTTCGCCGGCGTCCCCTGCATCTTTGTGCGTCTGGCCGCGTGCAATCTGCGTTGCGTCTGGTGTGACAGCGAATATACCTTTACCGGTGGCAGGAAAATGTCGACCGACGAAGTAGAAGGAGAAGTGACGCGGCTGGCTTCCGGCGGGCTGGTGGAGATCACCGGCGGCGAGCCCCTGCTGCAGGAGCGTGAATTGGTGCCAATGATGGAACGCCTGCTGGCCAGGGGCTATACGCTGTTGCTCGAAACCAGCGGTGAGCGCCCCCTGGAAAATGTCCCCAAAGCTGTTCACAAGATTGTGGATGTAAAGTGTCCGGGATCGGGCGAAGGCGGATCGTTCCATATGAGCAATCTCAGCGCGCTTACTTCGCGTGACGAAGTCAAGTTCGTCCTCACGGACCGCGCCGATTATGAATTCGCCCGCGACTTCACTCGCGAACACGGGTTGGAGAGTAAGACCGGAGCCGTGCTATTCTCGCCCGCGTTCTTGAAGGCGCCAAGCCGTGATCGCGACGCTTCCAATTGCCAGCTTGATCCTCGCCAACTGTCGGAGTGGATCCTGGAAGATGGGTTGAACGTCCGGCTGGGACTGCAGATCCATAAATTCATCTGGGAGCCGGCTACCAAGGGCGTTTGAAATGACGGCATTCGCCCCTCGCCCGAACGAGCGCATGCCGTTGGCGGTCAAACCAGCTTAAACCCGCATGATCACGGCAAGTTTTGCGATAATTAAGTGATAAACAGGCAGCTAAAGCAGACTGCCTGATCATCAGAAGAGATAGATTTTCTCGAAATATCAGGGGTTACTGTGGCATCTGGAAAAGCGCGCTCAGTTGTGCTCTTAAGCGGAGGCATGGACTCGTGTGTCTGTGCCGCGCTGGCAGCGCGCGATACGGAGACAGCCGCCCTGCACGTGAGCTATGGGCAAAGGACGGAAGAGAGAGAGCGGCAGGCCTTCACCGATATCTGTGATCGCCTGGGATTGAGACAGCGGCTGGTGTTACGCGATGAATCGCTCAGCATCATCGGCGGCTCGGCGCTGACCGATAGCAGCATCCGGGTGCCCGACGCGGGCGAGCAGATCGGAGCGACCGTGCCTATCACCTATGTACCATTCCGCAACGCGCATTTTTTGGCGACGGCGGTAAGCTGGGCGGAGGTCCTGGACGCGGAAAAAATCTATATCGGTGCAGTAGAGCAGGACAGCTCGGGATATCCTGACTGTCGTCCTGCGTACTATGAAGCGTTTAATGCGGTGATCAAGGCGGGCACGCGGGATGGCAGGATCGCCATTGTGACGCCGCTCATTGCCATGCGCAAGGCTGAGATAGTAAGGCTGGGACTGGAGCTGGACGCGCCCTTTGATTTGACCTGGTCGTGCTATAGCCGCGAAGATAAAGCTTGCGGCGTATGTGAGAGCTGCGTGTTGCGCCAGCGCGCCTTTGCCGAAGCAGGCGCTCAGGATCCCATACCCTATCTTGCGCTTGCAGGCAGGTCATAGAATATATTTTGGATCAAGCCGGAGGTGGACGACGATGAAAACGAAACTGTTGCATGCATTAATGGTGACCCTGCTGTTTGTGCTGGGCGCCGGCGTGGCCTGGCCACAGGCGACTTCGGGCAAGGTCAAGGGGACCATTACCAGCGGAGGCAAGCCCGTTCCCAACGCCCAGGTGATCCTGACCAGCACCAACACGGGAAAAACCTACAAGATGAAGACTGACCGGGATGGCTCATTCGCCGGCGTCGGCATCACGTTTGGTGAATACGAACAGGAGATCCAGAGCGCCACCGGCGAAAAACTCTACAAACGCAAAGTTAACGTGGTCGGCGAGGGCGGCGCGGTAGATGACCTCACTGTAGATATCGGCACGGGCGGTCCCACAGTCAGTAAAGAAGAGATGGAGAAGCTGAAGGCGGAACGGGAAAAGGGACTCAGCATGAACGCGCTGATTAACCAATACAACACTGCGCAGCAAGCCAAGAATTGGCAGCAGGCGTCCGACATCCTGAAGCAAATGATTGCCGCCGAGCCCAATCGCTGGGAGTACCAGAAGGCGCTGGGCGATATGCAGATGAACCTAAACCAGTATGACGACGCGGTTGCTACCTATGAAAAGGTGATTCCGGCAGCTGAGGCGGCCACCAAGAACGATCCCAAAGCCGACCCGGCCAAGACCAAGGCGACGCTGGGGCAGATCTATGCGAACGAGGGCAATGCCTACCTCAAGATCAAAAAGAACCCTGAAGCGATTGCCGCTTTTACCAAAGCCGCGGAGCTGGATCCCAACCCAGCCATAGCCTACTTCAACCTGTGCGCCACGCAATACAACACCGGCAACACAGATGGAGCGCTGGCGGCCTGTGACAAAGCCATTGCCGCCGATCCCAACAAGGCCGATGCCTACTACATCAAAGGATCATTGCTCATGGGCGGCAGCACCATGGACAAGCAGGGTAAACTGCAGGCGCCGGCGGGAACGGCGGAAGCGTTGAACAAGTATCTGGAAATCGCACCCACTGGCCCGCACGCTGACGACGTAAAACAGATGCTGGCGGCCATCGGCGCCAAGGTCCAGACCACGTATAACGAAAAAGGAAACAAGAAGAAGTAAGCTGCCGTTATCTGATTTTCGGGCGGCCACGTAGCCGCCCTTTTTGGCGACTCTGGGGTTAATGGAGCGCCATGCATCGAGAAAATTTCAAGGGGACATGGAGGACCAACTGTCATGAAGAGGGAAAAGATTGCCTTTCTGCTTGCAGCGATGCTGCTTGTTCTGATGTCGCTGCCGGGAATGGCGCAGGTGCACACAACCACGCTCCTAGGCAAAATTGTTGATGGCGGCAAGCCGCTGCCGAATGTTCAAATAGTAGTCACGAGTGAACAAGGGCATAAGTCTAAAGCGAAGACTGACAGCAAGGGAGAATATACCCTGGTTGGATTGCAGTATGGCAATTATAAGTTTGAAGTGATTGGCGCCGACGGAGAGGTACTGGCCACGCGCGATTCTATACCGTTTGTGGAAGAAACTGTCGTTCAGAATCTTGATTTGAAAGACCCGAACTCGGGGTTTGGCCACGCCGGCGGCGCTTCATCCGCCGCTGCGCAGGAAGACCCCTGGTCCATTATCGGCCAGACTGCGCCCAAGCTCACCAAGGAACAGATTGCCAAGATTGACGCTGACAACAAAAAGATCGCCGGCCTGAACTCGTTGATCACGGAAGCCACCAATGCGCGCCAGGCGCAGGACTGGCCCAAAGCGGAGAACGCTCTTAAACAGTTGATCGCCGCCGCGCCGGACAGCAACCGCTGGGATTTCTACATGTTCCTGGGCGAAGCGCAAACCAAGACCAATCAATACCAGGATGCGGTCCAGACCTACGATAAGGGAATTCAACTGGCGGCTGGCTTGGCATCGGGTACTGTTCCTCCAAATTCCAAAATTGCTACGTTGAACCCCGCTTCCGCTAAAGCCGGCATGGGACGCATGCTTACCGCGCAAGGCAATGACTATCTGAAGCTGCAAAAGGCTGACGAAAGCCTTGCTTCACTCAAGAAAGCGGCTGATCTTGATCCCAGCTCCGGGCTGGCAGCTTACAATCTCTGCGGCGTCGCTTACACGGTTCAGAAACTTGACGAAGCGAAAACAGCTTGCAACAAGTACCTGCAGATTGAGCCTTCAGGCGCTCATGCAGCTGAGGTCAAAGACTTCCTGGCGCAGATGGGCCAGAAATAGGCTCACGATCCAATTCTGTTGGCCCAAAGAGCGGCTGCGGCCGCTCTTTCTTTTTTCTTCGGAATACAATGGTGTTCAACCTGTATGCCCTTGGAAATCCACGTC
>DATBHX010000096.1:0-28887 GCA_036557225.1 Candidatus Angelobacter sp.
TGCATGAAGCGGTTGAGCGATTCCACGCGGTTGGCGATGACGCGCAGGCCTCCTTGCATGTCCTGAGAGATTTCCTGTGGGAGCTCAGCACGCACGGTAAGAGAGCTTAGAGTGCCGGCGAGGGACTTGATGGGCGCGAGCGAGTTGTTGAGCTCATGGCCCAGCACGCGGATGAGGCGCTGCCACGCCTGGCGCTCTTCTTCGCGCAGGGCGCGGCTGAGGTCGGAGATGATGAGCAGCTCGTGCGGCACGCCGTTTTCGCGGAAGGCGGTGTGACTGACGGCCCAGCGCCCGTGCTTGCCGGGGAAGGTCATCTGTACGGTCTGCGGGCCGGGCGACTGCAGAAATTCCGCGAGCCCCAGCTCTTCCGCGGTAAGGCCGAGCATGCGCGGGGCGATGCGTCCCATGAGCTGCTCGCCGGCGCGGTTGACGATGCGTAGACGCTGTTGCTGATCGAAGGTGAAGACGGCGACATCAATTTCCATCATCACTTTCTTGAGCAGCGCGGTGGCCTCAAGCGCGCTGATCTTCTGCTGCTGCAGGCGCATGGCCAGAGAGTTGATTTCAAAGATCAGGTCGGCCAGCGAGTCTTCGCGGCCGCCGCCACGCAGCCGGAAAGAGAAGTCCTCTTCGCGGATAGCCGCCACCATGTTGGAGAGCGTTTGCATCGGTCGAATGACCTGCTGGTGCAACATGGAGCTGCCGATCGCCCAGGCCAGGGCGATGAAGAGCGTGACGGTCCACTTGAGTTCCAGAGAGTGATTGCCGGTCCAGAGGAAGATTTCTGCCACAATCGCGCCGGGCAGGGAAATGAGGAGCGTCATAAGGAGGATGCGCGTGTCAAAGCTCAGCTTGATCCGTGTGGGCGGCGATTTGGCGGGAACGAGTTGAAGATGCGGATCAGAAGCCATACTTTTGCATGCGGCGATACAGCGCGCTACGGCTCAATCCTAGCGCATCTGCCGCATGGCTGATGTTACCCGAATGGCGGGCCAGGGCCTTGCGAATCAAAAGAGATTCAACTTCTTCCAGGCTCATGTCCTCGATTTTGCCCGGCGCGGCTTTATCGGCTTCCAGACCGAGATCGGCAGCGTGGATCTCTTCGCCGGTCGACATCAACACCGCGCGCTCAATGGAATGGTCAAGCTCCCTGACATTTCCTGGCCACAGATGGCCGAGCATTTTTTCGAGCGCTGCGGCGTCAAAGCCTCGTACGGGCTTGCGATATCGCTGCGCGTAAACCTTGAGGAAATGCGTAGCCAGCAGCGGGATGTCTTCTTTCCGCTCGCGCAGCGGCGGAATGTGGAGTTCGACGGTGTTGAGCCGGAAAAGCAGATCGGAGCGAAAGCGGCCTTCGGCGCTTTCGATTTTGAGATCGGCGTTGGTGGCGGAGAGAACTCTCACGTCGACTTTGTGCGTCTTGGAAGAGCCGACTCGCTCCATCTCGCCGGTTTCGAGCACGCGCAGCAGTTTGGCTTGCTGTTTGAGCGGCACATTGGCGATCTCGTCGAGGAAGAGCGTACCGCGGTCGGCCAACTCGAAGCGGCCGACGCGATCGGCTCGCGCGTCGGTGAATGCGCCTTTGATGTGACCAAACAATTCGCTCTCGAAAGTGCCTTCCGGTAAGCCGCCGGTGTTGACCGTGATCATCGGCCTGCCACTTCGCGACGATAAAGCATGCAGCGTGAGCGCGACCACTTCTTTACCGGTGCCGTGCTCGCCGGTGATCAGAACGTTGGCGTCGCTGGGGCCAATACGCGACATGAGAGTGAGCAAAGGCTCCATCGCCTTCGATTCGGCAACAAAGACCGGGCGGTTCTGCGCGCGCAACAGACTGTTCTCCGCTTCCAGTCGCTCGGCGCGACGCAAGGTGCGGTAGAGCTCAACCTGATTGCGAATAATACTGAGCAGGCGATGATTGTCCCAGGGCTTCTGGATGAAGTCGCGCGCGCCGCGACGCATGGCTTCGACCGCCAATTCCACGCTACCCCAGGCGGTCATTACGATGATCGGAAGCTTGCTGTCCGCTGATTGCAGCCGTGAAAGCAGGTCAATTCCTTCCTGGCCGGAGGTCGTATCACGCTGGTAGTTCAAATCCATCAGCATGATGTCGAACTCATTGGACTGCACAGCTTCCAGCGCTGCGGCGGGACTGGCGACCGTCTCCGTGACGTAGCCCTCAGCTTTCAACAGCAGACGCAGGGCTTCTCGCACATCGGCTTGATCGTCGGCCACTAGAATCCGCACTGGCTCCGATCGCGTAGCCATGGTGCTCAACAGTTCCTGTGCTTTGGTGGACAATGCCTTTTCCCAAAAAGAATTCTCTACTCAGAAATGCGGTGCAATCTCAAAACATTCAAGCTGTCGCGCTGCCGGGAACGATGGAGGAGTCTTCCACAATCCAGCCGTCCTTCAACTGGATGATCCGATTTCCGTATGCTGCGTTCGCTTCTGAATGCGTCACCTGAATAATCGTCGTGCCCTGCTCGTTGAGCCGGCGGAACAACTCCATGATCTCCTTCGCCTGGCCGGAATGCAGATTGCCCGTAGGCTCGTCGGCCAGAATCAGCTTGGGATTGCCGGCCACCGCTCGCGCGACGCCCACCAACTGTTGTTGACCGCCGGAGAGCTGGTTGGGATACAGATCTTTTTTCCCTACGATCTGAAAACGGTCCAGTATGTCCGCCACCATTGACGCGCGCTGTGCCCGCGGAATGTCGCGGTAAGATAAAGGCACGTCAATGTTTTCCTGTACCGTCAAATTGTCCAGCAGGTGATAGCTTTGGAAGACGAATCCCACGAAGCGACGATTCAGCTCCGCCCGCCTCTTGCGGTCGAGCTTGTGCACGGCCTGCTCGGCAAACACGTACTCGCCGGCCCAGCCATCGTCCAGCATGCCGACGATGCTCAGCAGCGTGGTCTTGCCGGCGCCCGACGGCCCCATGATGGTTACAAACTCGCCCTCTTTTACATCGATGTTGATGCGGCGCAGCAGCCACACCGTTCCCGCCGCGCTCTTGATTGTCTTTTCAACGTTACGTAGTTGAATCATGTGTCCTTTTCGAAAGCACTGTGGATCAATCAGACTCGAGCCAAGTAAACTCCGGTTTGATCACAAGATCTGGTAATTGGGTAATTTGGTAAATTGGTAATTTAAAATCAGGGATGCACCAGTTTGTTCGACCGCATGCCTCGTGGCTCGATACTAGAAGCCTGATCCCCGCGATTCCGTTCATTTACCAAATTACCAATTTACCCAATTACCAAATTCCATTGTCTCATTCATAGCGCAATGCGACCATCGGATCCACTTTTGTCGCCCGCCGTGCCGGGATAAAGCTCGCCAGCAGAGCGATCACGGCAAGTATCCCAATTACCAGCGCCATTGACGACGGATCGCTGCGGTTCAGACCAAAAAGCATTGAAGCAAACAACTGGCTGCTCAGCCAGGCCGCCGGCACGCCAATCAGGATCCCCAGCAACACCAGAGCCCCAGCTTCCTGCAGGACCATGCCCAGAACGCTGCCGCGTCTTGCGCCCAGCGCCATGCGTACGCCGATCTCCCGCGTACGCCCTGCCACAGAGTATGAGAGCACTCCGTACAATCCAATGGCCGCCAGCAGCAGGGCCAGGCCGGCAAAGAAACTGGAGAGCCGGGCGATCAGTATCTGGTCACTGATGGTGCGTTCCGTCAACTCGTTCAGCTCACGCATACTGTAGATAGGCACATTCGCGTCATAGCTCTTGAATTGCTTGCGAACAGTCTCCATCACGGCGGACGGATTGCCTACGGTCTTAATCTCAAAATTGATGCCGGCTGCAGTCGCCAGCGACTGCGAAATCGGAATATAAAAACGCCGCTGCACTTTGCCTTTGAGCTGGTGGTCGCGGGCATCGCGGGAAACACCCACGATCTCCACCGGTCCCTTTGAACTTGAATCTTCGATCGTGAACTTTCTGCCGATGGGATTGGCCTGGCCAAAGTAGAAGCGCGCCATGCTCTCATTGATCACGGCCACTCGCGGTGATGTCTCCGTGTCCTGCAGCGTGATCTCCCGGCCCAACAGCAGGGGAATGCCAACGGACGTAAAGTAGTTCGGTCCCACCTGGTCAAATGCGGCCTCCAGGTCTTCTTCATTCTTGCTGGTATAGCCTTCCACTTGAATGGAATTTCCGGATTCGCTCCCGCTGAACAGGCCATTCTTTGAAGCTGTCACAGCGCGAACTCCGGGTACGGCGCCAAGCTGCGCCTGCATATCGGTTACAAAATTTGCGACCCGTGATTTGTTATAGCCTGCCGCCAGTGGATCGGTGGAAACCAGCAGCAGGTGTTCGCGATTGTATCCAAGATCGACGTTGCGAATGTTCTGCAGGCTTCGTACCAACAGGCTTGCGGCAAAGAGCACTAATAATGAGAGAGCGACCTGTCCGGTAATCAGCACCTTTCCCCAATTCCAGCCCGCACTGCGGCCGCTTCCATTCTGCGTTCCCGACTTCAGTGTCGTCGCCACGGCTACGCGGCGGGAGCGCAACGCGGGAATCAGCCCGAACAAAATGCCGGTCAGCAGACACACGCCGGCGGTGAACAGGAAGACCTTCAGATCTGGAGAGGCTTCCAGGTCTTTATTTCCGCTGAGTTTCAGGAGAGCATTGGTCGCCCAGTGCGCGATCAGCAGGCCAAGCGCTCCGCCGGCAAACGCCAAACAGAGGCTTTCCGTCAGCAATTGCCTCACGACACGTACTGGTGACGCGCCAATGGCGGCCCGGACCGCAAACTCTCTCTGCCGGGCTGAGGCGCGCGCCAGCAGCAGATTGGCCACATTCACGCATGCGATCACCAGCACCAGGGCCACAATCATCATGAGCAGGAACAGAGGCTCTTTGAAATCGCCGCGCAGGTCAGAGAAGCCTCCTCCACCTGCGCTTACTTCGACTTTGTCCTTTTTCAGATTGTCGAAATCGTCCTTGGAAAGTTTCCCTTTGAGCGGTCCGTTGACCAGTTGCTGGAAGACAAGGTTCACGTTGGCCGCGGCCTGCTCTACGGTCACTCCCGGCTTCAACCGGGCAATGCTGTGCAGCCAACTCGCTTCATAGCTTTCCCGCCACTTGCGTCCGGGAATGATCTGCTCCTGCATGGTGACGGGAATCCAGAAGTCCTGCGCGTCGCCTACCGTATCGCCATAGAATCCGGCTGGACCAATGCCGATTACCGTGTAAGGAAAATTGTTAATGCGCAGAGTCTGACCAACCATGTTTGGCCGCGAGCCCAGCTTGCTCTGCCAGAAGCCATAACTCAGCACCACCACCGGATTCGCGCCCGGAGCCGTATCGTCGTCCGGAGTAATCACCCGGCCGTAAAGCGCATTCACGCCGAGCACGGAGAAATAATTTCCGCTCACCAGCACGCCCGTGTTGTTGGCGCCGATTTCGCCGCCGTTCTCACCCGTCACGGTGAGCCGGTGCACCTCGCTCGAGGCCAGTGTCCCGGTAAAAACGCTGGTGTTCTGGCTGAGGTCGCGGTAGAGCGGATAGGAAAACGAAATCACCTGCGGATCGCCCAGATGGCGCGCGTGCACATCCGTGGGATCGCCCAGCACCACTAGGTGCCCTGGATCTCTGACCGGAAGCATCTTGAGCATCACCGCATTCACCAGGCTGAAAATCGCCGTGTTGGCGCCGATGCCCAGCGCCAGCGTGAGCACGGCAACGGTGGTAAAGGCGGGGTTCTTGCGCAGCATGCGCAGAGCAAAGCGAATGTCTTGGATCAAAGTCACAATGTCACCATAGGAATAGCTGTCCTTATAAACGGCTGAACTTGGGCAGTGATGGTCTTTGAGGCGCCTAAAGCTGATTGGAAGTAGCGCCGGTATCGTGCAGTGCGCCCAGTGCCCAGGCCGCGTTTTTGCGCGCTTCGGACTGCGGAGAGGTTTTCAAGACCTTGATCAACGGCTCAATGGAAGGATGCCCGATATTCACCAGCGCTGCGGCCACTTCCTCACCCAGCGTCATCTTTTCCAGACGGCGCGGCCGGTATTGTGCGGGATCGACCTGCGTTATATCGCCTAGAAGATCCAGCAATGGATCCACGGCCAGGGCCGCGGCAGCGTGTTGCTGTCCCAGCCAGTAGGCAGCTGCGGCTTTTTGCTGTGGCTTACCGCTCTTGAGGAGCGCGATGTGCTTGGCCATCTGGTCGTCGCCGCCAACGGAAGGAGTGGCGGAACGCTTCGGTCCAAACCCCGTTAGAACCAGCAGAACCAATCCCAGGCAGAGGGAAAAACCGGCCTTTTTGAGTTCACCCATGCCGAAACTCCTCTTATGGATCCCTATACGCTCTCACTTACCTGATCGTTCCTGACTGCATTTCTTGCTCACGTTCAGCACGAACTTGAATCGCACTTTTTGGGCCGAAATGGCACTGATTGTAACCCCTTGAAACTAATAGCCAAACCTCGGCGAGCGACGCGAAAAATAGCCCCCTAGGGTGTTCACTAATGCAACGCGCTGTTCGGAAACGGACACAACGATGAATGACGTTTACTGAGTCACTTTTCGACAAGGCAAAACCGCCTGAATACTAGAGGGCACAAGGGGCCGCTTTCATCTTTCCCGCGCGAACGCGATATGATGTTTTCGAACCCTGATGGACCAGGACCTGACAAATCTGAAAGATGACATGGTCGCCTTCATTGAAGGCCATGGCTTGCGCCGCTTCAGCGCTTACGTAAGTGAGGACGTTGCCAGCGTACCCTGGGCGTCCGATGAGGACCACCCCGACGCCTGGAAAGACTTTGTCGAACTGGCCAAGGCCTCCAACGTGAGCTTTGTCACCATGAATCACGTTGCCCTCGATAAGGAAGACGTTGATCTGCTGGTGAACCGCCTCCAGGAAATTGAGTACATGAATGAAGAAGATCTGGAAGAAGCAGGCTGGCTGCGCAGCTTTATCGGCAAAGTCGGTTATGTACAGATCGGTTTTCCCTGCCAGGGCATCATGTTTCTTTATGAAGTCTCCACGCCGTGGTACGAAACCTACCAGCGCCTGGAAACCGCAGCCGACGACTATGACGGCATTCTGATCGACGAGGACGATGAGGAAGAAGCGTAGAGGCACTAGCGGGTCAGTAAGTTTCGAATATTGTTAGGCGCGCGCAGAAGAATTTAAAGCAGAAAAATTTGGCAGTCCTATAGTTTGATAACTCCGATAGCGCAAGGTCCCTCACCCCTACTCGCAAGCTGAAGAAAACGCTTGCTCGCTGACGGGTTCGGGATGACGAAGTTTATGAAAGTTTTTCAATCTGCACCGAAAGTATTTATTCTTCGCGCAAACTTCGACCAATGCAATAATCACCTCCTCCCAAGACTCGTCATCCCGACGGCCGTAAAGCGAGCGCGCGTTAGTCGACGTTTGTTAATAATCCGTGGTTTGATCTCTAAGCTTCAGCGCCGCAGGCGCGAAATAGCCTAGCCCAGGCGCGTAACCGGGGTCCCCTGCGCGCGCTGGTTTTGCGCGAGCTGGGGTGGGTACGCCCTGGGTAAACGTTAGAAGATTTGATGGAGCCCCGTAGGGGGCGACACACAATCATGTTGTAAGATGGCCGCCCTAAAGGTGAGGAAATGTCCCACAGCTACGCACAAAACCACATCCATCTGGTTTTTAGCACCAAGAACCGATTGAAACTTATTTCGAAAGATCTCCAGCCACGCCTGTGGGCCTATGTTGCTGGAATCTGCAAAAACCAGAACATGCTTGCCTTTGCCGTTGGCGGGATTGAGGACCACATTCATGTGCTCTTTCGTTTACCGCCTACGATCACTCTCGTCAGGGCGGTTACGTTGATCAAATCGAATTCGTCAAAATGGATTCGCGCAAAAGGAATCAAATTCGCATGGCAAGAAGGTTATGGCGCATTTTCCGTCAGCTCTTCCAATGTATCAACGGTCATCAAGTACATTGACAATCAAAAAAAGCATCATCGCAAATTTACCTTTGAACAAGAATTTATTGCGATGTTGAAGAAGCATGGCATTTCCTACGATCCGGAACACCTTTTTGATTAATTCGTGTCGCCACCTACGGGGCTCTTGCTCGACCTATGCGTACCCAGGGCTTACGCGCCTGGGCTAGGCTGTTTCGCCCTTCGGGCTTCATCACTGATTCTTTCAGCGTTAATCTCGTTCTCTGCAGACCGGCTAGTCGCTCCCTTTTAAAAGGCGATTGAGTTATAAAGAAAAGGTGAGATGGTTCCACGCCAACCCCGATCCTGCCCTTATCGAAACTCTTCGCGCTGAGGCCAAAGTCACTCCCCTGATCGCCCGGTTGCTCGCCCTGCGCGGCGTAACTGCAACCACTGCCGCGCAATATCTCTCTCCCGCGCTACACGACCTTCACTCGCCCTACCTGATGCGTGGTATGACCACGGCGGTCGAACGCATCAGCGCGGCCATCGCGAACAGGGAAGGCATCCTCATCTACGGCGACTATGACGTTGACGGCACCTCCGCCGTCGTCATATTGAAGACCGCAATCGAGCTTTGCGGCGGCGCTGCCGACTTTCATGTTCCGCACCGGATCAAAGAAGGCTACGGAATCAAAGACGATGTGATCGAACGTGCTGCCGCTGCAGGAATCAAGGTCGTGATCAGCGTTGATACCGGCATACGCGCTTTTCAGGCTGCCGAAACTGCGCGCCGTGTCGGACTTGATCTGATCGTCACCGACCATCACCTTCCCGAGGCGCATGAAGGCGTGCCTAATGCGCTGGCTGTTCTCAATCCCAACCAGCAGGGCTGCGACTATCCCTGTAAGGAGCTGTGCGGCGCCGGCGTTGCTTTCAAGATCGCTCAAGCGCTCTTTGCCAAATTCAAAGATGCGACTGACCAGGCTCGCCTGATTCCGTCGTTTCTTAAGATGGTTGCCATCGCCACCATTGCTGACGCGGTTCCTCTTGTGGGCGAAAACCGGATCATCGCCCGTCTTGGTTTGGAAGGCTTGCGCCGTCCGGTGAACGGCGGGCTCAAAGCGCTCATGGAGGTTTCCGGTCTGAACGATGGACGCGCCTTGGCTGCAGGCGATGTGGGCTTCCGTCTTGGGCCGCGCATCAACGCCGCCGGACGCATGGACGTGGCGCGCGATGTGATCGAGCTCTTTACCTGCAGAGATCAGAGCCGTTGCAAGGAGATCGCCGATAAGCTGAACCAGCTCAACCTTGAGCGCCAGGAAGAAGAAGCGCGGATCGTGGCGGCGATCGAAGAGCAGCTTGCCGCCGAACCGGATCTCACCGGCAAATACTGTATGGTCTTTGACGGCGATGGCTGGCATCGCGGCGTGGTCGGCATTGTGGCCTCCCGCGTCGTAGAAAAGACCGGACGCCCGGCCCTGGTGATCGCCAAAGAAGGGGAAGAAGCCCACGGCTCCGGCAGGTCGATCTCAGCCTTTCATCTGCTCGACGCGCTGGAATCATGCCACGAGCTCTTCACCCGCTTTGGTGGACACGAGCACGCGGTTGGATTTGCCCTGCCCAGCAAAGATGTTCCGCTCTTAAAACAACGGCTGAATACCTACGCACAAACCAGGCTCACTTCCGAAGATCTGGTTCCTCAAGTGCTGATCGACGCAGAGATCCCGCTCACCGCAGTCACTCCTGAACTGTTTCATCAGCTCGGTCGCCTTGAGCCCTTTGGCCAGGGCAATCCTGTCCCGGTCTTTGCCTGCAACGCTGTTAACCTGCTGCTTCCACCAAAGATCCTGAAAGATAAGCACATCAAATTGCGCGTGAACCAGAAGCTCAAGGATTCCAGGCCCAGCTTTACTTATGAAGCTGTTGGCTGGCGGATGGCTGAGCGTATGCAGGCAGAGCCTCTCCAGCCTGGCGATGTACTCGACGTGGTCTTTACCGTCGGCATGAACTCGCATCCTGACTTCGGCGGACTTGAGCTCACCCTGGAAGACTTCAGAAGGACTCTCGCTGCGACCCAATCGGTTTGCACCTAGCTCGCGAGTCGCGGTATAGTCCCCGGTATGGCGGACAACGTATTCTGCTCCAAATGCGGCACGCAGAACGAAAGCGCATCACAGTTTTGTCAGAAATGTGGAGCGGCTTTGTGGCCCAGAGGCACGGCGCCTCAACCTTTGCAGCCGGCGTCACCCGGCTACGTTGCACAGCCTGCCTACGGTCAGCCGCCGGCGTACGCGTCGGCAGCATCGTCGCCCTATGGTGGCTTCTGGATCCGCTTCCTGGCCTACGTCATCGATCGTATTATCGTCAGCGCGGTCGCAGCACCCTTCTATTTCATTCTCGTCTTTCCCCGCCTGATGCCGATCATTCAGGACGCGCAAAGAAGCGGCGAGCCGCCCGATCCGGCGATGATTGCAGCCATCTTCAGCACAGCCTTTACTTTCGGTCTAATCGCATTGGCAGGCGTGTGGCTCTATGACGCTTTGCTGACCTCTTCGTCATGGCAGGGCAGCGTGGGCAAGAAGCTCCTGCGGCTCAAAGTAACCGACGAGGCCGGTAACAGAATTTCCTTCGCCCGGGCCACCGGCAGGTTCTTTGGCAAGATCTTGTCCGGCATGATCATGTATATCGGCTTCATCATGGCTGGCTTCACGGACCGCAAGCGCGCCCTGCATGACATGATCGCGGGCACGCTTGTCATGAAGTACTAGAACCAGGGCCTGGCGATTGACGATTCGTCGTTCGACACGGTTCCGCTCTCGAGATCGTATTTCAGGCCATCAAAAACCGAGCGAATTGCTAATTGCCATTTGCCAATTGCTCCCGTGAAGCGCGTGCAATTACCATTACATCAATGCCTCTTGATCGCCGACATGTGCGAAGGCTCCTGGCTGCTGGCGCGGTGCTGATCATCGTCATCGTAACCGGCATCTACTTTCGCGGTATCCTGAGCGGCAGGCGCGAGATTCCCAAGGTCAACACGAAGATACCTTCGAACGTCGACAAAGTCGCCACCGGCTTTACCTATTCGCATTCAGAAGGCGGCAAGACGCTATTCACCATCCACGCCGCCAACGTGCAGCAATACAAAGAGGGCGGCAAGGCTGCGCTGCATGACGTCAGTATTATTGTCTTTGGACGGAACCAGGACCGCTCTGACCAGATCTATGGCGCTGATTTTTCCTATGATCCCGCGGCCAAGATCATCACCGCGGAAGGCGACGTCCACATCGATTTGGAAGCCACCTCCGCCAGCACCAGCCCTGATCATAAACCTGCCGCCGAAACACGAAACCTCATCCACGTAAAAACCAGCGGGCTTACTTTCAACGAGAATACGGGGATCGCGCAGACTCCGGCGCTGATCGAATTCCGCGTGCCTGAAGCCAATGGCTCCGCCGTCGGCGCTGTGTACGACTCGCACGGCGGAGTTCTTACGCTAAAGTCCGCAGTCAAGATCATCACCACAGGAAAGCGCAAAGCCACCATCAATGGCCGCTCGGCGACCATCACCAAAGATCCCAGCAAAATCATTTTGCAATCGGCCAAAGTGGAAGAAGCGCAGCGCACCATCGCAGCAGACAGAGTCACGGTCTTCATGCGGGATGACAACAACATTGACCACCTCACCGCCTCCGGCAATCTGCAGGCTTTCAAAGCCGGCCCCAAGGGCTATGAAGTCCACGCCGCCGAAGGCGAGATGAGCATGGCCGATGCCAACCAGGCCCGTGCCGGCTCGCTCTCCGGCGGAGTGACCTTTGTCGGCCAGAACGGCGAATCACCGGCCGAGGGCAGCGCACGCCAGATCTTCCTGACCTTCGGCCCGGAGAACCGTGTGACCAAGGCCCGCGCTGAGGATTCTGTGCGGCTCAAGCAGGGGCCGGCTGGAAAGGCACAGGAGCTTCACGCCAACGCAATCGATCTCTTCGTCGCCAAAGACGGCAAGACGCTCGAGAAAGGAACCACTTCCTCCGGTCCGGCTGAGATCGTGATGGAAAAGAATGGCGAGAAGACCACCATCAGTGCCGGCCGCTTTGAAACCACCTTCAATGCGCAGAACCGTCCCGCCGCGCTCTACGGCACGCCCGACACAAAGATTGTGGACTCCGCCCCGGGCAAGCCTGATCGCATTCTTACCGCGCGCGAACTGCGCGCGAAGTTCGATGACAAAGGCGAGATCGTTTCCGCTGAGCAAACCGGCGACTTTCACTATCAGGAAGACACGCAGACCGCTACAGCCGAACGCGCCGACTATCGCGCCGCCGATGAAACCATCGTGCTCTCCGGCTCGCCTCGCGTGGTCGATACCGCTTCCGGAACCCTGACGGCCGATACCATTCAGCTCAATCGCAAAACCCGCAACGCCTTCGCACAGAACAACGTCAAAACCACCTTTACCGGCCTGAAAGCGCAGCCGAATGGCGCCATGCTTGGCGGCAGTGATCCTGTTCACGTGACGGGCGCCACTGTTACTGCCAGCAAGGCCACTGGCGTAGCTCGCTATACGCAGGGCCGTCTCTGGCAGGGCGCCAATATCGTGGAAGCGCCACAAATCAGCTTTGATCGTACCCACCGCAGCCTGCAGGCCCAGGGTAACCAGACCGTGCAAGTTGCATCAGTTTTTGTGCAAAAAGGGAAGA
Organism: Candidatus Angelobacter sp.; assembly: GCA_036557225.1. Taxonomy (GTDB): domain Bacteria; phylum Acidobacteriota; class Terriglobia; order Terriglobales; family Acidobacteriaceae; genus Angelobacter. Next base: position 12,596 of record DATBHX010000096.1, read on the forward strand.
ATGGAAAGCTCACGCCGGTCAACGTAACCTCAGACCGGCTCTCCTACGTCGATTCAGAGCGCAAAGCGGTCTTTACGGGCAAAGTTTTGGTGAAGGCTGAAGACACGACCATCAATGCTGATCACGTCGACGTGATCCTGCTGCCTAAGGGCGCGCAGGCTGATAACCAAAGCGCAGGCCAACTGGATCATATTGTAGCGCAAGGAGATATACACATCCAGCAGGCGGGAAGAAAGGCCACCGGCAACCAACTCGTCTACACGGCTGCCGACGAAAAAATGGTCTTAACTGGCACCGAAGGTCATCGCCCTAGCATTTTTGATGCCGAACGGGGCGAAATCTCGGGTGATTCGTTGACTTTTTTTACTCACGATGGTAGGGTGCTCGTAGGTAGCGGAGAAACTTCCCAAACCCAGACTTCAACAAGGATTCAAGACGCGAGCAAGAAGTAGATGCAGACTCTGGCCACGGACGACATCGCAAAATCGTACCGCGGACGCAGGGTAGTCAACGGCGTCAGTCTCCATATCAATCAGGCTGAGGTAGTAGGTTTACTGGGTCCGAACGGGGCCGGAAAGACTACGACTTTCTATATGACGGTGGGACTGGTGCCCCCGGATAGCGGTCGTGTCCTGGTCGACGGGCAGGATATCTCCGAGGTGCCTATGTACCTGCGGGCCCGGAACTATGGAATCAGCTACCTGCCGCAGGAACCGTCCGTGTTTCGCAAACTCACGGTGGAAGAGAACATTATGGCCGTGCTCGAAGTTCAGCCGATTACCTGGCAGGAGCGCCGGCGCAAACGCGACCAGCTCATCGATGAGCTGGGCCTCGGCCACATCCGCAACAACATGGGATACGCGCTTTCCGGCGGCGAACGGCGACGCGTTGAGATCGCCCGTGCGCTTTGCATCGCACCAAAATTCATTTTGCTCGACGAACCTTTCTCCGGCATCGATCCCATTGCCGTGCTCGACCTGCAGAAGATTATTTTTGATTTGAAAGGCAGCGGCATCGGCGTCCTGATTACCGATCACAACGTGCGGGAAACGCTATCAGTCACCGACCGTGCCTACATTATTAACGAAGGCCGTATCTTCCGCACCGGCACGCCAGAGCAGTTGGGGAACGATCCCGAGGTGAAGCGAGTTTATTTGGGCGAAAGTTTTTCGTTTGTATGAGTGCTCTGTAAGTGTTAAGTGAAAGTTTCGGGATTGTAAGATGAAAAAGTTAGTGAGGGGCGCTTATCAACAGCTATTTATTTGGTAAGTTGGTCGTAAGCGCTCAAGAAAAGCTCAAATTACGACGGTACTCTTTAGGCCGCGGCCTAAAGATGCCATAGTGAAGATACACCGATGGTCTTACTCCAGAACAAACTGAACCTGAGGGTCTCACAGAAGCAGATTCTCACTCCGGGGCTCGTCCAGATGGTGAGCGTGCTCGCGCTCAACAAGCTGGAGCTGCGCGAGATGATCAACACCGAAATGGTGGAGAATCCTGTTCTGGAAGAGCTGGATTCATCCGTTCCGCTGCTCGACGAAGTCGCCGGCCGCGAAGAGGCCCAGGACCGCCAGGATGCTCAGGAAATCAAGGACAAAGAGTCCCCCCCTGAAGCCGACAAGAAAGACCCATTTGACGAGATCGATTTCGGCTCGTTTTTCAAAGATTATCTCGATCCTGGCTATCGCAACTCCGCTGATCTCGAAGAAATCGACCGGCCTTCTTTTGAAAATTTTCTTTCCAAGCCAGGCACGCTCACTGATCATCTGCTGTGGCAGCTCGGTTCTGTAACTGTCCGCACTGCGGTTCGTGCCGCTGCTGAACTGGTAATCGGCAATTTGAATGAAGATGGCTACCTCACCGCGTCCGAAGATGAGTTGATGGGCGTTGCCCATGAGCAGGAATTGACCGGTGAGACAAGCCCCGCGGAGACGACTCCCGATGCCGCGAATGGGCAAGCGTCTTTCGCAGAATCACCAGCTGAACCATCGCATCTGGAACTGGTTGTCTCACACGAACCCGTGCCTGAAGCCGTGGCCGCGGAAAAACGCAACGGTCTGGCGCCGGTGCTGCAGTTCACCCGTGAAGACCTCCGTGAAGCGATCGCGTTGATACAGCAATTTGATCCCGTTGGCGTTGCAGCCCGAGACTTGCGTGAATGCCTCGTCGCGCAACTTGAATATCTGCTCCGGACGCGCGATATGGAAGGTTCGGACGATCCAGAGAATGACCAGGTGGTGGAAGACGCGCTCAAGATTGTCGACAAACAGCTGCACTTCCTGCAGAACAAGCAATACAAAGAGATCGCCAAGGCCATTGCCCGGCCCATGGAAGCGGTGATCCAGGCGCATGAGTTTATCCGCACGCTCGATCCCAAGCCCGGTCTGCGTTACAACAAAATTGAACCCAAGCTGATCGAGCCTGACGTGGCTTTCGTAAAGCACGGCGACGAGTACCTGGTGCTGATGAATGACGAAGACCTGCCGCAGCTCCGCGTCAGCCCGACCTATCGCCGTATGCTCAATCAGGACGGTGGCGTGGAGCGCGACGTCAAATCTTATGTAAAAGAGCGCTACAAGTCTGCGGTGCAGCTGATCAAGAACATTGAGCAGCGCCGCCAGACCATCTTGAAAGTTTGCTACGCCATCATCGGCCGCCAGCGTGAGTTTCTCGATCATGGCATCGACCAGCTCAAGCCCATGATGATCAAGGAAGTGGCCGAGGAGATTGGCGTTCATCCTTCCACCGTGAGTCGCGCCGTTGCCAGCAAGTATGTGCACACCTCGCAAGGCGTCTTCGAACTGCGCTACTTCTTTTCTGAGAGCGTGCAGGGGCCGGAGGGCGCGGGAACATCGCTGCTGATTCTGAAACGGAGAGTCAAGAAGCTGATCGAAGAGGAAGACCCCGCGCGTCCGCTAACCGATGACCAGATTACGCGCATCTTACAGTCCCAGGGCATACAGGTAACGCGCCGCACTGTAGCCAAATATCGAGAGGACATGAAAATACCCAGCACACATCAAAGGAGGGTCAAGAATTAGGCCTGGAATCGCGGCCCCACCCCGCGCCGGCGTTTCCAGAAATGACGTTACAGCCGCCTGTACCGTGCCGATTTCTCCCAGGCACCGGCAGACGACTCTCAGTGGCAAACACTTCAGGAGGGAGTCAATGAACGTCGAATATACTGGCCGGCAATTTGAAATCACTCCTATCGCTCGCAAGCAGGTCGAAGGCGGGCTTGAAAAAATCCAGAAAATCTTAGGCAGCAGCTTTGAGTCGCACGTGATCCTGTCCACGGAGAAGCGGCGTCACATCGCGGAGATCACCATAACGGTGCGCAATCATCCGCCCATCGTTGGCCTCTCCGAGGCCCAGGACATGACCACCGCGATCGGCGGCGCGCTCGACCGCATTGAACGGCAGGCCGTGAAGTACAAGACACGCTGGAGAAGCAAGAAGCGCCAGGCCCGCAAGAAAATGGAACAGGCCGGAGAACAGCAGGAGCAGATCAGCGTCGCCATCGCAGTGGGTGGAGACCTGACCACGGCCGTTCCGGTGAAGGTCCACAGCTTTCCCAACGTCGTGAGGATCACCGAAGCGCATGTAACCAAAAGCTCTGACTCGGTCTCATTCAAACCGCTGACACTGGAAGAGGCCGTCAAAGAGGCCGAATTCCGCGATCGCGAGGTTTTCGTCTTTCGCGATCCTCAGGGCCGGGTCAAGGTGCTGCACCGCAAGAAAGACGGCAAGCTGGAGTTGATTGAAGCACCATAGACTGTCTGCCTGTTTGAATCTTAAAAGGGGCGCTGCGCGAGCGCCCTTTTTGAATTCGCTTTCCGCACCATGAGTCACTGGTACCAGAGGGTGGAGCAGGCATTTATGCCTGCGTTTCAAGCCGCTGAAATTGGCGGCTTTAGCCGCTGAGGTAAGAACCCGTCAATCCCCTGATTTCCTTATCTGCTCCAGCGGCGCCTCATAACTCAGCTTCGGATACCAATCCTTTCCACGTCCATCGGGTGTGAAATCAAACATGTTCCAGATCGGCCAGACGGAATCCACATGCCGGCCATCCATGCCCGGTTCCTGCGGCGCAAACAGAAGCTCTGTATTGTAAGTGTGATAGATCTTACCGTCGCGGCGGACAAACACATTCAGCGACGGCAGTTGGTCTCCCTTGGCCGACTCGCCGTGATAGTCCATGTTGTATGTATTGTTGACCGAAGATAGCAGCCGCAGGTTCTTCCAGCCTCGTCCGCGGGCTGTCTCACGAATCCGTGCAATCGGTGATTTGGCTACCACGGCAAAATTCACACGCTGGCGGATGTGCGGCGCTGAACCATTCAATCCATCGAGGATTGAGGTGCAGGAAACGCAAGGCGCCGCCATCTGCGGACCGAACATATAGCTGTAAATCACCAGAGTGTCCTTGCCCGGACTGAACAGGTCAGACAGGTGCGTCTTGCGGATCGTGGTCGAGTCATTGATGTCCGCCGCGCCTTCTTCAAAGACGTAATCTTCCTTCAGGAGCCCGCCCGGCGGCAGTGCTCGCCTCATGGCGGCGACGGCTTCCGTCTGCCTGCGCAGAGCCATCTCGGCTTCAAGAAGGCGGTCGCGTGCTTCGCGATATTCAGGGTTTTCATTTGGAAATCGATTGGAGTGCAGGGAAGCCGGCATAGAAGGCCCTCCTTTGGTGAAGAGAATTCAAGTATTGATAGTCACCATCAGGGTTGTCAAATCCACCGGCTTCCTTGCGTTCATTGCGTCGTTCAGGCAGCCTGTCTGACGCGAGCGTGGCTGATCAAGTCAATCAAGGCCCGGTTAAACGCGGGAATATCATCCGGTTTTCTCGCGGAAACCAGATTTCCGTCTGTCACGGCCTCCTGATCGACCCACTCGCCGCCGGCGTTGCGAATGTCAGTTTTAAGCGATGGCCATGAGGCAATCTTGCGCCCCCTGGCTGCTCCGGCTTCAATGACCATCCAGGGACCGTGACAGATCGCAGCCACGGGCTTGCCTTCATCGAAGAACGATTTGACGAACGCGACCGCTTTCGGCTCCATGCGCAGCTTGTCTGGATTGATCACCCCACCCGGCAGCAGCAGCGCGTCAAAGTCCCCGGCTTTCGCTTGTTCCACGGTGAGATCCACCGGGATCTCCTTGCCCCAGTCAGTATGGTTCCAGCCCTTTATTTTGCCCGGCTGTAATGAAATTACCGTGGTCTCTGCCCCGGTCTGCTCCAGGGCCTCACGTGGCTTCAGAAGCTCGTCTTGTTCAAAGCCGTTTGTCGCCAGTATGGCTATCTTTCTGCCTTTTAAATCCTGAGTTGCCATTTTTCGTCTCCCTTCACGAACTGTTCTTGTTGTGCATCAATGGGCAGGCACTTCTCAGCCGGAGGAGATTTCAGGGGCATCGTTGTTCCAAGCCGGAAGGCGCCTGCGCTCATGGCTTGTGGCGCGGCTCCGCTTATATGAGGATGGGAACCGGTTATCGGATGATTGCCAAGCCTGTTAACTTGCGCCGTGATACCTTCGGATACTTGTTGAGATGCGAAGGCAAAGTATCGGATGTCTTTGCCGAGATTTTTTCGCGCAGCTCACAACCGCGTTGCTCATACGCCCCGTGTTTCGCTGGCAACGGACTGGCTGCTTGCATCGTTGCTCCGCCATAATTGCACCGCCGCAGTGATGAACCAGATCGCCTGCAGCAGGACTACCAGCCCAAAGCCGTGCACGTTGAGCCGAAGGTGGCCGGAGACAACTGCCAGAATCGTCACCGGACCGAGAACCCAGCCATAGATTCCCAGCACACGAACAAAGGCCCTGTTCTCAAGAATCGCCGACGACCACAGCACGATGGCGGCTGAAGAGGCTACAACAAAGACCAGAGCGAAAGCCTGGTTGATGTGTCCATTGAGAGCCAACACTGCGGTCCATACGCTGGCGGTACCCGGCTCTGCAGCCATCATGTGATGAATCAGGCCAGGTGCGATCAGGCCGCTTGCCACTGCGGCAATCATGACTGCGACTTCTGCAAAGCCGAACAGCACCAGGCCCGCCAAAGCCAGGCGGTCTGGAGCATTCAGCCGCTTGGTCAGGCCAATCGCTCCCAGAAACAAAATCGGAATGCATACCAGAGCAAGGGAATGGACCGCCACGTTCAGCTGGCTCATGGCTTCGGAATGTCCGGGAGCGGTAAGGTCATGCGCCGTCGGGTGCAGCGCCATCGTTATAATGGTTCCAACCATTCCTGCAATTAATGCCATGCCACTCTTGCGATCATCAGTCATGGCTCTGAACTTAGAGTTGAACTGCCAGGACCGTCAATAGCGCTCTGCTCGAAATGTCCAGTTACCGAACAAAGAGGCCGAGTATGTCCGGAAAAAAGCCGACATGGAAGAAAGGAGCGCAGCTAAAACTCAAGGCTGCGGCCAAACCAAAGGCTGACCGCCGCGCGCTGCGAACACGGAACGTCCTCGGCGATGCGTTGGTCGAATTGATCCAGCAGCGGCCGTTTCATTCCATCAAGGTTCAGGATGTTCTCGATCGTGCCGGTGTGAGCCGTTCCACTTTTTACAGCCACTATCGTGACAAGGAAGACCTGTTCCTCAGCGATGTTGAGGACTTCTGGGAAATGCTCTCCAACCTGATTGAACGGAGCGGCGAACAATCACAACGTGTGGCCCCGGTCCAGGAGCTGTTTGCTCATGTGGCCGAAGCCAAAAGCTTCGTTGATGCTCTTACCGCAGCCGGTAAGATCCACGACGTGATGGAACAGGGGCGCGGAGAATTTGCCCGGGCCATCGAGAAGCGGTTGCTGAAGTTGAACCAGCTGCCTGGTGCGAAAACGGGGACGTATGCGGCCCAGGCGCACGGCCTCGCCGGTGCGCTCTTTTCCATGCTGAACTGGTGGATCGATCGTGGTATGCCGGTCTCGGCCGCCGAAATGGATGAGACCTTCCATCGCCTTGTCTGGTCGGGCGTAGAGAAGCCCGGCGGCGCTGCTTTCGCAAAGCCCGCACCCTCTGCAAGTCACTGACAACAAACAAGACTGATCGCGATGCAATGAAAGCTCAGCTGTTGAAAATGAGCGCTGTCCTCAAGGGTATAATCGAAGTTTCAGCATCAGCGATAGGGTTCAGCGTAGCAAAGGATCAGATTGAGTTACCAGGTCTTAGCCCGTAAATACCGTCCACAGCGCTTTTCCGAGGTGATTGGCCAGGAGCATGTCACCCGAACGCTCAAAAACGCCATCGAGCAGCAGCGGATCGCGCACGGCTATATCTTCAGCGGACATCGCGGGATCGGCAAGACCACCATCGCACGCATTCTCGCTATGTCTCTGAACTGCCGCGGAGTCGATGGCAAAGCGGACAAGCCAACGCCGGAGCCCTGTGGTGTTTGCGAATCGTGCGTCGAGGTCCGTGCCGGAAGCTCGGTTGACGTGATTGAAATTGACGCGGCCACCAATCGCGGCATCGATGAAATCCGTGAACTGCGTGATGCCGCGCGCTACCGGCCTGCCCGCGATCGCTACAAGATTTATATCCTCGACGAAGCCCATCAGATTACTGATGCCGCCTTTAATGCTCTGCTGAAGACCCTGGAAGAGCCTCCGCCGCACATTGTCTTTATGATGGCCACTACGCAGGCTGAGGACATCCCGCAGACCATACGCTCCCGTTGCCAGCACTTCAGCTTTCATGCGGTCAAGTTTGACGAGATCGTTGGCCAGTTGCGTGAGATCGCCGGCAAAGAGAAGATCCAGGCCGATGAAGAAGCTCTCGCCGTCCTGGCGGAAGCCGGCGATGGCTCCATGCGTGACGCGCTCTCCATCATGGATCAGGCCATCGCCTGTTGCGGGGCGAAGCTCAATGGCGAGTTGGTGCGCGGACTGGTCGGCAACGTTGGTTCGGAAGTTCTGGAAGAGCTGATGGGCACGGTGGCTCGCAGCTCGAGCGACGAAGCTCTGCGCCTGCTTGACCGGCTCATGACCGAGGGCCACAATCCTGCTCATTTTGCAAAACAGCTCGTGCGATTTTTGCGCAATGCCGTGGTAGCCAAGGTTGCCGGCTCAGACTCGCAATTGCTGCAGATCTCCTCTGACGAGCGTGCGCGCGTCGGTCGCGTTGCGGAACAGTTTTCTGAAGAAGACCTGGCCCGTTTCCTGCAGATCATGCTGCGCACCTTTGATGAGCTTGGATATCGCCAGGAACAGCGCTTCCATCTGGAACTTGGAGTCTTGAAGCTGGTTCATGCGCAGCGCATGCTGCCGCTGGAGCAGATTTTGAGCTCCGTCGGCGGAGAAGCTCCGAAAGCTGGACCACAGAAAAGCGCTGCGCCGTCACAGCAGGCGGCACTTCGACCGGCACCTGCTGCACCAGCAAGCTCTCCTGCCGCCGGAGGTCCTGCGCCGAAGCAAGATTACGTTTCCCCGTTCGAAGCCGACCGTGCCCGCAAAACCAGAAGCTTTGACCCTGAGCTTTCTGCAGCGCCACAAGTGCAGTCACAAACCACGGCGACGGCCGTAGCCGTTGCGGTGGAAGAAGCTGGGCCGCTCACGGATGCAGGCATGATTCTGGGCCGCGTGTTGGAAGCCTTGGAGCAAACCTCGAACGCCGGCAACTTGGTAGCGACTTTGTCGGAAGGCTCCGTGGCGATCCAGGGCAATGAGTTGACGGTGACTGTTTCCCAGCCCGGCTCGGTGGTGCAGTTCTTGATTAACGCCGAACAGAGGCAGATCGCGAACACTGCCGCCAGCGCTGCAGCCGGCCGGCCACTGAAGCTCAACATTATTGGCGGTGCAAAAAAGGAAGGGAACGGTTCGGCGCCCGTGATTGTGCGTCCGCAGAACGGCGCCAGCGCGCGCAGCCGGGCCACGGAAGATCCAGTCGTGCAGCGCATGCGGGAAAAATTCGGCGCGGAGATCCGCACCGTGATTGATCATCGGGCAAAAAACTAGGAGAGCGTATGGGCGGGTTTAATTCACGCCAATTTCAGGAAATGCTGGAGCATGCGCAAAAGCAGGCCCAGGATTTGCAACAAAAGATGAAGCAGACCGTCGTCGAAGCTTCTTCCGGCGGAGGCACTGTCACGGTGAAGATGAACGGACAGAAGCAGGTGCTGGGAACCAGAATCGATCCCGAAGCCGTCAAATCCGGTGATGTGGAGATGCTGCAGGACCTGGTCACCGCCGCCTTCAACGCAGCAGCGCAGAAAGTTGACGAAGCCATGCAGTCCACCGTGGGTGGAATGCTGGGCGGCATGGGAATTCCCGGACTCTAGAGGCCACTTGTGTCCAAGTTTGCCGAGCCTATGGCTCGACTCATCGATGAATTAAAGAAGCTTCCTGGCGTTGGCAGCAAGAGCGCGCAGCGCATGGCCTTCCACATCCTGCGTTCCAGTGATGACGACGCCGAGGCCCTTGCGGCCGCTGTCCGTAATCTTAAAGAAACACTTCATCTTTGCTCTGTATGTAATAACATCACTGATGTTGACCCGTGCAGCTACTGCTCCAGCCCGACCCGCAACCAACGTTTGGTCTGCGTGGTGGAAGAGCCCACCAACATCGCTTCGATCGAAAAAGCCCGTTTTTACAACGGCGTTTACCACGTCCTGCACGGCGCTATTTCCCCGTTGCACGGGGTTGGGCCTGACCAACTGCGTATCCCCTCGCTGCTGAAGCGGATTGAAAATGGAAGTCTGGACGAGGTTATCATCGCCACCAATCCAACCATTGAAGGCGAAGCCACGGCGGTCCATCTCAGCGGATTGTTGAAGCGACCCGGACTGAGGGTCACGCGCATTGCCACTGGTATCCCCGCCGGCAGCGATATTGAGTATGCCGACGAAGTGACCATGCTGAAGGCGATGGAAGGCCGAAGAGAGCTTTGATCAGGTGATTGTCAGCCGCTAGTTTCTCAGCTTGGCCAGCAAATCCTGCGGATGGACCGGCTTGGCAAGGATCTCGAACTCATGTCCCTGAGCGCGGGCTTTCTCCAGCAGATCGGCTGTAGCGGCCTGGCCGGAGAACAGCAGGATCTTGCAACCGGGAAGGATCTGCCGGATCCGGATTGCGGCTTCAATGCCGTTCATGTCCGGCATGATCACGTCACTGATGATCAGGTCCGGCTTGGTATCGCGGGCGCGATCCACCGCCGCGGTTCCAGTGTACACGGCTGACGCGTCGAATCCATTCTTGTTGAGAATAATCGCCAGTGTGTCTGCGATCACCCGCTCATCATCCACCACGAGTACGCGTGGTTTGGCTGGCTGGCCATTCATCGAAGTCAAATCGGAACTCCTGGGTAAAAGTCCTCAAATAGAAATTATACGCGCCGCTCTGTCAGTATCAGAGATGCTGGAATCCAGAAAAAAGTGATCTGAGAAAAGCCAACCAAAAGGTTTTAAAGCGGCTTCTCACCTATGAAAACCCGAGGAGGAAATTTTCCTGATGCGCAAAGCAGCTACACTGGTTTGGTTCACGCTGCTTGTGGTGGCCGCCGTTCAGGGCCAGACCACTCCCCCGGTAGCGGCAAATCCAGCTTCGCTGGGGCAGGGCTCGCCGGTCGCTGCTGTGGACCAGATTGCTGCCGGCACTGAGATTCGCGCAACGCTGGATACCCCTCTTTCCACTAAAACATCGAAGCCGGGCGACAGGTTCACCGCCACAATCGCGGTACCGGCGCGTGGCAATACGAATGTCGTGATCCCCGCTGGCGCTCGCCTGGAAGGCGAGGTGGCTGAAGCCGACGATGGGAAGACCATTGCGGCCCTGAAGGATAAAAATCCCTTGAGCGTACGCTTCCGTGACGTCGTGCTGCCCGACGGACAGACGCTTCCGCTCTCTGCCACGCTGATTTCGGTGAACAACACGAATGGAATGAATTCTAAAAAAGCCGACAATGGCGGCCGCGTACAGCAGGGAACCCAAGGCCGTGATGTTGTCAAAGCCTCAGGCATAGGCAGCGCACCGGGTACCACGTTCGGTGCTGCACTCAAAGGGCTGGCCATCGGAGCGCTCGCCGGCGGTGGCTATGTTCTTGAGACCAAGGGCAAAGACGTAAATCTTCCTGCACAGACAGGAATGGTGATCCGCCTCGACCAGCCGGTCACGGCAACTGCGACTCCCGCGCAGCCCCAGCAGTGATCCGATGAGTCGGGAAGCCCACCAAACAGCTTAAGCAGCTTTGCGCAGACGGCGACGTTTGGCCTTGGCGGCTTCACGGCGCTTCTTTCGCCGGCGAAGGATCTTTTTTTGCCGCACGATTTCCTCTTCAGAAAACATCGTCTTTCTGCAGCCCTTCAGCCCGCAGTAACACGGCGCTTTCTCTCCGGGGTCGCCATCAAAGAGGTTGTAATCGTAGGTGAGCTCTTCGCCTCTCTCAATGTCACGCAAAGCCAGGATCCATATGCTGTCATCGATTTGGTCGGTTTCGCAGTTGGGATCGCAGGCGTGGTTGACAAAAGCCGCCATGCCAAAGCCATCGATGATGACGTTGGGATCGTCCATGGCAAACAGATAGGTGACCTCGGTGTCCGCGTACATGCCTTCGCACGCCTTCGAACTCAGGCGCGGGCCCGTGTATTCCAGAACACGCTCGCCTTTCCTGATGGGCGCGGTGGTATAGACTCCTGCGCCGTGCAGTGACGAAGATTTGACGATCAGGGTCATCAGTATGAAACCGCTTCAGCTTTCTTATTTCGCTTTGCCGGTGGATTGCCGCTGCACCGCGCGTTGCAGCGTCTTATCCAAAGCTGTCTTTGCGGTCTGGTAGTCCTGCGGCGAAATCTTTCCCTGTAGGCGGTCTGATTCCAACTGAAAGACCTCTTCTTTCATCGCTTCCAGCAGGACGCCTGCGCGGTCCTGCGACTTGCCGGCTTTTCCGGTCACAGGGACTGGTTTTTGATTGGAGGTGAAGACGAATACCGCGCCCGCGGTCAAAAACAATGACAACACGCCTAGAAAGAGCCACTGGCCGGATTGCATCGGATCGGGCATTGCATTGGGCACGCCCAGTCCGCCGCCCGGACGATTGCCGGCCTCGCCGGAAGCCCCACCGGATGCCTGCTCCGATTCACGAGGCAGAACGCCCGAGCCTGCGATCTCAAATCCTGTCTGCTGCTGCAAGCCAACATTCTTGGCCACATAGAAATTCACGCCTTTGAATTGCGCGTTATTGTTGACCTTGTAGAGAGATTTGTCTGCAGGCGTAAACTTCATGGTCTCAGGCGCCACAATGATCAGCGACTGAACAGCGCCTGACTTGGGATCGATTTTCAAATTGCCGGAGTACGGCAGGGTGTAGGCAATATGAAACTGCGTCTGTCCCGGACGGATCGGGAACTTGAAGGCATATTTATTCTTTTCACCCTGCGGAATCACCGCCGTTTTGATTTCAGGGACGTTGCCGAAACGCACGCTCGATTCTGTAATGCTCACGCCTTCAGGCAAATAAAATTCCAGCGTGTGTTCGCTCATCAGCGTACGTGGCGGATTTGAAGTGTTGGCAACAGTAAAGATTTCCTCGCCGGTAAGCGTATCCGGCTTGTCTCCGCCATTGAAGATGATGGCGTGCTCAACCAGGTTGACTTCTTTGATTTCTGCGGCTGCGTCAAACACGCGGACAGCCACCGGCGGCCCTCCCGGAACGGCGCGTTGCGTGTAGGTCACACCCTGATGCTGGATCCAGACAATATAGGGCTGCTCCATGGGTGGAACGTTGAAGGAAAACTCGCCCTTGGCGTTGGTCTTGGTCTTGCCTACGTCTTCCATGCCGTTGCCGATCTTCTTGAGCGTGATCTCATCACCAACGGAAGGTTTGTTGGTGGTCATGTTTCTGACCGCGCCTTTTATAGGGTCTGCTGTAGCGGCCAGGGAACAGGCGAGCAGGATTAGAAGAGTGGCAGTGCGTTTCAATGGGATAAGCTCCTTCAGGCCTTGGCGGATTCCAGGGTTTCGATTTCGGCAAGAATACGGGCTGCTTCGGCTTCCATGCCGATGCGCATGGCGTCATAGTCCGCCTGGGTGAATTTGCCGGCTTTGAATTCAAAATTCAGGTCGCGCAAATTCTCATAAACCACATCTTTGCGCTCGTAAAGATAGGCGGCACGGGTCTTGGTTTCGCCGCTCTCGGTCTGGCGGCTGGGAAGAAAAATATAGATCAGCACGCCGGAAGCAAAGACGCTGCAAAAAATCTTGACCAGCACCAGGAATTGTTCTGGATTCATATTTCGGTCTCCTGGTGGGCGCGTGCGCGGAACGCTTCAAGCTTTGGATCAAGATGGACATCGGCCGGAGCCACGGGTGCAGTGCGCAGCCTCCAGTTATGAATCACCAGGATCACGAGTAGAAGACCGAGGCCAAGGCCGGCAACGGGAAGGATCCACGCCATTAGTTCAAAGCCGTGAGTTGACGGCTCCACTACGGCGGTCACGCCCCAATTCTTGCGAAACCAGTTCAAGACCTCTTCGTCATTGCTGATGTTCATGACATTGGCACGCAGCTCGCGCCGCATGCGGTCAGAGTTGGGGCAGCCTACGTGATTGCACTTCAGCAGCATCTGCTCGCAACTGCAGGTGCACATGATTTTGCCGCCCAGATTCTGGAAGCGTGCCTCCTGATTGTCTGCCCCCATCAGGACCACAACCAGGCAGGGAAGTAGCAGAAATTTGGCTAATCGCTTCATTTTCCCACCCCTGCCGGCTGCATCCCTTGTTTGTCCAGGCCTTCCATCGCACCGACGGTAACGGCCTTGGGTACGTGAGCGGTAATCGGAGCGGCATTAGGAACCAGCGCCAGGCCGGTGCCGAAAGCAACGATCAGAACACCAATCCAAACCCAGGAAACCAGCGGATTCACAGCCGCCTTGATGATAGGGTGGCCGTTGTCCTGGTTCTTGCCTTCATAGATCACGTACAAGTCTTCCAGCATGGTGGAATGGATGGCTGCTTTGTGGTCGGGCTGGCCGCCATTGGCCTTGAAGAAGCGCAGCTCAGGGTTCAGGGTCACGAGGAAGCGGCCGTTTTTGTAAACGTCCACCAGCGCCGCCTCCGAGATGTAGTTCGCGTTATCGTCCTGCGTGTAGTCTGCTCCCACCAATGTGTAATGGCCGACGGTCATCTTCTCGCCGCGGCCCATTTCCTGCTCCTGGTCAACATTGAAAGCCAAGCCGGCAACGCCGATGAACAAAACCACAATGCCAAAGTGAACAACGTATCCGCCGTAGCGACGCATGTTGCGACGCATCAGCTGATACATGGCAAGGACAATGTTGGTGTTGAGCTTGCCCTGGAGCACGCGTCCGCCGCGGAAGAATTCAGAGGCAATCGTCGCGAACACCAACGCGCCAATCACGAAGGCCAGCCAGGAATAGAACTTGGCGAGTTCCAGCGCGCCAAACCATGACTTCAACCAGGGGCCCAGATGGGCAAAGCCGATCCATGGCGGCAGGCTCAATTGTGACGGATTCAAGGCGATTAGTGCTGCGCCCACCACGACTGAGAAAACAGCCGGCCAGGTAAAGTTCCTCTTGATGCTTCCCACGGAGGTGCTGCGCCACGCCAGTAGCGGGCCAACGCCGGTCAGGAAGAGCAGCAGCAGCCCAATTGGGATCATCACCTTGTTAAAGAAAGGAGCGCCAACGGTGATTTTGTACCCGCGCACCTTTTCTGAAAGGATCGGGAACAGGGTTCCGCATAGCACAGCGAAGGTCGCGCCCAGGAGCAACAGGTTGTTGAACATGAAGCTGGACTCGCGCGAGACCAGCGATTCCAGTTGATTCTCAGATTTCAAATGGTCGTGGTTTTTGATGTAGAACCAGAGGCATACGCCCAAGATGATCCAAAAGAAGCCCGGATAGGCATAAGGCACGGAATGCCACGGTGTACCCGCCCAGCCATAATCGCCGATAAACCATGCGCCAATGCTCGATTGGGCAAAAGCATGTACCGAACTGACCAGGCCGGAGCGCGTCAGCAGCGTGCCGAGAATCGAAAGCAGGAAGGTGGTGAAGATCAGCCACATATTCCAGACCTTCATCATGCCGCGTTTTTCCTGCATCATCACGGAGTGGAGAAAGGCGGTCGCCGTGAGCCAGGGCAGGAATGAGGCGTTCTCAACGGGGTCCCACATCCAATAGCCACCCCAGCCAAGCACGTTGTAAGCCCAGTGCCCACCCAGGAAAATGCCAAAAGTGAGGAAGAGCCAGGTCACCATGGTCCAGCGGCGGGTAATGTGGATCCACTTTTCGCCCGGATAGCGCATGATCAGCGCCGCCAGGCCAAAAGCGAAAGGAACCGAGACGCCAACATAACCCAGATACAACATCGGCGGATGGATCACCATCTCCGGATACTGCAGCAGGGGATTCAAGCCATTGCCATCGGCGACGACTGTACGCATCATGCCGAACGGCTTGGCGACAAAGGTGACCAGAATCAGAAAGAAGACTTGTATTCCCGCCAGCACCATGGAAGCGGTAGCCACCAGGCGCTGGTCAACCTTATGCCGCAAGCGCAGAACAAAGCCATAGGCAGAGAGCAAAAGACACCAGAAGAGGAGCGAGCCTTCCTGGCCGGACCAGAGCGCGGCAAATTTGTAGGCTCCCGGCAGTGCTTTATTGGAGTGTTGCATGATGTAGGCGACGGAAAAATCATTGGTCATCGCCGCATACACCAGGGCGCCTGCGGCCAGTAGCACCGCGGCAAAGCTGGCCATCCCTGCGCGCCGGGCCGTTTCAGCCAGACGAACGCCGATGGCGTCTTTGCGCACCACACCCACAATCCCCACCACAAAGCTGTACAGGGACAGGGCTAAAGCGAATAAAAGACAAAAGCTTCCTAAGAGAGGCATCGTTTCGAGCTTAATATGCTTTCATGCCCGCTGCAACGATTCAATTAGGCAGAGGCCTTACCTCGGGAATCGTTTTGGGAATCGTCCAGGGCCGTTTTGACCAGGGAAATGAGGTCTTCCGGTTCGCAGGGCTTATTGCGAAAGACCACGTTCAGGCCGTCGTATTCGCTATCAGCGCCGGGCTGGCCGCTGATCACGATCACCGGGACGTCGCGGTTGAATTCGCGCAACTGCCGTACAAACTCCACGCCATCCATATCGGGCATAAAGTGGTCGGTCACGACCACGCCGATCCTCTCCCGCCCCGGTTCGCTGCGCAGCAGAGCCAGAGCACTATGCCCCTGGGTGGCCACATGGCTTTGAATCTGCGCCTGGCGCAGGACCAGCTCACGGACTGTCAACTGGGCTGTATTGTCATCGAGCAATAATGCCTGTTTCATTCC
>DATBHX010000097.1:0-6892 GCA_036557225.1 Candidatus Angelobacter sp.
CGTGGTTGCGCCGATGGCGCGCAGTTCGCCACGCGCTAGAGCGGGCTTGAGCATGTTCGAGGCGTCAATGGCGCCTTCGGCTGCGCCTGCGCCGACAAGGGTGTGCAGTTCGTCGATGAAGAGAATGATCTGACCTTGCGACTCTTCAATCTCCTTGAGGACTGCCTTGAGGCGGTCTTCAAACTCGCCGCGATACTTTGCTCCGGCGAGCATCGATCCGAGGTCGAGCGAGATGACGCGCTTATTGCGCAGGATCTCAGGCACGTCACCGGAGACGATGCGTCGGGCGAGACCTTCGACGATAGCGGTTTTGCCGACGCCGGGTTCGCCGATGAGCACGGGGTTGTTCTTCGTACGGCGCGAGAGGACCTGGATGACGCGGCGGATTTCTTCGTCGCGGCCAATGACCGGGTCGAGCTTGCCACGACGGGCGAGTTCGGTGAGGTCTTTCGCGTACTTTTCGAGTGCCTGGAATTTGGCCTCGGGGTTCTGATCCGTGACGCGCTGCGAGCCGCGTACGGTGCTCAGGCTCTTGAGAATTGCATCATGCGTTGCGCCATAGGACGCGAGCAGCAACTGCGCTCCATCGTTCTTTTGCTGGGCGAGCGAGAGCAGCAGGTGTTCGGTCGAGACGTACTCGTCCTTGAAGTTGTCGGCTTCCTTGAATGCCTGGTCGAGGACTTTCTGCATGGCACTCGACATGCCTGGCTGCGCGCCTCCGGAAACTTTGGGCAGCTTGCTCAGGGCTTCGGTTGTTTTTGCGATGAGCTGGTCGGTTGCTACGCCGACCTTTTGCAGGACAGGGACGATGATGCTTTCCTTGTCCTCGAGCAGCGCGGAGAGCAGGTGCAGCGGCAACAGCTCAGGGTTGCCGTGCTCGGTTGCAAGCGTGCCCGCGCTTTGAATCGCTTCCTGCGATTTGACAGTGAACTTGTCCCAACGGATTGCCATAGTTTGGTCTCAGCTTTCAATCTTTGTAGATGTAAGAAAGCGGAAGAAAGCCATTTTATGACTCTCTTCCGCGCAATGCTTTTCCTATCAATGTGCGCGCACTTGAAGTCCACGCCTTACCCTTGCCCCGGATCAACATTCGCATCGCGCCTTGCGATGGAACATCCACCTGATCCGGGTTCCTCGGTATCCCGACTGTCTCCTAAAAAAGATGGATACCCGGGTCTTTGCCAGCTCTTAGGCGGCTGGTTTTGATTCTTTCGGTGCATCGATCGACTTGCTGCTGCCAACGCCAACCTTGATCTGCTTCGGCTTGGCCTCAGCGCGCTTCTGCAGTTCGATTTTCAGAACGCCGGCATCATAGTTCGCTGCCACGTTCTCAGTGTTGACCGTGTTCGGCACGGTGAACGCGCGGTAGAAGCTGCCGTAACGACGCTCGATGCGATGGAAGTTCTCTTCCTTCTCTTCCTTTTCAAACTTGCGCTCGCCGCGAATGGTCAGCGTGTTGTTCTCGACGCGGATGTCGAAGTCGTCCTGCTTCATGCCCGGGACTTCAAGCTTGAGGACAACTTTGTGTTCATCCTCATAGATGTCGACCGGGGGGACGAAGGCTGCTGTGGTGATTGCGTCGGATTCACCCTGTCCGCGGGTGAAGTCCTGAAAAAGCGAGTTCATACGGTTCTGTAATGCAAGTACGTCGCGAAATGGGTCCCAACGAGTGATAGCCATGATTCCTCCAGATTTTCTGGTTCAAGATATGAGGCCGGTGAGTCTTTTGGCCTTGCAATCCATCTGATTCATACTATAGCACAATAGATGCAGAAAATATGAGTGATTTAATATCAAATTATGGTCGCTTGTTTAATATGCTTATTATCAATCACTTAAGAGAAGGGATCCGGGGAGGGATTCTACAACTTGCCTGATCGGTTAAGTCTGATGACTCGTGGGGTCTGAAGATGTACGTGGCAAAGCCCGCTCAGGGAAGGAGATTCCATGGCCCAGCAAGCTCCATTGCATTTCGTCTTTTACATCGCCGCGCCTCCGGACAAAGTGTGGGAAGGCTTTGTTTCCCCAGAATCCAACCGCATACTTTTTATGGGGGCGGAGCTTGAGGCCGATTTGAGGCCCGGCGGCGCGATGAACTGGGTTGGCCCTGGGGCTGACGGTAAGCGTACCGTTTATGTGCGGTGCGAGGTACTCCGGGCGGAACCGCCCAAGGTCTTGCAATACACATTTGCCCTTGGCTCTTCAGACAAGATTTCCCGCGTTACGGTGGAGCTTGAGCCGGAAACGGAGGCAACAAAAGTGTCGGTGACACATGACCAGTGGGCGGAGGACGATGCCGGATATGCTCCCAGTGCCGACGGATGGCCGCGTATACTTTCCCGCCTTAAAACACTGATCGAAACAGGTAAGACCTTCAAACCGCACTGATGCGGTTGTTGTCCTAGCTTCTGCCGCGGAAGCGGTTGATGAGGCGGCGGTCGCGTTTGGAGGGTCTGCCTTCGGGCAGATTTTCGAATTGTTGCAGGGCTTTCCGCTCCTCCGCCAGCTTGCGGCGCGTTTCCTGGCTGGCCTCGGTTTCGCGGTAGAGGGTATGGGCAACGGCGGCGGGTCCGCGCACTTCGCTCGGGAGCAGAACTTCGACTTGAAAATCACCACTGTCATTTCTGATCTGCAGCATGTCTCCGGCGTTCACGGCGCGGGAAGGCTTAGAAAGCTGGCCATTAGAGTGAATCCGGCCAAGATCGCAGGCGCGGGAGGCTAGTGCGCGGGTCTTGAAGAAACGGGCAGCCCAGAGCCATTTGTCCATGCGTACTGAAGTCATGTCTTATTTTCGTATGAGGAGCGAAATTGAGTGAAAGCTCTCCCTTAGAGGAAACAGCCTGGAATTGGCGAGAATGCTGACTGAAAGTGAACTCGAACGAGTCTGTGTGGTGCTGGTGCGGGCCCGGAATCCAAACAACATCGGCGCGGTGGCTCGCGCGATGTATGGGTTTGGCTCCGGTGACCTGCGGCTGGTTGGCGAATATCCGGTTCCGTTGGAGGAGGCCCGCTCGGCCGTGGATGCTTCGGTCGTGCTGGCCGGGGCGAGACAGTTTGGCAATATCGCCGAGGCGGTGGCCGATTGCAATCTTGTAATCGGAACGACAGCGGGAGGCAAGCGAGTGCAGGAGCATCCCCTCTATCCTCTGGCGGAGGGTGGTGAGTTGATCCGGACACATCTGGCTGCATCTGACAACAATAGCGTTGCTCTGCTTTTCGGGTCGGAAAAGACAGGCCTTAGCAGGGATGAGTTGAGCTGCTGCAACTGGACAATGACGATTCCCATGTTCGAAAGGGCTGGGGTGCGGCGTCCCTCGATGAATCTGGGGCAGGCGGCGGCGGTTTGCCTGTATGAGCTAATGAGAGCGGCGGATCCGCGCCCAGTTGCCGCAGTGCCAGATGCATCAGCGGCTGATCTTGACCGTCTGACGGAGCTGCTAGCCGACCTGCTGGAAGTGAGCGAGTATTCGCGGAGGCATCCCGCGAGCCAGGATGAAGCTGCGCTGCGGAGGTTGGTGCGACGTATGCATTTGAACTCGGCGGATGCAGCGATGTGGATGGGGATTTTGCGACAGGCGCGCTGGAAGATTCGGGAAAAGTGATATTAAGTTTTTCCCTGCTTGATCCGGGTTAAGAAAGAACGGAGTGCTTTAGAAGCGCGTACCAGGGGGGTTCAATGGCAGAAACAAAGCGGTGGAGCGTGGCTCCTTATTTCATCGTGGATGATGTGGTGGCGACTGCTAACTTTTATCGCGAGAAGCTAGGCTTCCAATCCGATCGTTTCTGGGGCGAGCCGCCCTGCTTCACCATGATGTATCGGAGTGGGATCACGATCATGCTCAGTCAGCTGGAGAAAACGGGTTTGATGCGTCCGAATAGTGCTGTTGATCCGGAGGCATCGGCGTGGGACGCCTATATATGGGTGGACGATGCGGATGCACTGTACGAGGAGTTCAAAGGCAAGGGCGTGAGGATCACGCGGGAGATCTGCGATCAACCGTATCACTGCCGGGACTTTGATATTCAGGACTGCAATGGTTACCGGTTGTGTTTCGGAAGCTAGTCAGGGGCAGAGAGCTGATTGCCGATAAATGCAGGTTCGCTCAGCTCGCTGGATTGTGAGACGGGCGGTTGCGCCTTAGGCTGTTTTTGCTTTTTGGCAAATCGCCTTCCAAGATCGGGCAGAAATTCCTTTACCAATCCGAAGCCTGCATTGCTGGCCATCGTGATGCCGAAGCTTACGGCACCGTCGCCGGCAGAGCTTTGACTGGTCGGCTGCCAGAGTCGCGACAAAAATGCGCCAGCCGCTACACCTCCAATCTGGGAAATAGAAATGTGCCGGCTGCCATCGTCGTGGCGCGCAAGCATCCCGCTCTCAAGTGCATAGCCTGCGCGTGGCCAAAAGCCATGCTTGCCGGAGTTGAAGTAGCGGTTATCTTCGTGCAGAGCGCTGGAAAGGCCGAACGTAACGGTGCGCTGGATCAGATATTGACCTTCAATGTTTGCGTACCGCTTGCCGTAACCGGACGCGCCCTGACCCCACTCCTCAGGTTTGTTGTTCAACTGGTCCAGCCCTGCAGAAAATCCGGCTTTGAAAAAGCCTATGGGATTCACCAGGGCTTTGAAATAAAGCCGGTTTCTCTCCGTCTGGGTCAGAGGTTGGAAATCAGCTGCCTTTTTCGCTCCGGCCATATTGAGGTAATTGACGATATAGTCGATGCCCTTGTTAACGGTGGCTGAGTGCTGGGCGGTGCTTTCGCTCTGGTCCTGCGCCGCCAGCAGCGGAACCCAGGTGAGAAAGAGGACGGCGAGCTTGCAGACAGATTTCATGTTGCACAGAGGGAGCAGCGTCAGCTCACGGTTTTATCGTATAGTGCACCAGATACTTCTGAGCTTCTAAATTGTTTGATTGTCAGGGAGAGATATGGCGAAATCGCGTAGAGATTTCTTAAAGCAGGGGTCGCTCACGATCGCGGGCGCAGCCCTTGCGTGCGGCAAAAAACCGCAGCCACAGCCACAGCAGCCGCAAGCTGCAGTAACACCCGGAACTCCGTCGACGCCAGGAGCGCCTCCGGCATTTGCGACTGCCCCGCCGGTTGGACCGGTGGTTAATTCGGGCACGTTTGCCGAAGCAGAAAAATTGGTGCAGGTGAGTTTGAGCCCGGCGGAAAGGAACGAAGCTGCCCAGAGCTGGCGACAGGCAATGGCCCCGTTGTACGAGCGGCGCGTAGGACCACGCAAAGTGGCTCTGGAGCCGGGAGTGGCTCCGTGGTCGCGGGTGGAGGCGGTGCAGCCGGGAGAGCACGCCGGACCGGAGCACGACCGGTTCATCCGCAGTAAAGCCTCTGCCGCAGCACTACCTGAGAAGGATGAGGACATTGCCTATGCGCCGGTGACCCAGCTGTCGCACTGGATTCAGAGCCGCAAGCTGACCTCGACACGCCTTACGCAGATTTATCTGGATCGGCTCCAGCGCTTCGATCCAAAGCTGCGTTGCGTCATTACGCTGACACGCGAGCATGCGTTGGCTCAGGCGAAGCAGGCCGATGCGGAGATCGCGGCGGGAAAGTATCGGGGCCCTCTGCATGGAATTCCGTGGGGCGCGAAGGACTTGCTGGACACGGCAGGCATTGCGACGACCTATGGCGCTGAGCCCTTTCGCAATCGCGTGCCTACCGAAGATGCAGCCGTCACGAAAAAGCTGAACGATGCGGGCGCGGTGCTGGTGGCGAAGCTGAGCCTGGGAGCATTGGCTTTAAATGATGTGTGGTTCGGTGGGCAGACGATGAATCCATGGTTGCTGGAGGAAGGCTCATCGGGATCGAGTGCGGGACCGGGGGCGGCGACTGCTGCGGGCCTGGTGGGCTTTGCGATCGGCAGCGAGACGGGCGGGAGCATTGTGAGTCCCAGCATGCGTTGCGGCGTAACCGGGCTGCGGCCCACGTATGGCCGGGTTCCGCGCACGGGCGCGATGACCCTGTGCTGGTCTCTCGACAAACTCGGGCCGATGGCTCGTAGCGTGGAGGACACGCTGCTTGTGCTGAATACGATTTCCGGTCAGGATGCAGGCGATGTAGCCAGCGTGCCAAGCAAGTTGGACTTCGACGCGAACGCGGCGGTGAAGGGTTTGAAGGTCGGATATTTTCCTAAGTGGATGCAGGAGCCACCGGCAACGGATGTAGACCGTGCGGCATTGGACACGGTGAAGCAGCTTGGAATGGATGCAGTTGAGGTTTCACTTCCTGACTGGCCGTATGATTCGCTCGACCTGATTCTCTTTGCAGAATCGGCGGCTGCGTTTGAGGAGATAACGCTGAACCATCAAGTCTACATTCTGAAGATGCAGACGCCGGATGCGTGGCCAAATACCTTCCGGCAGTCGCGTTTTCTATCCGCTGTGGATTATGTGCAAGCAGACCGATTCAGGCGCAAAGTTGCAAATGAAATGGCGCGCGTGATGTCTCAGGTCGATCTGCTGCTGGTTCCCTCGCTGCGGGACGAAATGCTGACGCTGACCAACTTTACCGGACATCCTTCGCTCACTCTGCGGGCGGGTTTTGTGGAGGTGTCAGAGGCGCGCAGTGACTGGGCTCCCGATCCGAACAAGCCTCTGCCGAAGTTTTCTCCGCCGCGCAGGGTGCCGCATGGCGTCACACTGATAGGACGGCTGTTTGATGAGGGAACGCTGGGTCGGGCCGGGCTGGCTCTGGAGAAAGCATTTCATGTGGCGGGAGAGCGGCCGTCAGGATTCTAGGGCATTGATCCGGCGGAATGGAGAGTTTCCTGCGCGCGAAGAAACCCATAGGGCTCAACGTGTGCTGCTCCCTGATAGGGGCGCGAGAGGTCGGCGATTGCTGCGAGGCTGAGTGCGATCAGAAGGGATAATCCTGCT
>DATBHX010000098.1:0-10015 GCA_036557225.1 Candidatus Angelobacter sp.
TTTCTGACCCAAGTGACGCCGCGGACACCACGCAGGAAGTTTTCCTGAAGGTCTTTCGCGGTATGAAGCGCTTCAACGGTGAATGCAGCCTGAAGACGTGGTTGTACCGCATCGCCATTCACGAGGCCTCAAACCAGAGGCGCTGGTGGTTCCGGCACAAGAGCAAAGAGACGTCGATGGAAGCGCATGTAGACGACGAGGGCAATTCTTTCGGCCTGTGTGACACGCTGGCCGATAAAGGCGAGTCGCCGCTTGAAGTCTTCGCGCATGAAGAGATCCGCGCCCGGGTGGAACAGGAATTGAAAGAGATTCCCGAGCCGTATCGCACCACCGTGGTGCTGCGCGACATTGAAGGCCTGGCCTATGAAGAGATTGCAGAAGTCCTCGAAATCTCGCTGGGCACGGTGAAATCGCGGCTGATCCGCGGACGCGACGCGCTGCGCAAGCGCCTGGAAAGTTTTGTGAAAGACATGGGTTCTGAGGTAGGGGGAAACAGACCGGCGTGCAGCCCCAGTTCGCCGGCGCAATCGCACGTGGAGGCGCAGTCATGAGATGCACAGAGGCAAAGCCCCTGTTCTCGAACTATATGGATGGCGCGATGAGCGGCACGGAGATGCACCAGGTTTCCGGGCATCTGGAAGAATGCCGCGAGTGCCGGTCAGAATACACAGGCTTGGAAAGTACACGATCGTTGGTTTCATCGCTCGGACGCCGGCAACCCCCGCCGGACCTTGCGTTGAAGATCCGCGTGGCGATTTCCAATGAACGTTCCCGCCGGGGCCGGAGGTTGCTTCAGGGCTACCTGGTACGGTTGGAGAACGCTTTCAGCGGGCTCATGTTGCCTGCAACCGCGGGTGTTCTTTTTGCGGTCGTTTTCATTGGCTCACTGATCGCCCTGCTGACACCGGCCCAGGTCAGCGCCTATGACGATGTGCCGTCAGCATTCTATACGCCGCCGCGGCTGCAGCTTTCCGAGTATCCTGAGCCCCAGCTCAACCTTGATTCTCCTGTGGTGATTGAAACGTACGTGAATTCCAGCGGGAGGGTTGAGAACTACCGCATTATCTCCGGCCGTGACGATGACGAAGTGCGGGCACAGTTGAACCGCGCTCTGCTGCTTACACGGTTTGCCCCGGCGCAGTCCTTTGGATACCCCGTGGCGGGTAGGGTCATTATGTCGTTTTCACATATCAATGTGAAGGGCTAGGGCGCTTTAATCCTTTGGTAGAAGGGTCAAACGTAAGGTTTGACCCTTTCTGTTTTTCTGGCCTAAACTTAAGTTTCCCACACATTTGGAGGGAAGCCCTGAGGCGGAAACTTCAACTATTTGTCTTTATGCTGTTGCCGGTCGCGCTGCACGTAAGCGCCACGGCCCAGACCACCAAAGCGCAGCTCGAAATCAGCGAGACCTTCTTCAGTCTGGCCACCGCGATCAACGCATGCGGCTATGACTCCGGCCTTGAGGCCTCAATGCCTCTGCGCCAGGCCGTGCGCGCGGAAATTCAGGAAGCGGTCAGAAAGTCTCCTGAGGCGCAGCAGAAGCACGCAGCGGTCTGCCAGTTCTGGAGCGAACACCAGCTTCCAGGAAGAGAAAACGACATCACGCCCTATTTGTCGCTGGCGCTCGAGCTTGGTCCCCCACCAGCATTTGCGCCGGCTCTGAATGAGGCCGATCTTGCTCCCGATGCTGCCCGCGTCCTGGGCATACTTCCGCTGCTGCAAAGGTTCTATCAGGCAGCGGGACTGCATGCCATCTGGCTCAAATATCAGGGCCAATATCAGGCCATGGTCACGCATCTCCACGATCCCGTCGCGAAAGAGCTGGAGAATACCGATCTCTACCTGAAAGTGCCGTTCAGCAATTATCCTTCCCAGCGCTTCGTCATCTTTATGGAGCCCATGCTCTCGCCTGCGCAGGTGGACGCGCGCAACTATGGCAGCAACTACTTCATGGTGATCTCTCCGGATCGCGAAGGGCACATCCGTTTTCCCGAGATCCGCCATACCTACCTGCACTTTGTGCTCGATCCTCTGGCCCTTGGCCATGCCCAGAGCCTCAAGGCCCTTGAGCCGCTGCTCGAAGATCTGCACGCCGCCCCGATGGCCACTTCTTTCAAGATGGACATCTCGCTGCTGGTGAACGAGTGCCTGATTCGCGCGATTGAGGTGCGCATGTCGATTCCGAAGAAGAATGAATCCGCGCGCGCCGCTTCCGTGAAGCAATCGGTGGAGGAAGGCTTTGTGCTCACACGCACTTTCTATGATCAGCTCGGGGACTTTGAAAAGGAATCCACGGGAATGAAGAACGCCTACGGCGACCTGCTGCACGGCATAAGCCTGGAGCGGGAGAGGAAGCGGGCCCGCGATGTTGCCTTCCGCGCAGAGGCCCCGGCTGAAGTAGTGACCGCCTTGCAGGCTGCGCCGGATGAGGAGCATCTGCTGAACGTCGCTGAACAGAAACTGGCCAGCGGAGATCGTGACGGTGCGCAGAAGATCGCCGTACAGGTGTTGCAGCGGAACCACGGTGGTGATCAGCCCGGACACGCGGCTTTCATCCTGGCGCGCATTGCCTCGCTTTCCGGAAAGATGGAAGAGGCGCGCAGCAGCTTTGAACAGGCGGCTTCCACGGTGCACGATCCGCGCATGCTGGCCTGGAGCCACATCTATCTGGGCCGGATTTACGACATTCAGGAGAACCGTGGTCTGGCCGTGGAACACTACCAGGCGGCGTTGAATGCCGGCGATCCTTCGGCGGACACACGAGCGGCAGCAGAGAAGGGGCTGGAAGCGCCATATGCGCCGCACACACCTAAGAAGCAGTGAAAACATGAAGGAGTCTATGAAGAAAATTCTGTTCATGCTGGTGATCTGCGGCTGTGCCGGATTGTGGGCGCAGCAGCCGGGGAGCGGCGGGAAGCAGACGCAATCGCCGGCCAAGCATGTGGCCCAGGCCAAGACCGCGCAGGAATTCAAGGATTACAACGCTGCCTACGCGCTCAGCGGCGGGGAAGCCGTGGAGAAAGCAGCAGATGACTTCGCTGCCAAATATCCCGCCAGCGAGTTGAAAGTTTTCCTCTATGAGAAAGCGATGCACGAGTACCAGTCGACCAACAATCAGCCGAAGATTCTGGCTACGGGCCAGAAGGTCCTGCAGCTTGATCCCGACAATGCGATCGCACTGGTGCTCACCGCCAACGTGCTCTCGGACGGTCTGAGTGAGACGAATCCTGATCCGCAGAAAGCAGCCGAGATCAAAAAGAATGCCGGCCGTGCCCTGGAGATTCTGGGCGGCAATTTCTCCCCTGCTGCGAACGCCACGCCCGAGCAAATTGAGGCCTATAAGAAGATGTTGCAGGGCCTGGCCCATTCGGCGCTGGGGATTACCGCGCTGAAGATGCACGATGACGCCGGCGCGGAAAATGAGTTGAAAGCCGCGGCCGATACGAATCCGGCGCAGCCCGATCCATTTGTCTGGTACCACCTGTCACTGGCCCAGGATCGTCAAGCAAAGTACAGTGAGGCTCTGGTTTCAGTGAATCAGGCGGTACAGAATTCCAGTTCAAATCCTGAGATTGGAAGCCTGGCCAAGGATGAGCGCGCGCGTTTGCTTACGCTCACCGGCGGTTCGGCATCTTCACCGCCAGCTCCGAAATAGATTTGATTCGTACTTATGAACTCCAAGCGCACCGAACCCGTAGCCTGTGAATCGCGGCCTTGCACGCAACCGGCGCGGCCGGCAATGAACTCGCGATCCGCGTCGCGGGCGGTAGAAAAGATTGTATGGGTGGTCTGTGTGGCTTGGCTCGTTTGTCTGCCTCTGCAGTCACGCGCGCAAGATGCAGGCCAGAGCGCGGCGGGAAGGCGTCCCCAGGCAAAAACGGAGCAGGAGCGTAACGACTTCAATCGTGCTTACGCGCTGACCGGCGGCGGGGCCTGTGCAGCAGCAGCCAATGATTTTGCCGGCAAATATCCGGAGAGTGAGCTGCGCCGCTATCTTTATTCCAACGCCATGCTGCAGTACCAGCGTGAGAACAATCCGGAAAAGATGCTGGCTATGGGCGAAAGGGTCCTGGCGCTCGATCCTGACAATCCTCTGGCCCTGGTGCTCACGGCCACTGCTCTGGCGGACAGCCTGGGAGATCGTGATCGCGACCGGGAGCGCAAGATTGGAAGCATCAAGCGGAACGCTGCCCGAGCAATCCAGTCAGCAGAGATCCAATACGCATCAGTCAATGAAGACGCAGCGCTTTACAAAACCACACTGCAATCCATGGCCTATTCAGCCCTGGGCATCATGAAATTGAAGACCGGGGACGATGCTGGGGCGGAACGGGACTTGAAGGCTGCGGCTGACCTGAAAAAGGCCCAACCAGATCCGTATGTTTGGTACCATCTGGCGCTGGCCCAGGATCATCGAAAGAAATATACGGCAGCACTCAACTCGGTGGACCAGGCCTTGCAGCTGTCCAGCTCGAACCCTGATCTGCAAAAGCTGGCCGAAGCCGAGCATGAACGGCTGGCCGGACTGGCCAAAGGTCCGCGCAACGCCGCACCAGCGGAGCCACAGTGAACGCAGTCGCTATGAAAGCCGATCTCGCCGCGCTCCAAGCCGCACTGGGTCACACCTTCAAGCATCCAGAGATGCTGGAGCGTGCACTGACCCACAGCTCGCATGCGCACGAGGAAGCTAAAGCCGGCGGAGCGGAAGGCGCTACGGAAAAGCTGGATAACGAGCAGTTCGAGTTCCTGGGCGACGCCGTGTTGGGATTGGTGACCAGCCAGCTTCTGTTCGAAAAATTTCCGACGTTTCATGAAGGCCAGCTATCCAAACTCAAAGCGCATCTGGTGAGCGCGGAGCATCTGGTCAGCGTGGCCACGCGGATGGGACTGGGACAATACCTGCGCCTAGGCCGCGGCGAAGAGCGTAGCGGCGGACGCACCAAGGGAACCCTGCTATCGGACGCGATTGAGGCGGTCATCGCGGCCATGTATCTCGACGCGGGACTGGAAAAGACCCGTGAATTTATCATCCGGCAGATCCTGCAGTCGGAGCTGGAAACCATTACGGCCGAAGGTGAGAACGAATTCAGCCTCGCCGATTACAAATCCGCTTTGCAGGAACTGCTGCAGTCAAGTGGCCGCCAACAGCCGGTCTATGCCACTGTAAAAGAAGAGGGGCCGGACCATCGCAAGACCTTTACCGTGGAAGCGCGCATTTACGTGCAGGGCCAGAGCAAGCCGGAATACACAGCCCGCGCGGAGGGTGGCACCAAGAAGAAAGCCGAGCAATTGGCAGCCAAGCAGGCCCTGGAGCATTTGCGCGCACACTCGGAAAATGCATGAACTGGGATCACGTGAACAACGACCACGTGAACGACGACCACGTGAAAGACGATCAACAAACCGGAGCGCGCCAGGCCGAATCACAAGGGGCTGTGCCGGAGCAGACTGCGATTCCTGCGGCGATTACGCAGCCAGAACAGAGCAGCGCAGAGTTCGCGGTTGCAGAGCAAAGCTTGGCCAAACAAAGTGAAGCTGAGCAAAACGCAGCTGAACCCTCCGTTTTGCCCGAAGGCGAGCTGGCAGCTGCCTTGGGCATCGAGCCTGAGCCGGTGGCGGAGACGGCGCAATTACAGGCGCAAAGCGAGCCTCACGCCCGGCCCATGCGCGAGTCACGTGGTCTGTTTGGCATCCAGGCATTATTTACCGTAGTGATCTACAGCATCTTTGTGATCACCTTTATTGTGCAGGCTTTTCAGATTCCCTCCAGTTCCATGGAAAACACGTTGCTGGTGGGCGATTTTCTGCTGGTGGATAAACTCCACTTTGCCGACAAAGCAGCTCCCGGACGCATGCTGCCTTATGGCGATATCCACCGTGGGGACATTGTTGTCTTTTACTTTCCGGTTGATCCTACGCAGTTTCTGGTGAAGCGTGTGATTGGTCTTCCCGGCGACTCGATCCACCTGCACAACAAGACGGTCTATGTGAACGGCGCGCCGCTGCGCGAAAGCTATGCCATCCACAAACAGTGGGTCCCGGACGCCTATCGTGACAATTTTCCTTCGCAGATGACCTATGTGCGCGGGCTGGACCAGCATTGGCGCGATCAATTGCCGCATTGCCTGCAAGGCGACCAGGTGGTGGTTCCCGAGAACAGTTATTTCGTCCTGGGCGATAACCGTGACGATAGCGAAGACAGCCGTTACTGGGGCTTTGTACCACGGGCCAACATCATTGGAAGGCCCTTGGTCATCTATCTATCCGTGAAAGAATCGGAGCCGGGCCGCGCAAATGGTAAACTTCAACATTCGGGACAAATGGCCCATTTGCTGCAACTGGCGCGCTGGGACCGCATGTTCCGGCTGGTGCGTTGACCAATACATCTGTCCAGGAAACCCGTTTGTTCACGAAAAACAAAGACAAGAAAGAAGAGAAGAAGAAAGAAAGTTTTTCGGAATCCGTTTCCGGGATTGCGGCAGTATTGGTTTCCGGACTGTTCATCATTACTTTTGTTCTGCAGGCGTTTGAAATTCCGTCCGGGTCCATGGAGAACACCTTGCTGGTCGGTGACCATGTGTTTGTGGACCGGGTGACGCCGATGGCCAAGGGCGGGTTGCTGGGCTGGATGATGCCGTATCGCCAGATCAAGCGCGGCGACATCGTCGTGTTCCTTCATCCCAAGGAGCCTGGAATGTATGTGGTCAAGCGGGTGATGGGGATACCGGGCGACCGTATTCACCTGCAGAACGGTGTGGTCTATCGTAATGGCGAGCCGCTGACTGAGCCGTATGTTCTTCGGCAGGGCACGCCGAGTGAGTATAGGGAAAACTTCCCGCGAGGCACACAGTACGGCGGAGGAGAATATCCTGACTGGCCTCTCGAGATGAGTTCGCATTTGCAGAACGGAGAGCTGGTAGTCCCGCCGGACAGCTACTTCGGCATGGGTGACCATCGTGACGTGAGCCTGGACAGCCGTTACTGGGGATTCATCCCGCGTAACAACGTTGTAGGGCGGCCGCTGTTCATTTATTGGTCCTTTGTTACGCCGGCTGATCAGTATCAGAGACGGGACATGGGTGAGCGGCTGGGTTTCCTGTTGCACACGATTGTTCATTTTTTTGATCAGACGCGCTGGAACCGCATGCTTCGCGTGGTGCACTAACTTCATTTTTCAGGAAAGAACTCTTGTCACTGTTGGAAAAAATCCGAACGAAAAAAGAGAAGCCTCCCCGGCACAAGGAGACGCTGCCGGAGTCGATTTCCGGTATTGCCTCAGTGCTGGTGGTAGGACTGTTTATTCTGACCTTCGTCGTACAGCATTTTGAGATCCCCTCGCGCTCCATGGAGAACACGCTGCTGGTGGGCGACCATGTCTTTGTCGACCGCCTCACGCCGACGGGCAAGGAGTGGATGAGTTGGTTCTTTCCCTATCGCAACCTCAAGCGTGGCGATACCGCCGTGTTCATGACGCCGAATCCCAACGAGCAAGGGCTCTATCTGGTGAAACGCATTATCGGCGTCCCCGGCGACCATATTCGCCTACGCAATGGCATCGTCTATTTGAACGGAGTTGCGCAAGCTGAGCCGTACTGGGTGCTGCGCAATGGATTCTACGATCCATACCGCGATGAGTTCCCCTCAGCGCTGGACGCGGGTGTTGGCCAACTAGCGCCAGGATGGTATGAAACCCTGCGCAACAGCATTCAGAACGGAGAGGTGGTTGTGCCGCCGGGCCATTACTTTGCCATGGGCGATAACCGTTTCAACAGCCTCGACAGCCGCTACTGGGGCTTTGTCCCGCAGGAAAACGTCATTGGCCGTCCGCTATTTATCTTCTGGTCCTTTGACGTGCCGGAGGAGACCGCCGAGCCTAAGCCGATTCCAGAACGGATTGCATCGTTCGTGCATACCACGCTGCACATCTTTACCCTGACGCGCTGGAACCGCGTCTTTCACCTGGTGCATTGATGGTACTCACGACGCGCAGAAAAATCGCGATCGCGGCCCTGCTGGTGCTGGCGCTGGGTATCTTCCTGCCGCCTAATATCAATGGCGCGCGCTTCAGCAAAAGCCTGGCTTCAACGCTGAGCACGGCGCTGGGCCGGGAAGTAAAGATCGGCTCGGTTAAATACCGTCTCTTTCCGCGGCCGGGCTTCGATCTCTACGATTTTCGCGTGATGGATGATCCTGCCTTCAGCGCCGAGCCTCTGTTGCTCTGCGGCAAAGTGACGGCAGATCTGCGCCTGACATCTCTCTGGCAGGGCCGGCTGGAGATCGCCAATCTCAAGCTGACCGATGACAACACGCCGCCGAGCCTGAACCTGGTTTACTCCGAAGGCCATTGGAACCTGGAGTCCTTGCTGCTGCGGGTGGAGCAGGTGCCGACCGCGCCCACGGGCAAACGACGGTCAGAACAACGGTCGCGCTTTCCTTACATCGAAGCCAGTTCGGGGCGTATTAACTTGAAAGTCGGGCCGGAGAAAAAGCCGTACGCAATCACCAACACGGATTTTGCGTTCTGGCTGGCGGCTGAGAATGTGTGGCATTTGCGCGTGGAGGGGCGTCCGGTGCGGACGGACATGAATTTGAATGATACCGGCACCGTGCGCCTTGAAGGCGACGTGCAGCGCTCCGGCACGCTGCGTGATATGCCGGCAAAGCTGCAGCTCTCGTGGGAAAAAGCACAGCTGGGGCAGTTCACCAGCCTGGTGCTCGGCCAGGACAAAGGCTGGCGTGGCGAGCTCAATGCCACTGCAGAGCTGGCCGGCCCGCTGGCTGCTTTGCACGTGACATCAACGGCTGATCTGGACAATTTCCGTCGCTACGATATCAAGCGTGACGCGACGCCGCGCATACGGATGCGCTGCCTGGGCGATTACACCAAGGCGGTTCTCGGGCTGACCTGTACTACGCCGTTAGGCACCGGGGGCGTGGTGACAACCTCGCGTTTCGCTCCGGCGGCGCAGAGCTACGATGTTTCGGTAGTCGCGACGCGCGTTCCGCTTTCCATTGTGACGGACTTCGCCCGCCATGCGCGCAAATCCCTACCCGATGATTTCAGCGCGACCGGAGACCTGAGCGCGGCGTTTGGGTTCCACTCGCGCGCCGGGGTGCATGATTTCCATGGGACCGGCATGACCACGCCGTTCCTGCTGCAGGCCTCCACCGCAGAGAAGCCATTTCCGGTAAGCGCGATCCGCTTTCACGTTGGCCCTCCGGACACACCCGGACTGGTGGCGCCGAAAAAGAAAAAGAAAGCCGGCGACACAAGCGCTGCTGTTGCGCCCACGGCCGCGTTCCAGCCGTCGGCTTTGACGATCGACAACTTCTCCGTGCAGATGGGCCCATCCACCACGCTTGATCTGCAAGGCAACCTGGACTCTGCCGGCTATTTTGCCAGCGCCAAAGGAATGGTGCCGATGGAGAGGCTGCTTGCCTTCGGCCGCGCCACCGGCTTTACCACACAGACTTCGACTGCAACCGCGTCAGCGCAGGTGGACCTGAACATTGGCGGCGTGTGGGCCGGCTTTCCTCCAGCCAAGCTGCACGGTACGGCGCACCTGCAGAACCTGGCGACATGGATTCCCGGCATCAAAGACCGGCTGCTGCTTTCGGAGGCTGACGCGCAGCTGACCGACACGGCCTTCCAACTCAACAAAATGACTGGCCAGTTTGAGCATTCGCCGATCGCATTCACCGGATCATTGAGCAGCCCGCTAAGCTGCGCGGGAGACGCCGCCTGCCCGCTCGAATTCGATCTTCATTTCGATACTCTGGCCATCGCTGACGCGGCCGGGCTGCTGGGCTTCTCTGACAAAGGCTGGAGCCTTCCGTTCATCTCCGGCTCAGACAACAAGCTGCCTGAATTTCGCGCCGCGGGAAAGCTGGCGGTCGATGAATTAAAGCTGGCGGACATACCCCTGGAGAAATTCACGGCCCAGGCTGAGATCGGTGACCACAAGTTCGCGTTGAACCACATTGCCGCCAAACTCGGAGGCGGCGCCACCCAGGG
>DATBHX010000099.1:0-36447 GCA_036557225.1 Candidatus Angelobacter sp.
GCTGCTGGTATCCCGCCGCATGGTTCAGGTTGGAGAACGTACCCAACGTAGCCAGCACGGTGTTCGAAGAGTTCAGCACCTGCACCGTTAGCGTATCGAAGGCCGTAGTGGTTGTGGTCTCGGCCGTGTCAATATGCAGCCAGAAGGTGAGTGTCGCCGTGGTAATGGTGGACGGGATCGTCACAGTCTGGGTCGCTGTATCGGTGTGGGTTGTTCCGTAGCCATCGAGCCACGCATCCCAGGCACCGGTGTGAGTAGGTTCAGCAGTGCTGTTGTTCAGCACGCCTGCAGTGAGCGTCCACGGTGTGGCTGTGCCGGTTTCAAATCCACCGTTCACAATCAGGTTCTGCGCCGCGGATGAATTTACGGTCAGACTGATGGTGGTCGTATGGGTCAGAGTTCCGGACGTTCCTGTGATCGTCACCGTCGCTGTGCCGAGAGTGGCAGTCGAACTGGCGGTGAAGGTCACGACGCTGGTGGAAGTTGTCGGGTTGGTGCCAAACGCGGCCGTCACGCCCGATGGCAATCCAGAAGCCGACAACGTCACGGCACCGGTAAAGCCGCCGGTATCAGTCACGGTAATCGTGCTGGTGGCGGTGTTGCCCTGAACCACGCTCACGCTCGAAGGCGAAGCCGAGAGCGAGAAGTTAGGCTGCGCCGGAGCGGTGATGGTGAGAGAAACCGTCGTTGTGTGAGTGAGCGTTCCAGAAGTTCCAGTAATCGTTACGGTCGAAGTGCCGGTGGTGGCGGTGGAACTTGCCGTGAAGGTCACTACGCTGGTGGAGGTCGCCGGGTTGGTACCGAAACTGGCGGTCACACCCGAAGGCAGCCCGGAAGCCGAGAGAGTCACGCTTCCAGTGAACCCGCCTGAAGGATGGATGGTCACCGTGCTGGTGCCGCTGGTGCCTTGCGTCACCGTCAGGCTGCTGGGCGAATCCGTGAGTGAGAAGTCCGGGTTCGTCTGCGCCGGCGGCAGTACGCAATTGTTCGCCGAGTTGGAGAATTCCAGCTGGATGGTGTACGTGGTCCCGTTGGCGACGTATGACCCCTGCTGCGCGTTGCAGATATCGCCGATCTCGCCATTGGTCATGTCATACCAGGCCAAGGGAGGACCGAAGACCGTCGCAATACCCACAAAAGCATCGGTCATGGCTTCCGTCAGCTCATGGCTGGTCACTGAGGTGTAGTTGTTGAATGTCGTCGATGCGCCGCAGCCTGTCGCGCAGCCGCTGCCTGCCTGCATGTCCGGCATTACGCCGTAAAGAACGTTCTTCCCGTTAAACAGATTTGACGTGGTTCCGTGATACGCGCAGAAGCCGCCGGCCTGGCAGCTGTTGCTTCCGCCTTGCGAGATCGTTTTTCCCGGAGGAAAGAAGATCATATAGAGCGTGTTCGGATTCCCGGCTGCATCCAGAACCGGCGCAGGCAAATGCCCCGCGGTGATCTGAGCCAGAAGCTCTGACTGGATTTGCGTATCGCTGATGGTGGAACCGTTGTTTCCTGCTGACGGGACAATCTGAAAGAGTCCACCAAACGTGCCGTTGCCAAAGGTCTGATTGGTGCCGCCGGAAATTGTCGTATTGTACTGCTGCAGCAATTGGATCAAGCCGCTGCTGGTGATGTCGTTATAGAACTGGCCCATGCTGGGCGAGGCAGTTCCAGCTACCTGAGCGTTGTAAGAGCCGCTTCCGTACAGCACCTGGATCACCTGTACGTTCGAGATGATCGGGCCGCCGAAGTAGGACAAATGCGCGCCGGCCGGCGCAGCGTTGCCTACAAGCGGAACCTGCACAGGCCCATTGGGATCGCGCCATGGCGTACCGTGAAATCTATGCTGCACAGGCACTATCTGCAAATTGCCGGCCTGCGCTGTTTGAGCTTGCTGGTTATCGGTTGCGCTTCCCTGGTTGTTGGACTGTGAAACTTCCTGCGAAACCTGCGCCAGCGCGGGCAGGGATGCAGAGGTCAAAAACAAAGCAAAAATCACCAACAGAAATAACCACGCCGGGCCCCGTGTTCTCTGGAACATTGATGATCTCCTGAATCTGAAGTTGGTTGAATTGGTGAACGGTTGACTGAACTGACGTAGAGTGGTTTGCCGGCCGAAACTTCCTCGGCCGCCCTATCGACTGCCGACAATAGTACTCGATCACCAGAGACTCTGAAAATCTATTTGTGCCATTCGTGTTTTTAGAAATGAGCACGCGCGTTCCCAATTTGGGACTTGTTTCGCGCGACGAACGCAGCATGCTGCGCGCTTTGATGCGCGGACATTGCACAGCGAGATTTTGCATTGACGAGGTCAACGTTTGAAGACATTGGGAATCTGACAATCCCTTACGTCTCGCTGGTTAGTGGTCCGGTAACGAGCTCTTGGCTCAAGTTGGATTCTGGCAACTCGTGGGCTGAATCATCCGTCTTACCTGTGTTCATCCGCGGTAAGGTCTTGGTTTTCAAATCTCGATGATCTTGGCCCAATCCTGGCAATTCGACCAAATCTTCAAGTCCTCATCGCCCTAATAATGGTAGGATTTCTCCGCACCAGCTCCTGGCTAACGCCCGGCCAGGCCCAGGGAAAGGACGTTTGGCCATGAGACGTTCTCTTTACCGGCTTGTTTTTCTTCTGTCGATTGCACCAGCTGCATGCTTTGCTGCGTCTGATTCGCCTGCTCCCGCAACGATTTCTTCCACCGAGGTCACCATTCCCGGCCCACTGCGCTCATTCCTGCGCATGGCCGGCATCAGCCAGAAAGCCGCCCCGGAGGAAGTTCTGCCTTTGCTGGCGGAAGAGGTCCGCATTCGCGCCTATGACCGCGGACGCGCCACCGAGTTTCTGGTCCTCCTCCAGCGTTATCTTCGCCAGGCACGAGAGTTGACGGCGCTGGCTGGTCCTGACGGCGTTCTCCATGTCTCCACCTGCGACGAAGCTAAGCCGCTGATCGCCGTGCTGGGCTACCGGCTCCATGAAAACTGCGGCACAAATGCTTCCCTGCAAACAGCGGATCCGGACCGTGCTTTTCTCACCATCGATTCCGGCTTTCCTCTGGCCCAGTTGGAAGAGACGCTGCAAGGCGGCAAGCCTTTTGCGCTTCCCTTTCTTTCATCGCGCGTTCCCGTGTTGTTCACGGAGAAAGACTGGGCGCATGTCCATAACAGCGAAGCTCCGGCGGACATCGTGCAAACCCTGTTGCACAATCCAGACCTCGCGCGTCTGTACGCCGCGCTGGCCCGCATGGATTTTGAGACCGTCGCGCTGCTGCACCAGTCTGCAGGATTGCCACGATTGCTCCACTACGCCGACGTTCTCGATTTCTACGGCGCGCATATCTATGTCCGTTCCGGGCACGTCGTTGTCCCGGGCGGTCGAAATGCCGAAGCTGCGTGGAAGAACCTGGTGGGCGCAAGCCCGGATTCGCCCACAGAATTCATCACGCGCCTGCTGAGCAAAGATGAAGGCTGGCTGGCTGCGTACTTTGACGCGCTCTCGACCGTCGGCAGCGCGCAGCAGGCTTTCTTTGTTGAGCCGCAGCGCCTGCAGCGTTTTTACGATGCGCTCAAATCAGGCGGGCCTTCACCCGGCGCCGCACGCCCGATTTTTCGACCTGCACCGAACCTGCCCCTACTGGTCGCGCGCCTGTATGTTGAACCAGGCAACAAGCCGCACGCTCCCGGCGGGCTGGACGTTTGGAAGCTGGTCTTCCGCCGCTTCGATGACTCCAGGTCCGGCAGGAAATGGGCCGGCCGCGCCGGCCGGTGGAAAGATCCTGAGCAGCTGGTGGAAGCCATGTTCGCGCTTTCCCGTGAACCCTTGAGCTCTGAGCCTCTGCAACTCTACTTATTGATGAGTGAAATGGACCGCGGCCGTCCTCGAGACCGCTGGCTCTCCGCGCAAACGGTGCGTTTGCTGGCGGAAAAATTCCGTCGCTTCGGCGACCAGTATCCGGTTTTCTGCGAATTCAACTCGCTCGATAACGACGCGATTGCCGCCTACTTCAAAGCCGCCACGGCGCTCGATAACATTTCTGCTCCAGCATTGCGCGCCAACTCCATCGGCGCCTTCCAGGCCACGCTGGGATTGTGGCAGATTCTGGCCCGGCAAAAAGAGATTGCAGACGCGCAGGCCAGCGAATCCTGGCAACGAGTGATTGCGCCATTTGCCGGCGTGACCGGCACGGTGCAGCTCTTTGACGCCAGCCGCGTCGCCATGGGAGAGCTGATGCGCACCGCTTCCGGCAAGAGCGACCTTTCCCAGGACGAACTGGTTTCGCTGCTCGCCGGCCCCGGCCAGCCGACGCGCGAAGGCCAGCAGGTCCGCGAGGAGATCGCCAAACGGATACAAACCGTGTTTGACGCGCAAAGGTTGGTCTCTCTCGACACGCTCTTTGCTCTCGGCACCGGCCTGGATAGACTGGCGCAAGGCAAAGCCACAGCCGATACTTTGCTCCCGCTTGCGGCTGAGCTGCGCGAGTTCGAAATGCCACGGCCCATCTTTACGCCGAACGAAAGAATTCAATTCCAACGCGACCACGCCGATACGCGCCATACCACGTTGCAAACGCGCACCAATTTGACTCGCATCATCAAGTCCGGTTCGCCCCAGGAGATGGCGGAGGCGCGTGGCCAGCTTGCGGCCTTTGTCCGCGATACGCTGGTGGGCCTGAACTACGCGTATTACGAGCCGCCGGGAGCGCAGATGCTTTTGAACAATGCAATCTTCGTGCGCTCGCATGATTACGCGGAGGACTACCGCAGCGGCCTGGCTGGAATTCAGCCCTGGAAAACGCCCTCGCTCGTCAACCTGGGCGCGACCGCCAGCGGCGGCACGCATCTTGCCGGTTCGATCGCAGATCTTCCGTATGCGCTTGCCCTGGTAGAGCAGGATTTTATTGTTCCTCAAAGCGTGCAATCGCTGATCTGGCAGGATCTCGTGCCCAGCCTGTTGACCTCCGCGGTTTTGCCACGCTGGTGGGATGTAAGTCAGCATGAGATGCACGCTGTCACTCTCTATCAGCGGAGCGGCGAAGAGCTTCTGACCGCAGCCATGGGAGATGCCGCGCTGCGCGAAAAAGTCACCGGCATCCTGGCCGACCGCATGGTACCGCAGCAATTGGGCCGTGTGGAAGAAGCCCTGCAGTCCGACCGCACGCAGGAAGTGCTTGCCTTGGTCTTGCCGGCGGAGACTTTCTATCTGGCTGCGGAATTTCGCCGTCGCTTCCCTTCCGATATTGATCAGGCAGGAGCAGCCGGCAAGGAACTCGACAGGCTGGTGCATGACTATCCTGCCGAGGTCAGCGCTGAACGGATCGCGCGTGACTTTGGCGTGCCGCATCCGGCGCTGGCGCGCAATTACTCTCGCGACCTGCTGAACATCAAGCTCTTTCCCAGTTTTGAGAGCTACTCCAGCCGGCTCCTGGCCGAGTCGTGGGAGTCCAACAACTTGTATTGGGCTCGGCTGGCCGATGAGAAAGGTTATCCGCCGGTGATGCTGAACCGGCTGGTGCCCGAGCTGACCCAGCGCATGGTCGAACGGCTTTTTGCCAGCAGCCTTGAGGACTGGCCGGCCATCCGCCGCGCCATGCGCGAGACCGGCGAAGACTTTCGTTCAGGTAGAATTGCGGCTTTAACTGGGGATGGCTCCGGCTCGCATCCCTAGATCAAAGATCAACGATTGAACACGGAAGATCGAACGCACGAAAAATTCACGGCGCAGTAGGCAGTTCGCTGGACCGCCGGAAGAAGAACTCACAATGAAGCGACTCTTTTGCTTAGTTTTGGTTTTTGCTTTTTGTCTTCGCGCTTCGCACGCCCAGACGCCCGGGCAGGAAGAGGCGGCAAAGAACCGCGTTCTCCGCGTGAACGTAAGCCTGGTGCTGCTCAACGTCGCCGTCACTGACGACAAAGGCAACTACGTGACCGGGCTTCACCCCTCCGACTTCGAGATCTTTGAAGACGGCATTCCGCAGAAGATCGCGAACTTCGGCGAAGGCAATGGCCCGCAGCAACCGGTCACCCTTGCGGCCGATGGCAAGCCGGTTCAGGAAGAACCGGTCGTGCCTCCTTCCAGCATGACGGGCGCCGACATCTTTATTCTTTTTGATACCAGCAACTACATGTATCGCGGCTTTGCCCAGGCGCAGGACGCAATCGCAGAGTTTGTGCGCTCGCTCGATTCGCCCGAACGCGTCGCCTTCTATGCCTACAGCCGCAATCTTTATCGCGGATCGCAGCTCACCGCAGACCGTACGCAGGTGCTGCGTGGCGTGCGCTCCACCACCGCCGGCGACGATCCCGCACTCTACAACGCGCTTCTGCTGACCTTGAAAGATG
Organism: Candidatus Angelobacter sp.; assembly: GCA_036557225.1. Classification (GTDB taxonomy): domain Bacteria; phylum Acidobacteriota; class Terriglobia; order Terriglobales; family Acidobacteriaceae; genus Angelobacter. Next base: position 6,328 of record DATBHX010000099.1, read on the forward strand.
CCGGCCGTTTCCCCGGCAGAAAAGTGGTGGTGGTGTTCTCCAACGGCCCGGACCGCGCAAGCATGGTCGCGCCGGAGGACATCAGCGAACTTGCCCAGTCCGAGGGTATTCCCATTTATGTAATCAGCACGCGTGAAGCCAAGCTTGATCCGGTTTCGACTACGGTTTTTCTGCGCATGGCTGCGGCCACCGGCGGCCAGGCATATTTCGCCAAAAACTGGCGCAGCCAGCAACAGGCCTTCGGTTCCATTCGCGAAGACATCGCGCATCTTTATTCATTGAGCTACTATCCGCAGCCGAATCCCAACCGCGGCTGGCGTACCATCACCATGAAGCTGACCGGTCCGGCAGCAAAGAAGTATCATCTGCGCACGCGCAGCGGCTACCGGCCGAAAGCGCCGACCGCGGCAGGCGAACCCACTGCAACGCAGTAACGCAATTCAGGCCGCGGCTTCGGTTGGCTTTTTCTGTTTGAGGAAGGTAAGGATCGCTTCAATCACCGCGTCATCGCCCGTGCTGGTATTGAGCATGGCATGATAGACCTCGCGGTTGGGCCACTCGACGTTGAAATAATTCTTGATAAAGGCAGCGCGCTCGCGGTCCACCGTATCCACCAGCGATTCCGCGTGCGATTGGTTGTCGCCCTCCGCGATCAACCGGCGCACCTTCTCTTGACGTGGAGCATAGAGGAAGAAACTCAGCGTGTCCGGGCGGCCCTGCAGAAAGTGCTGCGCGCCCCGGCCCACGATCACGCAATTCCCTGCATCGGCGGCCTGCCGCACCACGCGTTCAGAAAACTTGACGATGCTGTCCGCGTCCAGCATCTCCACCGGATACACGCCCATGTTGCCCTCATAACTGCCCAGAGCAAATGATTTGAGCAGCCGCCGGTAGAGAGGATCACGGCGTTCTTCCTGCTGCTCCACGGCTGAGAGCTTGCAGTTGGCCAGCCGGGCGATCTCCTGCGTAAGCTGCTGGTCCCAAAGTTTCCAGTTGAGACGCGTGGCCAGCTGCGCTGCGATCTTCGCTGCTCCGCAACCGAATTCACGTTCGATGGTAATGATCCTGACCATGTCCGCTCCGAATCGCGCTCTGAATCGTTAGATGCAGGCTGGCAGCCGGCCGCAGCCGCCGCTGTGCCGACCAGCTTACTCCGGAAATGCGCAGGAATCACGCCAGAAATCGCCCTGTAGTGGGTCAGTTGAACAAAAACTGACCCACTACCAGGGGTATCAGCGTCTAGCGTTCCGGCGTGCCGGGACGCGGGCCTGCGCGGGGTCCCCGACGAGCCCACTCTTGGCGCGGTGGGGTGCAGACAGACGTCATCGCGCCAGCGATGAATCCTATTCGGCGATATCCAGCCGCACGTGGTCGAGACCGGAACTGACCGTGGCAGGGCCATAGATCACGTCTTTGCTGCGGGCTGCGGCCTTGATGGAAAGCTCCATGCGCTTGATGGTCTCAGCCACCGTCGAACCTGGGTCCGCGATGTCCAGGGTAAGCGTGGAGATACGCCGAGTCTGCGCGATCTTCCGCGTCGTCCGCAAGCCTCGCACCGCGGTAAGGATTTCCGAGACCACCGTCATCTCCGGAATCTCGCCCGTGCGTGCCGGATCGAATTCCGGCCACTTGCTCACGTGCAGCGATGGAACATCCTCGCCTTCACGAAAGAGGATTTGATAGATGCTCTCGGTGATATACGGAACAAAGGGCGCGTAAAGAGCAAGGATGATTCGCAGGGCCTCACGCATGGTGCAGCGCGCGGAGATGCGGGCATGCTCCGGATATTCAGCCTGGGTCCAGAAGCGGTCTTTGATCATCTCCAGATAGTCGTCACAGAAGACGCTCCAGAAGACCTTCTCCGTCGCCTCGCGCGCTTCGTGGTAGGAGTAGTTGTCGAAGGCAGCAGTCACCGCCGGTATCACCTTGTTCAACTCCGTCAACACCCAGCGATCTTCTGGCGTGCGCTCGGCAAAAGGCATGGTATCGATCTTCGGATCAAAGCCGCCGAACTGCAGCGCGCAGAAGCGCGCAGCATTCCAAAGCTTCACGATAAGCTTGCGGCCGTTCTGGATATCGCGCTCATTGAAGCGTAGATCATGCCCCAGCGAACCCCCGGCAGCCCAGAAGCGCACTGAGTCGGCGCCAAACTTCTTGATCACGGCATACGGATCGTAACGGTTGTAGCCGGTGGCGTCAGTGAACTGTTCCAGGTCGCGCTTGCTGATCTTGCGGCCATTTTCATTGAGGCCCCAGCCGGAGATCATCACATCACTCCACGGCAGGCTGTTGGTGTGGAAGTGCGACTTCGCCACGGTGTAAAACAGCCAGGTGCGGATGATCTCAAAAGCCTGCACACGCACCGTCATGGGGTAGAGCTTCATCGATCCAAGACGGCCCGGGGTTCCGGCCCAGTTGGCGTTGATCAGCGGCGAGAGCGATGAGGTCATCCAGGTATCCATGACGTCAGGATCGCCGCGAAATTCCTCGCCACCACATTTTGCGCAGCTGGTCGCCGGACAGGCATCTTCGAGTGGATCAACCGGCAGGCTCGCTTCCGTCGCCAGGGCCACCTCATTGCAGTTGGAGCAAAACCACACCGGGAACGGCACGCCGTAAAAACGCTGGCGCGCGATGTTCCAGTCGTATTTCAGGCCTTCAATCCATTGGTCCAGGCGCGCCTTCATCCAATCCGGACACCAGCGCAGCTCGGCACTGCGCTGAAGGAACTCAGCCTTCAGGTCAAGCATCTTGATGAACCACTGCGGGGCCATGATGAACTCAACCGGCACCCCCGAGCGCTCGGAAACGGATACAACCTGGTCGACCGCGGTGTTTGCACCCAGCAAGCCCGCGGTCTGCAAGTCCGCGACAATCTTTTTTCTTGCTTCGTCCACGGTCAGGCCAGCGTATGCGCCCGCCAGTTCCGTCATCTTTCCGTTGGGGCTGATGCATAAGCGCGTATCCAGACTGTCGCGCTTCCAGCGGCGTACGTCTTCGCCATCGCCAAAGGTGCAGACCATCATCAATCCGGTGCCGAACTCCGTGCTTACGTCTTCATCTGCCTTGATTGGGACTTCACGATCGGAAAGCGGCACGGTTGCCGACCTGCCGATGATCTCCTTGTACCGCGCGTCGTTTGGATTGCAATACAGGGCGACGCAGGCAGGAATCAGCTCCGGACGGGTGGTGGCGATCACCAGCGGTGAGCCGCCATTGCACGGAAAGCTCACCTGATGCAACTTTCCTTTGCGCTCCAGAGACTCCAGGTCCGCCTGCGCCAGCGCGGTCTCAAAATGCGTGTCCCATAAAACCGGCTCGTTGGAGCGATAGATCCGGCCCATCTGATACAGCTCGATAAACGACTTCTGCGCGGTGCGCCGGCAATGTTCGTCAATGGTTGAGTAGCGCAGCCGCCAATCGACCGACAATCCCAGCGCCCGCCACAGCTCTTCATACTGCTTGATGCCCTCGGCCGTTACCTGCAGGCAGAGCTCGCGAAATTCTTTGCGCGTGGTCTTGCGTTTGTTGATCCCGTATTTTTTTTCGACGAAGCGCTCGGTCGGCAGGCCGTTATCGTCAAAGCCCATGGGATAAAAAACGTTGCGGCCACGCATGCGCTGGTAACGCACAATGAATTCCGCCTGCGCGTACGACATGGCGTGCCCGACGTGCAGGTGCGACGCCGAGACATACGGCGGCGGCGTATCCACAGAAAACATCTCGCCCGGCTGATTCGGGTCATAGAGATGGACGCGGTGCTCGTCCCAGAGCTTCCGGCAGGCTTCTTCCATCTGCGCTGTATCAATATCTTTGGGAAATGTAGTGTCGTCGATAATCATTGCTAACTTTTGGGCTTCGCCGGACCAGCCTGGCTTGTCAGGCAATAGGTTTCCCCAGGCTTCTGGTCCGATCGCATAAATTTTGATGGATTGGTCCGTAGCGCTAACCACCCTCAGTGTAACACTTTGCGTTTGACGCTCCCGGCAGACGTTCTTCCCGCCCGGGCGCGTTTCTCACTTTCGGTTTGGCGCATTTAATTTTTTTCAGCAAAAGCGCTTGACTCTTGTTTTCGTCTTATATATAACAATTATGTTATATAACAAATGAGTTATTCTATGAGCAGCTCCGACCGCCTGGATGCAACGTTTGCCGCACTGGCCGACCCCACGCGACGGGCCATCCTGGCCCGTCTGGCCTCGGGTGAGGCCTCGGTCAATGACCTGGTAAAGCCTTTTCATATGAGCCAGCCGGCCATTTCCCGGCATCTGCGTGTACTGGAGCGCGCGGGGCTGATTTCAAGCGCACGCGAGGCGCAGCGCCGGCCGCGCCGCATTGAAGCCAAGCCTCTGGCCGAGGCCAGTGACTGGCTGGAAAACTATCGCAAGTTCTGGGAGGGCAGCTTCCAAAAGCTTGACGCTCTGCTCGACGAACTAAAAACTCTGGACAGGAAAACGCGGAAGAAGCCGCGCCGTTCACCTCGCGATGTCCGGCAATGACGCACTGCGAGCCATCCGTACCACCGCAGAGTGAATCAATTTTGCAAAGCTGATTTCGACTGGCGAGAGAAGGAGTAAGAAAGACATGCAGAAAATCACACCGTTTTTATGGTTCGACGGCAACGCAGAAGAAGCCATGAATTTTTATACTTCCGTCTTCAAAGATTCAAAGATCGTAAACGTTCGACGCTATCCTGATTCCGGCCCGGGGCCGCGCGGCGTCCTGGGCGGCACGTTCCAGATCCATGGCCAGGAATTCATCGTCCTGAATGGCGGCCCGCAATTCAAATTTACCGAAGCCGTTTCGTTGTTCGTGAATTGTGAGACGCAGGAAGAAGTCGACTACCTGTGGGAGAAGCTTTCCGAAGGCGGCAAGAAAGACCGCTGCGGCTGGCTGAAAGATAAATTCGGATTGTCACGGCAGATCATTCCCGCGGCGCTGGGCCAGATGTTGGGAGACAAAGACGCAGGTAAGGCCGGCCGGGTATTGCAGGCCATGATGCAGATGAGCAAGATCGATATTCAGGGCCTGCAACAGGCTTACAACCAGCAATAAGAATCCATGCCGCGGATGTTGCGGCATTTTGGAGCGAGCGCGGCGCCGCAATTTAAAAATCGAAGGAGCAGCAAATGAAGAACACTCTACAAGTAGCAGCGCAGGGCGACCACGAAATCCTGATGACGCGCGTGCTGGATGCGCCACGCCATCTGGTCTTTGACGCTTTCACTAAACCTGAACTGCTTAAACGATGGCTTGGCGCCCTTGAAGGCTGGGAGTGGGCGGTCTGCGAGATCGATCTGCGCGTTGGCGGCAAGTATCGCTGGGTCTGGAAGCATGAGAACGGCATGCAGATGGGTATCAGCGGAGTCTATCGCGAGATTGTTCCGCCGGAAAAGATTGTCTCCACCGAACGCTTTGATGAGGCGTGGTATCCGGGCGAAGGTCTCGGCACCGTGCTGCTGACCGAGGAAGGCGGCAAGACCACGGTCCGGCAAACCGTGCGCTATGAAACGCGCGAGGCCCGTGATGGCGTGCTGAAGTCCCCGATGGAGAGCGGCGTCTCCGCCAGCTACAACCAGCTGCAACTGGTGCTCGACTCCATCACCGGAGCAGCCGCCTAAGGAGCGCACAGCGATGAGCCAGCCAGGTCAAAGCAACGGGCTGCGCAGTTTTGGCGCAGTCCTTGCAGGTGTGGTGGCGATCTTTATTCTCTCGATCGCCACCGACGTTGTGTTCCACGCGGTGGGAGTTTTCCCGCCGCTGGGCCAGCCCTTCTCCGACAAGCTGTGCCTGCTGGCGACGGCCTACCGCATTGTCTACGGCGTCGCCGGCGGAGCCATCACCGCCCGTCTTGCACCCGGCAAACCCATGCAACATGCCTTGGCGCTTGGCTTGGTAGGGGTTGTATTGGCCAGTGTGGGAGCGATCGCCACCTGGAACCGTGGGCCGGCCTTTGGCCCTCACTGGTATCCGGTGACGCTGATTGTGATTTCCGTGCCGTGCGCCTGGCTGGGTGGGAAGCTGGTGCGCAACCACGCCGCAGCAGCTCGATGAGAGCTGACGGCAACAGTCCTAACTCGCGCCAAGCAGGTGGCATTCCTCTGTGCATGTCCTTTGGACACTCGTTTGCAATACAAAACGAGTTGAAAGCATACCAAGCGATAACGCATGGTCTGGAGACACTGCTTGCACGCAAAACAGCCATCCCGCCTGGGGTCTGCTCTGTTCAACGGCAAAGCGACGCTGCTCCGCGGCGCCAGATTTGTGTCTGACTTGACGCACCCGGTGCGTCGGCTTGGACACACCAGCCAGGATCAATACCCCGTTCTACTTGCCGAATGCTCTTCGCCCCTATGGACTGCCGAAAGCCATGTGGAAAACAGCCTTCAATTCGGTAAAGTCCAGAACCTTCGCAAAGCCTGCAGGCGCCTGCACCAGATGGAAATCCCCGCAGGTGAAGTCTTTAGCTTTTGGAAACAGATCGGTCGGGCCAGAACGTCGGCGGGGTATGTTCAGGGACGCGAGCTTCGCCAGGGATGCCTGATCCCTACCGTAGGCGGGGGACTTTGCCAGCTTTCGAATTCTCTCTACGATCTGGCGCTCAAATCCGGTTGCGAAATCATCGAACGTCACGCGCATAGCGCGGTTGTTCCCGGTTCAGCCGCGGAGCAAGGCCGCGATGCAACCATCTTCTGGAACTATATTGATCTGCGTTTTCGCGCCAACCAGAGCACTTTGATCACGGCTGTTCTCACTCACGACGAGTTGGCAGTCCGCTTCTGGGGAAAACAAAAACTGATTTCGATTGGCGAGCACAAGTCTGCAACACGCCCGACTGCCACCATCAACACATGCACGGATTGCGGGGTGAGCGAATGCTTTCGCCACGTCCATCCAGGAGCTTCCCCATCCGCAGGACGGAAAGCTTTTCTGGTCGACGAATGTTGGCCCGAGTTCGAGGAATTTGTCCGCACCGAGAGATCAGCCGCGGACGACCTCTTTCTTCCATATCACAGCAATTGGAAGAAGATTGGCCGGTATGGGTGGAATGATCAGGGCTATCGGCAAACCGTTGCGGCGAACCTGCCAACATTGCTGGCGGCTGCAAAATCGCGTTTGCGGCTCAACGGCAATTTGCCTCCTGTAGCTGTACAAGTGGCGCGCTCAGAGGAGTTGGCGGATTACTATAGCGACCGCATTCCGGTTGATGCTTCTCATCTTGTCGTAGCGCAATCATTGTTGCCATTCCTCTGGCGCCGCGGAGATCTCGGCGGACGCAGCTTTGACGTTCTGATGACCCGCTTACCGTTGCCGGCGCTTCATCGGCAGCTGGACGATTTGTCTGCTCGATTTCCGGAAAGAAAGACCTTCCAGGAATATCGCGCACCAGAGTGGATGGTGGCTGCGGAGAGCGAGGCCCTGGATCGAGCCAGCCGGATCCTCACTCCGCATTCCGCTCTCGCCACGCTATTTCCGCTCAAGGCAACATGGCTGCCATGGAAATTCCCGCAAGGTCGCCCTGCGATGCGTGGACAAAACGTGGTATTTCCCGGTCCCGCTTTGGCGAGAAAGGGGGCGCTGGAGTTGCGCGAAGCCCTGCGCGGCCTTGACTGCCGGCTGCGCATCATCAGCGGAGAGGCCATGGAGTCAAAAGACCTCTGGGACAAGATTCAGCTGGCAGAAACTTCCGGCGACTGGCTGACGCAAGCCTCGGTTGTGGTGCAACCGGCCTTCATCGAAAACAATCCGCGACCGCTACTGCGTGCGCTGGCGGCGGGTATTCCGGTGATTGCAACCCCGGAGTGCGGCATTGAAAATCATCCACTGCTGACCTTGGTGCCGGCAGGGGATGCGTCAAGCCTCAGAGATGCTGTGGGCAAAGTCCTGCAACAGCCGCAGTTGTGCCTAAAATAAACGCGTCCTGAATTGGAGCCCTCGCGGCTATGTTGCCGTCAATTCATGAATAATAGCCGCGCAGACTTGCCCGTCGCAGACCTGGTCAAAACGCGCGAACATGGGCGAGGTGTTCAGCTCAAGAAAGAGCAACTGCCCTGAATCCGGATCGGTCTTGAAATCGGCAGCGCCAAAATCCAGGCCCAGGCGTGCCATCAATTTCCGCAGCAGGCAAAGTTCTTGTGGCAGCTCGGACAAAAAGATGAGTTCAGCGTCCTGGTTTACCCGGTAATCCAGCGAGGGGCTGCGGACCTCAAACGCAAAAGCCGATTTGCCGATCACATAGATGCGTACTTCAGGAGCCGTCAGCCTCTTCTGCACGATCGCGGGAATGGCTGCCAGACCGCTGCGAAGATTGGTTTTCGCTTTGTTCAGGGCCTCAGCGAGCGAATAGCAATAGTCGCCGCCGAGTACAGGTTTGGCAATCATGGTCTCAGCCTGATCATCGGCGAATTTGCCGGTCTCATTGGTGATCCAGGTTGTCGGGATGTGCAGTCCAACTTCCCGCGCCAATACAAGTACGGCAGGCTTATTCAGCGCTGTCTGGGCCATCTGCCGGTTGAATAGGCGAATGTCCGAGCGGGACAAGAGCCATCCCATCAGCGTCTGATACCATCCGGCGGCGCGCGTAGACACTTCCGGACGGGGATCGTTCATGCGGCCAAACACATCGTGGCGAATGAATGCCCCCGCGGCTTCGATTGGCTTGCCGGAGAATTGTGGCGCGCCATCTTCCGGGTTCCAGCAGAAAGGAGGGCTCGCCATGGCGGGCAGACGCAAATCGAGAAGTTCCACGTTCCTTCTGCGCGCGGCATCCGCCAGAACGGTCAGGTTTGGGTCCTCATGACCGCCAGCCAGTAAGAGCGACATTCTTCAATCTGCTTCCGCAAGGCCTGAAGCTTAGTAGGCCCCGAACGGTCCGTTCTGGCTTCTGGAGCTGAAGTCAGCAGGAGATGGATTCTCGCCGTCGGTTGTCGTCGGACCTTCTTCGCCGAGGGCTTCGGTGGTCGCTTCTTCGCCCAGAGCGAAAGTGGTTCCGTGTTCGGAGATAGGGATGGTAACGAGGGCTTGCAGCGTTTCGTTCATGACTCGCCTCTTGCAAATCGATCTGTAAAAACCTGGCAAGTATAAGCGTGAAGACTTGTGACCATCAAGAAAGATTCTGTCAAAACGCGAGCCAGCGTACCATTGTGGGAATTCAGTTTGATTCGTCACAGAGTGGGATGCAAGTGATCACTTTGGCCCGCTGACCAAGCCTGCATTCATTCGGCCGGCTACTGACTTTTTCTGTTCAGCACGGTCTTTACGGCTTTGACGATGTACGGCGCTGTGAGCCCGTACTTTTCCATCAGCTGATCAGGCGTGGCCGATTCCGCATAGGTGTTCTGGATGCCGACAAACTCCATCGGCACGGGACGGGACTTCGCTGCGGCGCGCGCTACCTGCGATCCCAGGCCGCCATCGAGCAGATGCTCTTCCGCTGTAACAATCGCGCCACACTCTTCCGCTGCCCGGGCTATGGCCGCTTCGTCGATAGGCTTGATGGTGTGCATATCGAGCACACGGGCGTGGATGCCTTCATCGGCCAGCTGCGCCTGTGCCTGCAAGGCATAACTAACTTCGAGACCGCAGGCAATGATCGCGACATCGCGGCCGTTGCCATGCTGTTTGGCTTTGCCGATTTCAAATGTGTCGTTCGGGCCATAGATGATCGGGGCTTTGGGGCGTCCAGTGCGCATATAGACCGGGCCAACAAGCTCGGCCATACGATGTACCAGAGCGCGGGCGCAGAATTCGTCAGAGGGATTGAGCACCACGAATCCCGCCAGCGCGCACATGAGCGCGTAGTCTTCCACCGCCTGCTGGCTCGGTCCGTCTTCGCCGATGGAGATGCCGCCATGCGATCCGACAAACTTGGCGTTCACGCCGGGATAGGCAATGCACATACGCAGCTGGTCATAGCCTTTGTCGCAGAGAAAGACCGCGAATGAAGAGGAGAACGGCAGCTTGCCGGAGAGCGCCAGTCCGCTGGCGATGGAAACCATGTTGGCTTCGGCAATGCCTACGGTGAAAAAGCGTTCAGGGAATTCCTTCTGGAACTTGGCGCTAAAGGTTGATTTGGCGAGATCGGCATCAAGCACCACGAGATCAGGGTTCTTCCTGCCCAGCTCAACCAGAGCCTGCCCGTAGGCTTCACGCGTGGCGACACCCATCTTCAATTCAAATTTGGGCTTTGCGTTGGGGATGGTGGCTGAGCTCAAGTGATTCTCCTTTGTCTTTGATCCGCGTTTGTCCGCGTTCATCCGCGGCAGGAAGTTGGGTTGTTACAGTTTTCTCGCAGCCGCTTCCAGCTCCGCCACGGCTGCCGCCACTTGCTCCGGCTTGGGTGCTACGCCGTGCCACTCGGGATTGTTCTCCATGAACGACACGCCTTTGCCCTTGATAGTGTTGGCCACAATGCAGGTCGGCTTGCCGTCATGGGCAGCGCGCGCGGTTTCCAGCGCCGGAATCACCTGGTTAAAATCGTGGCCATCGATCTCCAGCGTGCGCCAGCCGAAGGCCTCAAACTTTTCCACCAACGGCGCGGGATCAAGAATGTCTTTCAGAAAACCGTCAAGCTGCTGATGGTTGTAATCAACAATCACGGTGAGGTTTTCCAGCTTGTGGTAGGAGGCGAACATGGCTGCTTCCCAGTTCTGGCCTTCCTGAATTTCTCCGTCGCCGACCATTACGAACGTATGCCAATCTTTTTTATCGAGCCGCGCGGCCAGCGCCATACCGATGCCAGTCGAAATTCCCTGCCCCAGCGATCCGGTATTGCCTTCGAGCACCGGCAGAAAACGCTTGTCCGGATGACCCTGCAGCGGCGAGCCGAGTTTGCGCAGCGTGCCGAGCACAGCCGGGTCAATGTAGCCGGCCTCCGCCAGGACGGCGTAGAGGGCAGGACAGCCGTGGCCCTTGGAGAGGAGAAAGCGATCGCGGTCCGGCCATTGCGGATTCCGCGGATTGTGCCGCAACACGCGGAAATAGAGCGCCGTGAGCAGCTCCACTTCCGAAAGCGAGCCGCCGGGATGTCCGCTGCCGGCCGCGCCGATCATCTTCACGATCTCAATGCGCAGGCGATTGGCGAGCCTCTTCAGTTCAACGACAGATTCAATTTTGTAGGCTGGGGTCACGTCGGCGGTTGTGCTCATCGGGGGATTGTTTCTCCGGCTGCGGCTTTGCGCACCGCTGGGCGCGCAGATTGTGGAGACTTGTGTGGCCGTTCTGCAGTGACTTCGGCCCGGACTCTTTCGCGCGTCTTGCGTAAAAGCTGCTTGCTGCGGTTGAGGGTGAGATATCGGGCAACGAGTCTTGCCACTTGCTGCAACAGCACCCGCTCCTGGCTGGCCGCCGCTCTGCCGGTCTCAGCCACGATCACTCCCAGCGTGCGAGCGCCAAGCCGGATCGGCGCCACAATCTCTGCTCTTACATCGCCGACGGCAATACTGGCCGGCGCAGGACCGCTTGCAGCCTGCCGCACACTCAGATGTTCGACCGCCAGATACATGCCGATCCAGTGGTAGCCGCGGCCATCGGAGAGAACTGTGACCACCTCATTCAGTAGCTCCGCCGGTTTCGCCTCATTCGCCCGTGCAAGCTTCTCTTTCACACACAGAAGCACAGCGTTAGCGGATTGATGGCGATGATTCATTGGGCTTCAGGCGAAAGGAACAAGCTCAGTTTAACCGTGGCTTAACACAGGGTCAACGATGGAGTGCGCTGGCGAAGGGTATCAGTATTTTGCAGTCAGCGTGTCAGGTTGCACAGGTTTCTGTGCAGCCATTCCTCTGATTTGCGGCGAGGGCAGCGCTGAAATTCCTGCAAGAACTCTGGCCAGAGCCCGTTCTGAACCAGGGAGCAACTCGCTCCAAAGGAAGGAGATTATGCGCACGAAGAATGTTCTCTTTCTGGCTGGTCTTGTCTTTATATTCTCAATATGTAGCTTTGCTCAGAACGACATCAGCTTCTCGCTCGGCGGGCTGACGTCTTCAGATCAAACCCTTACCCCGGTGGGCATCACCTGCGCCATCGGCGCAACCTGTGGCAGTCTCTCCTCTTCGATCAACAATGGCATTGCCTTTGAGGGCGCATTTGCCCACCGTCTGTTCGGGTTTCATCTGGCTTCGATTGATGTAGAACTGCCGGTGCTGGGCGCTCCCGGCCGCAATCTTCGTTTCGGAGGCTCGTCATCGGGAAGTCCGGTTTCATTTCTTTTCTTTACTCCGTCAGCACGCCTGCGATTTCTGAACGGGCGGGCCATCAGTCCTTTCGGCAGCATTGGCGGAGGTCTGGCTCACTTCGGTTTTTCCGGAGGCGACAGAAATGGTGGCGCAGCCCAATTCGGCGGTGGTTTGGATTTCAAGTCACCGTTCCCGCGCGTGGCCTTTCGCGCTGAAGTGCGGGATTTTTACTCTGCCAGCAGTCTCGGCACTTCGTCGGGGCTCACGCAAGTCTCACCCAATCGCGCCAACAATATCTTTGCCGGAGGCGGCGTAGTGTTGAGATTTTAGGATTGCCGAAACGACGCCCGGCGCTGAAGCCGGGCCGCAAATTCATCAATGGCGAAAAACAGGCCGCAGATCTTCCGAACCAGCGCTGTTGAAAACAAGGTAGGCTTTCTTAGTGATCAGCGCTGATTCAGTTCAAGACCTGCGGCTTCGCGAACGCCGCCGTGGAAGGAGCTGACGGCGTAAGCAAACTTAATAAAGATGGAAGTTGACGATGATATTCATCTGGACCGCCACCGGCCGCCCGTTCATGCGCGCCGGATCAAAGCGCCAGGTCTTCACCGCTTCCAGAGCTTTCTCATCCAGACCCATGCCCAGGGAGCGTACGACCTGGAGATTTCGTGGCCGGCCGTCAGCACCAATCGTCGCCAGCAGCGTGACCTCCCCTTGAAGCTTGGTCCGGCGGGCCTCTTCAGAAAATTCCGGTTCCGGCGCGTAGATGGCTCGCGGCATGCTCACGCCGTTGCCGATGGCGTACAGGCCATCGCAACAGCCCCGCTCAGTGCCATCTCCGCGGCCATAACCCCAGCCAGGGCCAACACCACCCCCAGCATTGCCACCGAACCCGCCGCCTGCGCCCGGACCGTTGGATGCCATACGAAGCGCAGACAACGGATCTCCAACTTCACTCGACTTCGGCAAAGTCATTTCAGGGGCAATGACCGTGGCTTGTGTAGGAAGTTTCGGCTCCCGGTTTTGCAGTGCGACCGGCGGAGCAAGCTGCTCACGTGCAGAGGGTGGGGCAAAACCTCTGCTGGCGGGGAGCTTTTCATGGGCGCCGCCGCTGCCACCGCCATGCATTTCGCTATTGCCGACTGGAAACTCATAAGGCTGTAGATGGACGCTCACGTACGGGTGAGTATCGATCTGCGGCTTCATGCTCTTGACCGCGACAAAGCCGGCGCCGACGGCAAGCACCATGATCGCGTGCAGAGCGAAAGAGAGAGCCATGTTGCTGCGGCGCACCGGATATCCGCTCCAGACTTTGCCGAATAAACCCGGCAGGCTCTCTGTGTTGGCCGGCTCTGGCTTCGCCGCGAGAACAGGCTGCTGCGCCGAATTCCCTGCCACAGAAACCGTGCGCCCTGCAGCTTCCCATTCAAGCTCCAGACGCAGACGGGTCTTGAAGTTGTCACGGGGAAGATCGCGCAGCTCTTGCGCTAGATCCAGCAGCTCTGCCAGCTCCGGCCCGTTGTGCGTTTCGGCATCTGCCTGGCCGAGCAGCTGATCGATAGCGTGATCGAGTTCGTCGTACACCGGAAGGTGATTCATGATTGCTCCTCACTGGTGTTCGTCATTTTGCTGCGCAGCGTCTCCAGAGCGCGGAACTGCAGCTGCTTGACTGCTCCTTCGGACCGGCCGAGCTCTTGCGCGATCTCGCGGATGCTCTTCTGGTCGACAAAGCGCCGCATGATGACCAGGCGTTGGTCGGCGGGCAGGCGATCCACGAGTTCAAAGAGCATGGCGCGCCGTTCCACCGCGGGATCTTCAGCGGAGTCTGCCGAGTTTTCCATCCGCGCTTCGTCGGCCTGGACCTCAACTGCGCGGGCCACGCGCTGCCAGCGATCGGCCAGCGTGTTGGCGGCGATCCGCAGCAGCCAGGCTGCGAAGGGGACACCACGCCACCGGAAACGGCCAAGGTTGCGCAGCGCCTGGTGAAAGACTTCGGAAGTGATGTCCTGGGCCTCATCGCGGTTGCTGACGCGCCGGGCCACAAAGGCATAGACGCGATGGAAGTTGCTTTCGTAGAGCTCGGCGAAGCGGCTGGGATCGCTCTGCGCTGCCTCAATCAGGCGGCGCTCCTGGTTCAGGTTGGCTAATCCGGCTAGATTGGCAACAGCGTCCAACGTAGGCTCCCTGGTAGTTCTTGTGCCTGCTATAGAGCTAATCCGCCGGCAGGGGTAAAAAGTTACGCGGACATTGATAGATCGAACGAACAGGGGGAAATTGCGGAGTAGATAGCAGGCTGCGACCCACCGGCTCGCGATCCCAGAAACTCACTTAACAATTTACGGTCGCCGTAGCGCCACTTAACATTGTGCGTTTCTTTATGGGTCTTCGCTTTTTTGTTGCTCTGGCTTCCTGCTTGTAGTTATAAGAACAGAGACGGGCTACGCCGGTGCATGAACACAGGCGCAGCCCTAACCACAAATCACCTTCAGTAGAAAGGCAATGTTATGGCTGCCCACAAGGGTACACACTCCCGGAAGAAGCGCACAAGGCAGTTCACCTATTTCCCCCAGGTCAAGGGCAAGGTGGTGGAGAGCGTGGAAATCGATCCTGACGTTGCGGCGATCACCATTCTGTTCAAAGACCGTACGGCGCTCAGTTTTGATCTTGATCCCCGGCTCACCGTTTATCCTGAGCTGTCAGACTGGAAAACCGGCAACTGGCGCGGCATCAAACGATGGCCGGCGCTCCATACCCGACTCTCCATGCTGTCATGGCCTTAAACACAAAACCCGCCGCCAGGGCGGGTTTTTCATTCGCTGACTGTAAAACGCTAACTGCCAACTGTTTCGATTTCGGCTTCTTCCTCCACAAATTCAAACTCGCTTTGCGGAATCTCATTGCACATCCAGACCGGCGCAAACGACAAACGATGCAGCGGCGTGGGGCCGAAATCGCGCAGAGCGGCCAGATGTTTGGGAGAGCGATAGCCCTTGTTCGAAGCCAGATCGTATTGCGGATAGACCGGCGCCCAGCGGCGGATCATCTCGTCGCGATGGACCTTGGCAATGATGGAGGCAGCAGCGATCGAAATGGAGAGCGCGTCGCCGTGGATGATCTTGGTCTGCGGGCATTCCCAGTCAATGCGCACGGCGTCGATCAGCAGGTGATCGGGCGCAGGGGCGAGCTGGGCCACGGCCAGGCGCATGGCCAGAAGCGATGCCCAGTAGATGTTGAGCTGGTCAATCCGCGCTACGTCCACCGCGGCCACGGCGTAAGCGATGGCATGCTGCTTGATCCGCTCGGCCAGCTTCTCGCGCGTCTTCTGGTCAAGCAGCTTGGAGTCGCGCAGCCCTTTGATGCGGTAGTCGCGCTCCAGAATCACCGCTCCGGCCACCACCGGCCCGAAGAGCGAGCCGCGGCCAACTTCATCAACGCCGGCCACCAGTTGCGCGCCCTCAGCCCAGGCCAGCTTTTCAAATTTCTGTGTGCACTTGAGCCGTTTGAGCAGGCGCAACTTCATTGTGCCTTTGGAATAGGGCAGGCCGGTTTCCGGATTGATGGGAATCGGTCGCTTCTTGCGTTTTTTGCGCGCGGGTTGGGTTGCGGCGGGCATGAGGGAGAGAAACGATTAGGACGTCTCTCTCCGCATTATGCATGAAAACGAGAGTGGACGGAGCGCCGGCGAATAGAAAAAACTGCTCTCGCCGGAGCTCAGGAAGCTCGCAGCCCGATCACAGGTCCGGGCCGTTCTTCACCGTCATCTTTGGCAGCTGGAACTTAGTCTTCAGGCTGAATTTGCCAACCTGGCTGGCAAATTCGACTTCCTTTTCATCGACGGCGATGAGCGGCTCTCCGTTGTCGGCTTTGCGCGGGAACTTGAACGTGAGCATATACGGTGCGCTGGTCGAGTTCCCGTAACGGTTTATCACGACCGACTCGGGCGCGAACTTTTTTGAGGTCTTCTTGGGCCACAGCGTAGTGGCTTTGATGAGGGCATCTTCATCCATTCCCTTGAACGGGCTCATGTCAGGGGAGTGAACGGTGATGATGTAGTTGTCCGGCTGTTCGTCCAGAAGCTCTTCGCCACGCTCGGCGTTGCCACGACCGCACAGGACGGCTTCGCGCAGCTTGGCGGCGCGCACCGTATGCGAGGACTGCCAGGTGACCTGGTAGATCACGATCGATTCATTGTTCCCCAATGCCCACGAGGTGGGAGTGCGGTCGCCGCGATTCATGTCGGGACGGCCATCGCAATCGACAGGCAGCGGCGTGAGGTACTGCATACGGCCCTTGAGCCACGGCGCGCTTACCTCCACCATCTTCACCCACGGAGATTCAAACAGGATCTTCTGGACTTCGTCTTGTGTCCAGGTTTTGTATTCTTTGTCTTTCCATGGCTCGTTGGAAACAGCGAAAGTCAACACGCAGGCAAGGACTGGAACAGCGAACGCGACGATGCGTCTGAGTCGACCGTAAGAATGATGAAATAGAGATAAGAATGGCCGCATGGCCGTCCTTTCCGCGCCTACCGGCGACTTTGTGATGATCTACCTGGGGTGTGCGCGTATTGTAGGTTGCTGGTTGCCGCTAGTCAATTGCAGAAAAGTACTTAGAATAGAGTCAGGGAGATAAGTAGCAAAGGTATTGGTTGGCAAATGCGAAAACCGGGTAAAGAGCTAGCTGGGCCGCGATGGCACGGCCCAGTCAGTCAATAGATATTCGGAAGTTCGAGCTAGATCAGCGCTAGCTTTGTGCTTCGGTGGTCTGCGGCTGCGCAGCAGCTTCCGTGCGATGGTCAACCTCACGCAGGCGAGCAGCTTTGCCTTTCAGCTCACGCAGGTAGAACAGCTTGGCGCGACGCACCTGGTTGGAACGAACGATCTCCACTTTGTCCAGCACCTTGGAGTTAAAGGGAAAGATGCGCTCCACGCCCTGGCCGAAGCTGACCTTGCGGACAGTGAAGCTGCCCTGCGCACCTCCGCGTTTCGAAATCACGGTGCCTTCAAAGGCCTGAACGCGCTCTTTGTCGCCTTCTTTGATCTTCACCTGAACCCGGACGGTATCGCCCGGATTGACGTTGGGAATGTCTTTGCGCTGCAGCTTGGCAGCGAGTTTTTCCATGATCGGATGCTGTGACATAGGGATAACCTTCTTTTCTCTCGAACTTAGTAGTTAGTACTTAGTATTTAGTAATTAGCAAAACCGAACATCTGGCGGCCGAATGCGCCGATTGCTCGAGAAAAAGCTAAACACCAATTACTAACTACTAATTACTTCTTTTCCATCTCCGCCAAAAACTTTCTATCTTCCGCGCTCAACTCCTGCTGCTCCAGCAGATCAGGACGATTGCGTAATGTTTTTTCCAGCGCTTTGCGACGCCGCCACTTTCTGATCTGCTCATGGTTGCCGCCAACCAGCACTTCCGGCACGGCCATCCCGCGAAACTCCGCCGGCCGCGTGTAATGCGGATAATCCAGCAAGCCGCCTGAGCCGCACGTACTATCTGGGCCATCGAGGCCGGCCTTGCTGATTGCCCCGGAGCCAGCCGCGCTGAAACTCTCCTGCCGTGCCGAAGCTTCGTTGCCCAGCGCGCCGGGAATAAGTCGGGTAATCGTATCGATCATGACTGCTGCGCCCAGCTCGCCGCCGCTCAAAACATAGTCGCCAATCGAAATCTCGCGATCAGCCAGCCCGTCTGCAACGCGTTCATCTACGCCTTCATACCGGCCGCAGATCAGTATGAGCCGGTCCAACTGGACGAGCTTCTCGGCAACGCCTTCCGTGAACATCCGGCCTTGCGGCGAAAGCAGCACAACTGTTTCTTTCGCTTCGCCAGCCAGTCGTTGTTCGCGGGGCGCAAGTCCCAAAGACTCAGCACAGGCAAACAACGGTTCCGGCTTCAGCACCATGCCTTCCCCACCGCCAAACGGACGGTCATCCACCGTCTTGTGGCGGTCCGTGGTAAAGGCCCGCAGGTCATGCACCAGGATTTCAATGAGCCCGGCTTCGCGCGCGCGGCGAACGATGCCGTAATCCAGCGGCCCGCGAAAAAAGTCCGGAAAAATCGTTACAATCTCGAACTTCATGGGCGGACCTGATTGTTTAATCCCTGATTTTCAATCCAACGACTTTTAATCTAACTTCTTCTGTTGCCGCTGTTTTTCTTCCTGGTTCAGCGGCGCATCCAGCTCGAGCAAGCCTTCGGGGAGCTTCATGCTCACCCGGCGTTGCTCAAGATCGACTTTCTCAATGTAAGCGGCGGCAAAGGGAACCAGCTGCTCTTTTTCTCCCTGCACCACCAGCAGCGGCGCTTCCCCGCTGCCAAACTGCACATCTTTGATCCGGCCGATCTCGCGGCCTGAATCAGTTACCGTACAGCCGGCCAGATCGCTCACATAAAATTCGTCCGAGCCCAGTTCAGCGCGATCGCTCAGCGGAATCTGGATCTCGCATCCGACCAGCGCTTCCGCGTCAGAGATGGAATCAACGCCGGCAAACTTCAGGACCACCATGCCTTTGTGGAACCAGTGGTCTTCTACTTGTAACTCGCGCCGGACGTCCGCTGCCTGCGATGACTTCCGCGCTCTTGCGGCATCACACAAGGCAAAAAGCTTCTTGCGTGTTCGAAACCGCTCGGGGAAATCGGTGAGCAGGGTGGCAGCGACCTCGCCGATGCGGCCCTGCGTCTTGGCCACGCGAGCGATGGTGATAAATTCCACTTCGCCTGCGCCGGCATTTTCAAGCGCCACCATATTGTCTGAGAAGGCGGGTGCTTAATCAGTTGGCAGCCGCGTCTTCTCCTTCTTCTTCGATGATCTCCAGCATGTAGCGTTTCTTGAACTTCATGCTGGCCGCACCCAGGATGGTCCTGATGGACTTGGCAGTACGGCCCTGCCGGCCAATCACCTTACCCAGATCAGTAGGCGCCACGCGTAGTTCCAAAATCGTGGCGTCGCCATCTTCCACCGGGGTTACCTGAACCTGTTCTGGAGCGTCAACAAGAGCCTGAGCAATTTGCTCCACCAGCATACGCATGTCGCCGCCGCCCGCATCCGTCATAAAGGGAAGTCCTTCACTCCTATGCTTGGGGCCGATTTCCCGCCAATCCCGGAAAACTGACTTGCAACTTACGCCGCGGGCGTTGCTGCCGCTTGTGACTTGGTGAGCAAACGGCTCACAGTGTCAGAAAGTTGCGCGCCCTTGGAAACCCAATAGTCGATCCGATCACGCTGCAGGTTGATGGTGGTAGGGTTGGTCCGCGGATTATAAAGACCTACCACTTCCACCGAACGGCCATTGCGTGCACGCTCTTTATCAATCACGACCACGCGATAATAAGGTTGCTTGCGCGCACCGATGCGCGCCAATCGTATCATTAGCACTTTGGCACTAAATCCTTTCCTTGATAGGACCCAGCCGAGCTGGGCAAGTTGTTATTATCGCGTAAGTTGCAAGGAATGGCAAGGCATTGCCTCGAACCGCCGCCCCAGCAAAAATGAAGGAAAACCACCGCGGGGCTTGCAAAAGTAGAGAATCTAAAGAGAGGAAATGGCCTTTGATTCACGTTCTATGTCAGGAAAGGAGCTTAGCCTATGCCGATTTCAAGATTTCTACTGATGTTCAAGCCTGCTACGAGTCAATTTCGCATTACTGTCGTGTTGCAGAATGGGCAACAAGCGATACTTCCCATCACTTCGATTGACGCGTTCAATGCTACCGTTGCTGTCTTGAACCGCGGAAATGCCATCATGACTCCTGATGGCACCATCGAAGCACAATAGATGGTAATGAAAAAGGCTGGCGTTGGTCCTAGTCGTCCCAAAACTTCCGCCACCAGCCTTTTTTTTGTTCAACCGGCGTATCTTCTTCAAACAGCTCGTCGCTCAAACCCAAAAAGCCGCCGGCACGGGTGGTTGCGGACCTCGGCGGCAGGGTGGAAGCAACCTTGGCTGCAGGCTTTGGCGGCACGGGTAATGGCATGGGCTTGGCTGCCGATACTGGCGCGGTAACAGCCCGTTTCTGTGGCCTGCGGAACACGGCAATTCCTACATCGAGACCACCGGCTGCCGGCAGCAGCGTAACCACAGCGCCCGGCTTGGCCAGCGCATAGTCGATAGCTCCGCGGCCGAAGGTTTCAACGGTGGCGCCCTGCGCCAGGCTGGAGCGCAGAAGCGAAGAGGTTTTCTGGTCAAAAGCGATCCATCGTGCCATAACGCACCATCCCGCGATTGGTCTTCCATCTCTAACAAGTGGCATTCAATAGGATGCAATCCAGAGTAGGCGTGTTTGACGGCCGTTGAGCGGTTCATGTAGTCTCCCGCGTTGGACTTGAACGGACCCTCGGGAGAAATGGGATGCCCAAATTCCTGCTTGGCCGCCGCCAATTTACCTTAGGCGCTGCGGCTGCCGCCACTGCTGCTTTGATCCACCCTGGTGAAACGCTGGCCCAGACCGCCGGCACGCTCGCCGAACTCGACCAGAAAACCCGGAACGCCATGGCCAAGCTTACTCCGCAGGGGCGCGCGGAAGCGGAAGCCAAGATTGCCAACATCTTTCGCAAATATGGCGACCGGCTGAGTGAAGAGCAGAAAGCCGACATCCGCCGGATCATGGCGGAGACGCAGGAAGGCCTGGACAAGATGCGCGCCTTCCCCCTCGAAAACAGTGACCAGCCTGCCGACGCGTTTCGCGCCTATCGCCATGAGGCTGCACCAGAGAAGACCAGGGGCGGGAAAAGATAATGCTCAGCGAAGAGATTCTTTTTCTTTCCGTTACAGAACTTTCAAAACGGATCCGCGGCAAACAGCTCTCGCCTGTGGAACTGACTGAGAGCTATCTGGCGCGTAGCCGCGATCTTGGCCCCAAGTTGAATGCTTACGCCACGCTTACACGTGACCTGGCGATGAAGCAGGCACATGCGGCAGAGGCAGAAATCAAAGCGGGAAAATATCGCGGGCCGCTGCACGGAATTCCATACGCTGCCAAGGATCTGCTGGCGGTGAAGGGCTATCCCACCACGTGGGGCGCGCGTCCGTACGTGGACCAGCACTTTGACTATGACGCCACGGTGATTCGCAAGCTGGAATCGGCGGGCGCGGTCCTGCTGGGCAAGGCTGCGATGATCGAGCTTGCGGGAGGCATGGGCTATCGTTATGCGTCGGCTTCAGCAACTGGCGCAGCCAGGAATCCCTGGAACACTGACTGCTGGACCTGCGGTTCATCCAGCGGATCGGCGGCAATCACCGGCGCAGGGCTGGCGGCATTTGCTATCGGCACGGAGACATGGGGCTCGATTATTTGCCCATCCGGTTTTTGCGGTTTGAGCGGGCTGCGTCCGACTTACGGGCGCGTGAGCCGCGCAGGCGCCATGGCGCTTTCCTACACCATGGACAAGATCGGGCCCATCACGCGCAGCGCTGACGATTGCGACCTGGTGTTGCAGGCCATCTCCGGCCATGACGATGGCGATCTCGGCTCGCTGCCTGATGCTTCAGCAAAATACAACGGCGTGGGCGAGGTGAAAGGCAAGTTGCGCATCGGCTGGTTGGAGAATCAATGGAAAGAAGTTTCGCCCGAGGTCGAGAAGCCCACACAGGCCGCACGGCAGGTGCTGGCAAAAAATTCTTCTGTCGTGATGAGCAAGGTATCGCTGCCGGAAGGGCCGTGGGAGATTGCAGCCGGCGTCATTATTTCAGTGGAAGGCGCAGCGGCGTTCAGCAAGCTGATCCAGTCAGGCCGCGTGTCGGAACTCAACGATCCACTGGGGCAGGTTGGCGGCTACATGAATGAAGAGCTGAGCGCCTCAGACTTCATTCTGGCGCAACGCATCCGCACTGTAGTGCAGGCCAGGATGGACGAGATCTTCCACAAGGTTGACGTGCTGGCCACGCCTTCGTTGCCGGTCACCGCCACCAAGGTCGACGCGAACCTTGATCTGGCGCTGACGTTTGCCGATCCCATCGGCGGGATTGGAAACTTCTGCGGGCTGCCCGCTATCAGCGTGCCTTGCGGCTTTGGCGATCATGGATTGCCGGTGAGTCTGCAGTTCATCGGCCGGGCGCTGGATGATGACAAGGTGATCCAAGCGGCGCGGATTTTCCAGGCGCAGACAGACTGGCACAAGAAGCGGCCTAAACTCCAGTAAATACAGGTATTTCACCTGAGTGCACGCGGCGCTGGCGCTGTGCCATACTAAAGGCAGCTTTGAAGCAAGCTGGATTTGTGTGTCTTCAATAGCGCTCTGTCAGAATGGCCGCTGATTCATTAACCGGAATACCGTTCGCTCCCGAACCGCTGCGCGAGTCCATTCTGCGGCATGTGCACTATACGCTGGCGCGGCCTGACGGATCGTTCGTGCCGCGCGAGCTGTTCAAGCCCGTCTCGCTCGCCATCCGCGATCTCCTGATCGACGGCCTGCTCATGACTGAGCAGCGATATCGCGACCAGAACGTGAAGCGCCTCTGCTATCTCTCCATGGAATTCCTGATGGGGCGCTGGCTCAGCGACAATCTTTGCAACCTGGGCCTGATGGAAGCCTGCCGCGCGGTGATGGCGGAATTTGGCGTCAACCTGGAAGACGTTCTTGAGGTCGAGCCCGACGCGGGTCTGGGCAATGGCGGCCTCGGACGTCTGGCTGCGTGCTTTCTGGAATCCCTGGCCACGATTGGAATGCCCGGCTTCGGCTACGGCATTGACTATGAGTACGGCATGTTCAAGCAGGAGATTGTCAACGGATTTCAGCGGGAAAAGCCCGACCAGTGGAAGTCTGAGGGCACGCCGTTTTATGTGGAGCGTCCGCTCGAGGTGTGCGCCATCCCGCTCTACGGCCGCATACAGTCTTCACGCGATTCACTGGGCAATCGCCGGCAGAGCTGGGTGGACAGCAAGATCGTACTGGGCATTCCGAATGACATGCCGGTGGCGGGCTACAACGGAGCGACGGTAAACTTCCTGCGCCTTTTCACGGCCCACGCTTCAGAAGATTTTGATATCGAGATTTTCAATCGCGGCGACTACATCCGCGCCATCGAACAGAAGATCGCGTCAGAGAATATCTCACGCGTGCTTTATCCCTCTGACTCTGTTCTCTCGGGCAAGGAGCTGCGGCTGACGCAGGAGTATTTTCTGGTCGCCTGTTCCCTGCGCGATATCCTGCGGCATTACGTCGCCAATCATACTGGATTTGACGATCTGCCCAACAAAGTTGCCGTGCAGATGAATGACACCCATCCCAGCCTGTGCGTCGCTGAGTTGATGCGCCTGCTGGTGGACGATCACCAGATCGACTGGGACAAGGCCTGGGAGCTTACGGTGGCCACGCTGGGCTATACCAATCACACGCTGCTGCCGGAAGCGCTGGAGAAGTGGCCGATCTCGCTGCTGGAGCACGTGCTGCCGCGACATATGGAGATCATCTTCGGCATCAATCATCAATTTCTGCGGACGCTCTCGCGCAGCTTCCCAAACGACATGGAGCGGCAACGCCGCATGTCGATCATTGAAGAAGGCCCGGAGAAGCACGTGCGCATGGCTAACCTGGCGATCATCGGCAGCCATGCGGTGAATGGCGTCTCGCGGCTGCACACCGAGCTGATCAAGACTTCGCTGGTTCCGGAATTCGCCCAGCTCTGGCCGGAGCGTTTCAGCAACAAGACTAACGGAGTGGCCCCACGGCGCTGGCTTTTGAAAGCAAATCCTGGGCTGGCTGGGCTGCTCACATCCACCGTGGGCGAAGGCTGGATCACCGATCTTCAACGCGTACGTGCCATCGAGAAACACGCCGGCGACCCGGCTTTTCAGCAGGAGTTCAGGGCGATCAAGCATCGGAACAAGGAAAAGCTGGCGCGCGAGGTCTTTCATACCACCGCGGTCGCGATTGATCCGCAATCGATGTTTGACGTGCAGGTAAAGCGCATTCACGAATACAAACGGCAGCTTCTGAACGTGATGCGGGTGATCCATGAATACCTGAGCATGGTGGAAGATGGGGTTGAGCCGGCCGTTCCGAGGACCTACATCTTTGCCGGCAAAGCCGCGCCTGGATACTGGGCGGCCAAGCAGATCATCAAACTCATTAATAATGTGGCACAGATTGTGAATGCCGACCCAAGGGTGAAAGACCGGATCAAGGTCGTCTTTGTGCCGAACTACCGCGTTTCTCTGGCGGAGATCATCATGCCTGCTGCTGACCTGAGCGAGCAGATCTCGACGGCCGGCATGGAGGCCTCAGGCACCGGCAACATGAAGCTGGCCATGAACGGCGCGCTCACGCTGGGGACGCTGGACGGCGCCAACATCGAAATCATGCAAGCCGTGGGCGAGGAAAATATGTACGTCTTCGGGCTGACGCGCGAAGACGTGACCTGGTATCAGCAGTCCGGGAATTATCATCCGCGCGAGATCTACAACACTGACACGGTGGTGCATCGCGTGGTGGATAGCCTGGCTTCCAATCGCTTTTGCCCGGATGAGCCCAGCCTCTTCCGCTGGATTGTGGACGAATTGCTGGACCGTGGGGACCGTTACTTCCACCTGGCCGATCTGACTTCTTACATCGATCAGAGCCACGCGGCCGAAAAGGACTATCAATCGCCAGCTACCTGGGCCGCAAAAGCCATTCTGAATGTGGCTCGCACCGGCTATTTTTCCAGCGATCGCACCATCCATGAATACGCCCGCGATATCTGGCAGATACGGTCTGCTCTCAGCGGGCTGGAGCAGCCCTCACTGGCAACAAAATAAAGCCCCATTCCTTGCAATCGTTTAGCCCGGATCTGTGCAACCCATTTCATTCCAATCAGCTCTCTTCATCCACAGGGCTAGGCTGCTTTTTAACATGTTCTTAACATTCACAACGGTTCACGAGGAGTAGAAATGTTTAAGCTAAGTTTATCGACTCGAAGGCTGTCTCCCCGCCTTTCGCCTATTGGAGAAGAAGAATGCGAATTGTTCAGCCACCCTACCGAGTACAGATCACGCCACAGAGTGCCGGCGCACCGAATCTATGGCGCTGCGTGATTGAGCAACAAGCGTCTGGAGAAATTGTGGTTCTGCACGAAACGGCACGAAAGGAAGATGCCCGCGCATTCGCGCTCCTGGAACTGGCCCGGCTCGACCCTGCGGGTGCAACGCAACGCCGCCCCGTTGCTGGCGAGTAAGTTCCCGGTACTGCTTAAGTCCTCACCAGCGCTCCCGCTTCTTTGATCAGCCGTGCGTAGAGCTGCGCGCTCGCACGAGGCGTACGCTTTTGCGTGACCGTATCCAGCTCAAACAGTCCGAAGCGCAGGTGCCAGCCTTCATTCCACTCAAAATTATCGGTGAGGGTCCAATGGAAGTAGCCGCGCAGGTCAACGCCTTCGGCCAGCAGGGTACGCATCTGGCTAACCGCTGATTCAATGACCCAGGGACGAATGCGATCGTCACGGTCGGGCACGCCGTTCTCAAGAATGTAGATTGGCTTGTTGAAGTCGGCGAAGTGCTCCACCGCGTTGCGCAGGCCCTCGGGATAAGCTTCTCCATAGGGGACCTCAATGCCGGAGTCGCCCTGGGGTTTATGCGGCGGCACAGAGATCTGAAAAAACAAAGTCTGCGGGCTGCTGGCGGTAAAGCCAACGCGCAAGCGGCTGTAATAGTTGATCCCAACAAAATCGCACGCGCCCTTCACATCCGGCAGGCTCTGGCCGAATTTGCTGAACGGGAATGGAGCGCGTCCGCAGCGAATGCCTTCGGCAAAATTGTCATTGAAACGGCGCTGGATAAAACCGCAGAGCCAGCGATCGAGTGCGGACTGCGGCCGGCGCGGCTTGAAGACCACGAAATGCTGCGCCCAGCCGACCTTGGCATTCTTCTGCAGTGAATGAATGGTGCGATACGCCGAGGCATGGGCCAGACAGAGATTCCGCGTGACCCGCGCCGCCTGAATGAAGCGTCCTTTTTTGCCGGGAGGAAATTCACCCAGAAAATATCCCAGCGACGTATAGACGTTCGGCTCGTTGAAGGTAATCCAGTCGCTGCAAAGATCGCCCAGGGCTTCAACCACGCGGCGCGTGAATCGCTGAAAGAGCGGGACAGAGTCCTTTACGGCAAAGGCGCCCCTGGCCTCAAACCATTGGGGATTGGTGAAATGATGCAGGGTGATAAATGGACGCAGGCCGCGGCTGTGCAGGCCGCGAAGCATCTGGCGGTAGCGCTGAAGCGCTGAGTCGTCCCACTTGCCTTTTTCCGGCTCAATCCGGCTCCACTCTACCGAAAGCCGCAAAGCGTTGACGCCCAGAGATTGCGCCAGGTCAAAGTCCTGTTCGGCGTTTTGCCACCAGTCGCAGGCCAGGCCGCAGGAGTCTTTTGATTTGATCCTGCCCAGCTTTTCCCATGCAGCCCATTGGTTGCCGTGATTGCCGCCTTCCACTTGATGAGAAGAGGTAGCTACGCCCCAGACAAAGTCTGCAGGGAAGACGGAGCTTTGATCGCGCGAATCTGTTTCCATTCTTTACTGGATTTTAAATTGCTCCCCGGCTTATGTGGTTATAGGAAGACACGTATCGCCTGCAATTTTTCCGCTTAGTACCCCATAAATAACGACGTCTAAGCTCGTCGTCTTGCTGCGAAAATCCTTCCTTAGACCTTTTGCCGCCAATATCCGTGGTCGTGGAGAAAATAGTTATCGTTCCAGGAGTTCACCATCGTTTTCAAGAACATGCCCACGATCTTTAGATGGCCCATGCTGCGGAAGCGGCGGTTGGTGGTCTGAATACTGCCGCGCACGATCCCGAACCTGCGATTCCGCACCTGTTTGCTCAAGAGATAGTCTTCAGCATAGAGCGCGCCTTCATTGAAGCCGCCCAGCCGATCAAACGTTGCTTTCTCAAACAGCATGAACATGCCGGTGCTGAAAGGCTTGACCAGAATAGATCCGTACTGCGCGATGTTGTTCAGGAAATAGAGCGAGCGATCGCGGGCCGTGCCCTGCGAACACCAGATGTTGGTGGTAACGCAATGCAGCCGGCGGCGCTCGGCCAGTTCTACCGTCCGGCGCAGCAGCGTGGAGTCACTTAACTCCATGTCCGCGTCGATAAACAGCACATACTGCGTGGTGGCGCGACGCGCGCCGGCGTTGCGCCCGACCGAAGGCAGGCCGCCGGGAATGACTTCGATGTTAAGTCGCTCAGCAAAGGACATCGCCATTTCCTGTGTGCCGTCGGTTGAACCGGCATCAGCCAGGAACACCTTCGTAGACTTCATCAACGGGTAGTCCTGCCGGCACAGCGATTCCAGCAGCGTCGGCAAAAGCCGGGATTCGTTCTTGGCTGGAATCACGATCGTCAGTCTGGGCTGCATAGTCATGGATAGCCGCTCCTTCCGGGTCGACGGTGATGTAGGTGCATCGCTGGTCGACCCACGCGCCCGAGTTGAAATATTCCACTCCATCCCGCACTCGGGTCAGCGGGGCATGGGTATGACCACAGAAAATGCGCTCAGCTTTGCCAGGTTTTGCATAACTGAGCGCGCCGTGCGCTACCTGCTCTGAGAGACGCAACCATCTGGTGTTCAGACGGTCGAGGTAGCGGGCAAACCGTTTGCTCTTGGAATCAAGCTTCTGCAATTGCAGAAAAATCAGCTGGCCTACCTTGCTGAGCAAGGCATTGCGCATACCAAAGCTGTCAAACTGATGGCCATGGATGGCCAGATGCCGCTTGCCGCCGCAAAGCCACGAATACTCCTGGTACACCGGCACGCCCACCAGGTGCGACATGACCTCGGCCAAACCGTGGTCATGGTTCCCTTCCACCCAGACAACTTCGATTTCATGCCTGGGGTTGGAAAGCTTGCGGATGTAGCTCAGGAACTTCCAGTGTTCTTTGGTCAGGCGGCTGAAGTTGAGATCGGCGAAGATATCGCCCAGCAGGATCAGGCGCTTGAAGTAGATGGATTGCAGGAGCGCCAGCGCGTCACCGGCCCGGCTTACATCGGATCCCAGGTGCAGATCAGAAATAATGACTGTCTCAAAACAGTATCTCTGCATGCACTATATTTGTAGCAAGGGCACATTTCTGGGCTGTGAATCCAATATTAAATCTATGTAAATAAAGATGGTTACGAACCAATCCAGTTATCACCTGCGTTATCAGGTATTTGTGAAAATCGGGGGCTTAATTTCGTTCTGACTCGTCGGCCCGGCTTGACGGTCTGGGGACAAGTGTCTAGGCTTTGTGGGCTAGAAATCATGCCAGTCAGCGAGCAAGCCGAACGCCAGGGTCTGGCCCTGCGATCGCATATGGGCAGGTCAGCGCTAGCCGATCTACCGCAACGCAAGTTTGATCCACTACAAGTCTTGCTTCAGGCAGCGAAGAGACACATCGCGCAGCTTCTGCCGAAAAAGTTTGAGCTCATGAGCGACTCACCGTTTGTGTTTTTCCGTGGATCGGTGGAGATCATGGCGGCCGACCTGGGTCGGGCAGCGCATACGAAGATCGAAGTGCAGCTCTGCGGCGACGCTCACGTGAAGAACTTCGGCTTCTTTGCCACTCCAGGCGCTGAGATCGTTCTCGACATCAATGATTTTGACGAAACGCAGCGCGGTCCCTGGGAGTGGGACGTGAAGCGGCTGGCCACCAGCATTGTGCTGGCAGGTCACACAGCCGGCGATAGCGCAGCCTGCATTAAAGACGGAGTGCAGGTGTTTGTGCACGACTACTGCGAGTGGATCCGGCAGTTTGCCGGGATGACGAGCATTGAAGTGGCGCGGCACCGCATCATACGGAACTTTCACGACCCGGCGATCCGCTCCGCTCTCAAAAAGGCGGAACGCTCTGATCCGCTTGGGACCCTGAAGAAGCTGGCGCACAAGAGCAACGGCAGTTACAAATTTATCTACAAACCGAAATCCATCTGCGACATAAAAGGGGAGGAGTCAGACCGGGTGGAGCGCTCTCTTGCAGCGTATCGCGCCACGCTCGCTCCGGATCGCCAGTTTCTCTTTGACCGCTACGCTGTGGTCGACGTCGGCTTCAAAGTGGTGGGCACGGGCAGTGTGGGAACGCGCGATTTCGTCGTTCTTCTTCTGGGAAAGGAATCGGGCGATGCTGATCCGTTGTTCCTGCAGGTCAAGGAAGAGCAACCTTCGGCGTATGCGGAATTTTATAGAGACCGCACGGCGCCGCACCATCAGGGACAGCGTGTGGTTCAGGGCCAGCGAGCACTGCAGGTGTATTCAGATCTGCTGCTGGGATGGTGTTCGATCGGCGACCGTGATTATCTTGTGCGCCAGCTGAACGACCATAAAGGCGGAGTTGATCCGGAGGACTTGAAAGGCGATCGCCTGATCGAATACGGACGCGTCTGCGCCGAACTGCTGGCTAAAGGGCATGCGCGCTCGGGAAATCCGGCAGTCCTAGCGGCATATCTGGGGCGTCCGGGAAAGGCTGAAAAGGCGCTGGCACAGTTTGCTTTGGCCTATGCGGAACAGGTAGAGAAGGATTACGACACTTTTCGCAAGGCACGCAAAAAACATTTTGTGGAAGATGCTATGAACCTGGCGGAAAACGTGCGCTTCTTTCGCTGAGACGTTAAAACGCGGCTTGCCTCCATTCCAGCAAGCAGGATCAAGTGCAACGCGCAGAAAAAGCGGGCCCGGAGGTCGACGGGCCCGTTTCAAGGAGTTGTTCGAGAGAGAAAAATCGGTTCGATTGCTTCTCGATATGAAGCGTTGATCTTTTTTACCCGGCCCGAATTAATCCGAGATGAATGGCGCGTTAAATTCAGGTTACAAAAGCAGACACGCGTAGGCGATGCAGATCAGGTGGTCTGCCGATCGCTGTGTTACACTGATGGTGTCTTCATTTTGTAGCCCCTCTCTTTCATTCCAAAGCAAAGGGCGCGTAGCTCAACTGGCAGAGCAACTGACTCTTAATCAGTAGGTTGAAGGTTCGATTCCTTCCGCGCTCACCAT
>DATBHX010000100.1:0-97304 GCA_036557225.1 Candidatus Angelobacter sp.
GCGGAGATTAGCGGTTTTCTTAAGCATAGCACTGTCATCTACCCTGGCCACCAGCCAGGCGGAGCAACTGGGCGGGCCCTGGCAGCAACAAAACACCGGGGTTGATGTGCAACTGCGTGGTATCAGCGCTGTTTCGAGT
This sequence comes from Candidatus Angelobacter sp., assembly GCA_036557225.1. Taxonomy (GTDB): domain Bacteria; phylum Acidobacteriota; class Terriglobia; order Terriglobales; family Acidobacteriaceae; genus Angelobacter. The sequence goes on from DATBHX010000100.1 coordinate 140, forward strand.
GACATAGCCTGGGCCAGCGGCGCCAAAGGGACAGTCTTGCGCACGGTCGACGGCGGCCAGCACTGGGAAAAAGTCAGTGTGCCCAACGCGGAGGCGCTTGACTTTCGCGATGTTCAGGCCTTTGCCCCGAACACAGCTTTCGTCCTCAGCATCGGCCCAGGCGAGCAATCGCGCATTTATCAGACCTCCGATGGCGGCAAGCACTGGCAACTCCAATTCACCAACAAAGATCCTAAGGCGTTCTACGATTGCTTCGCTTTTTGGGACGACAAGCATGGCATCGCCCTGAGCGATTCCGTCGATGGGAAGTTCCCTCTCATTGCCACCACGGACGGCATCAACTGGAACCCCGTTGCAGTCAAAGAGATGCCTGCTGCACTGCCCAGTGAAGGCGCTTTCGCCGCCAGCGGCACTTGTATTGCGACCTTCGGCAAGAATGATGTCTGGTTTGCCACCGGCGGCCCGGCGGCGCGAGTTTTCCACTCTTCAGATCGCGGAGCAACCTGGACCGCAGCCGAAACGCCGATCCTTCATGGCGCAGCGAGCCAGGGCATCTTCTCAGTGGTCTTCTGGAGTCACAGGGACGGTTTGATTGTGGGAGGAGACTACCAGGATAGTGGCCGCACAGGAAGCAATGCAGCAGTTACGCACAACGGTGGCAAGAGTTGGAAGCTCTCGGCTCGATTTCCTCAAGGCTATCGTTCCGGGCTCGGTATGTGGACGTCGCCCAAAATGATTTGGGTTGCGGTTGGAACCAGTGGCACCGATTTCTCGGATGTTGGAGGTTTGACTTGGAGTACGGCTCGGTTTGATGACAAACCCTGGACGCACAGTGACGCCTACGCATATAACGCCGTAAGCTGTTCGAAGACAGTTTGTTGGGCGGTCGGTCCGTATGGGCGCATCGGGTGGCTGCGCGAGCCCAGGAGCCTGATACAACTCAAGTAAGATTTCCGCGATCAAATGGCACCCAAAAAATCCCAGCCACTCTCCGCGCTCTTAGCTGTCCTGCTCATTCTGGCTTTCCTGTTTCTGCGCTACTTGCATCGCCCCGCTCCTCCACCTGCCTTCACCTGTGGCATGCATTGCGGCACCGAGCGCTGGCGAATTAAAACCGTCTTCGATAGCAACGCCGCAGGCATCGACTTCACGCCCCGGCGTATCACCGTCACTGAACTCACATCTCAGCCCGCGCCCGGCAGGCTCGAGGAAGAGGAACGATCCGATGCAGAAAAGCGCGTTTACTCGGTAGAAGCCGTGCTGCTGGGCTGGAAGGCTGAAAACGGTTCAAAAGGCGACCACGACTTTCACCTGGTGCTGGCGGACCCCAATGACCTCAGCCGCACCATGATTGCCGAGGTTCCCTCCGGCGAGTGCCAGGGAGCCTGCAGCTCTTTGCAGGCGCAGAAATTCACAGCGGTGCGCCAGGTGTTGACGGCCCAACTCGCAGAGCCGGAGGCGCATTTTCGCCGCTTCGTGCCGGCATGGGTTGTTCGTGTTGAGGGCGTCGGCTTCTTTGACGTTTTTCATGGCCAGATCGGCGTCGCAGAAAACTGCATGGAACTGCATCCGCTGTTGAAGGTCGAGTTCGTGCGCCGGTTGGGTCCGGAGGTTCTCTTGCCGCGACGCATCGAGCCTCCCGCCGAACACCGTTGCGGTCACATCGAAGGACGAGGCCGCGATTCAGAAGAATGATCCCGCGCCCCTGGTGTGCGCTGTTTGACCGCGCTGCCCACCCTCATTAGAATTTTGCCCTCACCATGGAGGTAGCTATGTTCGTCTTTTCACCTACCAGGCGTATCTTTCCTTCAATTCCTTTTTCAATTTCATTGATCGCGATTTGTCTCATCCTGAGCGCAGCCTCTGCGTCAGCTCAGCCCATTCCCTCGCCGGGATTGGTCATCGGCTCCGGTAATACGGCAACTGCGGACCCTCCGGTTCCTCGCCCCGATACCACGCCTTGCGTCGTTACTCTGTTCAATAACTTTGCTTTTGCTGATTTCTCACCCAAGCCTTTTTCGTTTGCTCCTCCTGCGGCCTGTCCCGGCCCCTGGGCCAAGGTGGTCTTAAATGCAGATTTCTCCATCCAGGCGGGGAGGCAGTTTGACCGCACTGCCGAAATCTGGATCGGCGGCGTGAACGTTTATTTCGGAACAACATCAGAACCTTCAGGCAACGTCGCACGCGCTTGGCACATTGAGCGCGACCTGACTGACTACACAGCGCTGCTCGCCGCGCCGCAAAATGGACGCGTCGACCTGGGCAACCTGGTCAACTCAACCTTTACCAGCACGCTGTTTGGTACCGCGACGCTCCAGTTCTATCCGCTCGCGCGCCACCAGGACGCTCCGCGCACGGCCGATCTGGTTTTGCCCCTCGCTTCCGATCCAACCGGCGGAACGGCGTTTCTTTCCACTTCCAACAGCGCTCTATCGAAGACGTTCACTCTTCCGCGAAACGTAGAGCAGGCGTTCCTTGACGTTGTAGCGGAGAGCCAGGCAGGCGACGAATTCTGGTACACGTGCGTGCCCGACGATGTCGCCAACGAACTGCAAAGCTGCGGCGGCGCCGCGTTTCGCGAAAGCCAGGTTTCGATCGATGGCGTCGCGGCCGGCGTTGCCCCGGTTTACCCTTGGATCTACACCGGAGGAATCGATCCACTTTTATGGCGGCCAATTCCGGGCGTGCAAACCCTTAACTTCGCGCCTTATCGCGTTGACTTGACACCGTTTGCCGGCCTGCTCAGCGACGGCCAGCCGCATCAGGTCTCGGTCAACGTATTCAATGCCAACAACGGCTTTTCCACCACGGCCACACTGCTGGTATTTCAGGACCACGGGTCGCAGCAGGTTACGGGCGCGGTCACGCGCAACACCATTGGATCGCCCAATCCAAAGGTGGTGGAAAACCTGGCCACAGCCGCCGACGGCAGCATTACCGGCTCCGTCACCGTCACCTCTGTGCGCAGCTTCCGCGTGGAAGGCTTCGTGCGAACGTCACATGGGCGCGTGGAATCCAGCGTTCAGCAGAACATCAATTTTTCCAGCCGGCAGGACTTCAACATCACCAACACGGTATTCGACCAGAAAATCAAACAGCGTACGTTCATATCCTCTGAAAGCAACAGCAACGGCCGCGACGGCGGCTCTGCGGCACAGGCCTTTGCATGGCCGCTGGACCTGGGCTTCACCTTCGCTGTGAACCCGGATGGCTCCGGAGGTTCACAAACCACCACCATCCGGCAGCAATTCCTGAGCGCTGCCACACAGCATGGCCACGGGCCCGATACCTTCAGCGTGGTTTCCAACACCGTTACCCCCAGTGACACGCTGTTGTTTGACGCCAACTTCAACATCACGGGCAGCACGGGACAGCAGAGCACGCAGGATTTCTTCTCCAATGGTTCTGCCAACGGCTGCTTCAACCGCAAGATCACTGCTTCCGCCGGCCTGCTGACGACCGTCACCGACGGCGCTCTCTGCAAAGGCGGCGACCAACACCACGACTAACACAACTCACAACAGGGCGCGATTACGATTCGCGCCCATTTCTATCCTTGCACCGCTATTTGGAGCTGCGCCACCGTCGCGATATGATTTTCTTCAGGGACAATCGTTCTAGGGACAATCTAATGAGCAATGCACCCAGCCAATCCGCCATCGTGGACGTCTCAAACTTTGACTTGAAGCAGGCGCCCTGGCACTGCGACCAGTTGGAGCGGGGCAAGGTCCTCTTCTTTAGCCGCGTGCCCTTTGACTTTCCTGATGCCGATCGCGAATTCCTGCTCTCGCAAAAGCAGACCGGGTCCCGCTTCCACAAAAACATTTCCTATCGGCCGGGCAAAGATCTGCTGAAGGGCGTGGACCAGAACTCCCCGGATCGCGAGCGCATGAATACGATTATGCGAAACTTCTCCCGCTCAGTGACCGCCTTCGTATCGCAGTTCCTGGCTCCCTACGCAACCAGAATGACGCTCGACTTCGCCAGCTTCCGTCCGCTGGAAGAGCAGGGACGCGACCTCTCCCTGCATAAACGCAATGACCTTTTGCATGTGGATGCTTTCCCGTCGCGGCCAACACATGGCGCGCGCATTTTGCGTGTCTTTGCCAATATCAATCCATCGGTCGGGCGCGTATGGAATGTGGGCGAACCATTCCATGAATTTCTGCCCAAACTGAAGCAGGTCAAAAAGATCAGTGGACCGGGCGGATTAGGACACACTCTCGCACATCTGGCCAGCAAGATCGGGCTGCCAGTTCCGGACCGCTCGCCCTACGACGAATACATGCTCTACCTGCATGACTGGCTCAAAGAGAACGCCGACTTCCAGAAAAATTCTCTGCAGCAGGAACTGGTCTTTCCTCCCGGCAGTTCATGGATGGTTTACACCGACGGCGTTCCTCACGCCGCCATGTCCGGGCAGTACGCGCTGGAGCAGACTTTTATCATTCCGCGCCAGGCGCTGGTCACGCCGCAGGTGGCGCCGTGCCAGGTGCTGGAAGATGGAAACTATGTTCCGCGTGTGGCTGTTTAGGAACCAGCGTGGAGCGGCGTTATTGGCTCCCGAATGATGTCTACGAAGTTATCGGGCTCGAAGCCGTTGCCGGATTCACCTTAAACATGCCGCCGCGATCGCGCCAGCTTGCCCAGGTTCATACGCACATTGAAGGCAAAGCTGTTCAGATCAAAGGTCGCGCTGCGGGTAAATCCAAGCTCCACGCGCCAGAGCGGCGTAGGATCAAAGGCGATCCATGAGTTGAATCCGTTTTCGCGCGTCAGTCCCGAGCCACTGGCTTCCGCCGAGAGATCAAATGTATTCTTGCCTTTGCCGCTTCCGCTCTGCCCTTTGCCCACGATCTTGCTGAAGATCTTCTGATTGCCAAAGGGAACAATCTCATACCCAGAGCCGCCCACGGAGAAGTGCTTGATTATTTCCAGTTCGCCGCCTTCCTCAAGGTGCGTGAGCAGGCCGAGAGATGTGAACGGACGCGTGAAGAGCGAAGAATCAGGCACGGCATTGGCCAGGCCGCCTTCAAAGAACGGAGTGATCCGGTCGAACGAATGCTCAAAGCGGTTGGTCCAATCGGCATTGGCTCGACCGCTGCTGAATCCCTTTGATGTGCTGCCCGTCGGCGCAGCCAAAGTGATGGTGGAGCTGTAGTCCAGCGTCTTGTTCGGCGTGCGCAGGGCCAGCCCGAAGTAGGCGTTGCCCAGGCCGTTATTGGTGACATCCTGTGTGGTGGTCGTGGTGTTGCCGTTGACCTGCGTCATGACCGTTTGCGTATTGGCAAAGTAAAACGGCATGCCCGCGAATACGCCAAAATGCTGGTTAAAGTCGTAGCCGGCGTTGCTATCGAGCTTGAACATCTTGCTGTCAGAGTTGAGCGATCCCTGGAAGGCCTCAAACCCGGTAAAGCCCTTCTGGAATTCCGGAGCAGCCGAAGTTTGCGCCGGCGCCGTAAGCGATGCCAGCAGCAGGACGGCGGCGCTGATGAGTTTGCACCGACAGGTTTTCATACGAACACCCCCAGGTTTCTCGACGTATTGTTTCCCGGGACGGCCGGCTCGGCAATTGACTGAGGTGCAATGTCCTGGCGGATCAGGGTCGAGGTACTGCCGTTTTACGAAGGCCCTATCACCGCGGAAAATGATACTCACCGCCTCGGACGCCGCTTTCGATACAATGCTCCGTTCCTCTGGAGCTTCTGATGAAACGCACGCGACTTGTTCTCTTCCTACTGGCGGTGGCCGGCCTTGCCGCCGGCCAAACAGCACCCGTAGTGATTCGCGCGGGTACCGTGCTCGATGGCCGCGGCCATCAACTGCACAACGTATTGATAGTGCTGCAGGAGGGCAAAATAACGCGCGTGGAGCAGAACCCCGGCGCCAAAGTACCGGCAGGCACAGCGGTTTACGATCTCAATCGTCTCACTGTGCTGCCGGGATGGATCGACGTGCACGATCACATCACCTGGCACTTTGGCCCCAACGGTCGAATTGAAGACAAGAGCGAAACGGCTGAGCAGGCGACGCTGGCCGCAGCAGCAAATGCCTATGCCACGCTCATGGCAGGCTTTACCACGATCCAAAGCCTTGGCTCACCGGAAGATAAAAACCTGCGCGCGGCCATCGCCAGCGGCACTGTTCCCGGGCCGCGGCTGATTACGGCGCTTAACCCGATCGAAGACGCCCAGCTAACCCCGGAGCAGATTCGTGAGGCTGTACGCAAGCTCAAGGCCGATGGCGCGGATGTGGTGAAGATTTTTGCCTCACGCAGCATCCGCCAGGGCGGCGGACAGACGCTGACTGACGAGCAACTCCAAGCCGCCTGCTCTGAAGCCAAAGCTCAGGGCCTGCGCAGCGTAGTGCATGCCTATCGATCGGCCGTGCGGGCCTCAGCCAACGCCGGCTGCACGGAAGTGGAACACGGCACCTACGCCACGCAGGAGGATCTTGACGCCATGGCCCAGCATGGCACGTTTTTTGATCCCCAGGTTGGGCTGGTGATCCACAACTACCTGGAGAACAAGCAGAAGTTTATCGGCGTCGGCACGTATACGGAAGAAGGATTTGCCAAGATGCAGGAAGTGCTGCCGGTGATCGCCGAGATGTTCAAACACGCGTTGGCGACGAAAAACCTCAAGATTGTCTTCGGCACTGACGCGGTCGCCGGCGCTCACGGCCGCAACGCGGAAGAATTCATTGATCGTGTGCATGCCGGCCAGGACCCGATGGACGCCATGGTGGCCGCCAACTCGCGCGCAGCGGAGTCACTCAACATGCAAAACGAGATCGGCGCGATTGCACCGGGCTTGCAAGCCGACATCATTGCCCTGGACGGCGATCCGCTCAAAGACATCACAGCGGTGCGCCGCGTGGTGTTCGTGATGAAAGGCGGAAGAGTGTATAAGAACGAAGCGGCTGGCCACTAACTCGCGCCGGCAGTCGAGACTTCAGCTCAGTTCGAACGCGCCCTTTTTTCCGGCTATACGAGCGCCAAGAAATGGCTTTTTGCTCGGCTTGGCCTCAAGATTGAGTCCCAGTTTGGAGGCGATGCTGCGCACCTCTTTCACCGCCGGCGACTCAACAAAGAAATGCTGCAGCGTGCAGCCCGGGGGTGCGTCCTGCGAGGGATGCACGGAGCCGGCGCTCCATTCGATGAAGAACGGCAGCACGCCGGCGTAGTCCTCTTTCAGGCCGCAAGACCTCCAGCGCAGCGTCTTGCCATCAGGACGCGTGCGCGAGCCATCGCGCGGGTTTTGAATGGCGATCCCGGCAGTAGCAGCTTTTTGCACAATACCGCCCAGGTCGTTGGTATGCGCGGCCCAGCCAATCAGGCGGGGTTCCTGGATCTTCCGCAGGAGGTTCACCATCTCATTGCTTACGCTCGACTGCTGCGGATCGGGAGCAATGACTTCCAGATAGCGGCGCGGGCCCAGCGAGAGCAGAGCATTGCGAGTGCCACGTCCTGGATGCACGCCGCCAAACATCGCGCGCACGCCGCTGCTCTCTTCCAGCCAGGAAATGCCATGGTCAAGATTGTTGACGCCAAGAAGAACGTGGTCGAGATCAGTGGGAACGTTCGGGATGGTATCGACCGCAAAGGCGCCGCGGCGGCCAGCCAGCGCAATGGCGGCAAAGCCGAGAAAGAGGCGGCGAGAGATAGTCGGCATGATGGTTTCACTATTGTAATAGCACGGTGCACACAATTGCCTTATACTCCGCTTACATTTTCCAACGATGGACACATACCTGATTCAGCAGGCCCTGCAACACGAACTCCTTCCCGGCGAAAACCTGGTCTGGAGCGGACAACCCAGCCGTCACGTGATCTTCCATAAAGACGATATTTTTGCGATTCCATTCAGCCTGATGTGGGGCGGGTTCGCACTGTTTTGGGAATACATGGCATTGCAAGGAGCGCAAAAGGGCGGCGCTGCCGTCAGTTTATTTGTCTTTTGGGGCATACCCTTTGTACTAGCCGGCCAATATTTCATCTGGGGCCGCTTCCTTTACACCTGGTGGATAAAACGGCGGATCTTTTACGCTGTAACGGAAAAGCGGGCCATCATTGTGCGCAATGCGTGGGGGAGCAAAACGACAAGCGTTTATTTGGACCAGATGCCGGCGCTGGGAAAAGACCTCCGCTCAGATGGGTTTGGCACCGTGCGCTTTGGTAATCCAACTCCGCAGCCGACCGGACGACGGAAAAACCTGGGCTCGTTGGATCCTCTGGAAAACAACGGGATACCCAGCTTTGTCGATGTTGAAAATGCCGAGGCGGTTTTTTTTACGCTGGCTGAGCTGCGGGAGAAGGCAACCACCCGGAGCACCGAGCAGCGTTTCAGTGGATCATCGCTAGAATGACTTTGGGCGTTCGATCGCGAGTGTTCGGCGCCCGTCTAATGCCCGTTCTTCACATACTGTGTCCTCACAGCCACCAGCTTTTCCAGTTCGCGACTGTCGAGCGACCGTGCGGAGCCGAGTTGACGCACTGCCAGAACGATCTTGGCGTAGTGTTCCACGGCTTCCATCCTCATGTAGGCGCGGCGCAGGTCTTCGCCGTAAGCGACAACGCCGTGATTGGCCATAAGAATGGCGTCGTGGAAAGGAATGTAGGGGCGGAGCGAGTCGCTCAGCTCCATGCTGCCGGTAGTGGCGTACGGCGCCAGCGGTACTGAGCCTAAAGTGATTACGACTTCAGAGCACAGCGGCTCGTCGAGGGCGATACCGGCAGAAGCAAATGCGGTCGCGGTGCAGGGATGGGCATGCACGATTGCGCCAACGTCAGGCCGCATGCGATAGATGGTGAGGTGCATGGCAATCTCACTGGACGGGTTATATTGGCCGCTGAGCTTTTTGCCGTGAAGATCGACAATGACCATGTCCTCGGGGCACATCATGCCCTTACTGAAGCAGGTAGGGGTAACCAGAATGCGGCGCTGGTCGAGCCGGACCGAGAGGTTGCCGTCTGTAGCGGCGACAAAGCCCTGGTCGTGCAGCATCTTGCCAAAGCGCACCAGGTCGTGGCGCAAGCCGCGTTCCTTGCCGGCGACCTTGCCCAAAAACGGCACTGTCGTCCCTTTGATCAGTTCTTTCAGGTAGTTCATGACTAATACCTCAAAAAATTCTAAGCTGCCCGCTTCCACTTGCTAACTGCCTTGCTCAGTCTGGCTGAAGCACGATACACCTGTCCTGCAGTAACGCCCAAGCCCAACTTGTAATTCCCTACTGCCGCCAGCCCCATGGAGGCAATGCAGCCGCACTGCGAGCAGTCGGGATTGCCGCCAAACTGGCACGGCGTGACCCGGCTCTTCAGATCGGCGGAGATGGTGTTGGTGGTCTGGGCAAAGATACACTTTTCCGGAGAATCCGGCGGGTGCAGAAATTCCCGAATCACGCTCTCCCGCATATCGAGCTTGGGATAGAGCGTACGCAGCCGCATCAGCTCTTCCACCGCCAGCACCCGTTCCTGGGTAGTGAGGATCTCAGGATCGGTGGCGCCGATCTGTGGCGTAAACATGCTCATCCAGATCTTGACGATCTCCGGCCGCGCGCTCCAGAACGCGATGAATTCTTCGAGATACGCCGCGCGCTTCATCATCTGGCCGGTGATCGTGCAGTGAATGGTGACCCGGCGATCGCGAATGCTCTCCAGAATGCGAGCGTACGTTGCGGGCTTGCGCCGCGCATCGTGCTCGGGCTGCAGACCGTCAATCGAGACCACAATGTTGAGCCGGTCAAAGCGGGTCCACTCTTCCGGAATAGGCCGGAACGCGCTGGTCACGATCTGCACATGAACGCCGCGGGCGTGGAGCTCAGGCAACAGCTGCGAGACTTCCCGATAGCGAACCATGGGATCACCGCCAACGATGGAAAGGTGCAGCGGGCGGTGCTCGTCCACCAGGGCAAGCACGCCTTGCACCAGTTCATCGCCGCGTTTGTCGTGCAGCTGCCGCAGATTCATACCGCTGACGTGTCCTTCTTCGTAGGCGTAGCAACCGGGGCAACGCAGCGGGCACTCCCGCGTGATCTCAATGGCGAGAGACGGCCGCCGGCCGCTCAGGATGCTTTTCCAGGCCTGAATGACTTCGCTTTTCTTCATACTTCTTTCCGGCTGTGAATGCAGATTTCACGTCGCGCTGGCCTATAGACCTGAATGACTCAAGGTGTCATCGGGTTGCCAGCAAAGCGCGAAGGGAGTTGCCACAGTCAAAAAGAAACTAGCAAAGCCGCACACAGATCAAGTCGAGCACATTGGCGTGAAAAGTGGTGGCATTGCCAGTAGGACGGAAACACATCAAAAGCGTGAGAAAAAACAAACCTAAGAAAGCGTAGGGTACGAGGATAAAGAAGCTGAGAGCGGATTTTCCCGAGAAAGCCGCGTCCATCTCCGGTAGCGGCGAAATCAGCACATAAAGGATGCCGAATACCACCGCGAACGAGACAACGTACTTGAGGGTCGAGGACACGGGAGTCATATTATCCGATTTTTAGCGCCGTTTAAAGCATTTAAGAGTGCTGCTTCGGGCAAATGTGTGGGACGAGAAGAAGGAACCAAGTAGGATTACCACCTGCAATTCAAAACCTTAACACTTCTTTGCAATGCTATGGAAAGATTAGTGCACGACAAAGAGAATGTCTGCGTAGAACCGGTCTGACTTGCCTTGGTTCAGGTAGGGGCGGAACTGCCACTGCTTGAGAGCGGCTGCTCCTGCGGCATAGAGCGTAGCCGGCGCATTATCTGGGTTCTGAACGCTCCGTACTCTTCCGCCTTCATCAACGGATGCCCTCAGAGTGAATTTGGTTCCGGCGCTGGCCGTTCCCGGCGCGACTGTCGGCTCCACAGCCCGCAAGGCCAGCTTTCGCGCCTGCGCGTCCGCCAAGACAGCAATAGGATTTTCGATCCTGGTGTTGAAAGCGAATGTCAGAACCGCTTCCATTTGTGAAACGCCGGCGTTCTGGTATGGTTTGTAGCGCCAGCGTAATACCTGCCGTCGCGCGGCCTCACTCAGCTCCGGATTGTCAGAGCTCATGGGCCATGCTTCGCGCACCTGTCCGCTGCGGTCCGTGGCAATGTACAGGCTCAGTACTCCTGAAGTCTTGCCCTCGCGCACCGAGGGCCAGGCGATCGCTGGTGTATTGAGCGCCAGTACCCGCGCTGAATCCTCGCCAACCTGGCTGCTTTTGATCTGCTCGGCGCCAGGCGTCACCTGATCCAATGCAAACTGCGTCTCGTCAGGCGTGGCGATTTCAGAAAGCTCGGTGATCTTGGCAGCGATGGTCAGCCCGGGCGCGAATTCAGCAGTGATTGTTCTGGGAACCAGTCTTTCCTTGAAGGGCAGATAATTGTCAAACTGCGCGCGATAGCCCGGCGTGACCGCCGCCTGCAACAATCCCAGTTTGCCGCCAAAGCAAAACAAGTAGGTTACCGTGTTCTGCACCGGAGCGATGCCGGCTTTGGATACCATGTTCAGACAGGAATTTGACTTGGTGGAATCTTCGGGTATTTCCACTACGCCGCGCATGCGCTGGAGCTGCGCCGCCATGGGCAGAGGATCAACTAATGCAGTCACCAGATCGTGTAGCCAAAATGGGTAGTAGTCGCCAGTAAGTGTTTCTGAGACCTTGTCGCCATTCAAAACCAGGATTTGTGAGAAATCTCTGGACTTGACCGTTCGCCGCCACTTCTCCGGCGAGATCCAATACTCTTCTACGTCTGCAACAAACTCTGGCCGCGGCTTTCCCTGAGCAGCGATTTGCGCTTTCAAATGGAACGGTGTGCCTCCGGCGACGGTCAACTTGCTCTGCCGCAGAGCGTTCTCCACGGCATCGCTAATGGTTACCTGCTTGCCGCCTTCTTCTTGTGCCCGTAGACAGGTTGATACCGCCAGCAAAAGAATTGCAGCGGACAAGATCAGCCGTAGCGCAGACGGAAAACGTTGCAGCATGTAGGAGGAAAACCAATGTCCTTTTTGTAATAAGGGCATCACTGCGGCTGTTTGAGTTTGGATAGGAACTCCCGAGCCTCGCGTCCGTTGTAAGTCTTGTTGTAGATCGGGGAATCGGGCTGCTGCATCCGGCCGCCTTCGCGCAATGAGCCGGTATCTATTGCAGCAAAACCGATCTCCTCAATCAGACCTGCCACTACTCTCTTGGCCTCAGCATCGTCCCCCGCGACGTAAATGGTATGGCGCTCAGTGGCGGGGAGATCTTTGCGGCCCCGGCCTGCCAGGTGCACGTAATAAATGGTGTTAAAAGCCTTGACCAGCCGGGCGCCGGGTATTCGCTTCAGGACCTCTTCAGAAGACGTGGAGCCGGCCAGATCGTAGAAGCCTCCATCCGGCCGGTAAGGATTCATGGCATCGATAACAATCTTTCCCCGCAGCAGATCAGGATGCGGCAGTGCCTCCGGCGTCCGCCAGGGTACGGCCAGCAACACTACCTCGCCGAAGCGCGAAGCGTCATCAATGCTCATGGCATGGGCCCGCGGACCCAACTCTTCGACCAGACTCTTTAGCGAATCTGGCCCGCGCGAGTTACTCACCGCAACCTCATGCCCCGACGCAATAAACAGTCGCGCTGCCGTAGCTCCAATATTGCCCGCTCCGAGGATCCCGATCTTCATGCCTCTGCTCCTACCTGCTTTCTGAACGTGCGCTGGCCCGCTGTTCCAACTCCCGCGCCTCCGGGCCCTTCCCCAGCTTCCGCAGCACCGCGACGTGCTCCTGCAAGATGACCAGCATGTTGTGGTCATACGATGCTTTTACGCCCTTGTAGGCTTCAGGTTTCAATTTGTCGCGACGGCTTTCCAATTCCTGGGCTGCGGCGTCCTGCGCTTTTTCAGTTTCTGTATAAGCGGCATCTGCTTCCTGCAACTGGCCGGTGGCAACGTAAGCATGAGCTAGGTTGCCGCGCACCTGGATCATCAGCGGATTTCCCGTTTGCAACGCCTGCTGCGCGAAGTTGAGCGGCTGCTTAAAGTCGTCCAGTGCTTCACTGGGCTTCTTGAGTCCGTAGGCCGCGGTCCCAGCACTACCGTAGGCCCGCATCTTGTCCGATTCAAAACTCTTCGGCAACTTGATCGCAATTCCCAGCGCCTTCTTGCATGCCTTGTCAGCCTGGGCAAATTGATTGCTTTCGATAAATTTCGTGCATTCCACTTCACTCTGTAGATAGTCGCGCCGCAGTTCTGCGCCCGGCCCCAGGCTGAACCCAACCTTCACCAGAGTATTTACGGGAATCGCTTTTCCATCTTCCAGGAACGGTTCAAATCTCCATTGTCTGACCGCCCGAACGGCGGCTTCCAGCAACATCGGATGCCCACTCACCGGCTTGGCATCAGTGACTTTGCCGTTTTCGTCGATCGTCACACGCACGACTACATCACCCTGAATGTGCGCCATCTCGGCCGTCGATGGATATCTCGGCTCCACTCGTTTCGTCAGGTGCTTCGTCGCCTCTTCCATTGAGGCCTGCTTCAACTCCTGCGCCGTGGCGGCAGCAATCAGTACCGACGCCGCAAGCAGCGCCCTCATCCAGCTTCTTAATGGCATGGCCGCATTATAAGATGGAAGCGCAGCAGCTCTCAATTTCCCGCCCGGAGTTCGACTGTAACTACCTGGATTAAAGTCGCTTAGTTCGACATCGATATGCCCTACAGGAATCAATACTTTACAAATCTTAATTTCTTCTTTGGTGGGCGGGCATTGGCGGGTATAATCGCCCGCAATGTTGTTCTTGAAGTCCCATGTGGGGATGATAACTGCGAAAAACGTGATGGATTGACCGCATCGTTGCCGTGGTTTTTGCGGCGCGGTCAATCAGATCACAAGCAGTTTCATACGGCCTGCCCGGCGCAGTACCCGGATGCCCAGGCCCACTGAAAGTTAAACCCGCCAAGGTGGCCGGTGACGTCCACTACTTCGCCGATGAAATAGAGTCCCGGGGCATTCTTACTCTCCATCGTTCTAGCTGAGAGTTCGTTCGTATCCACGCCTCCTGCGGTGACCTCGGCTTTGTCGTAGCCCTCAGTTCCTTCGGGAATGATCTGCCAGTGGTGCGCATGTCGTTCGAGTTCCTCCAAGGCATGGTTGCTCCAGCCAGCCGGCGGATGGAGCTCAAGCCAGCGGTCAGCCAGGCGTTGCGGCAGCACAGCGCGAAAGGCGGTTTTGGCGGCAGCCAGGTCGCGACGAGCATTCGGCTCAAACAGAGCAGCTGTCATTTTGCGGTCAGGAGCAAGATCAAGCGTGATCGCCTGATGCGGCTTCCAATAAGAGGAGATCTGCAGGATTGCCGGCCCGCTCAATCCGCGATGCGTGATCAGCATCTTCTCGCGGAACTGTTGCCCATCAAGCCGCGCGATCACCTCAGCCGATACTCCGGCCAAGTCACAAAAGCGCCGACTGTCTTCTCGGTTGAGAGTGAGCGGCACCAGTGCCGGCCGCGTCTCCACAATCCTGAGTCCAAATTGCCGAGCCACCTCATAGCCGAAAGAAGTGGCGCCCATCTTCGGGATGGACAGGCCACCGGTGGCCACCACCAATGACGAAGACTGAAATTGTTCTCCCGCTGTACGCAGAATGAATTCCGTCTCGCGCAACACCTGCTGTACTTTGATTCCGGTCAGGATCGTTACTCCTGCCCGGCGGCATTCTTCTTCCAGCATGGAAACGATCTGTTGTGCTGAGCCGTCGCAGAAGAGCTGGCCAAGAGTTTTTTCGTGATAAGCGATGCCGTGCTTCTCCACCAGCTCAATGAAGTCGGCCGGCGAGTAGCGCGCAAGCGCTGACTTGGCAAAATGCGGATTGGCCGAAATAAAATTTTCCGGACGGCAATGGAGGTTGGTTAAGTTGCAGCGCCCACCGCCGGAGATCAGGATCTTTTTGCCGATGCGCTCAGCCCGCTCCAGCACAGCCACGCGCAGGCCGCGCCTGCCGGCTTCGATCGCGCACATCAGTCCGGCGGCGCCGGCGCCCAGGACGATGACATCAAAAGTTCTCATATGACCAGGCTGGTGGATCAGGCCTCAGTGGCGCCAGGCAAGGACCAGCGCTATCACCAGCCCCAGGGTCATCACGACGTTCCAGATCAAAAGTCCCAGCAGCCATTTGCGTAACCGTTCTTCTCGCGCTGCGATGGCCGTATTCAGCGCCTCAACGTCAGACCGCAACTGCGCGGCAAAAACTTTCACCTGATCGAGATCAGAAGCCAGCTGCTGCATGCCATCGTCTTTGGCGCTTTCAGACTGGCTTCGCGACGCCCGGGACTTGAGCGATTCGCGCAGAACCTGCCCGCCATGCTCCACGGCAATCGGCGTCAGCGCGCGCAAGATTGAAGATAGCCATCCCATGTTCGTGGTTTGAGTCTCCCGAGGTTATTAGACCACATGATGACGTGCACGCATGAATGATGACGTGCACGCATAAAGTCTCCGGCCCAAGTTCTGGTGAGCTCGTAAGTCCCAGGCTCTTGTTACCATGTGAACACTGCATTCGCTGAGGCTCTCAAGACATGAGGACCAATCGTGTGCGGCGTGGTAACTGTGCTAACCTGTTGGTGGCCTTCCTTAAAGCCGGGATGGCGGAACTGGCAGACGCAGCGGACTCAAAATCCGCCGAGGTTCACCCCTCGTGGGGGTTCAACTCCCCCTCCCGGCACCAGCAAACCAGCGTCTTCTTCTATGTGCTCGAAAGAATTCGCCTTCGTGCCCAATTGGCGCAAGCTGGCGAACATGCTGACGCACTTTCCCCAGGCTGTTCCAGAGATTCCGGCTAGCAATCTTGAGAAGGCCCCGAGTATTATGTAAATGCGCTCGGCTTCCATTTGAACTGGAACTACGGCGGGAGCCGCCATGGGCCACCTTCGTCCACGCGTTCGACTTTGATCAACCTTCACGGCCGCTCCGTTACGGGCTTTCCTCCACTGCCGGGCAGTGGTGTTTTTGGGGCGCCTGACGCTTCAGCCCGCAACAGGGCATTCATATCAGAATACGCATAGATGGTCGGCGCCTGGTTCTGCATCAGGCCCCCGGTATCGGCGGTAGGGCCGTAATTGCTGTGCAGGTCGCGGCCCAGCATTCGCAGCATGGCCATCTGCTGCCCGCGGTGGTGCGAGGTATGCGCAATGCGCCGCACCATCACCCAGGCGCGTGAGCGTTTCACGTTGAAGAATGTTGTCTCGCCTTCGAACCAGGCATCATCTCTGCTTTCGAGTTCTGCCAGGCGCTTGCCGCTGTCTTCCGCGTAACGCTGGATAAAGCCCAGGCGTGTCTCCGGCGAGGGCAACGGTGGCGCGCCCACGTCGATCCCAAGCATGTTCTTGAACCACAGGTTTTCGCTCACGCACTGGTGGACCATCTGCTCGTGGACGCTGCGCCCGCGTGGATCGCCGGCATTCGGGCGGAACGGCAGGTCTTCATCGCGGAACTCGCTCCACACGCTCACCACTTTGATTCGCTCGGTCGCGTAAGTTTCAACCAGAAAGTCGTATCGCATTGCGCTCCCTCTGAAATTGCCCGTGGCCATGCGTTTAGCGCTCGTCCGGCGCAAATTACGTTCGATCTTCACCGAACGTCTGCAAGGTACTGAGATTTTACGCCGGGTATAGCTATTTCGTAACGAAACCACTCCATGCTGCACAATAAGGTATAGGATTGTTCTCTTCCAGGCATAGGTTCCAGTTCTCAATTGGGAGTAGAATCCTAGCCGCCTTTTATGCCCAGGGCCCTTAAAGTTCGCAGCCTGCGATTGCTATTGGTACCGATTGCAACTCTCGCAATCGCCTGTGAACCAGCCCGGGCCATTGGTCGGCAGACCTCAGCCGGCGCCAATACCGAGATCCAGAAAAAATCTGCTGAAGCTCCACTGGCTGAGGCTGAGCACCTCTATTCCGAGGCACAAGACCTCTGCCGCCAGGGAGCTTATGAGAAAGCCCAGACGTCCGGCGGACGCGCTCTCGAACTTCGCGTGCAGGCTCTGGGTCCGGAGCATCCGGAAGTAGCTACGATTCTTACGCTGTTGGGCCGGATCGCCGACGGCAAGAACGATTACCCTCATGCCGCCGCTCTCTATCAGAGAGCGCTGGCGATTAATGAGAAAGGTCTGGGCAAAGATGACCTTGGAGTCGCCGATGTGCTGGACGCCGAGGCCCGGAGCTTTACTGCAACAGCCCAATATCCTGACGCGGAAGAGGCGGGCAAACGCGCCTTAAAGATTCGCGAAGCAAAACTTGGGCCAAACGATTTTCTGGTCGCGCAATCTTTGGACACCCTGGCGAACCTCTATGGAGAAAGAAGCGAATTCACCGAGGCGGAAGGCGTTGCCAGCCGGGCATTTGAAATTACCACGCACCTCTATGGCCCGGACGATGTGCGCACGGCCGATGCGGAAGGCATGCTAGGCCGGATTGTGATCCGACAATCGAATTTTTCGCGGGGTGAAGAACTGCTGACGCATGCTTCGAAAATCAAGCTCGCCGCCGGGGGCGAAAACAGCCTGATCTATGCCGAATCGCTCGCCGAGCTCAGCTACGTGTACGTCTTCAAGAGAGACAACATACGCGCAGAGCAACTATCATCTCAGGCCCAGGCGCTGGAGGAGAAGCTGCTCGGCCCCAATAACCTGAAGGTCGCGGTGATGCTGCACAATCGTGGCCTCATTGCTTACCGGCGGCACGACTACAACACAGCAGAGAAGTTTTACCAACTTTCCCTTGCCATCAAAGAAAAGGCGCTGGGACCGGTACATCCATGGCTCGGGATAACCCTCAACAACCTGGGTCTCCTTTACTGGCGCAAGGAGGAAATCCCCAAGGCTGCTGAATACTTCCGCCGGGCTGAAGTCATTTTCGAAAAATTCGACGGGCCTGAAAGCATTCCGGTTGCCGGGGCGTTGGCGAACCTCGGGATCATGGCGAAGCACATGGGCGACTATAAGACCGCCGAAGTGGATTACCAGAGATCCCTCGTCATTGAGGAGAAGGCCTTTGGGCCCAATAACCTCTCGCTCGAGGTAACCGTGGAAAGCCTGGGCATTCTGCATAGCGACCATGGCGACTACGCCAAGGCCGAGCCCTTTCTTCTCCGCGCGTTGCAGATTACCAAGGATTCTCGCGGTCCGGAACATCCGGAGGTGGGAAGGATTTTACGCAATCTGTCTAAACTGTATTCCGCCTCCGGCAATCCCGCCCGAGCGCGTGAATGCTGGCAAGAGTCCGCCGCCATTGAAGAAAAAGACCTGCCGCTCAATTTGGCGATCGGCTCAGAGCGCCAAAAGCTGGACTATTTTGATCCCTACCTGACCACGCTCGACACTGTCATTTCATTCCAACTTCGCCTCGATCCGGAGAGCAATGAATCCCGCGAACTGGCTGCGACCATGGTTCTCCAGCGCAAAGGCCGGATTCTTGACGCGATGGCCGACAACCTGGAGGCCCTGCGCAACCGTTCCAATGCTCAAGACGGCGCATTGCTGGACCAGTTGAAAGGGGTGACTTCAAAGCTCGCCAATCTGGTTCTCAATGGCCCGGGAAAGGCCTCGCTCGCTGACCACCTGCAGCAAGTAAAACTTCTTACCGAACAAAGGGA
The DNA here is from genome assembly GCA_036557225.1 of Candidatus Angelobacter sp. GTDB lineage: Bacteria > Acidobacteriota > Terriglobia > Terriglobales > Acidobacteriaceae > Angelobacter. Next base: position 18,726 of record DATBHX010000100.1, read on the forward strand.
CTTCCTGGAAAATGAGATTGGCAATCGCAGCGCCGGTTACTATCAATCGTCTGCTCCGGTGACGCTGAATGCAGTGAAAGCCGCTTTGCCGGCTGGCGCCAGTCTGGTGGAATATGCCGTGTATAAACCTTACGACCCCAAGCAGCCCCTTGAGAGCACGACCGACTTCGGGGCTCCTCGCTACGCTGCTTACATTATTACCGGCAGTGAAGTCCGCGCCACTGATCTGGGCGATGCCAAAACCATTGATACGACCATTGCAACGTTGCGCCGGGCGCTGCGCAATCCCGAATCGCGCAATATGAAAGAGGCGGCTCGCGCCGTGGATGAGAAGATCATGCGCCCGGTCCGCGCGCTTACCGGTAGTTCGCGTCATCTTCTCATTGCTCCGGATGGGCAACTTGACCTCATCCCCTTTGAAGCCCTGGTGGACGAACATGGCCGCTACCTGGTGGAGCAGTATTTGTTCACCTATCTGAGCACCGGCCGCGATCTGCTGCGCATGCTGACGCCGCGCCCCAGTAAAGGCGGCGTAATGGTGGTGGCGGATCCTGACTTTGGCGGGCCAGGAGCCCCGGAGCGTAACGGTACTGGATCAAGCAAGGTCCAACCGGTAACCCGAAGCATCAGCCGTGGCAACGACTCCGATGTTTATTTTGCTCCGCTGGACGGAACCAAACTGGAGGCGCAGGCGATCCAATCTCTCTTCCCCAAAGCCCACGTGCTTAGCGGAACGCAAGCGACCAAAGCCGCGCTCTTGAAGCTTGAGGCGCCGAGTATTCTGCACATCGCCACGCACGGTTTTTTTCTTGAGGACCGCCCGACGGAATCAGGCAAATCGGACAGCACGCCATCGGGCGATGCTCGCGGCGCTGGGTCACCGAATGATGACGACCCTGATAATCCTTTGCTGCGCGCGGGGTTGGCCCTCTCCGGCGCCAACTTAAAACGGCGCGGTGGCGATAGCGGTATTCTCACTGCTCTGGAAGCGGCCAATCTGAATCTCTGGGGGACCAAGTTGGTCACGCTCTCCGCCTGCGACACCGGCATTGGCGAAGTCCGCGTGGGTGAAGGCGTCTATGGGCTGCGCCGCGCCTTTGTTCTTTCCGGAGCAGAAAGCCTGGTGATGAGCCTGTGGCCCGTGAGTGACTATGTGACCCGGCAGATGATCACCACCTACTACACAGGATTGAAGAACGGCCGCGGCCGCGGCGAGGCGTTGCGCGATGCAGAGCTTTCCATGATGAAGAGCAAGGGCCGCGAGCATCCTTTTTATTGGGCCAGCTTCATTGAGTCCGGCGATTGGGCCAATCTGAATGGCCAGCGCTGATTCGGCGGCTTGAGATACCTTCCGCTTCCAAGATAAAGTTGTGGAGAAATCAGCACATTCACAGTTGACTTGTGTCCTAAGGACAAACCTTTGCCACTCTGGAATCGAATTGCCGCCTTTGCCATCTGCTGGTCAGTCTCCGCCAGCTTGTTTGCCGCGCAGATCAGCGGCACCGTTACCAACGGGACCACAAACAACCCTGCCGCCGGCAATGAAGTTGTTCTGCTTTCGCTCGATGGCGGGATGAATGAAGTATCGCGGGCAACCAGCGACAGCCAGGGGCATTTCACCATCGATGTGCCCGATGCCGGGGCAGCGCACCTTCTCCGGGTGAATTTCCAGGGCGTGAACTACTTCAGCAGCGTGCCGCCCGGTTCTGCCGCAGCAGACATCACCATCTATAACTCGGCCAAACAGGTGGAGGGCATCTTTGAAGATGCCCGCGTCTTCCGCATGCAGACCGAGCAAGGGCAACTCGAAGTTTCAGTGGCGTATACGCTACGCAATGAATCACAACCCCCGCGGACCAAGATGGACCTTGAAACTTTCACCATCGACCTGCCAGAAGGCGCGCAACTGCTTGACGCCACGGCAACCGCGCCGGGCGGAATGCCTGTGGCCGCCTCACCCACGCCGACCGGCAAGAAGAACGGATATGCGCTGGTGTTTCCCATTCGTCCCGGACAAACACGTTTTCAGGTGCTGTACAAGATGCCCTACAGCGGCTCCTACGAGTTCAGCTTCGCGCCTGACTCACAACTCTCAGAGCTGGGCGTGCTGCTGCCCAAGAGCATGCGCTTCACCGGCATCAGCCGCAGCTTCTCCCAGGATGCCGATGAAGCCGGCCTGGCGGTGTTCTTCCTGAAGAATGTTGCCGCGCATGAGCCAGTACGGTTTTCCGTCGCAGGCGAAGGTGTCGCTCCGCGCGAAGCGCAAGGCGGAGAGGCCGCTCCTGCACCGCCGGCAAACACACCATCCGCGGAAACTGCCAACACGCAAAGCAATGCTTTCTGGTATGCGCTGGCAGGCATGATCGTGCTTGTCGCCGGAGGCGCGATTTGGCTGTGGCGCAGGTCGGCTCGACCACCGGAGGACCAAGGTAGAAAGCGCAATACCAAGGTGCAAGCAGGCCGGTCTGAAGATCGTTTTGTGCAAACAGCGGATCCGCAGGAGAGCATGCTGGATGTTTTGAAGGATGAGCTGTTTCAACTGGAACAAGACCGTCTTGATGGCAAGATTTCGGCAGAAGAGTACGAAAAATCGAAGGCAGGCCTGGACGCCCTGATTCGCCGGCAACTCAAAAAAACCGGGCAATAAACCAGCGCACGAAAAGCGGGCCTCCGCCAATGACGGAGGCCCTTCTTTGTTCAGTTCGCTTTTTTATTGCACATTCGCGGTGACGATTGAATTCCCGGTCAGCGTGAACTTGCAGGTTTTGCTTCTGGCGTTGTTGCTGGAGCATGCGCCCGACCAGATGGCATCCCGTCCGCTCGCCACGCTTAAGGTAATGACTGAACCTGGCGCGAACTGGGCGACTGTTGAGCTGCCGGTCGGAGTGTTCACTCCAGCGGGGCTGGAGACGATGCGCTCACCGCTCCGGCCACCTGCCGTTACCTCCAATGACAGTGTGGTAGCCGCCGCCGTGGGATTGATCGTCAGCGTTGCCGACCGTGTAACGCCGCCGCCGCTCACGGAAATCGTAACCAGCGTTTGCGTGTTCACGATGGAGTTGGTGATGTTCACTCCGCCGGCGGTCCTGCCTGCGGGAATCAGGACCGAGTTTGCAACGCGAACCACGTTCGGGTTGCTGTTGGTGATCTGGAAGATCTGATCAATGGACGACGGTGCAGCCATGGTAACGGTTGCGAACGAGCCGGTGGTGCCTGAAACCGTAGACGGGCTCAGGGTGATGGTTGCCGGTTGGTCCTGCGGTGCGATGGTAAGCTGCGATTTTGCACTGGCGCCATTCCATGTGGCAGTAATGTTGGCAAGGGTGCTGGCCGAAACCGAGTTCGTCGGGATCGGCACGGTCACGCTTGAATTACCCGCCTGAACCGTGGCGACAGCAGGTGCGATCGCTGCCGGTGAGCTACTGCTCAGGTTCACGGCTGCTCCCCCGGCCGGAGCCTGGCCGTTGAGAGTGATCAAGGCACTGGCTGTTGCTCCGCCGCTGATTGTGGCCGGGCTGACCTGGATCGATTTGATGGAAGGCGGTAGCACGGTGAGATTCAACGTCGCTGTGCCGGAGTTGAGTTTCGCCGTCACGGTTACTGGGGTTGAAGAGGTTACCTGGCCGGCCTGGATCGGGAATTGCATCCATGCAGTGTTGGCGGGCATGGTTACGGTTGCCGGTACGGAGAATGCGCTGGGGTCAGAACTGGTTAAGCTGATCACAGACCCGCTCGCTGATGCAGCGGTGGAAAGCTGCAACTGCACATTCGTCGCATTGCCGCTGAACAGCGGATTGCTGAGCGCAACCAGCGATACTGGAGCTGCCGGCGCCTCGATCACAGTAAATGATCCACTGGCCGACCAATTTGTCACCGCTGCAGTCGTGGCCGAGGAGTCTCCCTGAGCTGAACGCGCACGCCAGAATTTCTGTCCTGCTGTAAGCGAGATCTCGGTGCGGCTCGCGCTATTCAATTGCGGCTCGTCAGATTCAATTGTCTTGAAACCGGCATCTTTCGCGATCTGCAATTCATAGCCGCTCGGTTGCGGATTGGGCACATCGGTCCATGTAATCGTGATGGGCAGCGTCAGGGTTGTGTTGCTGGTGGGCGAGAGCGGCGACGGCGGCGCCGGCAGCGGATTGCTGAAGAAAACGGTATAACTGATCGAATTAGAAGGAGCGCCGGCGAGCCCGTTGCCGGCTACAGCGTGTACGCGCGCAAAATAAGAGCCTTCATCGGGCGTTGAGAATGAGAACGTGGTATTCGGGATGTTATCGAACTGGCCGGTTGTCGCTACGGGGAAGCTTGGATCCTTGGAAAACTGCAACACGTAGCTTGCCGCCCCCGGAACCGGAGACCAATTAAAGACCATGACCTCAAACGGATGGAACGTGGAATAGCCCTTGGTGGGCAACAAATTTGGAGCGCTCAGCGCTCCTGCGCCTGTACCGGTGATGGTGAAGCTGCGGCCCGCTGACCATGCACTCTGCACGAACGAATTGTTCACTGCCTGTACGCGCCAGAAATATGTGCCGTTCGCCAAACCGCTCACCGTGTCCTGCGTGGTCTGACCGCTGACTGAATTGTGCAACACAATATTGCCGAAGGTGGATGACGTGCTGACTTCCCAGTTATAGGCGGTAATTCCGGCGGGGTCGGTGACGGCGGACCATGAAATAGCAACCGGCGTTGTAACGTTCGCTCCGGAAGCAGGCGCGATAAGAGCTGGCGTAGGTGTCGCTGCATTGGCCGTGCAGGCCGAAGCGACGACTAAGGCAAGTACAGCTACAAAGGTAAACGCACTGCGATGCTTCATAAAATATCTCCTGGTCATGGAAGGCGCGGCGGATCATTGGACCCGGAGTTGAATGACGAAGCCGACAACCCTGATTTGTTTGCTGCTGAACTACGTCGATGGCTAACGTGCTTTTTTTAAATTTTTTCTCCTGCACGCATCCATCGGGTCTTGCTGGTTGGTTTCGATCTGGCAACGTAGTGATAAAACTGCGCTCCTCAAATTCGCTCTATACAAAATCCTGGTTGTACCCGCTCGACAGAAAGCTCGCGCAGGGGTTTTGTTATCGCGCAGGCCGCTATTCATTCAGACACACGAGTGCATGAACGCGCCGGACGCGCATTTTGACAAAAACTTCTGCTTGCTTGAGGGAAGACGGAGATCATCTGGCTAAGGGATGAATGATTCGGCCGAACTGCCCTGATTCAGTTGTTCACTACCCTGGGTACAGCTTCTCCGCTGGGTTCCTTGTGCTGGAACCTGGAGTAACGTTTACTTTGGTAAGACACGGGTTTGTGGTCGGGCAGAACAAATCCGCAGTACATGTCTCCCATGCGGCGCGAATGCGCTGATCCATGTCCTAGAGGACAATGCAAGATCAACTACAAATGAGGTTGCGCGAACGAAGTGAGCCGGCTTGCCCCGTGCGTTATGAAAATTTGGTTTAGCCGCAGCGCCCCATCAAGACACTCGAGCCTGCAATACCAATTGCGGAATGGGATGCCGGTATTGAATGCAGTGTTGCCGTCTTGGAGGTTTTCGCAGCGCGCCTGCTTCGCTCGCGCACAAAACAACCTGAAGATAGGTCCCTCTCCCGTCTTACGGGTTCAGGAAGTCGGCTGCGGGCTACGCCCGCAAAGCGCCTCAACTTAACAAAACTTTTTGCTTTCTTTTTACACAAAGAGCATGTCTTTTTGAGATGATTATGCGATCCATCCCTCATAATATGTTCAAGCCGGAAAAATGAAGCATTAGCAAGGAGAAGGCCTGGCCAAGCAAGGTCTGATCTGTACGGCTTTCAAGTGTGAATCATAGTCATTTTGCAAACCATTCAGGAATCGGGAGAGTTGTGATTGCTGGCTAGCTATAAGACATTTGCAATGAATTGCACACGCGCGTTGATTTGCTTCTTGGCCGTCTCGGCCATGCCGGTCTCGCCACAGGCGCAGACACAAGCGCCGCAAGGCCAGCCGGGTGGCGCGGCAACAGCCCGAAATGTTGGCACCGTGAAGTCGATTAACGGCCAAACGCTGGTGCTGAAGTCCGACTCCGGACCGGAAATAAACGTGTCATTGTCTGATGGCACCCGCATCGTCCGCCTTGCGCCTGGACAAACCGACCTGAAGAGCGCCACTCCTATGACGGCAAGCGAGATCCAGGTAGGCGACCGCATGCTGGTTCGCGGCAAGCCGGGCGACGACGACGCGCTTGTAGCAACTTCCATCGTGGTGATGAAGCAGGCTGACGTCGCTCAGAAGCAACAGCACGATCGCGAAGATTGGCAAAAGCGCGGGGCCGGCGGGATTGTAAGCGCTGTTGATCCGGCGAGCGGAGCCATCACCGTATCAGTGACGCCGACGATCAAAGTCGACGTGAAGACCTCAAAGGACACCAGCTTCCTGCGCTACGCTTCCAACTCAATCAAGTTTGCCGACGCACAAAAAGGCACGCTGGACCAAATCAAGGTTGGCGATCAGCTCAGGGCACGCGGCACTCGCAGCGCTGACGGCAAGGAGATCGCGGCGGAGGAGGTCATCTCCGGCTCCTTCCGCAATATTGCCGGGACCATCACCGCGATCGATGCGGCCAACAATGCCATCACGGTCAAAGACATTCTGGCGAAAAAGACTGTTGTCGTGAAATTCAATGCTGATTCGCAGTTGCGCAAGCTCGCGCAACCGATGGCTCAACGCCTGGCCTTCTTCCTCAAGGCAAGCGCACAGCAAGGCCAGGGTGGAACTCCGGGTGGAGCGCAGCCTGCTGCCGCTGGCGCAGCTGCAGGCGGTGGAACAAGACCACCCAGTGGCAGCGCAGATTTTCAGCAGATATTGAGCCGCATCCCCAGCGTGAAGCTTGAAGAATTACAGAAAGAAGATGCAGTGATGATCGTGGCTATGCCGGGAGCAAGCGGTAATGAGGTTACTGCGGTCACGCTGCTGGGCGGCGTGGAACCGATTTTGACTGCTTCTCCGGATGGCATGAGCGCCGCTGCGCTCTTTTCCGGATGGAACCTGGGCGCGCCCGCAGGCGATGCCGGATCGCAATAAACGATATGAAACAGGATGAGGAGAGTTTGATGAAAGTCTGGCTGTCGGGCCTGCGTGTGGCGGTCCGTGTTCTCTTTTGTGTGGCGATTTTTGCCGCCACAGCGTTTTCCCAGTCGACGACGGGCCGCTTGCGCGGTCAGATTACCGATCCAACCGGCGCCGTGATCCCGCAGGCCGATATTACCGTAAAGAATTCCAGCGGGCTGGTGGTAGCAGGCAAGTCGGGTGGCGCGGGTGAATATGACTTCCGCAATCTGGCGCCGGGTAAGTACACGGTCACCGTAACCGCCAAGGGCTTTGCTCCCATCATGCAACCGGTGGAGATCATTGCCGGGCAGGACAAGAAAACTGATATTGCCCTGGAGATCCTGGTCAAAGAAGAAGACATTCAAGTACAGGGCGACGCAGCCACGGTCAGCACCAGTCCCGACAACAACTCCAGCAGCGTCGTGATCAGCGGTAAGGACCTGGACGCTCTATCCGATGATCCGGATGAGTTGCAGTCAGAGCTGCAGGCGCTGGCCGGTCCTTCCGCTGGACCGAACGGTGGCCAGATTTATATTGACGGTTTCACCGGCGGCCAGCTGCCGCCCAAGTCGTCCATTCGCGAAATCCGCATCAACCAGAATCCGTTTTCCGCCCAATATGACCGCATGGGCTTTGGCCGGATTGAAATCCTCACCAAGCCCGGCACGGACAAGCTGCATGGGCAGGTTTTTTTCAACGACAACCACTCGTTTATGGACGCGTTAAATCCTTTCGCGGCCAGTGAACCCGATTTCGACACTCAGATGGTGAGCGGAAACGTGGGCGGTCCCATAGGCAAGAAGGCGTCCTACCAAATTAACGCCGAGCGGCGCAATATCAATGAAGCCGCGGTCGTGCTGCCGGAGGCTTTCACCGCAGCGAACGTGCCTGTTGTTGGCATACTGAACCCGCGTGTGCGCACCAATGTGAGTTCGCGACTCGATTACCAACTCTCACAATCCAACACGCTCATGGTGCGGTATCAGTACACGCACAATCGCGAAGAAAATGATGGCATCCAGCAGCTGGCGTTGCCAGCGCAGGGATACAACCAGACCCTGAGTGAAAACACGATCCAGATCGCCGATACACAGATGCTGAGCCCGAGAGCGGTAAATGAGACTCGTTTTGAGTGGCAGCGCGGCACCACCGACCAGATTTCGCAATTCCTGACCCCGACCGTCAACGTGCTGGGCCAATTCACGGATGGTGGAAACCCTCTGGGAATCGGCAACGTGCTCACCACGCACTTCGAGCTGCAGAACTATACATCGATTAACAAAGGCAATCACTTTATGCGGCTGGGCGGACGGCTCCGCTCCACCGCGAATACCACTAATTCCACTCAGGGCTTTAACGGAACATTCACCTTTGGAGCTACGCCGGATCCGACTGATCCGACGGGCAAGAAGCAGATCACGCCTTTGCAGAACTTTCAAAACGGCACGCCGACGCAGCTGACCATCGTTACCGGCAATCCTGTGATTCAGGATACGTTCATTGACGCCGGCCTGTACGTGGAAGATGACTGGAAGCTGCATACCAACATGACGCTCAGCTACGGCTTGCGGTTCGAGACACAAAACGGCATCAGTGATCACGGCGACTGGGCGCCGCGCATCGGCTTTGCCTGGGGTTTGGGCGGCAAGAAAAATACGCAGCCGCGGACGGTGATCCGCACCGGCTTCGGTATGTTCTACGATCGCTTTTCGCAGGACCTGATCATGCAGGCGGAGCGGCTGAACGGCGTGAACCAGCAGCAGTTCATCCTTACCAATAAGACGGCCGCGAATCAGACGTTGCTGGCGCAAGCATTTGCCGCGTATCCAACCATGCCCGCCCCTTCAGGCATTCCCGTAACCACGACAACCTACAGCATCGCCCCCAATCTCAGAACGCCATACACCATTCAGTTCGCGGGGTCGGTGGAGCGGCAGCTCACCAAGACCTCCACGCTCACGGGTACTTACATTCATTCGCGAGGGGTGCACCAGCTTTTCTCGACCGTGGTAAGCAGCAATCCTGCGCCGCTCTATCAGTTTGAATCCGGCGGCGTCTTCAACCAGAACCAGATGATCATCAATTTCAACCAGCGCATGGGCGCCAAGCTGACCATCTTCAGCTTTTACATGTTCAGCCATACCAACAGTGATACCTTCGGCGCAACCAGCTTCGCCTCCAATCCCTCAGAGGGGATCGGCTTTGATTACGGTCGCTCTGCCTTTGATGTTCATCATCGCCTCTTCTTCGGCGGGACCATCGCTTTGCCGCACGGCTTTCGTGTAAGCCCATTTATGGTGGCGAACTCCGGAACGCCGTTTAACATCATCATCGGACGCGACGTCAACGGCGACTCCATCTTCAATGAACGGCCCGCCTTTGCCACCGATCTCTCCCGCGCCAGCGTGGTCCAGACCGGCTTCGGCGCGTTTGATACAGATCCGCTTCCCGGACAGACCATTATTCCTGCCAACTTCGGCGGGGGCCCGGCCCAGTTCACGCTGAACATGCGCGTGAGCAAGACCTTCGGCATCGGTCCCAAGCTTGAAGCGAGCAATCCGAACCCGCAACAGCAGGGCGGACAGAGAGGTTCCGGGGGACCGGCTGGCGGCGGGCGTCCGGGAGCTCCAGCCGGTGGCGGTTTTGGCGGATCGCGGGGCGGTCCAGGGGGACCCTTTGGCGGACCGGAGCGATCGAGCCAGCGTTACAGTCTCACTTTCAGCGCGAATGCACGTAACATATTCAATAACGTGAATCCGGGAGTGCCGATCGGCAACCTAAGCTCGGCGCTCTTTGGGCAGTCCACGTCGCTCGCGGGAGGCGTGTTTAACACGCAGTCAGCGAACCGCCGCATCGATTTGCAAGTCATGTTTTCGTTCTAAATTTGAAAGCCTAAGCTCCAGATCGCAAGGGTGCAGATTTGCGGGGATTCCGGAGCCGCAGCCCCCGCAACTCTTCCTGGCCACGATGCAAGCTCGCGGCTTGAGTCATGTACTCTTGAGTTGTTCTGTGCCCAAGCAACCCCGGGAAAGCTCCTGAATTCCGAGTTAAAATTGTGTCCGCTCGCGCGGGGTGCAATTGAAGAACCGGACATCGACCCAGGACGCATTTCGACAGTTTCTCGATTGGCTGGACGAAGGTGCGGGTTCAGGAGGCGAAAAATATCTTGAACTGCGCCGCAGGCTGGTTCTCTATTTCGATCGCCGCAACTGTCTTACACCGGACGAACTGGCAGACGAAACGCTCAACCGCGTTGCCCAGAAATTTCAGGAACAGGGAGAGATTACCAACATTTCTCCGGCACAATACTGCTACGTGACGGCCAAGTTTGTCTTCCTGGAATACACCCGCCGGCCCGAGCAAGGCAACAAAAGTCTGGACGAGTTTCCGTCCTCCGGTTCCACAGCCGCGGAGCTGGCGGCAGCTCCGGTAAATTCTGAAGGCGCGGTAAAAGAACGCACACTCAACTGCCTGGAGCGGTGCCTGAAAAAACTCTCGGCGGACGAGAGCCGGCTGATCCTTGAATATTATCAAGGCGAGCAGCGCGGGAAAATAGAACATCGAAGACAGATTGCGGAAAAACTTGGCGTTTCCGCCAATGCGCTTACCATTCGCGCCTGCCGCATTCGCAACAAGCTGGAAGCGTGTGTGCGCGCCTGTTGCGAGAGGGAGTGAAAGATTTCTGCGGTTTTTGTCTTACCGTAGCGAGGGAGAATGCAAACCTCAGACCAAAACGCGTACAGTGACGAATTGCTGACCCGGTATCTGCTGGGCGATCTTCCAGCGGATCAGACGGAGAAGCTCGACGAATTGAGCATCGCCGATGACGAATTTGCCTGGCGCCTTAACGGCGTGGAAAACGATCTGGTGGATGAATTTGTTCGTGGCGAATTGCACGGCGACAATCTGAACAGATTCCGGTCATTTTACCTTTCGTCGCCCGGGCGTCGGCAGAAAGTGGAATTTGCCGCCGGGTTGCTGGAACTTAAGAACCGGGCAGCCGTCGAGGTGGAGCGCCCTAAGTCTTTTCTGAGTCGCACATCGTGGTGGCGAGCGCCAGGACTCTTCCGGCAGTGGAGCTTCGCCGCTGCCGCCCTGGCTTTGCTGCTGGCTGCGTACCTGTTGACTGATAATTTGCGCCTCCGCCATCAGATGGATGAAGCAGCGGCAAATCATTCCAGCCTGGAGCAAGAGCTAACCCGGCAGCGGGCTGCCAATGCACAGATCCAGAGCGAGCTTGAGCATGCCCACGGAACCACTTCGGTCGTTGCCCAGCTCAACACAGTTGCTCTTCTCCTGGCTCCGCCAACCAGGGGTGTTGGGCACATCGAAACGGTTCCTATTCACAAAGAGACAGACTTCATCGTGCTTTTCCTGGCCCTCGAGTCTGATGACTTCCCCAGGTACAAGGTGGCTCTGAAAGATCCCTCCAGCGGTCGCGTGATGTGGCAAAGCGCGGAGCTTGAATCTACGGTCGTAAATGGCAAGAAAGCAGTTTCAGCCAGTCTTCCCGCCGGACAACTGCGGGCCCAGACCTACATCGCCGAACTATCTGGAATCGGCAAAGCCGGCAACGAAGTGGCAGGCAGTTACCCGTTTCGGGTTGTGCTAAGATAGCGCCCCAAATCTTACTTCTTCGCTGGCCGGGTGGAGTATCGCCATGACGCGAAGGTTTCTTAGACAATTTACAAAGCGCGGCCTTGCGGGCTGGTTGCTGGGTGCATTGCTGGGGGCTAGCTTTGTCCTCGCCTCTCCAGCAGCAGCGATGCTGCAAACATCGCAGTCATCGGCGGCTGCCAAACCGGAAGCAGTGGTTGACCTTGAATCGGGCAAGGCAATTGACCGGCACCTGGCGGGCGCAGAGACCCACTCTTATCGCATTGCCCTTAGCCAGGGCCAATACGCCCTGGTGGTGGTGGTGCAGAAAGGTGTCGACCTGGGTGTGCGCGTTATTGATGCTGGCCGCCCAGTTACGGCAATAAATTCTGAGACCAGGCCCCAGGGACGGGAACGGGTTCCGCTGGTAAGCGAATCCGCAACAACCTACCAGTTGGACATCAAGGCCCAATTCCCGCGCATCGCAGATGGGCACTATGAGATCAAGGTAAAGGAGATTCGGCCGGCGACGGAACAGGACCGTTCCGTCTTTGAAGCCTACAAGCTGATTACGCAGGCCGAGAGCCTGAGCACTGCCGGGAAATACGATGAGGCCATCAAATTGGCCCAACAGGCGCTCGAATCGGGTGAAAAGGGTTTGGGGCCGCATGATGCCTATGTAGGAGAGCTGGCCCAGCGGCTGGGCCTGATGCAGTACACCAAAGGCGACTACGCGAATGCGGAACGAACGCTGCAGCGCGCCATCACCATCAGCGAAGAAGCGCGGGGAAAAGAGGATCCGCAAACAGCGCTGGCGGAAAATAATTTGGGACTTGTCTATCGTTCAACTCAGGACGAGGTGAAGGCAGAGAAGTTTCTTCAGCTGGCCCTTGAGACGATGGAAAAGACCCTGGGCAAGGACCACCCAAGCGTGGCCTTGTGCCTGATGAATGTCGCCAGCCTCCATATCACACGTGGCGACTATCCGCCGGCAGCAGCAGAGTTGCAGCGCGCACTGGAAATCGCCGACAAGACCGTCGAACCAGACAATTTTCTGTTGATGGCGCTACCCCACAATCTGGGTAACCTTTACCTCGAACAGGGTGACTATGATCGCGCTGAGCCTCTGACGGAACGGGCCCTGAAAGCAGCGGAGCAGAAATATGGCCCAGACCATCCTAACGTAGCCATTCCACTGCAAAATCTCGGCAGCATCGCAAGGATCAGAAAGCAATATGCCCGTGCGTTGGACCTGCTATGGCGGGCGGAGAAGATTCGCGAGAAAAGCCTGGGTCCGCAGCATCAGCGCACTCTCTCCCTGCTGATCAATATCGCCAACGTTTATAAAGATGAGGGGGACCTGGCCAAGGCGCTGGAGCTCTATCATCAGACGCTTGATGCGCTTGAGGTAACGGTGGGGCCATACCACGCTCTCACACTCATGTCCCTGGCCAACATGGCCACGGTTTACTCCATTCAGCATGATGAGCAGCAGGCGCTGGAATACCAGGCACGGGTCGACCAGGTGGTGGAGAAACAGATCGAACTCAACCTGGCAGTCGGCTCGGAGCGCCACATGCTCGCCTACAGCGACTGGATGTCTGGGCGAACTGACCGCACCATCTCATTGCACGTTCAACAATTTCCCGAAAGCACCAAAGCGCGAGAAATGGCTGTAGTGGCCGTATTGCAGCGAAAAGGGCGTGTCCTGGATGCGGTCTCAGAGACGATCGCGGCATTGCACCAGCGGTTGAAGCCCGATGATCAGAAGCTGCTCGATCAACTGGCCGGCACGGACACTGAACTGGCGCGCGTTGCCCTTAGCGGACCGGGAAAGACCCCGACCGAAGAGTACAAAAAGAAACTTGGCTCACTGGAAGCGCAACGGGAAAAACTTGAGGCCGAGGTGAACCGCAGCACTGCGGGATATTTTGAGCAAACGACCCCTGTCAGTCTGGACGCAATCCGGGCGGCCATCCCCGCGGACTCGGTCCTGATCGAGTTTGCGGTGTACCACCCGTTCAATCCGCAAGCTATTGACGGCTCTGACGAAAGGTTTGGCGAGCCCCGCTACGTCGCTTATGTGATTCCCCATGAAGGCCAGATCCAGTGGAAAGAGCTGGACAGGGTAAAGGAAATTGATAGAACCATCGACAGCTTGCGCCAGGCCCTGCGCAACCCTGAACGCACGGATGCGCGGCAGCTGGCGCGAGCAGCCGGCGCAAAGATTTTTGAACCGCTTCGTCCTCTGCTGGGCAGCGCGACGCACTTGTTGATCTCGCCTGATGGAGAACTGAGTCTTGTGCCTATCGAGGCATTTTGCGATGAACAGGGCCACTACCTGGTAGAGCGTTACTCCATCAGCTACCTGACCAGCGGTCGCGATCTCCTGCGCATGCAGGTTTCGCGTCCCAGTAAGAGTGGTCCACTGGTCATCGCCGATCCATTTTTTGGCGAACCCCGAACAACCGGGATGGCTGGAGCATCAGCGAAGAGCACTAATTCAATTGCAAGCCGGCGCCGCAGTGTCACTACGGCTGGCGATCTCTCCGGAGTGTACTTCGCTCCATTGAGTGGCACGGCACAAGAGGCCCGCAGCATTCAGTCACTGTTCCCCAATGCGAAGGTCGTAACCGGGCAGGAAGCTACAACCAAGCTGCTGAAGCAAGTTGAAGGCCCGGAGATCCTGCATATTGCGACCCATGGCTTCTTCCTCGAAGATCCGGCGCACGATGCAAATGATGGTGACAAGCCGGCGGCCAGCCAGGGAGTCGCTCGCATCGAGAACCCGCTGTTGCGGTCGGGGCTCGCCCTGGCCGGCGCCAACCTGATCAAGAACGGAAAAGCTGATGATGGAATTCTTACCGCCCTGGAAGCCTCCAATCTCAACCTTTGGGGCACCAAGCTTGTGACTCTTTCGGCGTGTGACACCGGGATTGGCGAAGTCAAGACCGGCGAAGGTATTTATGGGCTGCGACGGGCATTCTTTCGGGCTGGCACAGAAACGCTGGTGATGAGTTTGTGGCCGGTGAGCGACAACGTGACGCGCGAGATGATGACAGCCTATTACGCAGGGCTTAAGAAGGGACTTGGACGGGGCGAGTCGCTTCACCGGGCCGAATTGGCCCTGCTCAAGCGTCCAGGGCGCCAGCATCCTTTCTACTGGGCAAGCTTTATTCAATCAGGCGAATGGGCGAGCCTGGATGGGAAGAAATGATCTCAGGCGAACCCGCTGAAATGATGAACACGCAGCTGACTCCTCAAACCTAGCTCGCCCCACCAAGGGCCGTCCCGGGCAACTGACAAATTCTGGCACCCTCACCTAAAACTTTTTTCTGCCCGGGACGAAATGTTTTTCCGCCCTTCTCTTACATAAATGAAAGCGCGGTTGCCGTCCTCCATGCCCCGGTTGGATTCGGTATTCTTCGCACTGCGCTGGGCGTGGACATAGCCAAGTCGGCCGCCGCCGAAGCTATCGATAAGGAGAGCATCCATGTCCAAGCGCATTAACTTCCGGTTTGTACGTCTCTTCGCACTGTCCGTTGCCCTGCTGGGTGTCCAGGCTTTCGCGCAATTTGAGGTCTCCCCCGACCATGTTGGTGATTCCCAGGCAAGAAAGCAAACGCAGCGTCGGACAACAGCCAAGAACCAGGCCAAGCCCTCACCTACGGCGACAACAGTTGCCAAGAAGAAGAGCAATGCTCACAAAAAGAACTCTGCGAGCCAGCCGCAAACCACAGCTGCGCTGAGGACCCGTTAAGCGCCCTCAACTTATCAATCCATGTAATGTTTTTTGCCGGCTGCACAACTTAAAGTACAAGGAGTTCGACGTATGAGCTTCACCAAGCTGCAATTGAGCAGTCTGATCAGTCTGGTTCTATTTGTAGCTCCCTTTGCGGGGGCGCAGCTGGTAGACAATAATCTGGCCCCAAACACGGCCAAAGCGGGAATCAACAAGTCATTCGCAGATGAAGTCGGCCCCGGACGCGGCGACATCATGACGCCGAATTCATCGTTGTTCATCATCAATCGCGATCCCTTTCGCTCCATCCGGCGCGGGCGGCAGATTTTTCAGCGCAAGTTCACGCGTGAACAGGGCCAGGGTCCGAACAACAGTGACGACACGGGAAACATCAACTTGGTGGGTGGAATCGGCGCGGGCCTTTCGGATAGCTGCGCCGGTTGCCATGGTCGCCCGCGGGGGGCTGCAGGCGCCGGCGGCGACGTAGCCACCCGGCCTGACAGCCGCGACGCTCCACACCTCTTTGGTCTCGGCCTGAAAGAGATGCTGGCCGATGAGATGACCAATGATATGCGCGCCATCCGCGCCCTGGCCATTGTTGAAGCCAAAAAGAAAGGCAAGCCGGTTACGCGGTTGCTGCTGACCAAGGGTGTGTCATTCGGATCGATCACCGCCCATCCGGATGGCAGCGTGGATACCGCAGGCGTCGAGGGGGTAAACCCCGATCTGCGCGTGCGGCCCTTCTTCGCAGAGGGTAGCGCGATCTCCATCCGCGAATTTCTGGTAGGCGCTTTCAGGAATGAAATGGGACTGGAAGCCGCCGATCCTGATCTGCTCAAAGCCAGCTCTGGAGGCCGTGTGGTTACTCCTTCCGGTATGGTGCTGGACGGCTCACTGGACAAGATCGATGCACCGCCGGTCTCTGATCCCGGAGCCGATCCTGACGGCGACGGTGTGACCAATGAGGTGCCGACCAGCATCGTCGATCATATGGAGTATTACCTGCTTCACTACTTCAAACCAGCGGTCTATCAGCAGACGGAGACCACACGCAAAGGAAGAAGGCTCTTTGACAAGATCGGCTGCGGCACCTGTCATATGGCTGACATGCTGATTGAGCATGATCGCCGCGTCGCCGATATCGATACGGCCTTTGATCCCGCGCGTGGCAACTTAAATCGCATGTTTGCCACAGCAACGCCGACTTTTCACGAGGTTGCCGACAGCTCGGGCTTCCCCAGCATCAAGGTGCCGAATGGCGGCCCGTTCCTGGTGAAAGATATCTACACCGATTTCAAACGCCACGATCTTGGCCCCAACTTTTACGAACGCAACTACGATGGCACTTTACAGAAGCTGTTTCTCACCCGTCCACTCTGGGGCGTTGGCTCAACCTCGCCTTATGGACACGATGGTCGCAGCATCAACCTGAACGAAGTGATCTTGCGCCATGGCGGCGAGTCGATGGCTTCACGCAATGCCTTTGCCAGGCTCGAAAGCGAAGACCGCGAAGCGATCTTTGCGTTCCTCAACTCGCTGGTCCTGTTTCCGCCGGACGATACCGCTTCAAACCTTGACCCGGGGGTCCGCAGCACACCGAACTATCCGCAGTTTGGCCATGGCAGCATCAAGCTGACGATTCTATTCAACGATCCTTCAGACCCGGAATAGACAGAAAACGACTACAGTTTAGCGGCTGTGGCCTCAGCTGCTATAAAAGTGGACCGCCGAACGTTTGGCGGTCCACTTCTTTTTGATGTGAGATTCGCGTGAAGACTCAACAGTTCTACGCTACAGCGTTGGGCTGCGTGGTAGGCGCAAGCGAGTGGGCTTTATTGCCGCCTTCGGAGCGTGCGGCTTCCAGAGCGTTCTCTACCCGATTGATGACCTCGGTGACCATGTCTACGGCGTCATAGCGCTCCTGCAGTACGGTTTCAGCAATGCCTACGCTGATGGGAGGCGTACGCTCGGTACCGGGCAGCTTGATGGGCGCCAAAACTTTCCTCATCTTATCGACCACCAGAAAGGCATTTTTCTCCGTGGTATCGGAGAGTACCAGAGCGATGGTGGTGAGGTCATAGCGGATGGCAACGTCATTCTGGCGGATGTGCGAAGCCAGCGACTGCCCGATCTGCTGCATCATGTGCTCGATCTGCGCTTCGCCGTGCTCCTTCACCAACGTTGACGCTTTGCCGAAATGAAGCAGCATCAGGGTCATCGGGCTCTTTTGCTGCAGAGACCGCCTTACTTCAGAGAGCAGCACATCAAGGTAGGAGGAGCGCTTGAGCAGCCCGGACTTTTCATCGGTAACGGCCAGAGTCTTCATGAGCGTGCGCAGGCGCACATTGCTGACCGCCAGCACCATCTGTTCCGCGATGGTCTTGAGTACCACGATGTCGGTTTGCCGCCACTGCCGCGGCGCGGTCTGCTGCAGGATCAGGATGCCGGATTGCTCGCCGGAATCCAGCAGCGGCACAGCGATCAAGGATTCGATATTGAGCGCGTGCACATGCTCGGCTGCAGGCGCCAACTCACGCGAAGCTTTGGCATTGGCAATCGTCACCGGCCCGTTTACGGCCAGTTGCTGCGTGAGGCCAATCAGCTTCACGATGGCCATTACGTCAGACTGCTTTACCCCGGGAGCACAGTACTCCAGCGCCGCCGAAGGAGGCTTGCCGATGGTGCAGAGCCCGGCGACACAGCGGCTGGCATTGAAGTGCCGGCCAATGTCATTCACCGCCGTAAATAGCACGCTCTTCACGTTGGCCTGGCGATAGATATTGCGGGTAATTTCCGTGACCCGGGCAAAATTGTCGACGGCGTTTTCTTCGTCGGGAGAAGCCGTTGCCGGAGCCTGCGGAGGTGGGCTGCTGGCGGGAGGTTTTGATTGCGGAGCGGCAGCAGGCGGAATGGCCGCCTTGCTTGCAGCTGCGGCAACCTCGTAGGCAGGCGTGAACCCAGCGGAAATATAGAGATGGCGCAGCTTCTCGTTCTTCAGCTCTTCGCGCGGAAACAGCTTACTCACGCGCTCCAGCCGCTCCAACGCTTTCGAGCGCATCCCGTACTGCAGATAGATCTCCGCCTGGAGAATGAAGTCTTCCAGCACCGTAGGCTCGGACTCTGCACGCGAAGGCGCGGGAGCTTCCGGTTCAGGAGCAGCAGGCTTTTGCGCCTTGTTGTCGACGCGATGGAAACGGTTTGAGATCCGGTTGTACTGCTGCTCATCAATGCGTCCACGCAGCATCTCCAGGCGCTTGCTGTGGCCGGATTCGTACGGATCAAGCTCCGCCGCACGGTCCAGGGTCTCGCCCGCCTGCCCATACTTGCCAACCGAATAATAGAGTTGGAAGAGCTTCAGCAGCGTGCGGCTGTATTCATGTTCACGATTAGCGGTATCAAAGAGCTTGACCAGGTACTCGGTAAATCCGAGCGACGGCATGCGGCGTTCGGACATTTCGAACATGCTGGTGATAAACTCGCGCCGGCGGCCTGCATTGGTCTCACGGTCTTCCAGGCGCCGGGCCAGGTCGAGAGCGCCGCGTGTGTCATTCACATCAAGGTAAACGCCGACGATCGAAGTCATTTCTTCCAGCTGCTGGGGGTCGCGTTCATAGAGTTCCCAGGCATAAGGTTCGGCCTCGGCAGGGCGCTTGGCCGCCATCAGCGCATGCGCGTAGAGCTCGCGCAGCTCGGGCAATCCTTTGACCCGCGTAACCACGGTTTCCAGCACGGCCAGGCATTCCTTGACCATGTTGTGCGCGAAGAGGCCACGGCCATAAAGAAAGATGGCCTGGAAATTCAACGGATCAAAGTTGTAAGCCCGCTCATACGACTGAAACCCTGAACCGGGATCCTCCTGGTCTTGCAGCAGGCCGAGCTGGATAAAGTTCGCGGCTGCGGTCTTGCCTTCACCCAGGGCGGCAGCTTTTTCTGCAGTGAGCTGCAAGTTTTCAATCGTCGGCGAAAGCTCCACGATGCGCTTACATGCCGCCAGGGCCTGCTTTTCATTCCTTTGCCGCTCGAAGCCGTGCAGTGCACCCAAGTAGGCTTCCAGGGCGTCATTTTTGTCGCGCTTTTCGATCAGCTGGGCATAGCGAAAGGTCTGAATCGGCGTTGGGGTGGTGAGCTTGGCCAGCTTTTTATAAGTGATGGAGCCCTTGCTGGTCTCGCCAGTCTCAAATTCCTGTTCGAAGAGCGCGCTTAAAAGCTCAACCGCTTCGCCGCGGCGGTCCAGCGCCAGACAGAGATCGGCAGCGGTCTGCCGCACATGGTCATTCTTCGGTTCGTCATCCAGAATAGCGAGATACTCCTCCAGCGCAGCCTCGGGCTTGCTTCTCTGCAGATACTTTTCCGCTTTTTCGAGTCGCTTGGAGATGTCTGCCATGGATTAAAGATTAAAGATCAAAGGTCAACTTCCTCAGAGACGCCCTCGGGACAGGCAAGGCCAGGGTGAACTGAGGCTGTAAGGTAGCCTTCATTCTATTCGGAATTGGCCGCAGGCTCAATGCCGGTAGCGGGTCAGTGTGAAAACCGGCCCGCTACCGGGTATCAGCGTCTAGCGATTCGCTTGCGAAGCGCAGGCCTTTAGGCAGACGTTCATCGCGCAGCGATGAATCTCACTTAACAGCCGATCGGTTGCGCCCAAACAAAGCAAATGTGGCAATCGGCCGGAACAAACGTTATAACTCCTTCATGTCCGAACAGGAACAGGGGCTGAGGAAAGAGCTTTCCGCGCGACAAATGGCGATGGTCGGCGTGGGGGGCTCCATCGGCACAGGATTGCTGCTGGGGTCAGGCGCCGCCATCCAGATTGCCGGCCCGGCCGTCGTGCTCAGCTATCTGCTCAGCGCCGTGATCGCATGGACGGTCGCGATTGCGCTGGGCGAGATGTCTGCCATGCATCCGGCGGCGGGCTCATTCGGCGTTTATGCTGAGCTCTATCTCAATCGCTGGGCCGGATTTGTTGCCCGCTATGGATACTGGTTCTCGGTGGTGATTGCCATCGGCTCGGAAGTGGTGGCTGCGGGAACGTACATGCAGGTCTGGTTTCCGCAAATCCCAGTTGTGTTCTGGATGGTCGTCTTCGGAATCTTTCTGGTGGTGGCCAATCTTTTTTCCGTCGGCGACTACGGCACCTTTGAGTATTGGTTCGCCATGATCAAGGTGGTGACGATCTTTGTTTTTATCCTGACCGGAGCTGTATTGCTGTTCGGGGGTAAGGTGCAGCCGCAGTACGTGAGCCATGGCGGCTTTGCTCCCCGGGGCTGGCTTGCGCCGCTGCTGGCAACATCGTTTGGGCTGTACAGCTTTCTTGGCATAGAGATGGTCGCAGTCTCCTCCGGGGAGGCACGCTCTGCCCGGGAGATTTCCCGCGCCACCAACTTTGCCTTTGCGGTGCTGGCGTTTGTCTATCTCGGGGCGATGGCCATACTGGTGGGTGTGATGCCGTGGCAGCAGGCGGGCGTCTCACAAAGCCCATTTGTCACGGTGTTTTCCGTGGCCGGCATTCGCTCGGCCGGCTTCATTATGAATTTGGTCGTGCTGACGGCCGCTCTCTCTGCAGCGAATGCCAGCCTTTATGTGGCCTCGCGAATGTTGTTCTCGATAGCTCGTTCCGGTTATGCGCCGCGTAGCGTGGGGAAACTCAATCGTCATGGCGTACCCATGGGCGCTCTGCTGGCTTCGATGCTCGGTATTGTCGGCGCGATTCTGCTCCAGTTGCGCACGAAGAACGCCTATCTCTACATCATCAATGCCTCGTTGGTGGGCGGGATGATAGCCTGGCTACTGTCACTGCTGGCCCATGTGCGCTTTCGCCGCGTCATTGGCTCCGAACGACTTGCTGCGGCCGGGCTGCGCTCTCCGCTGGGCGCTGCCGGATCGATCTTTGGATTTGTAGCGATCGTGGTCTCAATTGCGTGTACCTGGTGGGTGTCACAATCGAGCGTGGCGGCCAAGAGCGCCGTAATTTATCTGCTGGTACTGAGCGCCGCTTACGGGCTCATAGACAGAAGACGATCTCAGAGTGGCGGCGTGCTTTTAAGCGGCGAGGAGAGATGAGATATCCACATCCGCCCAGGTGGCGTACACGAGTGCAGCACCGGAATGCAACAAACGCGCGCGAAATTCATTTTGTTGCAGGACAGGAATAGCGATTACAGTGGAACCAGCGGCAACAGCGGCCTGTACCCCAGGAACGGAATCCTCGAACACGATTTGTTGCATAGGCGTAACGCTCATCCTCCGCGCAGTTTCCAGGTAAACATCAGGAGCTGGCTTCAACGACATGACATCTTCCGCAAAGACGAGCCGGTCTGCAGAGAAGCTGCCGTCCAAACCGCAAGCATTCACTAGCGCAATCCCCTCATCTCTATTTGTTACCGACCCGATGCATGTAAGAATGCCGAGTCTTTCAATTTGACTAAGGATGTGATCGAACCCTGGCCGAGGGCGAACAACCATGTTTCTCCTGTATCTGCTGTAGAAATATTTCATCCTGCTAAGCAACTGATCAACGGTGATTTGCTGGCTAACTCTCGACTGAATTGCCCTGGCGATTTCAACGTCGGGCCCACCCACAAACGCCGGGATCTCATTGATCGCCTGCTCCAATGACAAATGCAGTCCTACTTCGGCTGCTGCATCCAGGTGGCCTTGATGATGCGCCGATTCTAAATCTACGATTGTTCCTTCGAGGTCAAACGCGACGCCTTGGAATCGCAGGCTCATTTCTTCTCTTGCTTTGCGGCAGAACCGAGGTCCCTTGTTGTTAGGTTTTCCAGAGCCACAGGAGGTAGAGCGCTAGAAATCTCCACTTTCGTGGGGATCGTGCCGGAGGCTTCATGGCGAAGACCCGACACCTCCAAAACGAATTGGAAATAAGGCTTGTCCCCGATGACATCAGCCAGAGCCTTGAGTTCGCCGAACGGGAGTTTCGCCAACAGCAGTGATACTGCCTGGGTTCCTGCGCCATGGCCTCCAGCGAAAGCAAGAATGTCAGCGCCGGCTTTCGTTCTTGGTAATCTGGAAACTAATAGAAAACCCTTGTACAACATTCCATCTTTTTCGTATTCCGCGGGCGACCACGGAATGAGGCTTCCTCGATGCCAGCGCCAAATCACCTTTCTGGTTTTTCCTTGTAGTGTACCTTTGTGCATCATTGAGACAACTTGAATTTTCGGCGCAACCAAATCTTCCCCAAAAAGGTACGTCAGGCGTTCTGGAGAGATGGCATTCGGATACTGAGGCTTTGGAATGTCAGCCGTTACAGCAAATGACGGGAGGTATTGTCGGGTAAATCGATTCGATTTCGGGCTGCCGGAGCAGACCAAGCGTGTTGTTGGTGTTAACTTACCAGGAAAAAGCAAGGAATCCTTCAACTGTGTTCGGTCCGGAAGGAACGGCTCAAACGACCACAATGCGCTGATGTCATGAGGGTACCCTTCTTGAGCGGGAGGCGGGTTGACCTGTCCATCGGCTGGACTCCAGTTGCTGCTTGGGTGAAATAGGAAGTCTCCCGAATCCAAAAAAAGATGCCTGATGAGTTCGGGCCGTTCGCCTCGCAAGGGTATGAGTCGCCTTGCTTTACGATATCCGGCGTAAAGGGTCTTTATTCCGAGGTTGAAGAATGCCTCAATTGTGGCCGCGACCCATTCTGACTCTTCAATCATATGCGGCTTCTCTTGTCACCTTTTTAGCTCAATCGTCATTTCCATTGCAACTCCGCCTCAGCCGATCTCTGGTTGTCCCTTGAGGTAGCAGTACTGCTTTTGGGACGCCACGAAATTGGGAAATGATGAAACTGAATGCTGAGAGGTCAGTCGGCCGCTGTAGCCCGAGCAGTGCTCTTCGGTCGTCCGGCGACAACGTAATAGACCACGCCCAGCGCCATCAGGACCAATCCAAACGCAAGTTGGCTGACGCTGTAGCGGCCTAGTTCTAACTTTTGGCCGCGATTGGCCAGCAGAGCGACGATCACCAACGCGGTCGGCCCGACTCCAACCAGCACCGCGCCAACCATGCCGCCGGGAACGCGAAACGGCCGATGCAGCTCCGGTTCGCGAACGCGCAGGACGATCAATGCCAGAAACTCCAGCACCAGGCTGGCGCCATAAAGAAGGATGTCAAGCATCACCAGATCTTTAAAATTCAGTCCAAGCGAGAGTCCCCAGCCCAGGCCCAGCACCACGATCGCCACCCAGGGCGCGCCGCTCTGGTTCTTGCGGGCAAAGGCCTTGGGCAGATGCCCGTCTTCAGCCATGGCCGAAGGAAGATGCGAATACGACATCA
Source organism: Candidatus Angelobacter sp. (assembly GCA_036557225.1). Taxonomy (GTDB): domain Bacteria; phylum Acidobacteriota; class Terriglobia; order Terriglobales; family Acidobacteriaceae; genus Angelobacter. Next base: position 42,442 of record DATBHX010000100.1, read on the forward strand.
CCAGCGAGTTAAAAGAGCTGAACTCAGCCAGCATGGCAGTGCTCACCAGCACCACGCCGAGCCACGGTCCAACCACAATGCCCGCAATGCTGGCCCAGCTGCCATTGTTCCAAACATCCTGTGGGATGTGCGTGTGCCAGACCGCCGCGATAGGCAGAACGTAAGAGAGCACAATCGCGCCCAGGGCCAGCATCATGACTCGGGGATACGTCTTTTGCGGGTTCTCAACTTCGTTGGCGACAGTGGCGGCGTTGTCCCAGCCCATGTAATTCCACATGGCCACCATCACGCCGGCCAGCAAATCACCTTTAGCTGCCGGCGCAGAGACAGGCGCGATATGGCGCACCAACGCAAACAGTGTGACCAACACAAACGGGCTGAGCAGCAGCACCCCCACGACGACGGAGCTTGTACCTACGGCTTTCGCCCCGAAGAGGTTCCAGAGCAGGCATACCAGCACCAGTCCGCCGCCAATGGCAACGCGATGCCATCCCTGATCCAGGGACGGAAAGAGTCTGCCTAGGTAGTCGACAAAGAGCGTTGGATAGATGGCCATGTCAAATATACTGGCCACCAGTGAGAGCCACGCTTCCTGGAATCCCCAGAAAGGTCCCATGGCCCGCCGCACCCAGACATAGAACCCGCCTTCCTTCGGCAATGCCGCGGAAAGCTCGCCCACCATCAGGCCGGTGGGCAGCGCCCAAATGAGAGGAATTACGCACAGAATCAGAAGAGAGACTTTGTAGCCCGAATCCTGGACCAGTTCCTCGACCCCGTACGGGCCGCCGGAGACCATAAAGTAAGTGGCTGCCGCCAGTGAGAGTACTGTCAGCTTGCCGCCCGCGCGCGTTTTTCTCATCGTAGTGAAATGCAATATAGCACCCGTAGCACTGGGCGCAAGAAAAGATTGAAGCTGCGTAAATTTTTTTCCGCCGAAGCAGCAGCTCTGGGCCGCTCAAAAATCAGCTTGAAATCGAGTACACTCTTAGTCGGATATCAATACGTTTATGACTGACGACTTGCTTCGCTTTCGCGTCGAATTTCCCATCCTGCAGCGCACCACTTACATGATCAGCAACTCGCTGGGCGCCATGCCCCGCGGCGTTTACGACTCAGTACACGACTATTGCGACACCTGGGCTACCCGTGGCGTACGCGCCTGGGAAGAAACTTGGTGGATGATGGCGCGCGAGGTCGGCGACGCCATCGGCGTGTTGATGAACGCCGCACCCGGTTCAGTGAGCGTGCATTTGAATGTGGCCAGCTGTCAGGCCACGATTGCAAGCTGCTTCGATTTCAGCGGGCGGCGCAACAAGGTCGTTTACAGCGACATGAATTTTCCTTCGATCATGTATTTCTGGGAGGCGCAGCGTTCGCGCGGCGCGCGTGTTCACATGGTCCGCACCGACGATGGCATTCACGTGCCCACCGAGCGCATGCTCGAGGCGATCGACGAGGAGACGCTGCTGGTGCCGATCTCGCATGTGGTCTTCCGTAGCGCCTATATCAAGGACGTGAAGGCAATTGTCGAAAAGGCGCATCGTGTTGGGGCGCTGGTGGTGCTGGACTGTTTTCAGTCGCTGGGATGCGTACCGGTGGACGTACGGGCCTTTGACGTGGACTTTGCCGTGGGCGGTGTGCTCAAGTGGCTCTGCGGCGGCGCGGGCACCTCCTATTTATATGTGCGCCCTGAGCTGGCGAAGAAGCTGGCGCCGAACTTTACCGGCTGGTTCGCTCATGAAGACCCGTTCGCGTTTGAAATTGGCGAGAATAAATACGGCGAGCCTCCATTTCGTTTTATGCAAGGCACCACCAACGTGCCGGGGTTCTATATCAGCATGCCGGGACTGAAGATCATCCGCGAGGCCGGCGTGGAGCGGATCCGGGAAAAATCAAAGAAGATGACAGCGCGGCTGATCGAGCTGGCCGACCAGCGCGGCTGGCGGGTGAATGCGCCACGCAATCCGGAGCAGCGCGGCGGGACGGTTGCGATCGATATGCCGAACGCCAAAGAGGTCTGCGCGGAGCTGTGCCGGCGCGATGTGCTGGTGGACTACCGCCCGAAAGCCGGCGTACGCTTCTCTCCCCACTTCTATAACACCATGGAAGAGATCGATAAAGCGATTGGAACGGTGGATGAGATCCTGAGCGGGATGCGCGTCGGCGCCGCAGTGCGATAAGAGCAGATGAATAAACGCACGCTCATCGTGGCTGGGATTCTGGGTTTCCTTGCGCCGGTGATCTGTGCCGTGATCGATATGCTGCTCTTCAGCGCAAAAGACTCGCTTTGGGCTGATTTCCTTGTCTACACATTGCCTAGAATTATTTGCCCGGCATGGAGTCTCGGTGGCGCGACACTGTTCTGGTTCTTCGCCATGCCCGTGATCAACTCCGCGACATACATTGCGATTGCCCTATCTTTCGTTAAGGCGAAGGACCTCTTCGCCGTTCGCCACAAGACATAGAACCTGTTTAGCGCTTTGATTCCCCGCAGAAACAGCTTGACTAGTTCGCCTTTACTTCGTTAATATTTCGCTTATATGGCAATCACCAAAAGACAGCGCCAGGTTTACGACTTCATCCACGACTTTATCCAGCGCAACGGCTACTCGCCTTCGTTTGAGGAGATCGGCGACGGGTTGGGCCTGAGCTCGCTGGCAACGGTGCACAAGCACGTCTCCAATCTGGAAAAAAAGGGGCTCCTCAAGCGCGACTATAACCGCAGCCGCTCCATTGACGTGTTGCCGGTGCGTGGCATCTTCAAACGACAGGCGCCGAAAGAGCTCGCTTTGCCGCTGATGGGGCGCATCGCCGCCGGCCAGCCGATTGAAGCCGTGGAAAATCCAGAGACCATCTCGCTCGGCGATATCACCCGCTCCAAAGACGTCTTCGTCCTGCAGGTAAAAGGCGAGAGCATGAAGGACGAGCACATTGTGGACGGGGATTACGTGCTGGTGGAGAAGGTCAATAACGCTCGCGATGGCGAGATCGTGGTGGCGTTGGTGGAAGGCACAGACGCCACGCTCAAGCGGATCTATCGCGAAGGCGTCAACATCCGGCTGCAGCCATCGAATGCGGCAATGAAACCGATTGTAGTTCCGGCCAAGTCAGTGCAACTGCAGGGCCGCGTGATTGGCGTGTTGAGAAAGTACTAACTAGGCCGAAGCCCCGGCGCACAAAACCACAGGCTCGCGGCGCGAAGGAGTCGGTCCCGCGCCGCTATTTCTATCGCTCCACAATCGCATTGGACAACGCTGCCGCCATCGTGTCGCCCCATCCTTCCTTCACACCCAGCGCAATGGCATAAGGCAGAAACCGGTCCATCAGTTCCGCGTGCTCCGCCGGGACGTTCAAACGATCCAACCGGTCCTGTTCCACACGCAGCAGAAACTCCCGGAATCCGGCCAGTTGTTGTAGCGTAGCGCGGCCCAGAGGGGTAGGCGCTCGCATTAGGAAGAAAAAGCCGTTATTGAGCAGGACCGCCAGCAGCAGCGCGATCACGAATGTGTGGCTGTCCGGCAGGGCAAAAAAATAGATCATTGCGCCCGGAACCCCGAAGAACATGAACGGAAAAAGAAAGCGGCCGATTTGCTGGGGGACGGTGGGGTGGGCCGGCTTTGATATCAGGAACGCTCCAATCGCCAGTCCGGCAATCGAAGTAAACATCAGCAGCCAGAAGGTCAGGAACATTGAGGACGGTGTCTCAATCAAGAAGGCGGTTGCAAGCCCCCAGATAAAAGTCGCGAGCGTGCCGATCCCGGAAAAAATAAAGTTCTGGCGAAAATAGATTTCCTGCAGGTTTTTTCTGAACGTGTCCTGAATGGCGTCGATGTGTTGCTTGATGTCTGCGGCCAGCAGCGGATCGAGAGTAACCTGGCTTTGCGCCGGACCAAGTTGCTCAACGGTGGCACGGGACGAACGATCAGAGCCAACCGTAGCCGTGCCTACAGTGGCGGTCCCGCAGGCCGGATAAGCGAGGGCGGAAAGCTCGACATGAAAGAGCGTTCTGGCGGCCGCCGCTTCTTCCGGCCAGACGGCGATCTCAGGATTCAGCAGCTTCAATTCATAGGACTTCTGCGCCGGCGCAATCGAGATCACACCCCTGGCTGCCATCGCCGCCAGGACAGAAGCGAGAGTAGTTCCATCGCTTCCCCCAGTAATGATGTAGCGGGCTACACCCGGTGAAACGCCTTGCGGCGGTTCATACTGGGGAACTATGTTCTTGATGCGGGGATCTCTGCCCACCAGGAGCCAGGCAATCACGTAATAAAGAAATAGTCCGGCAGGAAACAGCAGTACAGAGGAATCCGAGGAAAATAAAGCGTTGGCCATGGTTTGGAAACACGGATTTTACTTTTGATTTAAGCCGAAAGGCACAAAAAAAATAGCCCGGTGAAGAACCGGGCCATTTGTTCGCGAAAAACTCTCTGCTCTTAGCTCACATGCTTGTTCAAGGCCTTCTCTATGACCTCGCGTGCCACATAGCCGACAATCTGCTCCTGTACCTGGCCGCCTTTGAAGATCAGCAGCGTGGGAATGCCGCGTACTCCGTAGCGCTGGGGCGTGACCGGGCTGCTGTCAACATCCATCTTGGCGACTTTTACCTTGCCTGAGTAGGCTGCCGCAACCTCGTCCACGATCGGGGAGAGGGCTTTGCAAGGACCACACCAGGCGGCCCAGAAATCGATCATCACCGGCTGGTTGCTCTTGAGAACTTCCTGATCAAAATTCACATCTGTTACTTCTAAAATCGCCTGACTTGCCATGAAACCCTACCCTTTTGATTGTTAGATTTGTTCTTTGTCCGCAGCGCCCAAGCACCCGAGACTCTCTATCCTAGCAAAACATTAGATGAAGCTCTATCCATTCGGTTGCGGACTCTCTAACTGCTTGACCAGTAGGGATATAGAAGACCTCTTGGCGAATGTTACTTAAGTGATGTGGACGAAGGGCCAGTGCAGGTCTAGACTCACCCTCGGTGGTAAGGCAGTTCTGGGGGAGGGCTGCCGGGCGTCCTGCGATTCGTCGCAGGACGCTTGATTTTTGGGCCTACTTATCAACCCTCAAGGGTCAATTTTTCAACTACATTCCGATCCAGGGCCCCGGCATGGCGGCTGGCTCGGTCAGTGCCGATCGTGGTCACGATCATGGTCGTGATCTCGGTCCTTGTTTTTCCGGTTTCGCTCATCGTGGTGGTCCCGGTCAGCCTTATGCCGATCGTGGTCTCGGTCGTGGTCTCGGGCTACCTGGCGATCTTTGCTCCGGCCGTCGTCGCGGTCGTGATCGTTACGAAAGCGGCCGTTGTCGCGATCACGATCTCCATTCCTATCGTGGTCTCTATCCTGGAAGCGGTCATGATCGTGGTCGTGGAAGCGCGGATCATTGCGCAATCGTGCGTCATTCAAGCGCCTCCATTCCCAGTATTCCCTCTGGCGCTCCTGGTTCAGGCGGTTGTACTCGATGTACTGGTAACGCCGCTCCGCCAACCACTGGCGGTAAGCATAGTCATCATAGGCGCTGCCGTAATAAGGGCCGCCCCCGTAATAAGGGCCGGAGCTGTACCGGTGCTCGGCGCATCCGGTAAACGCCACGGATCCAAGAATGAGAGTTGACACAAGAAACGACTGTACTCCCCGCATGCGGGTTCCTCCTTGAGAGACCTTCGGACTCTTGGTTGTAAAATTTCGCGCTCTTGCCTGTAAATTTCGCGGTGAAGGTTGTGTTATTTGGTTGAGATGCGGCCCTTGAGAGCCGGATCGTAAAGATTAGTTATTAATTAGTAAACACTCCAATGAAGGGGAAGTTGCGCAGTTTTAATCGCGCAACGGGGGGCAGAGGCGCGCCCAAAATGTTATCCTCAAGGGTTGGGAACCCGCAGGATGCTACCGCTGGAGCAGTCCCTGTCAAGACTCCGGACCATACAAGATGAGTACCAAGACCGCACAATTGACAAGCGAAGTCTCTCTTGAACGCGAACAAATATTTGACGCCTTTCGCCGCTGGGGCTACCTGGGCGCCGACCTCAATCCTTTTGGCGGGCCGGTAGGCGGCGACTATCCCGATCTGCCCAGCGAAGGTGAAGGCGCAAGTGAGGCGCGCCGTCTTTACTGCGGCACCATCGGCGCCGAGTTCATGCACCTGCCGCAGCAGGAGCGCCGCGAGTGGGTCCGCGAGCGCATGGAAAGCGCCAAGCCGCAGCAGGTTGATCGGCGCTGGCTCGCTGAACGCCTGCTCCAGGCCGATCTGTTTGAACAGATTCTGCAGACACGTTATCTCGGCACCAAACGCTACTCCGGCGAAGGAGCAACGGCGCAGATTCCACTACTGGACGTGGTGCTGGAGACCGCGGCTGACCTGGGCGCAACGACTACGGTGATGGCCATGAGCCATCGCGGACGTCTCACGGTCATGAGCCTGGTGGTCGGCATTCCGGCGGACTTTGTTTTTGCCGGCTTTGAAGATGTTGATCCGCGCTCAGTCCTGGGCGGCGGCGATGTGAAGTACCATCAGGGCGCTACCGGTGAGTTCCACACCCGCAACGGCAAGGTCATCCGCACGCATTTGGTTTCGAATCCCAGTCATCTTGAGGCAGTTGATCCCGTGGCTCTGGGCCGGACGCTGGCCAAGCAAATTCACTCCGGGCCGGAGGGCGCCAAACAAGTGCTGCCTGTGATCATGCACGGTGACGCCGCTTTCGCCGGCCAGGGTATCTGGGCTGAGACGCTGAATTTCTCCGGCCTGAAGGGTTACTGCGTGAGCGGCGCGATCCATGTGATCGTGAACAACCTGATCGGTTTCACCACGAATCCCCGCGAGCTGCATACCGCGCGCTTTTCTTCCGATCTGGCTAAGCGCCAGCCGGTTCCCATCTTCCACGTGAACGCGGAGGACCCTGAAGCGGTGCTGCGCGTAGCGCGGATGGCGACGGAGTATCGCTACAAGTTCCAGAGTGATGTGGTGATCGATCTGATCGGCTACCGGCGGCACGGCCATAGCGAGGTGGACGACCCTACCATCACCCAGCCGCTGCTTTACAAGAAGATCAATGCCCACCGGCCGCTGTTTGAGATCTACGCCGAAAAGAACAAGATCGATACCGCGGAGATGGCGCAGAAATTCCGCACCAAAGTTGACGCGGCCTATGATCACGCCGCGCAGATGCAGAAATCTCCGGTGCTGCGCAAACTGCCCGCGTATTGGGACAAATATGTTGGCGGTCGCTACAAAGCGGAGTATGAAGTACCGACTGCGGTGGCTGAAGACAAGCTGCGCAGCATTACAGAGAAGCTGACGAGCTATCCCGACGGCTTTGCGATCCATCCCAAAGTAAAGAAGCTGCTGGAGCAGCGGGAAAAAATGGGCACCGGCAAATTGCCGCTCGACTATGGGATGGCAGAGGCGTTGGCTTTCGGTTCGCTGCTGGTGGAAGGCGTCGCGGTACGGCTCTCCGGCCAGGACGCGCGCCGCGGAACGTTCAATCATCGCCACTCGGTTTTGATCGATACGGAGAATGAGAACGAATATGTACCGCTGAGCAACCTCGCTCCGAACCAGGGGTGGTTTCAGGCGTACAACTCGATTCTTTCCGAAGCTGCAGTGCTGGGCTTTGAGTATGGCTTCAGCCGCGACTATCCTGACGGCCTCACGCTGTGGGAGGCGCAGTTCGGCGATTTCGCGAACGGGGCGCAGGTGATCATCGATCAGTTCATCGTAGCCGGCGAAGACAAGTGGGGCCTGCTTTCAGGCCTGGTGATGCTGCTGCCGCACGGCTATGAAGGCCAGGGGCCGGAGCATTCCAGCGGCCGCATCGAACGTTATCTGCAGCTGGCGGCGAAGGACAACATCCAGGTCGCGCAGCCTTCAACGGCGGCGCAGTATTTCCATCTCTTGCGGCGGCAGGCGTTGCGCGCCTGGCGCAAACCGTTGATCGTCTTTACGCCGAAGGGGATGTTGCGCCACCCGGATGCTGCCAGCGCGTTCAGCGAGCTGGCAGGCGGAAAATTCCAGACCGTGATTCAAGACCCCGAGATCACAAGCGCCGAGCGGATCATCGTCTGCTCGGGCAAGATCGGGCACGAGCTGCGCCGCGAACGAAAACGCCGTGGCGACACCAAGACCGCGATTATCTTTCTGGAGCAGCTCTTCCCGCTGCCCGAATCCGAGCTTGAATCGGCCTTCGCGCAGCATAAGAACGGGCGAGAGTTTCTCTGGGTACAGGAAGAGCCTGCCAACATGGGCGCGCTCAATTTCCTGGCGCCGCAGCTGGAGCGCCTGGCCCGGGGCATACCCTTCCGGTCAGTGAAGCGGTCGCCTTCATCGAGCCCGTCTACCGGTTCGCATACGGCGCATGAGATGGAGCAGAAAACGCTGCTGGAACTGGCCTTCGCGGCGTTCTAGAGCGAGGCAACAGAAGTTCGCAGCATCGCAAGGGGGCCAACGGTCATCGAAAGTTTAGTAGAGGTAGATCAGTTTCGCTGAGGCTAGATTTCGTTTCCTGCAGGTAAGAGTGCAGATTCATCGCTGTCGCGCTGAATGTCTGCCTAAAGGCCCGCGATCCCCGCACGCGGGATCGCTAGACGCTGATACTGGAAGTTGGTCAGCTCCTCGAGCTGACCACTTCCAAAGTTTTTGAGTCCCGTACTAATAAACGAAAGGTGATTGAAAATGGCACAAGGAACTGTAACGGCACATGAAGTCCCGGCGCTGCCATACGCGTATAACGCGCTGGAACCGCACATCGACGAGCAAACCATGCACCTGCACCATGACAAGCACCACGCTGCCTACGTAACGAAATTGAATGGTGCAATTGAAAAACATCCGGAACTGGGCAGCAAGAGCCCTGAAGATCTCATCCGCAACCTGAACGCGCTGCCGGAAGACGTGCGCGGGGCCATCCGCAATAACGGCGGCGGCCACGTAAACCATACGATGTTCTGGCAGATCATGGGTCCCAAGAAGGGCGGCAACCCCACCGGCGCGATCGCCGACGCCATCAACAAGACGTTTGGCAGCTTTGACGCCTTCAAAGAAAAGTTTGAAGCCGCCGGCGCCAACCAGTTCGGCAGCGGCTGGGCTTGGCTGGTCAAGACAAAGTCCGGCGAGTTCAAGGTCACATCCACGCCGAACCAGGACAATCCGATCTCCAACGGCGAATTCCCGGTTCTTGGAAATGACGTCTGGGAGCACGCCTATTACCTGAAGTATCAGAACCGCCGGCCCGACTATCTGAAGGCCTGGTGGAACGTGGTGAATTGGGACGAAGTGAATAAACGGCTCGCCCAGGCCGACAGCTTTTTCAAGTAAATCGCCTGATGAATGAAGGCCGTCCTGCGGGACGGTCTTTTTTTATGTTCCGAAAGTAACGTTTTCCCTACTAGTCGCACTACCTCGGTGCCGGGGGAATGCACCAAAAAATGAGCTAAAATCTGAAAACCAACCCCCGAAAAAACTAAATTTCTATCGACAAGGATGAGGTGTGAATTTGAGCAGATTCTTGAGGGGAACCTGTGTATGTATGTTTCTTCTGTTTGCGTTTGGCGCGGCAAGCGCACAGAACGAATTCAGTGGGTTTTATGTCGGCGCGAATGCAGGAGGTAACTTCGGCCGGCTCAGCGTGGATACAAGTCCCGTCTTCAGCCCGACCGGGTATTTCGCTTCTACCAGTACGCCGGCGATTACCGCCGCAAGCAACCAGACGATCAAGCCCAACGGCTTTAACGGCAGCGGCGTGATCGGCTACAACCATCAATGGGAAAACTTCGTGCTTGGGCTGGAAGCCGACTTTGGCTCCCTGAGCCTGGACGGAAGCACGTCAGCCACTCAGACCTATCCCTGCTGCGCGCCCACGAGCTTTACGGTAGCGCAGACGGCTAAAACCAGCTGGATGTTCAGCATGCGTCCGCGCATTGGCTGGGCGTTCAAGCGCTTCCTTGTGTATGAAACGGTTGGCGCAGCCTTCACCAACGTAAAGTACACAGCACTGTTTACTGATACGTTTGCCACGGCGCATGAAAGCGCCGCCATCGATGAGACCAGGCCTGGCTGGATCGTCGGTGGAGGCGGAGAGTATCGTTTTTCGCATCACCTCTCCTTCAAGGGCGAATACCTTTATGCGGACTTCGGCACGGCAACTGTCCCCAGCGCGAACCTGACGGCGTTCACACCGCCGATCGCCTTCCCTACCAACGTATTCACGCACTCGGTGAATCCGAAGGCGCACATCGTGCGTGGCGGAATCAACTGGCGCTTCTAAAAAAGCCGGAAGAGGAAACGACAAAGGGCTGCCGCGCGGGCGGCCTTTTATCTTTTCTCGCGAAGAATTCCACGCGATCCACGCTGACGGCTTTCCTGGTTACGAGGCGCTGGCCTGCTGTTCCGGCAATACATCAGAGAACTGGAAAAATTGCTCACACTTGGTGACCTGCAGCGCGGTCCGAACCCGCGGAGTAACCCCTACCAAGAGGAGACGCCGGCCGTCTTTTTGCCGGTTGACGTAGGCGCCGACCAGAGCGCCGATTCCCGGCGGAGTCGATGTAAGGAACGCCGGTGAAGTCCAGGACCAGCGTGGATGATTGGTCTTCACGAACCAGGGTCTGAAAGGCAAAGAATGAGTTCAGCACGAGCGGTCCGGTCAGGCGCAAAATGCGCTGCCCGTTCCCTGCTGAGGCAAGGTCTTCGATCGTCAACTTCTCATCGGTCATGGCGGTACATATTAGCCGCGCGACTGCGAATCGATTATTAACAGAGTGTTAAAAGTGTTACCGCGGCAAGAATTCCCGTGAAATTTTTGGGATGAACAGTGCTCTTGCGTTGAGGCCGTGAAGTCCGGCATAAGTGTGTTCCACAGATCGCTTTGCGCGACCGGATCCTTGCTCAATTGCCCGCGCTCGCAACCCGCTGTTAAGATTAAATGTTCGCACCATCGATCCCAACCCAGTGACAGGCAGTAGTCCAAAATGAGTACAGCAGCGACAGACATTGCAATCGTAAGCGGCGCGCGCACGCCCATGGGCCGTTATTGCGGCAAATTGCGCGATTTTACCGCCATGGAGCTGGCCGCAGTGGCCGGCCAGGAAGCCATCAAACGCTCCGGCGTCGATCCCAAGGAATTCGACCACGCTGTCTTCGGCAACGCGCAGCAGACCTCAGGTGACTCGCTGTATGGCGCACGGCACGTGGGCCTGAAAGCCGGCTTGCCGATCGAGACCCCGGCACTGACGGTGAACCGTCTGTGCGGATCGGGTATGCAGTCGCTGGTGAACGCGGCCCAGATGATCCAGCTGGGCGAAGCCAGCACCGTGCTGGCGGGCGGGATGGAATCGATGTCTCAGGCGCCGCATGTGATTCGCGGCTTGCGCTGGGGCTTGGGCCTGGGCGAAGGCAAGATGGAAGATTCGCTCATGGTGGCCCTGCTCGATACGTATTGTGGTCTCTACATGGCCAATACGGCCGAGCTCTACGCCGAGCAGCAGGGCATCACCCGCGCGATGATGGACGAGTTCTCATTGCAATCGCAGCAGAAGGCCGGAGCAGCGCAGCAGGCCTGCCGTCTGGCGGAAGAGATCGCGCCGGTGGGGCTCAAGAACAAGAAAGGCGAGCCGACAGGCGAGATGTTCGAGAAAGACGATCACCTGCGGCCTGAGACAACGATGGAAGGCCTAGCCAAGCTGAAACCTGCATTCGGCAAGAACGGCATGGTCACAGCAGGAAATGCCAGCGGCATTGTCGATGGCGGCGCCGCAGTAGTGATGATGAACCTTGGCCAGGCGGAAAAGCGCGGCCTGAAGCCGATGGGCCGAATCGTAAGCTGGGGCATTGCCGGCGTCGATCCCAGGATTATGGGCAGCGGCCCGGTGCCGGCCTCGCGTATGGCTCTGAAAAAAGCAGGCCTGAGACTCGAAGACATTGACCTGGTCGAGGTGAATGAAGCTTTTGCCGGACAGTATCTCGCGGTTGAGAAAGAGCTGGGCCTCGATCGCAGCAAAGTGAACGTGAATGGCGGCGCGATTGCGCTGGGCCATCCGCTGGGTGCAACCGGTACGCGGTTGGTGATTACTCTGCTGCATGAGCTACGCCGCCGCAAGGCGAAGTACGGCCTGGCCACAGCCTGCATCGGGGGCGGTCAGGGGATTGCCATGATCGTGGAGAACCTGCAGCGGTGAAGTCACAGAACGGGACTGCCCGACCCTGGCCTGTGAGCTTTGCCTTTGGCTTGCTGGCAGGGGTCTCCATCAGCTCTGCCTTATGCTTCTTCTTCCCTGCATTCTTTGCCGGGCTTGCCAATTCTCCAGGACATCTGGCGGGGTTGGAAGAAGAGATGAAGTCGCTCTTTGTGATGAGCGGCGTTGTGACAGTGGCTTGCACGCTCTTTTTTCGATGGTTGTTGCCGACGCGGCAATTCCCCCAAGCAGAAAAAGCAAACAGCAACGGCAATGGCCGGAAAAACGATCTTGAGGACCTGGAATGACAATCAAAAAAGTTGGAGTACTTGGCTGCGGACTGATGGGCTCAGGCATTGCCCAGGTCAGTGCCGTTGCCGGTTATGAAGTAACGGTACTGGAGCAGGAACAGAAATTCCTGGACAAGGGCTTTGCCGGGATTGAAAAGTCACTCACCAAGCTGGCGGAGAAGCCGGAGAAGTCCGGCATCACGCCGGAGAAAGCCAAGGAGTCGCGCGCGCGCATCAAGGGCACAACCAACCCCCAGGACCTTGCCGATTGCGACGTCGTCATTGAGGCCATCATCGAGAACGTGGAAAAGAAGAAGGAGATGTTCGCGGCGCTCGATGCGATCGTACAGAAGGACGCGATCTTTGCCAGCAACACTTCCTCTATTTCGATTACTGAGGTAGCGGCTGCGACCAAGCGCGCGGACAGGTTCGTCGGCCTGCATTTCTTTAATCCCGTACCTTTGATGAAGCTGGTAGAGGTGGTGCGAACGATCGCTACCAGCGATGCGGCATTTGACACGGCTTACAAGTTTGGCGAGAGCCTGGGCAAAGTTCCTGTCCGCACCAGTGACAAGACCGGCTTCATCGTGAACCGTCTGCTGGTGCCCTACCTGCTCGACGCGATCCGCGCCTACGAAGAAGGTGTCGGATCGATTCCGGATATCGATAACGCCATGAAGCTGGGCTGCGGCTATCCCATGGGGCCATTTACGCTGCTCGATTTCGTCGGCCTCGATACGACGTATTACATCTCGCACGTCATGTTTGACGAATTCCGCGAACGCCGCTTTGCCTCGCCCCCGCTGTTGAAGCGCCTGGTCATGGCCGGCTGGTACGGCCGCAAGTCGGGCAAAGGCTTTTACGATTACGCAGACCCGAATAATCCTGTAGCAAACAAGTTCTAGCCGGAGATCAACGCAGAGAAACGCTGATCTGAAATCGGCCCAATCTGCGGGGATCAGCGTTTATCCGCGGCGAGAGGTTTTGCATGGCTTTTGACAACGTCAAGCTCGAAAAGAAAAACCAGATTGCCTACGTCACCATTGACCGGCCCAAGGTCCTGAATGCGTTGAACATGGCCACCATGCAGGAGTTGTGGCAGGTGTTCAGCGAGCTCAAAGACGACAAGCAGGTTCGCGTGGTGATCCTGACGGGCAGCGGTGAGAAAGCCTTTGTCGCGGGCGCCGACATCAACGAACTGGCAAAAAACAACCCGGCCGAAGCAAAAGCTTACACGCACAAGGGCCAGGCCACGCTGGACATGATCGAGAACCTGGGCAAACCGGTGATTGCCTGCGTCAACGGATTTGCACTCGGCGGCGGATGTGAGATCGCCATGGCCTGCACCATGCGCCTGGCCAGCGAAACCGCCAAGCTGGGCCAGCCGGAGGTCAAACTCGGCATCATTCCTGGCTATGGAGGCACGCAGCGTTTACCTCGCTTGGTTGGCACTGGCCTGGCTATGCAGATCCTGCTTACAGGCGAGATGATTAGCGCCCAGGAAGCCCACCGTATCGGTCTGGTGAATGAAGTGATCCCGGCCAACCAGCTGATCGCGCGGGCCGAGGAGATCGCGCAAAAAATCATCGGCATGGCGCCGCTGGCGATCCAGTACTGCATGGAAGCGGTCAATCAGGGCTTGAACATGACACTGCCGGAGGGCCTCTTCCTGGAAGCGACGCTGTTCGGCATCTGTTGCGCTACAGAAGACAAGAAAGAAGGCACGACGGCTTTCCTGGAAAAGCGCGCCGCAAAGTTTGAGGGCAAATAGCTTCAACATTCGTATAATCCCCAATATGGCCGACGAACTGGTCACAGTGTCTACGTATCGCGACCTGCCGGAAGCCCTGATCGCTCAGGGCAAGTTGCAGGCGCTCGGAATCCCGTCTTTTTTGGCGGATGAAAATGTTGTCCGCATGGATTGGTTTTGGTCAAACCTGATGGGCGGCGTCAAACTGCAGGTAGCCCCTGAGGACCGTGATGCCGCCGTGGAAGCACTGGACGAAGAGATTCCTTCCAGCTTCACGGCCGAGGAAGTGGGCGAAGAATACCAGCAGCCCGCCTGCCCAAAGTGCGGATCCCTGGATATCGGTTTTGAAACGCTGGACAAGGGAATCGCTCTTACGGCCCTCTATACGGTTGCACTGCCTGTCCCGGTCCCCAAGAATGCCTGGAAGTGCGAGCAGTGCGGTGCGCGATGGATCGTTACTGAGGATGAGAGCCCGGCATGATCAAGGGCATCACCACAATCCGGCACGCCGCCGGCGCCCGTGAGTTCAAAGCGCTGAGCAAGCTGTTTGACGCGCTGGGCTTCGAGCGTGGCACTCCGTGGAAAACCGCACGCGGCCAGGGCGCGCCTTTCAAAGCGCCGGTAGGACGCCTGGAGGTTGTGGAAGGCCTGGAGACCATCCACGCCGATATCTGGGTGGAAGTTACAGACCTGGACTCGCTGCGCGAGATTCTGATCAATGAAAAGGCCAAACTCAAAACCGACATACAACAGACAAATTGGGACTCACGCTTCCTGGTAGCCGAACCGGCCAAAGGATTGAAGGTTCTCTTCTGGCAGAAGAACCGGCCTGAGCCTGACGCGATTGAAGGCAGCCTGAGCGCTAAGGGCGTGCACTTTGCCGTGGTAGTGAGCCGCTGGAATTCATTCATTACCGAACGCCTGTTGCAAGGCGCGCTGGACGCGCTGCGCCGAAGTGGCTGCCGCGAAGAAGATATCACCGTTGTGCGCGTGCCTGGCGCGTTCGAGATCCCATCGCAGGCGCGCACGCTGGCTGAGACTGGGAAGTATGACGCGATCGTGACGCTGGGCTGCCTGATTCGCGGCGAAACCACGCACTATGAGCACATCTCAACGGAGGTCACGCGCGGCATCGGCCAGTCAGCGCAAGAGACCGGTGTGCCGCACACCTATGGCGTGCTGACCTGTGAAAATCTGGAGCAGGCGTTGGACCGCGCTGGGCTGAAGGCCGGCAACAAGGGCTTTGAAGCAGCGCTTTCCGCCGTGGAAATGGTGAGCTTGCAGCGTAAAACCGGCAGCCGTGGAAAGAGGAAAGCTGCGCCGGCGAAAAAGGGCAGGAAGCGCTGATGGGCACACGACGCAAGTCGCGCGAGCTTTGCCTGCAGATGCTCTTCCAGTGGGACATGGGCAAACAAACGCCTGAACAGGTGCGCAAGACTTTCTGGGCCGAGCGCGGCGAGGTCGACGAAGAGACTCGCGGCTTTGCCGACGACCTCTTTCGTGTGGCTGTGGACCAGCAGGCGCGGATTGACGAACTGATCCAGAAACACGCCCAGCATTGGCGCATGGACCGCATGGCTGCGGTAGACCGCAACGTATTGCGCGCCGGTGTGGCGGAGTTTCTGGGCCATCGCGAGACACCGCGGCCGGTGGTGATCAATGAGGCGCTGGAGATCGCACGCAAATTCTCCGCACCGGAGTCAGTCCAGTTCATCAACGGCGTGCTGGATTCGATAGGAAAAGAGCTGGGCGGGCAATAACATGGCAGGAACCAAAAAACTCGGCATTTTACTATCCGGCCGTGGTTCGAACTTTGAGGCCATCGCCAATTCGATTGCCTCGGGAAAGCTGCGGGCAGAGGTCGCCATCGTAATTTCCAACCGCGGCGACGCTCCGGGGCTGGAGTCGGCCAGACGGCGCGGGTTGAACGCAGTGCTGATTCCCTCCAAGGGGCGCGTTCGCGAGGAACATGATGCTGAAGTGATCGCGGCGTTGAAACAGGCAGAGGTGGATCTGGTCTGTCTCGCCGGCTATATGCGCCTGCTTTCGGCCAGTTTTATCCAGGCTTTTCCCAATCGGATCGTGAACATACATCCTTCGCTTTTACCCGCGTTCCCCGGCATGGAGGCGCAGAAGCAGGCGCTGGACTATGGCGCGAAAGTTACAGGATGCACCGTGCATTTTGTCGACGAGCATCTGGATCATGGGCCGATCATTCTGCAGAAGACCGTACCGGTGCTGGAGGGTGACGACGCGCATACGCTCTCAGCCAGGATTCTGGAGCAGGAGCATCTGGCGTATTCCGAAGCGATAGCTCTCGTGCTCGCAGGCGAAATTGAGGTACACGATCGCAAAGCGGTGCATAAGCCGGCGCGGGCGGAGGCCAGGTAAATGCTCAAAGTGAAGCTGCTGACCAAATCGGCAAAAGCTCCGACCGTCGCTCACCCGGGCGAGGACCTTGGCTACGATATTTACGCGGCTGAAACCGTAACCATCGAAGCGCGCGGGCATGCGACCATTCACACCGACATTGCGATTGAATGCACATCACTGGGCGGCCAGCCGATGGGAGCCCTGTTGCGCGACAAGTCATCTGTGGCCGCGCGACGGCTGGTGCTTACCGGAGGGGTGATTGATGCCGGCTATCGCGGCGAGATCAAGGTCCTGATGGAGAACCTCGGGGACCAACCTGTGACGATCCGCGCCGGCGAGAAGATTGCCAACCTGATTCCGTATCCTGTGCTTACGGGCGAAGTGCTCGTAGTCGACGATCTGAAGGAATCCAGCCGCAAAGCGGGTGGGTTCGGATCGAGCGGAAGGTAGATTTTTTTCTAGAGTCCCGAGCGGCGCGAGGGATCGCTATAATTTGATCATTGCGTAATTTGGTAAATTAATAGCCTTGGATCTGCGCGATCCGGCACTAGCCAGATGTTGCTTTTCAATTTGCCTAATTGCCAAATTTGACGATAGGGTTCCCTCGCTCCGCTCGGGATTTCACAAAAATGGCAAACTTTCCTCCTGTTGACGAACAACTGGCTTACATCAAGAAAGGCGCGGCGGAGATCATCCATGAGCGCGAGCTGCGCGAGCGCCTGGAGAACTCACTCAAGACAGGCAAGCCGTTGCGCGTGAAAGCCGGCTTTGATCCCACGGCGCCTGACCTGCACGTAGGCCACACAGTGCTGATGCGGAAACTGAAACACTTCCAGGACCTGGGACACACGGTGATCTTTCTCATCGGCGATTTCACCGGAATGATCGGCGATCCTTCCGGCCGCTCGGTCACACGCCCCCCTCTGACGCGTGCTGACGTGGAGCGCAATGCCGAAACCTATAAGACCCAGGTGTTCAAGATCCTCGATCGCGAGAAGACGGTGATTGATTTCAACTCGCGCTGGTTTTCCGGGATGTCGGTGGAGGATTTCATCCGCGTTTGCTCCAGGTTCACGGTTTCGCAGATGCTGGAGCGGGAAGAGTTTCACAAACGTTTCCACGAGGAAAAACCAATCGCCATTCACGAGCTCCTCTACCCGATCGTCCAGGCATACGATTCAGTGGCGCTGGAGGCCGACGTGGAACTCGGGGGCACCGACCAGAAATTCAACCTGCACATGGGGCGCAACCTGCAGCGGGATTATGGCCAGCCGTCGCAGATTGTACTGACCATGCCGTTGCTGGAAGGCACAGACGGCGTGCAGAAGATGTCAAAGTCCTACGGGAACTATATCGGCATCAACGAGCCGCCGCAGGAGATCTACGGCAAAGTAATGTCGATCTCTGACGACCTGATGTGGCGGTATTACGAGCTGTTGACGGACGTGAAGTCGTCTGAAATTCAGCAAATGAAATCCGATGCCGCGGCAGGCCGTCAACACCCTATGCAGTTGAAGAAAGCTCTGGCACGGAGGATTGTGGAGGACTTCCATGGTGAGCAGGCAGCACAGCATGCGGATGAGAACTGGGCCAAACAGTTTCAGAAGGATGAAGTACCGCAGGATGTGGAGAAAGTTGTGATGAGCATTTCTGAGGTTGGATGGAAGGCCGACGCCACAAGCCGGAATTTCGATGGCATTCGATTGGACAAGGTGTTATTGAAATGTGGCCTGGCATCTTCGGGCGCAGAAGCAAACCGCAAAATTAAAGAGGGCGCCGTACGTATTGGCGACAGTGTGGCAGAGGGGACAAAAATCCTGGTTCAGGCCCTTCCAGCAGAGCTACCTCTCAGGCTGGGAAAAAGGGTGAAAATAGCCGTTATTCAATGATTGCAGCTGCAGTCCTCCACCCCAATCTGTCTCCAGAAATTGTTGAGCCGTTCAGAATTGCCGGCGTCGAGTTAAGTATCAAAGACTGCTTAGTAGCTCCCAAGGACTGTTCAGCTGCCCTGATCTTCGGAGGCGACGGCACCGTTCATCGCCATCTTCAGCAACTCCACCATCACCAGATTCCTACACTGGTGGTTCCTACAGGCAGTGGGAATGACTTTGCCAAAGCGCTGGGAATTTTCAGCGTCAAGGATGCCCGGCGGGCCTGGGGGCAGTTCTGCGCAACCGGCAGGAATGTGCAGGAGATCGATCTCGGAGTAATTGAGCCCATTGATCCACCAAGTAAAGAAGAAATATTTTTCTGCAGTGCGGCAGCCATCGGCATGGATGCCGACGCCAATGCGCGGGCCAACCGCATGCCGGTGTGGCTTAAGAAACATGGCGGATATTTACTGGCAGGGTTGCAGTCTTTACTGGCGTTCCGTCCGGTAGAGTTGAGTGTTGCGGCGGGAGAGAGGAGAATCCGGCGAGCGGCGTTCTTTCTTACTATAGGCAACGCACAGCGGTATGGCGGAGGCATGAGAGTCACTCCGCGGGCCATAATGACTGATGGCGTGCTGGATCTGTGCCTGGTCAGCAAAATGAACAAGCTCAAGCTTCTCTGCTGGGTGCCGACGATCTTCTTTGGCGGCTATCTGCGGCTGAGCGGTGTGGAGTATTTTCAGTCGCAGTCGGTGCGAATAGAATCAGCGGGCGAATTGCACATTTATGCAGACGGCGACTTTGCCTGCAGCACGCCGGCAGAGATCAGCGTCTTACCAAAGGCCCTGCGAGTGATTGTCCCAGACGCTATCTCACTGTAAGTAAAACGGTTCTTGACGTTTGAGCCCATTTCGGGTGGAATAAGTCCATGACCAAAGCCGATTTGATTGAAGAAGTTTCGCGCCTGGCGGAGCTGACTCGTAAGGACAGCGAGATCATTGTAGAAACGATTTTTGACAGCGTGGTGCGCTCGCTGCGGTCGGGCGACAAGATTGAGATCCGCGGCTTTGGCAGCTTCCGCACGCGGCAACGCAAGCCTCGCGTGGGCCGCAATCCCAAAACTGGCGCGCGCGTGGATGTGCCGGCCAAGAAGATCCCCTACTTCAAGCCCAGCAAAGAACTCAAAGACGTAATCAACCACGGGCAGGGAGCAGCGCCGGCCGCGTCAGCTTCAGAGGGACAACAGAGCTAGATCCTGGTATCAGAGTCTGGTATCAGCTATCAGGACTTCATACCTACCACGGCCATCATCCGTCCGGTCATGCCCTTTTCTGCGCGATGCGAAAAGAACTTGCGCGTATCGCAGGCGGAGCAGTTGGGGAGGGCGGAGATGTTTTTCTCCGGCACGCCGAGAGCAAGCAACTGGCGGCGATTGGCTTCGCGCAGATCAAGGTGCAGCTTGATGCAGGGATCGCCATGGCCGGGAGCGCGCTGGTTCATGAACAACAGAGGATACTTCTCCCGGACGGGATCGGATTCCTGCACGGTGTGAAAAAGTTCGGATGCATAGGCAAACTGGGACTCGAACTTTTCTTTCAGCTCTTCTCCCACTTCATAACAGCAGCTCTGAATGCCCGGGCCGATCGCAGCGAAGACATCCTGCGGGCGGGTGCCGAACTCATAGCGCATGATTCCCAGGCCTTTTTCCACCATGCGCTTTACCGTTGGCCGCCAGCCGCAGTGAAAGGCGCCGACGGCGTGGTTTCGGCTGTCGACGAGCAAGACTGGAAAACAATCGGCCACAAGGATGCCGAGAGCGATGCCGGGAAGGTTCGTGATCATGCCATCGCCGACCAGCGGGCCAGGCTTCGCGGAGCGAACCACATGGATTACATCGGAATGGACCTGGCGAACAGTAATCAACGGCCAGAGCTTGCTTTTTGTTCCTGCGCCTGCGGCGGCGAGAAAAAGCTTGCGGTTGGCTTCCACGCGTTCCCGCTGATCATCCCTGGTAAATCCCAGGTTAAGCGATCGGCCGCCGTAGACGGTGCTCTGGCCGCCGCGACGAGCGCTAAAAGCATGCACCAGCCAGGGAATTCGCGTGAGCACGGGAGCACGAACCAGCAGCGAGGCAGAGACTCTTGGTTGCGCCGGCTTGACACCTTTCGCGTGATGTTTGGCGGAGCCGGCTCTTGTGGGCCGTTTTTTGGCGGGTTGGGCAGCAGTGGACACAGCATTATTCTAAATGCGGAACGAGTGCCGCTGACATTGCCTGCCCGGCGCATCAGGGATTATTCTCGAAACAATGGGTCCGACCAAGGAGCACCCCCGGTTTCGCGTAGCCACGTATAACACACACAAATGCCGCGGCATCGATGGCCGGATACGCCCGTCGCGGGTCGCCGACGTACTGCAGGAATTGGACGCGGATGTGATTGCGCTGCAGGAAGTGGTGAGCCTGAGCGGCGGCCGCAAGGAGCAAAACCAGGCACAGTATCTGGCCGATGCGGTCGGATACCAATTCCGCATCGGTGAGACGCGTAAGCTGCGTGGCGCCGCCTACGGCAACGTGGTACTCAGCCGCTTTCCGGTAAAGGAAGTACGAGTCTATGATCTGACGGCTTCACGAAGAGAGCCGCGCGGCTGCATCCGTTGTGATGTGGAGATTGCGCCGGGCAAGATTGTGCATATCTTCAACGTGCACCTGGGGACGGGATACATTGAGAGACGGAAGCAGGCCGGGCTGCTGCTGAGCCGGGACGTGCTGCTCTCGCCACATCTGAGGCACACGCGGCTGGTGATCGGCGATTTCAACGAGTGGACGCAGGGGCTGGTGTCGCGCATGCTGCAGGACAATTTTGAGAGCGTCGATATCCAGCTGCATCTCAAACGCAAACGGACGTATCCCGGCGTGCTGCCCATCATGCATCTGGACCACATGTATTTTGACCGTGAGTTGGCGCTCGAAGAGTTCATCCTGCATCGCAGCCGCATGGCGCTGGTGGCGTCAGACCATCTGCCGCTGGTGGCGGAGTTTCGCGTGGGATGATTTAGCGCAAAGGCGCGAGGGGGCAAAAGGGGGGCCATTCTTTGATTTTTTACAGGATTATCATCAGTTTGGTGCTCGTCGCGGTGCTCTGGATTTGGTTTTCTGCGACCAGCCATTTGGCTGGACTCTTCAACTCGCCGGTGCTGTTGCGATGATAGCTGCCGTACTGTATTTGACTCGTGGCGCAATGGCGAGAGGCGGCCGACAACAAGAATAACTACTCTGGCAGTTGCGATTACTTCGCGTCCTTTGCGTTCCTTGCGGTGAGATTCGGCCAATCCGCATACAATCATCTTCGTGACCCGGTTAACCTTCGTTGTTGGAAAAGGCGGAGTCGGCAAGACGACGGTTTCCTGTGCTCTGGCGTTGCATCTGGCGTCGCGACACCAGCGGGAATCGACGCTCCTTATGTCCACTGATCCTGCGCATTCGCTGACGGACATGCTTGATCTGAAGGCGAAGCCGGACAGGCAGCCAGTGCCGGGCGTGAAGGGCCGGCTCTCACTCTGGCAGATCGACAGCCAGAAGGAATTTGAAAAGTTCCTGGCGGAAAACCGTGAAGGCATCCTGAACATCGTTGAGAACGGGACGTTTTTCAATCGCGAGGAGATTGCGCCTCTGCTGGATACAACGCTGCCCGGGATGGCAGAGATGGCCGGGCTGTTGGCGATCCGGGAGTTGCTGGAGCGTGATGAATACGAACACATCGTTGTGGACACCGCGCCTTTCGGACACACCTTGCGGCTGTTTGAGCTGCCGGGACACTTCCAGCGCTTTCTGGATTTTCTGGAGGTAGCATCCAGCCGCGACGCCCTGCTGGCTCGACGCTTTGGTGGGCGCGTAACAACGCCACAGAGTACTTTTCTTGAACACTGGCAGGAGACCGTGCGGCAGGTAATTGAAGCGTTCAAGGCCGGCAACGCGGAAATCCTGCTGGTCACGACACCGGAAACATTCTCTTTGAATGAGGCTGCGCGATCGCTCAAATCGCTGGCAAAGTCTGTGCCGGAAATGCAGGTTGGCGCGGTTGTGCTGAACCGCGTTGTGACGAAGGCCGGCAAGTGCTCGCAGTGTCGCCGCCGGGCGCAATTGAGCAGAAAGGCAGAGGCGTTCCTCAAGCGGCGATTCCCGCGGGTTCCCAGGCTCATCGGCCCTGATCCCGGCAACCCTCTGCTCGGGCCGGCGCTGCTGTCAAAATTTGGCAATGTGGTCTTTGCCGGCCGCAGAGTCAAACTGGAAGCTGCAGTGCCAAAGCAGAACAAGAAACTAAAGCTGGTAAAGGAGCCGTGGCCCATGGCGGACACACGGCTCGGATTCACGATCGGCAAAGGTGGAGTGGGAAAGACCACCGCTACCGCTGCCCTGGCGTTCCACACACGCGCGATGGAGAAAGACGTCAGCGTTGCCGTCTGCTCCACCGATCCTGCGCCGTCATTGGATGACATTTTCCAGAAGGAAATCGGCAACCATGCTGTGCCTGTGCTGGGCGATCCTGGATTGTCAGCGATGGAGATGGACTCAGTTCAGGAATTTCGCCGCTGGGCCGGACGCATCAGAGAAAAGCTGAACTCCGCCACCAGCATGGAGTCCGGCGGGCTGCACGTTGATCTGACGTTCGAGAAAGAGACCTTCGCAGCGCTGATGGATGTAGTGCCCCCCGGCGTGGATGAGGTATTTGCGATCTTTCGCATCCTTGATCTGTTGGAGGGGGTTCCAGGGAGATCACAGGAAAAGGGCGCCGATCAGGGCCTGCGGGTGCTGATCGATATGGCCCCGACCGGGCACGCGTTGGAGCTGCTGCGCACGCCGGAGCGCATCCTGCAATGGTCACGGCTGCTGTTGAAAAGCCTGGCCGCGCACCGTACACTTAGCCTCGCGCAGGACGTAGCTGTAGAGCTGGCGGAGCTGGGACAGCGGGTGCGCAGGCTTCTGGAAATCATGCGCCACCCCGAACAGAGCCGGGCCTGGGTGGTGATGCTGCCTGAGCCCGTGCCCGACCGGCAGACCCAGCTTTTGCTTGCAGCGATCGATGAGCTGGGCATCTCGGTAGGTTCGTTGTTTGTGAACCGAGTGCTGGAAGAGCCTGCCCAACCGTGCCGTCGTTGCATGCGGGCGCGCGAATGGCAGCTGGCAATACTACGATCGTTGCCGCGTAAGTACGGGAAGCATCGAACCTATGTGTTGCGCGAATTCCCCGCGGAGATCGCGGGTAAACAAGCGCTTAAGAAATTTACCGGCGAGCTATGGCAAATCCAAACCGAAAACTGACCCCGGAAAAGGCCTTGTACCTGTACGGAATCTCCCGCGCGGTCAGGAAAAGCGCTGGCAAAGGGCCAGCTGCTCCCACCAGCCCGGGGATTGACGGCGTGGGCGCGGTGCAGGCCGTGCCCTGTGGCGATTTTGTCTGCTGGGTTTCGCACGTTGACCATGCGAGCTTTGCTGAGGCCATGGAGCGCAACATGGAGAACCTGGAGTGGCTGGCGCTGCACAGCGTTCGACACCAGCAGGTTGTAGGCGAGGTCGCGGCCCGGATGTCAATCGTTCCTGCGCGATTCGGCACCGTGTTTTCCGGCGAAGCAGCTCTGCTGGCTGACGTTGCAGGAAGAAGCAAGGCGCTGGCCAGGGTTTTCGATCGCGTCGCCGATGCCGACGAATGGGGCGTGAAAGTATTCGCGGAAAAGGCAACTGCCAAGGCGGTAAGGACCTCGGCTGGATCGGGCAAAGAGTACCTGCAGCAGAAGGCTGCGCAGATCAAGCAGCGGCCAGATCGTAGCGATCCTGAGTTGAAAGAATTTGCTGCCGCGCTTGAGAAAGTAGCCAGCGAGTCTGCGCCCAGCGGGAAGGTCAGCGGCGCCCAGCCCAGCCTGTTATGGCAGTCAACGTTTCTGGTGCCACGCAGCCGGCAGAAGCAGTGGGAGAAGGTCCTGGGAGAATTTGTGGAGAGATGGAGCGGGGTGCGACGCATCGAACTAAATGGCCCGTGGCCGCCGTACTCGTTTGTTGCCGATGCCGACTGATTTCGAGCCAATCACGCAGACCGAAGCCGGAGAAGAGGAAGTTTCTCTGCTGGAGATCCTGGACCACGTGTTGAATGCAGGGGTCATCATTCACGGATCGCTGGTGATTTCGCTGGCCGGGGTGGATTTGGTTTACGTCGGGCTTAACGTGGTGCTGACCTCGGTGGAGACGGCGCTGCGCAACCTGAACGCCGCGGAGGAAAAGCGGAGGCTCGAGTGAGCCGTGCCCTGGCTTATTGCGCCTTTGCTGATCGTGGTGAGATTTCATTGCCGGCCGTGGGAGTAGCGGGCGCAAAGGTACGCGCGATGGCAACAGGGGACATGCGACTTTTGTGGTCAGAAGTGGCATGGCCTTTTGCTCCGGAGCGTTTGCAGAAGAATGCCCTGGAGTTTCATGAAGTGGTCACCCACGTCTTCCGGCAGGCCGCAGTGATTCCCTTCCGCCTGCTCTCCGTGTTTGAGGACGAACACTCGCTCGTTACGTTCGCGGCTGAGCGCGCGGATGCATTTTTGCAAGATCTGGAGAGACTGAAAGACTGTGTGCAGATGGAGTGTGTGGTTTATCCCACCCCGGGGCGCGCGCAAGGAGGTAACAGCTCCGGCGCGGCTTATCTGCGGGACAAGGCCGCGATGTTGCAAGAGCAAGAGCGGCACATAAGCCTGATCCGGGAGGCCTTGGGAACGTTGGCGCGCGAAACTCGCATACGCCAAGGCAAGAACGGTGTCCGGGTTTTTGCGTTGATGGAACGAGGGAAGGAAAAGGCGTTTCGCGCCGTGGTCGAACACGTGGCCGTTACAGAATCGTTGTCTCGGCGAATGAGCGGACCGTGGCCGGCAGCGGAATTTTTGAGCGAACAGGTCAGGGCTCCGCAAGTAGCTGGCGCGCAGTAAAACGATCCGGCGCAGGTGAAGAGATTTGTCAGAGATCCGAAAAATCACTCCGGAAGAGATTGCCGCGGCGGTGGCTGAGGTCAATCGCGAACTGAAGGCTGTCGGTGAAGGAGCGATTGAGCGCATTGACTGCTCGCCGGAGAACATAGAGCAGGGACTGGCGCGGCTGGTGCTGAGCCTGGTGGAGTTGCTGCGGCGGCTTCTGGAGCGACAGGCCATCCGCAGGATGGAAGGCGGAAGCCTGGAGGAAGCGAAGATCGAGGAGATGGGGCAGGCCTTAATGAAGCTGGAAGCCAAGGTCAACGAGCTGGCCGCGGCCTTCGGATTGAGGCCTGAGGACCTGAACCTTGAACTCGGCCCCCTGGGCAATCTTTTGGACAAATAGGGATGGAGCTCGAGTTTCCGCAATTTGAATGTCGTGATAAGACGATTTTTGGGGCGGCCAACCTGAGCGGCTGGAATCGCATCTCACTTAGACTGCGCCGGCTCCCCTCTTCCGGATTATTTGAAGCCGGCGTGCGGCATGAAAAGCGGATGGTTGACAGTTGTACCGGGGGCTGGTTAGGATGCGGTGCATGGGTTGCGCGGGTTTCCACCGCTACTAAGACGATCTCTTCTGTATTTTCCTGAGATTTTATGCAAAGAGTTCCTACTGTTTCCGGAACAGCCAATCTTCTGGATATTCTCGACCGGGTGCTCGATAAGGGCCTCGTGATCGCGGGAGATATCCGGATTTCACTCGCGAATGTCGAGCTGCTCACGATACGAATTCGCCTGCTGGTGTGCAGCGTGGACAAAGCGGAGCAAATTGGTTTGAACTGGTGGAAATTCGATCCAAATCTAACCGCTTCGGCACCGGAACCTGTGGTTCGCAGAACCCAGTTGCCGGGGGCGCCACCTGGCCGAAGCAAGCAAGCCACCCGTGTCCGTGTTCGACGGGCGAAGTAAGAGGCTGATTTTCACGAAGGAGGCCAAGCGATGGCCGTAGAACGTGTATCCGGCGGTTCAAGTCTGATTGATGTTCTGGATCGGGTACTTGACAAAGGAATCGTCATTGATGCATGGGTCAGAATCTCACTGGTCGGCATTGACCTGATCACGGTTGAAGCCCGCGTAGTGGTTGCGTCCATTGACACCTATTTGAAGTACGCTGATGCGGTGGGTCTCACCGGACTGGTTTCCCGGCCGACCCTGGGTGAAGGCGGCGCCGAAAGTGAAGAAGAGGAAATAGTCGAAGTCAGGCCGCGCACCCCCCGCCGGCGACGTTAAGGGTTTGTCTTGGAATCACGCATGGCTACGGCCGAAATCCGGTTACAGCCCGAACGTGTCAACGGGCGGCGAGCGGCTCAGCCTCGCCGTCCGGCCGTGCTCCGCTTATTGCAGGCGGAGCGTTCCGAGGAGATTTTCCCGCTTCTACTGGAAGAGATCATTGCGCTGGGCAATCCGCGCGCGTTGGTGGTCGACGTCAACTTTGACTCCGGCGAGGTCACCCCGGCAGCGGCGCTTAAATGGCCGCGCCAGCAGATGGACCGCTTCTCTACGGCCCTGTGGATGTCAGACCATCCCTTGATCGGTGTAATCCACACGCTCCGGCCAGAAGTGCTGGAAAAAACTCCGCTTTATAACCGTCCTCTTTATATTCATCCTATTCTTTATTCCAACCGCAACCTTTGCTGGGAGGCTGACCGGATCCGCACCGGAAGCTGCCTTGCGGTACAGAACTTTCATCGCCAGAAGAAGGTCCGTCTGGAAGACCAGGTTTGTTCCACCTGCGAGATGCGCGCCTACGCTGCTGCAGTCATCGTGGAACTGCCCAAGGGCTATACGGAACAGAATATTGCCGAGTTGGGGGAGTTGATCGACCTGGCCAACCGGTATCTTTCCCGCTTGTTCAAGGTTGAGCACTACTACAACCGCATGCGCGATATGGAAATCACCATCGCCCAGATGGGCACGGTGATGCAGAGCATGGCTGATCCGGTAATCCTGACCGACACGCAGCATCGCGTGATCATGCAGAACAAAGCGGCGGAGCGCTTCTTCAGGGTGCCGGACGAGATGACCGAGGGCCTGGTGCGCGCTGTGGAGTTCAACAACCTGCTGTTTTCTGCAGCGCTTTCCTCTATGCTGGTCTCCGGCAGCGATTCCCATCGCGACCTGACGCTGGTGGACGCCATTGAAGGTGAAGAGATGCTGTTTGAAGCCGTTTCCGCGCCTACATATGGGCCTGACGGCATCCAGCTTGGCACCGTGACGGTAATGCGTGACGTAACCGATCTCCGCCGCGCTGACCAGGAGCTGCGTCTCAACTACGACAAGCTGAGCGATGCCGAAGAAGTGGTCCGCCAGGACCGTGATCGGCTGAACCTGATTATTGAAAACGTAGGCGATCCTATTGTTGTCTGCGACAGCCGGGCAAAGATCGTGCTGACCGATCCGCTGGCCCAGGAAGTTTTTGGGGCCAATGATGAAGGGTCTGCCGACGCGATGCAGTTCAAAAACCAGACGGTGTTCGGCGCCTACATTGACAGCTTTACGTACTCCTTCGCCGAACGCGAGAATGCTCCGCTGCGCCTCTACAATCCCGCGCTGAAAGCGGAGATGGAATATGATGCGCGATCCGGCAAGATCTTCGATGAAAAAGGCCAGGTTGCGTACACGGTAACGGTGCTGCGCGATTTAACGGCGCTGCGCCGCGTGGAGCAGCTCAAGGTGGAACGGCGGATTCTGGAAATCGAGAAATTTGCCGCAACCGGCCGCCTTGCCGCCACCATCGCCCATGAGGTCAACAATCCCATGGAGGCGATCAAGAACGCCATCTACCTGCTGGCGGGCGCCGTACCGGAAAATGCCATGCCGGTCTACAACATTCTGAAGTCCGAGACCGAGCGGGTGGCGCGCATCGTGCGGCAGATGCTGGGGTTATATCGCAACACCGAGCAGGTGAAGCCGGTCAACGTGAACACGATCGTCGAAGACACGTTGCTGTTGCTGAATCGCCAGCTGCAACGCACCAATATCGAAGTGCAGACGGAACTGGAGCCGCTCCCGGATGCGGTGATCGCCGCCGATCAGATTCGCCAGGTGCTTTCTAACCTGGTCATCAACGCGAAAGACGCGATGCCCAACGGCGGACGGCTGCGTATTCATACACGCCATATCCCGGGGTCGGATGATCTGCATGGGTGGGTACGCATCCTGATTGCCGATACCGGAACGGGAATTCCGCCGGAGATGATCCGAACGATCTTTGAACCATTCGTCACCACCAAGGGCGAACGGGGGACCGGCCTGGGACTATGGATTGTAAAAGGCATCCTGCAAAACCATGCCGGCAAGCTGTCAGTGAAGAGCAGGGTAGGACACGGTACAGTTTTCAAGATCGATTTGCCAGTCGTAAAATTGTGAGGACGGACGGCAAATATCGGGTGCTGGTGGTAGACGATGAAGCAGCTGTGCTGCTGACCTATCGTCTGATTCTGGAGCAGCAAGGCTATGACGTGGTGGCGTGCGGGACCTCGCGGGAGGCTATTGCGGCCATCAAGAAGCAGCCGTTTGACGTGGTTTTGTGCGATTACTCGCTGGAAGAGCAGCATACTGGTTTTGAAGTGATCTCGGCAGCGCGGGAGAGCGATCCGGAAATGCCGGCCGCCCTGCTGACCGGATATGCCACCAAGGATACGGCCGATGAGGCCTCCAGCCAGGGAATCGGGATCATGTTCAAGCCGATTGAGATTGATGAGTTTCTGGCAACCACCTCCAGTATGTTGAGGAGAAAAAATGAGTCCTAGCAGGAAGTCGGGCAAGAAGACTTCAGCTGTTCGCAAGACGTTGACCAAAGTAGAGCCGGCGACGGCAATCCTGGAGCCGGGGCCGCAGCCGGTCGTCACGAAGGCCGAGGTCACTGCCCGCTCGCACCAGCAGGAAGGCCGTTACGTTTACGGTGTAATCGAATCGCGGGCGCCCGTGACCTTTAGCCGCAGCAGCATCGGCGGCGTAAGCGAAGAGGTGTACACGGTGCATTACGGCGATATTGCAGCGGTGGTGAGCCGCACGCCGGTCTTCATCTTTGATCCCACGCGCGACAACGCTTTGGCCCATGAGCACGTGATTGAGTCGGTGATGAAGAATTACACCATCATCCCGATGAGCTTTGGCACGGTATTCCGCACCGACGACGACATTCGCGAGGTCCTCAAGAGCATTTATTCATCATTGAAAGACGTGCTGAAGCAGATGACGGGCAAGCTGGAATTCGGGCTGAAGGTTACCTGGGACCGTGATCGCATTATTGAAGAGCTGCAGCGCGAGCATGAGGAGATCCATCGCTTCCACCAGGAGCTGACGCGCAAACACCTGCAATCCACCTATTTCGCCCGCATGCAGCTGGGGCGCATGATCGACAAAGCGCTGGCCGAATTGGCAGCCAACTATGTCCGCGAAATCTACGATGGCCTGCGCGCCGTGTGCGTAGCTTCACGCGACAACAAGCCGATCGGCGACAAGATGATCATGAACGCCGCGTTTTTGATCCAGAAAGCGCGGGAAAATGAATTTGACGCTGCGGTGAACCGGGTGGCGCAGAAGTTTGGCGACCGCTTGAACTTCAAATATACCGGCCCGTGGCCGCCATATAACTTTGTGAACATCCGCCTGAAGCTGGAGCGTGGCGGCCAAGGCTAGATCGTTATTGCAGTTGCAGGTACCTCAAGGGCTCAAGCCGCCCGCTTCTAGCCCTAACGCAGGCCTTAAGGCCTGCTCCACCCGCGAGCATAGAAAACCTTCATTCGCTGTCCATCCGTTAGAGCAGCTGCGATAGCTGTACAGGCAACGTACCTTTCTCTCTGCGGAGACGGAGAATCGCCTGAACCGTCTGCACGGTGTGAACGACGATGGCAATGCCAACGGCAGCCAAAGCGCACACCAGGCTTACCAGAAAAACCTGGTTCACAATGGATTCCACCCTGGCGTAGCGGCCCGCGTCTTTTGCCGCCCAATTGATCAGAACATAAGGATAGTGCCCGATCACAGACTGGAAGATAAAAAAAGCAAGCACGTCAGAAAACAGCTTCAGCACGGGCTTGAGCCAGGTCCACTCCGGCCGGACGATGTTGATGCATTGCTGTGCCATGATCACCAGCGTGGGCAGCAAGAATGGAAGATAGTAGACATGAAGTGCCGGGTTCAAACTGACGGCGCTGGAGTCCAGCCCGCGGCCAAGAATCAGGTAGCCGAATCTGGGCAGCGAGAGCCACCAGAGAACAAAGAAGATGCTAAAGACCAGGCCAAAGATCGATTCGGTGCGCGATACGCGCGTTTTGGGCTTGGGCGCGCGCGGCAGCTTGCGCGGGTCCCATTTCTCCCGGAAGGCCCGGTTCAACTGCAGACGCTCCACGATCGCGAACATCAACGTGACAATTCCGAAGATGAACATGAGGGTGGTAAATGTCGATCCCAATCCGCCGATCACCGTCACGACGTGACTCGGGTGATACGAGGCTGGAGCAAAGAGCGCCCAGGCAAGCCGGGCCAGCCAACCCATCGCCCAGGGTATGAGGTAGCCGAGGGCCACGATCATCAGCACAAATTTGTAGAGTGGAAACAGCTCCGGGCTAATCAGGGTTTGTTGCTTCTGATAGCGCGCGGCCACCCCCATGGGGTGTCCGGCATGCTGCAGCAACGCTGCCAGCTCGTCTTCGGTGATAGTACGGCCAAGCCCAGATTCCTTTTCTTCAATCTGTGAGCTGAGATCGTCGCGCAGTTCGTCAATGATGTCTTTCTGGTGCGCGCGCGGCAGCCAGAACCTGACGGCTTGTAAATAGCGATCGAGTAAGTCCATAAAAGCTCTCCTAAAGAATACCGTTCGATGGCGTGACGATGGCTGGCGGGCGCAGAGCACGCAGCAGGCGCGTCGCCTCCACTACAATGTCAACGGCAAAAACGATCATGGTGATCAGCAGAGTCAACGCCACTCCGTAATTCACAATTTGTCCCACGGTGAATGCGTGCTCGCCGAAGTGCACGGCGTTATTGAGACCGACTCCAGAGCCAGGATTGGCGACAATGAATTCCCGGGTTCGCAGAAGAAGCCAGCCGGTAACAATCCCGGCAACATCCGAAGCCAACCGCAGCGCCGTCCGTAAGCGCGGAGACTGAGGCCGGAACAGAGAGAGGTAAGCCGCTGCCGCTCCCAGAGCCACCACCAGGAGCATGGGAATTTCAAAGCGCCACCATACCGGCGCAAGCCGGAAAGGAAGCGAGCGGGCGAACGCAGGCGCTGACGAGTGCAGAAAGATCGGCCAACCCACCAGAAAGAAACACCCCATGGCGAGCTCAACCGCTGAGTTGGAGGGTGGCGGAGTCGCTTTGATCGCGGGCAATTCAAGCGGGTCAAATGTATCGGTCCAGGGCACCTTTCCGCCGCCGAAGTATTCGATGAGGCCGAAAGCGATTGTGACCGCGCCGACAACACCCAGAAGAGAAAGCCAAAACGAACCCCAGGCGGTGACGATACCCTGAAGAACCGACCCTCGACTGAGTGCGATCACCAGGGCGGCCATGAGATGGAATGCTGCCACAAAGACCGTTGCCGCCTGCAGCATGTACCAGTACAGAGGAAAGAGCGTTGGCCCAACCAGCTGCTGCAGCGGCAGTCGACGATAGCGGGCAGCAGCGACCAGCGGATGGCCGTGCTGCTTGAGGATCGCCACCTGCTCGGCCTGATTGAGCGGACGCCCGAGTTCGGCGGCCTTGTCCTCCATCTGGGAAAGGATGTTGTCGCCCAGCTCCTTCACGATATCGTCGCGACGGCCGCGCAGCAGATATCCCCGAACGGCTTGTAAGTAGCGATTTAAGAGTTCCATGACTTGATACCTCTCGAGAATTCCTGCTGGCCTGCAGTCTGCTTGCGCATGGCGGCTTTGAAGTTCGCGATCTGCGTGCTGTGCTGAGCCAGTGCGCGAGCGGCGATCCGGGTATCATGCAGCCGTACCAGCTTGAGCAGAAAGAACACGAGCGATGAGATCAGGACAATAACGGCGCCAGGAACGATGAAGTCACGCGAGATCAGAGCGTGCCCGCTCACCATGGCCAAAGCCAGCACGGCGAAATTGGAAAGCCCCAAACTCAGGGCCAGGATGTTTACATACGCCCGAAACATGATCATGCCTCCTGCAAAATGCGCGACAGCGATGCGTTGATGGTCTGCCACTCTTCCAGAAGCTGCTTGAGAATGAGTTCGCCCTGCGGCGACAGGCGATAGAAGCGCTTGTTGCGCTTGTTCTCTTCCCGCCACTCGCTGGCGAGTAGTCCCTGGCTTTCCAGACGTCGCAGCAGCGGATAGAGAGTGCCTTCGTCAATGGCCAGCCCCTGGTCCTCCAGGGCCTTGCGCAGCGTATAGCCGTAATGCTCGACCTTAAGTTGGGCCAGTACGGCGACCACCAGGCAGCCCCGGCGAAGCTCCAGCCGCAGGTTCTCGAAGAGCTCAAGATCGATCTGGGTACTGTTACTCATACAGTGTGTAACACATACTATGTATCATACAGTATGATGTCAAGCAGATTTATAGAATTTTTTTGCTTCCAGTTAACTGCTTATTTTTCTTTACTTTGAATGATTTTAAGCGGTTGTTATATGACCTTGCTCTAAGTACCGGTCTAGGACTTCCCGAGCAGAAGTGTCTGAGCAGTTCTATCCAGATTCCAGGCTTTGTTAACCCATAAGCCGAGCTCTTCTACAGAGGCTGGTTGGTGGCAAGGCCCAGATCCAGAAGCGGGCAGTAATTTCGTCCCAACATTCGCATAAAAGACACGTCCAACGTAGTGCCAGTCGGGGAAACGCTACCAATGCTGTTGCAGGTTTTATTTGTTTGGATCCAAATTTCCGCAAGAAGCTTCATACGACAACATTCTCTTAGAGTTGTGACAGGCAATTCGTAGTGCGATGTAGAGCAACGTAGTATTACAACCAGTCGAATAGAAAGCTCTTTGTCTGAATATGAGATTGACCTATAGTTGTGCAGGCAAGACTATGGAGCCGGCAAGAAAATGGGTTGCGCCTGACTACTCACGTCCCGACCCACTCAAGGTAGTGTAATTGGACAAGCCATCCTTATTGTTTAGCGCGATAGAAGTAGCGCCCGCCCCGACAGAACCTGTACAGGCGCCGGAGCTGGTTCCCGAGCCGGCCGAACCTAAGCCGCAGCGCACACGCCGCTCGGGCTGGGTAACCGCAGGGATTGCGGCGCTTGTGCTTGTAACGGCCTTTGCCGTACTGAGCCGGGTGAACGCAACTCGGCGCAACGCGAGCGCTAGCCAAACTGCGCGAACCGCTATCGTTCAGCAAAAAGACTTCGCTCATGGCGTACGCGTCCATGGAATTGTTGAAGCCGTAGAATCGCACGCTATAGCAGCGCCTCGGCTTTCCGGCCAGGGCCTGAATACCTTGATCATTACTCACCTGGTCAAGAATGGCAGCGCTGTCCATCAAGGTGACGTGCTGGTGGAGTTTGACCGCCAGGCCCAGCTCAAAAATGTTCTGGATAAAGAAGCCGAATATAAGGGACTGATAGCCCAGATCAGCAAGATGCAGGCCGACCAGGCTGCGGCCCGCGCTGCCGACGAAACCGCCCTCAAGCAGGCGGAAGATGCACTCAAAACGGCAGAGCTGGAAGTCAAGAAGAACGAAATCGTCTCACGCATTGACGCGGAAAAAAATGTGGAGAACCTGGAAGAGGCCAAAGCGACCTTCCAGCAGCTGACCCAGACGTTCGATCTCAAGCGCCAGGCGGCCAAGGCCGACCTGCGCATTCTGGAGATCCAGCGCGACCGCGCGCTTACGGCGATGAAGTGGTCGCAATCGAATACGGAGAAGATGCTGGTGCACGCCTCCATGGATGGCGTGGCCGTTATCAACTCCATGTGGAAGGGCGGCAGCATGTCTGATGTGCAGGAAGGCGATGAGGTCCGCGCCGGATTCCCTTTCATGCAGGTGGTGAATCCTGCACGCATGGAGGTGCGGGCGCGCGTGAACCAGGCCGACATCGAACAGCTGCGTGAAGGCCAGAGCGTGCATATTGGCCTGGATGCGTACCCGGAGCTTTCCTTCTCCGGCAGGATTGAGAGCATTGCTGCGGTGGCCCAGACCAGCGCTTTTTCCGGGAAAGCGCGGACACTCATTGTGCTCTTCTCCATCAATGGAACCGACGCCAAGCTGATGCCGGACCTTTCTGCAGCGGTAGATATTGAGATCGACCGCCGGCCGGGAGTACTGGTGGCGCCGCGCGACGCCGTTGTGACCGAGAACGGCAAGCATTTTGTTCTGATCAAAAACGGCTCGAGCTATGACAGGCGCGAAGTGCAGGTGGGCGCGGCGAATGATGTGGAGCAGGTGATTGTCTCCGGGGTGGAGAAAGGCGCAGTTCTGCTGCGGAACCCAAGCTGATGAAAGACCTGGCTGTCGTTCGATTCTTTTTGCGCCGTAAGGGCCTGGCTGTGCTGGCGGCCGCGGGCTTCCTGATGCTTGCCATCGGAGCTGTTGCGCTGCATCGTACAGCGGCCCCGCGCGTACCCACGGCTGACGTGAAGCGCGGCGAGTTCGTGGACTATGTACAAATTCGCGGTGAGATCAAGGCGCTACGCTCGGTGCAGCTGGCTGCGCCTTCGATTGCCGGCGATCTGCAGATCGTAAAGCTTGTTCCTACCGGGACCATGGTAAAAGCCGGTGACGTTGTAGTGCAGTTCGACACCACAACTCTCGCGAATACGCTGGCGCAGAAGCAATCAGAGCTCAAGTCGGCGGAGGCTGATATCGAACACAGCCGCGCGGAGAACCGTCTGCTTCAGGAACAGCAGGCAACTGACGTACTACAGGGGCGCTATGATGTGGACCGCGCCAAGCTGGATACCAGCCAGCAGGAGATCCTCTCTGAAATTGACGGCGCCAAGACCCGGTTGAAGCTCACCGATGCGGAGCAGAAATTCAAAGAGCTGCAACAGAAAGATAAATCCACCAGGGTCTCCGGCGATGCGGAGATTGAGTCAAAGAAGCTGAAACGGGACAAAGCTTTGTTTGATGTGCGCGTCACAGAGCGGCAGATTGCCTCGCTCACCCTCCGTGCCCCCGCCGACGGCATGGTGACCATCATGCCGAACTTCCGCGCCCGTAACTGGATGACCGGCGGCTCAACGCCCGACTTCAAAGAGGGGGATCGAGCCTGGGGCGGCGCCGTTGTGGCTGAACTGCCTGATCTGAGCGTGGTTCGTGCCAGCGCGCGCGTGGACGAAGCCGATCGCGGCCGGTTGAACCCGGCGCAGACGGCCACGGTGCGCATTGATGCCATCGCCGATAAAGAATTCCATGCGAAGGTGGCTGAGATCAGCCCGCTGGCCAAGATTGACTATTCATCATGGCCATTCGTCAAAAACTTTGACGTCGCGATCCAGATACTGGACGCCGACTCGCGAATCCGTCCCGGCATGAGCGCAAGCGGGCGCATCGCCGTTCAAAAGATCGCCGATGGAATTATTGTTCCGCCGGATGCGGTATTCGAGAAGAACGGCGGCTCAGTGGCATACGTCTTGCGCGGATCGCAATTTGAAGAGCGCGCGGTACAGGTAGCGAGGCGCAGCAAAGGAGAGTTGTTGATCGGAAGCGGGTTGCAGGCGGGCGAGAAGGTAGCGCTCAAAGATCCAACCCAGGAGAAGCGCCAGGGGCAGTCACAATGAAGAAGAAATGGATGCGAACCCTTGTGGCAGTTGCGGCGGTTCTGCTGCTGGGGTTGGGGATCGCCTACTCTCTACAGCAGCTGCGGCCCGCGGCCAAGGCCATTCCCACTACGCACGTGCAGAAAGGCACACTGGAACTGGACATCAACACCGTGGCCGAGCTGCATACACCGCACTCCTCTATGGTGGTTGCGCCTTCGGTCAGCGGCACGCTGCAGATCATCCATCTGCTCAAGACCGGCGCTGCGGTGAAGAAGGGCGACGTGGTAGTGGAGTTCGATCCCAGCGAGCAAGAATTCAACCTGGAGCAGAGCCGCTCCCAGCTGGCTGAAGCCGAGCAACAGATCACCAAAGCCAAAGCCGACGGCGACGTAAAAGCAGCGGAAGACAAAGTTGCGTTGCTAAAAGCGAGATTTGACGTGCGTCGTGCTGAGCTTGAGGTCAGCCGCAATGAGCTGGCAAGTGCCATCGACGCACAAAAAAACCAGCTGAACCTCGACGAAGCCAAGCGACGGCTGGCGCAGATGGAGCAGGACGTAAATTCCCGCGCTGCGTCAAACACGGCAGCGATCGCTCTGCTGGTGGAGAAGAAGAACACCGCTCTGCTGGGCATGCAGCAGGCGCAGCACAACATTGACAATATGACGGTGAAGTCGCCGATCGATGGTCTGGTTTCAATCAAGGAAAACATGGATGCCAGCGGCGGCATGATGTTTCCCGGCATGCAGCTGCCGGAATATCGCGAAGGCGATCTGGTGTATCCCGGGCGGTTCATGGCAGAGGTGATGGACGTTGCGCAGATGGAGGCGGTGGCCAAGGTCTTTGAGAATGACCGGCCCAATGTCGCCCTGGGCCAGACGGCGGAAATCAGAATGGATGCACAGCCGGGCGAGGTTTTTCCGGCCAAGGTGAAAACGATCGCGGGCATGGCCTCACGCCGCGACTTTGGGTCTGATACCGTTCGCCGCTTCGACGTGACCTTTGATCTGCTCAGCCACGCGGCGGAGATGCGGCCTGGAACATCGGCCCAGGTGCTGGTGAAGGGCACGCAGATTAAAGACCAGCTTTATGTCCCCAGCCAATGCGTCTTTGACAAAAACGGCAAGCTGGTGATCTATGTGAAGCATGGCGATAATTTTGAGCCGGTGGAGGCCAAGATCAAGTTCCGTACGGAGAACCGCGTCGCGCTGGAGAACGTGGCGGAGGGAACGGAGGTCGCGCTGGTGAACCCGGAGAAGGCCCTGAAAGAGCAGAAGGGCGGAACATCATCACCGCTGGCGGTGGGACAATGAAGGCGCGTGAGGAGTGGCTGACACGAGCGAAGGCGCTGCTCACTGCGCGAGCCTGGACGCAATATTTCGTTGACCTGAACCTCGGCTTTGAAAACCTGATGATGCATAAACTGCGCTCACTGCTGACCATGCTGGGCATGATCTTCGGCGTGGCCGCGGTGATTGCCATGCTTTCCATTGGCGCAGGCGCGCGCGCGCAGGTGATGGCGCTGATCGAACAAATGGGCGTGCGCAACGTGATTGTTGAAGCGCGCGAAGCCAATGCCTGGGAAGACATGGAAAAAGTGCGCAAGGTCTCCATGGGGCTTACGCTGCGCGACTTTCGTGTGATCCAGTCGAACGTCACAGGCGTGGTTCAGAGCACGCCGCGCAAGCGGTTCACGCCAGGAAGAATGATCCCCAAACCGCAGCACGATATGCCGGTGGTCTACGGCGTAGCTTCGAATTATCAGAGCATTGGTAATCTCACGGTGGCGACGGGACGGTTCTTTGACGACTCGGAAAACGATCGCGCCGCTTCAGTGGCGGTACTGGGCCAGGGCGCCAAGCTAAGCTTGTTCGGCCAGACTGAAGCCGTTGGCCAATACATCAAGATCAACGAGGCGTGGTTCCATGTGATCGGCGTGGTGGGACCGCAACTGAGCGCGCAGAGTTCGAGTGAATCCGGCGTGCCCGCGCAAGACTTGAACAACCTGATCTACGTTCCGCTCTATGCCGCCATGTTTCGCCTGGAAGATAGCCGGAGCAACATGAAGGATGAGATTGACGGCATCTATCTACAGCTTAGCTCTGCGCTCGACACGCTGCCTACGGCCGATGTAGTGCGTTCACTCCTGAACATCTCTCACCGCGACGCCGGCGATTTCAGTGTGATCGCTCCTGCGGAACTGTTGGCGCAGCAGCAGCGGACCCAGCACATTTTTGATCTGGTGATGGTTGCAATCGCCTCCATTAGCCTGCTGGTCGGCGGGATTGGAATCATGAATATACTGCTCGCGTCCATTTTAGAGCGCACGCGCGAGATCGGTGTACGACGCGCCCTGGGGGCCCGCCAGCGTGATGTCATCCGGCAGTTCCTGGTGGAAGCCGTCCTCATTTCTCTCATGGGCGGACTGATCGGCATCGGCTTCGGTTTCGGCATGTCGCGCCTGATTGCCTGGCTGGCCGGATGGTCCACCGTCACGACCTTCAGCTCTATTTTGCTGGCTTTTGCTTTCTCCGTCTCCGTCGGACTCGTCTTCGGGATCTACCCTGCCCGCAAGGCAGCGCTGCTCGATCCGGTGGAGGCCATCCGCTACGAATAATCAGGAACTCGTCATGCCTATTCGCAACTGCATTTTTGGATCGCTGCTCTTATTCTCGCTGTACGCGACTGCACAATTTACGCCTGCCAAAACGCCGACCGGCAATCTCTTCCAGCGACCATCCACGCCCACCCAGGTCCAGGGCCCCAGCCGCGTCGACGAATTCATTGTCGAGGGCAAGTTGCGCCTGAGCCTGGAAGACGCCATCCTGCTTACGCTCCTGAATAACAGTGATGTGAACGTAAACCGCGCCCAGTTTGATCTCTCGCAGTTTGCTGTGCTGCGTGCCCATTCGCCGTTCGATCCTCTCTTTGTCGCCGGCTTCGCGCCCACGCGCTCGGTCTCGCCCAGCGACTCCTCGCTCAACGGCGCGTCCACGCTGAGCACGCTCAGCCAGACATCCAGCGCCGGATACTCCCAGCAATTTCTCACCGGCACCAGCGTAAACGTCGGGCTGTCGAGCACGCGCTTCACCACCAACAGCAGCTTCGCCACGGTCAACCCATCGTTCAACTCCGGGCTCACGTTTTCTTTCTCCCAGCCGCTGCTGCGCCGCTTTGGATTTTTTGCCAATCGCGCGCCGATCCTCATCGCGCAACGCGGCGTACGCCAGTCGCGGGCGAATTTCGAAGCCCAGCTCAATGACACGGTGCAGACCGTCATCAACCAGTACTGGGATGTGGTGCAGGCGCACAAAACGCTCGACGTGCTGAAGAAGTCGCTCGAACTCGCCGAAGCCAGCTACCAGCGCGACAAACGCGCGCTGGAACTGGGCGCGCTGCCACCGCTCGATATCTATCGTTCCGAATCGCAGGTGGCGCAGCGCAAGGTCACGGTCATCCAGGCCGAGTATGCTCTCAAGCAGGTGGAAACCACGCTGCGCCAGACGGTCGGCGCCGATCTTGACGCGCGCGCCGGCGCACTTGACCTTCAACTCACTGATACCGCGGAAACCAACGGCAAACTGGAAATTGTCGATCTGCAGGAGTCACTCGCTGACGCGCTCAAGAACCGCCCGGAGATCGATGCGCAAGGCCAGCAGCTCGCCATTGACGACACTAACGCCAAGGTCGCTGTCAACAACCTGCGGCCTGACGTCACTCTCGGCGCCAGCTACAC
This sequence comes from Candidatus Angelobacter sp., assembly GCA_036557225.1. GTDB lineage: Bacteria > Acidobacteriota > Terriglobia > Terriglobales > Acidobacteriaceae > Angelobacter. The sequence goes on from DATBHX010000100.1 coordinate 82,283, forward strand.
CACCAACGGCCTCGGCGGCATTGTCTTTGACAACTCCGGCAACATTGTCTCCAACGGGGGCTTTAGCGATTCGCTCTCACAGCTCGGCGGCTTCAGTTTTCCCACCTACGGTATAAGCCTGCAAATGCGCTTCCCCATCCGCAACAGCTCGGCCGCGGCCGATCTCGGCACCGCGCTGGTTTCCAAGCGGCGCAGCCTCTACCAGATGCGCAGCCTGCAACAGACCATCAGCTCCCAGGTAAAAAACGCGGTGCACGATCTTGAACTGGCGGAGTTGGTGATCACCGCGGCAAAGGATTCACGCGAGCTGGCCGCCAAAAACCTGGCCGCGGAAGAGCGCAAATACCAGCTCGGCGCTGAGACTATCTTCTTTGTGCTCGACGCGCAGAACCAACTCTCCCAGGCCGAGCAAAGCCTGGTGCAGGCCCAGATCTCCTACCAGAAAGCCCTGGCCGAAGTGGACCACGCCACCGGTAGCCTGCTGGCAAAACACAAACTGATTCCGGCTTCGGCGACACCGTAGTCCCCCATTTCTAAGACATCCACGCTGCGCAGAACCATGCCAATGATAGCTCTCCTTACCCCTGTCGTCCTGAGCGACTACCCGGGAGCGCATGCGACCAAGGGGGAGTCGAAGGATCCCGGCGATGCCTCCCGCACCATGCCGCATCAGGGAGTTCTACCGATACTTTCTCGAACACGTTCTGTCTGATTGCCCGTTTGGCGACGCCAAGGACACTTGGTTCTTGAATCGAACTTTCCGATCCCGGCGATCTCGCGCGATGACGGGCGATCGAGCGATTCTCTTCTCCTTCCCGCATCGAAAACAACATTCTCATCTCGCTCCCGAACCATTCACATGCTCTTCACCACGTCACTCAACTCAATCACTTCGATGTTCTCCGGACACTCCGCCCAGTTGTGTATCCAGCACACAATCACGTCGCACCGATTCGGATCATGCCCATGGGCCAGGAAATTCTTGCTTGCATATTCAAATTCAATCCGTACTCGCTGCAATCTTCCCGGCGCAACTTCCTGCATCGCTTTGCAATCCGGAAACTCCGTCTGTATCCGATGCACCTGAAAACCCAGCCTGCGTGCCACCGCTCCAAACAGGAACATCACGCCCGCTTCGTTTACCGGCGCATACGCCATCTCCGGCAGCCCCAGTGGCGCGCCATACACCGGACGGTCGTCCCGCACCCGCGTTCTTCTTCCTGCAATCTGGTGAGGCTCTGCGTTTCTCCCTCGTTTGTGGGCCTCTCCGCAGTCCGGCTCAAGCGCCACCGTCCGGTCTGCCCGCTTTACCATCTCCAGTACGTCCTGCCATTGCCCTGAAATTCCCTCCGCTTCGGCAAACCTCCGGAAGCAGAAACCCACGCGTGTCCACAGCTTGAAGCGCCGCCAGTACGGCGCAGCGCTCGCGATCTTCTCCGTCGGCAGGTCTGCCACCCTCGGCAGCCGGCCCAGCTTCCGCGCCAGCCGCGCCCACTCCATGAGTAACTCCGAAGTGGATAGGCTGTAGCCGACGCCTTTCGGCTCCAGTCCCGCCGCTTTCATTGCCGCCGTCACCGTGCCGAATGCCTTGCGCACCTCGAACCCCTGAATGCCGGTCATTCGCCGTAGCTCACGTATCTTCGGAATCCGCTTCAGTTTCCGAAAACACAACTGCAGCCCTTCAGTGATCTGCCGTTTTGTCACCGTTGATTTCTTCATTCTTCGCCTCAAATAGAAAAAGCCACCCGCAGGTGGCTCTTGATTTCTGGAGTTATGGAGCGCAGGCGCCCTCGCCTGCGTGTTTCGGAGTGCAGGGCTGATAGCTGGCGGCGAAAGGCCGCCAGCACACACTTCAACTATCGTGGATTTTGTCGGGCAGGCGAGCTAGACAATTGCTCGCGGACCAACGACAGGGTTGCAGGCCTTTTGGGGTTTTGCCTTTCCTCAGAACTAATTACTAAATTCTAAGCACTGGCTTTCTCCCTCCGACGCCGCTCTCGGTCGTGCTCCTATGAAGGATAAGCGAAGGCAACTCAGGCAAGCAAGCGCGAAATGGTACATCTTGACAAAGACATCGTCGCGGAAGGCCTGATTTTGCATGAAGAAGAACTGACCGGCATTGCTGCCGGTCCGGGTTTGGATTGTTTTAGAAAGGTAGCATATCTCGAGGAGTAACAACTTGTCCGTCTAGCCGCCAAATGGCGGCACAGTCAACACCCGAAGAAGCAGTCAGTCTTGTCGCTATCGCGGTTTACTGCACAAGCGTTGGCGCAACTGCTTCCATCGAAGCACATCTGCACCACATATCCCCCTGTACAGGCCCCGGTAACTGGCCAGTCATAAACACATGCTGCGGGATTCCCGGAGCAGTTATTACATGGCGAGCTGTTACATACAGCCACACAGTTCTGATATGCAATCTGCGTATTGTTTAGACATTGGCATTTTGCATCACATGCTTCTGCGGGATTTGGGAGCCATAGCAACACAGCCAAGCCAATGGCAGTCGTCAACAGGAGATTCCGTACAACTATCTTGTTCATTGTCTGTTCTCCAGTCTTTAAACCTTGTTCCGCGCCACCTACATAGTCTGATAGAGAAGTTTGGGGATAACAATGTTGCATGTCAAGATATTTTCTTGTTCCAAATTGGTACATGAATAGAATCGCTGCATGAACTCAAATACTACAACTAGGTAGCTCCATAAAGGGACAACTATAAGCTATCTGAAATCAATCGAGAATAGCTGGCTACATATGCTGAAAGTACGAGCTTCACAAAAGAAAGGGCATCCTCCCATAATGGAACGGCGCAGCATGATTGTTAGCTTGACACTATATTGTGATCGTGCCATAAATATTTCCCGTCAATAAGACACCGCAGGAGTGCCTAATGAAAATCCTTGAAGCTGCAAGCTACGTTGCACTGCTCGTTGTGTGTGCCTTGGGTGGTTATAGGTTGTGGCAGTATAAGCCAGATACTGCCAGCGCATCGCTGCCTTCGGCAATAGGTTCAATGCCGGCAGTGCCGAAAAGCCTCGAGGGCAAGCTTTCGGCTGATCTGACCGGCAAGAAGAAATGGGTCGTCCTTGTCTTGTCGACGGAATGTCATTTCTGCCAGGAGAGCGCTCCATTTCATGAGGGGCTGGTGCAAAAGCTCCAAAATTCTCCGGATACTGGTGTAATCGCGGTTTTCCCTCAGGATCGTCGAGCAGTTGAACAATATAAAGCCGTATACAAAGTCAACTTCCCCAACACCGTCACAGACGCATCACTTACCACTCTACAGGTGATAGGAACTCCTACTCTTCTGCTGGTAGATCAGCAGGGAAAAGTGCTCAAAAGCTGGAGAGGACGTCTGGCCGAAAAGGACGAGAAGCAAGTCAAGGCTGAATTAGGGCTTGCGAACTAGATGGGAACTCGAGGAGGGTAGCGTTGGCAAATCTCCTGTTCACATGCGTGATTGGCGCACGTGTGTTGCTCCTTCCCAGACTTTAGCGACGAACGCGGCATGCCAGCGAACTATCATCGCCGGGTAAAACTATCACCGATCGTCCAGCAGGAGTGGTTATTTCCTCTGCTTCCCTCGCTATATTCTGGAGATGCCGCATTGAAGCTTATCTTGTGGCTTGCGCTGCGGCCGTTCAAGTAACGCAGTTGAGCAGCCCGAACAAAAAAGGCCGGCATTGCTGCCGGCCTTTGCTAGGTTACGTGAGTCTTAGAAAGTGAACCGTGCACCAAACTCGGCAATGAACGCGCGAGGCAGCGTGCTGCTCGTGGGATTGATGAAACCGAGCGGGTGTCCGAAAGTCGAAAGCCCTTGGGTGCCATCAAAGTTATTGCCGTAATTGGCATGGTTGGTCAGGTTGAAAGTCTGGAAGATGAGTTGCAAATTCCGGGCTTCACCCAGTTTGAGGTTTTTTGTCAAACGCGCATCCATGTCAAAGTACGGATCGCCGCGAAGGTTAAAGATGGGGTTCAAGCCGCAGGTCCGGCTGTAGTAGCCCTGTTCGGTGCACCCGGGAGCCAGGAGTGCTCCGGCTGCGCTTCCGCCGCCCAGGCCAATCTGATTGCCCTGCGCGATCTCGTTGTATGGCCGCGCCGATCCTGCCTGAAGAATGGGAGAGAAATCGATGCCCCAGGGCAGATGCGCGGTCGCCGCGATCGTGAGATGGTGCCGCTCGTCGTTGAATGCCGGACCAAAATCTTCCGGAGCAAACGGCCGGGCTGGGTCACGAGGATAGTACCGGAACGAACCACCGTCCTCGTCATAACCCACGGCGCGCGCCAGGGTGTAATTCACGGTCAGGTCCATCTTGTGGAAACCACGCTGACGGAAGCTCAGGTTCATCCCGTCATAACGCGAGCGCCCGCTGGACGTCTCGTCACGAACGCTGGCCAGCACCGGTACGCCCGCCGAGGTGAACGCGGCAGTCAACGGTTTGTGGAAGCCAAGCGCGATGTTCGACGGATCGTTAGGAGTATTCGCGTCGACATTGATGGTTTTGTTCTCGTGCAAGCTGAGCACGTGTACATACTCGGCTTCGAAGACCGAGTTGCTGTTGATCGCCCAGGTGTATCCGCCGTTCCATTCCTCCGTCACGGGTGTGCGATAGTTAGGATCCATGAGGCGGCCGATGGATTGGGGTGTGAGTTGCGCCTGTGGCGCTGGAATCGTCGGCAGCGGGTCAATTCCGAACCGATAATTTTGCAGTTGTATCCCCGTCCCCGGCACAACATCGGTGGCGCCGTTGAGCGAGAATGCGGTCTGGAAGATCGTCGGGTTGGCCTGCTGTTCCATGAACAACGGAATGTTCTGGAAGGTGTTGTCATAGTACATGCCGAAGCCGGCGCGTACCACGTGGTTGCCCTTTCCGTTCAGGTCGTAGGCAAGTCCAATGCGCGGGCTGAAGCCCTTGCTATAGTCGGTCGCCTTCTTGGAAACCAGAAGAGCTGCCAGCGGGCTGAAAGCAGCAGCAGCCTGCAGTTCCTGGAAGGTCCGGCTCTGGGCGACGTCCGATCCTCCGACAAAATCGAAATCCTTGTCATACCGCAGGCCAAGGTTCAGGCTCAGGCGCTGGCTCACCTTCCAGTCGTCCTGGAAGTACAAGCCAAGTTGCTTGGCGTCCTTGATGATGAACGTTGGATCGCCTACCGCAATGCTCATACCGTTTCCGTTCGCGTTGCCGCCAACCAGAAGGCCGGGAGTTGCAAAGCCCTGCGGCAATGCCAGAATCTGGCTGGGCAGCTGGTTGAAGTCGAGTTCGAGCGTCGGGTTGAACTCGAAGAAACCGCCCATGAACGGTGTCCAGATATAGTCAACACCGGTCTTGAACGTATGCCTGCCCACGATCTTGGCCACGTCGTCCTTGAACTGGTACTTGCGCTGGATTGAGTTCTGCGGAACGTTGGTGTTGGTGCCGAACTCGATGCCGGTCGGGAATGTGAAGAGCGGCGTACGGCCGGTGCTGTCGATCAGGTTGTTCCAGTACTGGAAACCGAAAGTGAACTGATTGATCAGGGTTTGCGAAAGGGACGAATTCACCGTCAGGTTGGCAACCTGCAGATGGTTGACCGTGAAGTTTCCTTCGGTCAAATCGAAAAGGCCGTTGCTCTGGTCATTCAAGCTGTTGTTGGCCTGTGTGGAAACCGAGAGATAGGCGGAGTGCTTCGGACTAATGATGAAATCAAGGCGGCCGTTCAGACGGTTCTCAAAGAACGGCGTCGGAATCGTCGTAGCCGGCTGTGCGCCCAGGCTCGTCACCAGTGACAGTTCCTGGAAAGCTGCGGGCGATTCAGCAATTGAGGTGTGCTCACGCTGGCGTTCGTAGGCGAAAAAGCCGAAGAACTTGTCCTTCTTGATCGGTCCGCCGATGGAACCACCGAACCACTGCCGCGAGTACGGAGGATTGATGGAAGAGGACGTGCCGTCGCCATTTGGCACTTTCTGGTCTGCATTCAGGGCTTGAGCGCGGAAGAAGCCGAACGCCGAACCATGGAAGCCGTTGGAACCGGACTTGGTGATCACGTTGATCGCAGCGCCTCCCGAACGGCCATTGACAGCCGAGAAACGCTGTGTGGAAACTTGAAATTCCTGCACGGCTTCAGCGGGAAGCTGCATCACCGGTCCGCCGACCGTGTTGTCTTTATTGTCAACCCCGTTGACGGTTACGTTCACGTTGCGGCCGCCATGGCCGTTCACTGACAGAATCGCATAACGGTTCTTGGTCGGATCATAAGAATCCGCCGCTTTTACGCCAGGCGCCAGATAAGCAAGGTCAGCGATATCGCGACCAATCAACGGAAGGTCCGTGATCTGCTGCGGTGTGATGTTGGCGCTGACGTCAGTCTTGGTCTGGTCCACCAGGGGCGCGGTCGAGGTTACTTCCACAGTCTCGCTCACTCCGCCCGGGGTCAGGGTGAAATTCTGTGTGGCGGTGCGGCCAACCAGGACTTCCAGGTTTTTCGCTTCTGCGCTGGAGAAGCCCGGCGCGGTCACTTTGACGGAGTAGATTCCGGCGGAAAGCGATTCAAAGCGATACAAGCCGGTATCATCGGTTTTCGTGGTGCGGGTGGCGCCGGTCGCGGTGTTCGTTAGCGTGATCTCCGCCTTGTTGCCGATCACCGCCTGGCTCTTGTCCATTACAGTGCCTTGCAGGCTGGCGGTGGCGGTCACCTGCCCGACGAGGTTCATACAGCTGAGCAGTAGTAAACAGCCCATGACTGCAATGAATAACCATCGTTTATTCATTATTTTCTCTCCTTGGATTGGGGATATTTAGCACTATCTCTCGGAGTGCCTTGTAATTTTCTAAAAGGACTTTCTTAGCGTGTTCTTTGCCTAACTTTACATCCTGCAATGCTGTTACCAAACGATGAGTGCCATAGTCGAACTGACTGATTTTCCATGGGGATCGCCTGCAAGGTGCGGCCCAAAATCCAGAACTGCTCATTGATATCAAACAGTTACGGGGACAAGAGGACTCCTTGTATCGTGCTGCGAATAGCCCTGGCCATTGTCCAACTGGTCCTAAACACCTAATTCTTTCGTCGATTCCCTCCATGAAAATCTATTGCTGCGTTGGCCAAACATTCCAATTTTGGTATCCGCATATATGATTTGCCATGTATTGTTAGGCAAAAGAGAGGTTTTCCACAGGTAATCCTCCATCCTGCTGGCGCAAACCAAACCAAAACAATCGGCCGTTCGACGCTGGATTTGAATAAAGCAAGACGGATTGCTGGTGCCTGCTGACGCAATGGCAAACCGGCGAGGTCGATGAGTTTTGTATTATTCTTTTAGATATGGCAACCAGCGTTTCCGCACCGCGGCATCAGTTTCAAACGGACGATGCTGCTGTTCAGTTGATCGCCGGCAAAGTTTTTGCCCGCGAGCGCCTCAGCCTTGAGGATGCCGTCAACCTCTATCGCTCGCCAGACATTCTCGCCATCGGCTGGCTGGCTAATCATGTTCGCGAACGATTGCATGGAAACGTAGCCTATTTCAACGTCAATCGACATATCAATCCGACCAACGTTTGCGTGGCTGCCTGCCGGCTCTGCGCCTTTGGCCGCAAGAAAGATGCGCCCGGCGCTTACACCATGGCGCTCGAAGAAGCATTCCAGACCGCTGCCTCAGGCTACTCTGAGGCCATTACGGAATTTCACATCGTCGGCGGCCTGCATCCGGACCTGCCGTTCCAGTATTACCTTGACCTGATTTCAGGATTGAAAGAGCGCTTCCCGCAGGTGCATCTCAAAGCGCTCACCATGGTGGAGATCGCATTTCTGGCCAAGCGCGGCAAGCTTTCCATTGAAGAGACGCTGCGCCAGCTCAAAAACGCGGGCCTCGATTCCCTGCCCGGCGGAGGAGCCGAGATCTTCAACGAGCGCGTGCGCCGCGTGATCTGCGATCACAAAATTGACGGCGAACAATGGCTCGATACTGCACGTACGGCGCACAAAATCGGGTTGAAATCGAACGCGACGATGCTCTACGGCCACATTGAAAATGACGAAGACCGCGCCGACCACCTGCTCCGCCTCCGTGCTCTGCAGGACGAGACGCACGGCTTCCAGACGTTTATTCCGTTGGCCTTTCATCCGGCCAACACGCCGCTGCAACACCTGTTTGTAACCACCGGCATGCTCGATATCAAGCAGATCGCCATCAGCCGCCTGGTGCTCGATAACTTCCCGCACATCAAAGCCTATTGGCAGATGCTCTCGCCCAAGATCGCGCAAATCGCTCTGCGCTTTGGCGCGGACGATATTGATGGGACCGTCGTGGAAGAAAAGATCTATCACGACGCCGGCGCCACTACGCCGCAAGGCCTGGTGCGAGGCCAGCTGGAGCGCCTGATCCGCGAAGCCGGGCGCGAACCTGTCGAACGCGACACCATGTACCGGCCGGTGACGAGGACGGAAACGTCATTCACAATTAGCGTTTAGTTTTTTATCCCGAGCATAGCTTGCGGCGGGACCTCGTGCTCGGGTTCATACTATTTTGTCGTGCTGCTTGTCCTGCGAGTCTGGTGTTCCCATTAAGACTGGTTGTCATAGGGTTCCCTCGCTCCGCACGGGATTTCAGAACCCTATTCGCCGAAAACCCGCCTAAAAATCTTCCCCACATTCCGCAGCTGCCGCTCAATCGAGAAAGCCTGCTCAATCTGTTTCGCCGGCACTCGCCCTGTGATCTCAGGATCGTTCATCACCAGTTCGCGGAAGTTCAAATCTTCTTTCCAGGCGCGCATGGCATGTTTCTGTACCAGCCGGTACGCATCCTCACGGGACATGCCGTTTTCGGCCAGGTCCAGCAGCAATTGTCCACTGAAGACCAGGCCTCCGGTCGACTCCAGGTTCTTGAGCATGCGGTTGGGATAAACCATCAGCGTATCGATCAAGTGGATGGTCTTGGAGAGCAGATAGTCCACAATGATCGTCGAATCAGGCAGGATCACCCGCTCTACCGACGAATGCGATATATCGCGCTCGTGCCACAGCGCCACGTTTTCAAATGCCGCCTGCGCATTGGCCCGAACCACGCGCGCCAGCCCGCTGATCTGCTCGCAGGTAATGGGATTGCGTTTGTGCGGCATGGCGGACGAGCCCTTTTGCTTTTCGCTGAAATACTCTTCTGCTTCGCGCACCTCGGTCCGCTGCAGGTGGCGGATTTCAGTCGCGATCTTGTCCAGCGTTGAAGCAATGGTCGCCAGCGTAGCCACATAATAGGCATGGCGATCGCGCTGGATTACCTGCGTGGAGATGGGCGCGGCAGCAAGGCCGAGCCGCGAGCAGATCTTTTCTTCGAATTCCGGCTCCAGGTGCGCAAATGTCCCCACGGCGCCAGAGAGCTTGCCTACGCGCATCTCCTCCGCTGTGCGATGGAAACGCTCGATGTTGCGTACGGTTTCGGCATACCAGTTGGCCAGCTTCAGCCCGAAGGTGGTCGGCTCGGCGTGGATGCCATGCGTGCGCCCAATAGTAGGTGTGTGCTCAAACTCATGCGCCCGGCGCGCCAGCACCGCTTTCAGTTGCTGCAGATCGCCGTCAATGATGCGCGAGGCCTCCTTGATCTGCAGGGCCTGCGCCGTGTCGACAACGTCATTCGAGGTCAACCCATAGTGCAGCCATCGGGCTTCCGGGCCCACCTTCTCCGCCACCGCCGTGGTAAAGGCGATCACGTCATGCTTGACCTCGGCTTCCACTTCCTGGATTCGCCACAGGTCAAAGTCGCCGCGTTCGGCGATGGCCCGGGCGGCGTTTTCAGGGACAATCCCTGCCTCCGCCAGCGTGAGGCTGGCCGCGGTTTCCACTTTCAGCCAGCAGCGATATTTGTTTTCATCACTCCAGATTCGGCCCATCTCCGGGCGGGTATAGCGGGGTATCAAGCAGTCTCCTTGGCACAGCGGCTGCGAACATCAGATGATAAATGGCGCCGCCCTGTCCGCGCCAACACCATATTCATGGACACTAAAAGCGGGACCAAATTCGGCTGCAGCGCTGCGGACAGTGGCCAAAATTCAGTTGAATGGCAGTAAATTTCGTGTTCCGCAGAGCAGGTATTTACAATCAAAGCATTTAAGACAAAGGTAATGGGCCTTCCTGTCGGGTTAGGCAACCGATGGAAGGCCCGGCTCGAATCTAGCAGAATGTTGATATTATGTCGCGGAGCGATATAAAATGTCAAAGGGAAAGAATTTGCGTCCATTAAGCGAGCCGGAATACCTGGCGCTGGGAGAGTTTCGTTACCAGCTGCGCCGTTTCCTGCGCCACATGGAGGAAGCCGCCCGCGCGCTGGGCGCCAATCCTCAGCAGTATCAACTGGTCCTGGCGGTCAAAAGCCTGCCTCGCGACGTCACGCCCACCATCAGCCGGCTGGCCGAGCGAATGCAGCTCAACCATAACAGCATGGTGGAGCTGGTGGACCGCTGTGAAGAAAACCGGCTTCTACGCCGGACTCGTTCCGGCGACGACCGCCGGCAGGTGACTCTTTCCATCACGGCGGAAGGAGAAGCTCTTCTGCGCAGGCTGGGTGCGGCCGCCCGCGAGGAACTGCAGGACATGGGGCCTTCTCTGGTGGGCAGCATCTTTCGCCTGACCGGCGAGGCGCATCCGGGGAAGAACGCCGCCACGGCAACAAAATTGAAATCGGGAGGAACCAGAAAAGCGGGCCCATGAAAGAACAGACCCAGGCAGAGCGATCCACTACTCCAAATCAACTCACAACTCCAGCCGGCACACTCGGAGACTTCACCACAACATGGCGCGTACTGCCCATTTCGGGGCTCGCCCTCGTCATCGGCGTAGTGTCGGCTTACGTTGCAGTTGTCTTGCTTAAGCTGATCACCTTCTTTACCAACGTCTTTTTCTTTCAGCGTTTCACGACCACTCCCGCTTCGCCTGGAGACGCTCACCTGGGCATCTGGCTCATCTTTGTGCCTGTGGTCGGCGGATTGATCGTCGGCCTGATGGCCCGGTTCGGTTCCGACAAAATTCGCGGGCACGGTATTCCGGAAGCGATTGAAGCGATTCTTCTGCGTGGCGCCAAGGTTGAGCCGCGCCTGGCGGTGCTCAAGCCTGTCTCTACCGCGATCTCCATCGGCTCGGGCGGTCCGTTTGGCGCGGAAGGGCCGATCATCATGACCGGCGGAGCATTTGGCTCGCTGATCGCCCAGTTCTTTCACCTCACTTCCGCCGAGCGCAAGACCCTGCTGGTCGCGGGTGCTGCGGCAGGTATGTCGGCAACATTCGCCGCGCCATTTGCTTCCATCATGCTGGCGGTTGAGCTGTTGCTGTTTGAATGGAAGCCGCGCAGTTTTATCCCGGTAGCGCTGGCCAGCATTACCGCCGCGGCCGCGCGTGTACATCTGCTGGGCGGCGGCCCAATCTTTCCCGTGCCCACTCATGAAGTGGTTTGGGCGCCCGCCATTCTCTTCGGCTGCTTGCTCGCCGGTTTCCTGAGCGGCTGTCTTTCTGCGCTACTGACCCAGATGGTCTATTTCTTTGAAGACATGTTTCTTCATCTCAAGCGCATTCACTGGATGTGGTGGCCTGCGATCGGCGGTCTCGGAATCGGCGTCGGCGGCTTCTTCTATCCCCGCGCGCTCGGCGTGGGTTATGACGTAATTCAGCAGCTCCTGCAGGGCAATGCCACGGTCAAGATGATCCTTGGCGTGCTTCTGGTGAAATGCTTTATCTGGAGTTTTTCGCTGGGATCTGGAACTTCCGGAGGCGTGCTGGCGCCGCTGCTCATGATGGGTGGCGCGCTGGGGGCTGTGGACGCGCTTTTCCTGCCGCACCAGGGCGCAGGATTTTGGCCATTGATCAGCATGGGCGCCATGCTGGCCGGAACCATGCGTTCGCCGCTGACCGGCGTCATCTTCGCCTTCGAACTGACCGGCGATTACCATTCCATTCTGCCGCTGCTGATTGCCTGCGTCGCGGCGCATACTTTTACGGTGCTGACCATGTCGCGCTCCATCCTCACGGAAAAAATCAGCCGACGCGGTCATCACCTCTCCCGCGAATACGTGGTCGATCCCATGGAGGCGCTGGCCGTGGAAGATGTGATGCGCACGAATATCACTGCATTCCCCGCGGAGACGACCATCGCCGAGTTGCAAAGCGTGGTTGAACGCGATGACAATTCGCGCGGGCAGCGTGCGTATCCGGTCATTAACGCGGACCGGCAACTGTTGGGTGTGATGACGCGCCATGATCTGGTGAAGGTGATCGGCGATTTGCGCAAAGGCGAAGTCCGGAACGTGCGGCTTTCTGAGATGATTGCCCAGCCCCCGATCGTTGCTTATCCGAACGAGCCGCTGCGCCTGGTGGTGAACCGTATGGCCGCCAGCGGTGTTACCTTGCTCCCGGTCATCAAACAGAACGACGGGCAGGAACTGCTGGGCCTGATCGGGTTGCCCGATCTGCTCAAGGCACGCGAGTTTTCCATCCTGGAAGAGCAGCACCGCGAGAGGGTGCTTCGTCTTCGCGTGCCCCTGTCTCTCCGTTGGCGAGGCTTGGGCATAAATCGCAATGTCCCCGAGCAGACGGAGATGTCTGAGCCAACAGCCGAGCAGGAGACCGGCGTGAAAGATCGCTAGCTTCCTTTGTTTGGTCGGAGAACTTACGGCTGATCGATGCCGAAAAGCTCGGCCATCTCATCGTATTTGAAACCCGTGCCTGGATTGTACGGCTGGATCCACTGATCGTTCAGCACGAACTGGGGAATCGCCCGCTTACCGGTCTGCCGGATCACTTCCTCGGCCGCGCCGGGCGTTTCATCAATATTGATTTCTTCAAAAACAATGTTGTTCTGTTTGAGCCAGCGTTTGGCGACGTGGCAATCGCCGCACCAGAAAGAGGTATAAACGATCAGTTTCATATTGATTTGTATGAATATTAGATGACACAAGGTGGGGCGAGATGCAGAATTCCAGGCCGTAGTCCCCAGTCTGTCACCAGCTTCTTGTTCCCTTCTTGTTCGCCTGCCATTTTTGTTGTTAACATGTTCTTTCGGCACTCAAGAGGAGAAGAACATGTCTGAAACCGTGCAAGAGTATACAAGCCGCTTGTTGAGCTACGCTGACGGCAAGGATCCGCTGCGACTCCAGCAGGCCGCGCCGAAAAAGATCGCCCAGCTCATCAAAGGCAAAACCAAAAAACAGCTGGTGCGCAAGCCTGCGCCGGACAAGTGGTCAGTCGCCGAGATCGTTGCCCACCTCGCTGATGCTGAAGTCGCCATTGCCTGGCGTCTGCGCCAGATTCTCAGCAACAATGCCGTTTCCATCCAGGCCTATGACCAGGACGCATGGTCCAGTACGTTTAATTATGCTCGTCGCGATCCGCGCCAATCGTTGGCTTACTACACCTCGCTGCGCGAAGCGAACTTGACGCTGCTCAAGGCCGTGCCGCGTAAACTGTGGGACAACTATGGCATTCACCAGGAGCGCGGCAATGAGAGCGTGAATCACGTCGTGCGCATGGTAGCTGGACACGACATCAATCATCTGCGGCAAATTGAAGGCATCTTGAAAGGGAGGCGGTAGGCCGTTCTACTTGTTTCCATCCCAGCCCACCTGGTCCATGGTGGGACTCGGAACTGCGCCGCGGACTTCGCGCAGCATCTCCCGCAAGGGCAGCAGAGGCGCCTTGCCGGCGATCTGGCGCGACATGAGACGGTGCGCCAGTATCACGTTCACCGCGGCGCTCAAATTCAGGCAGAAATGCGCGGGAATGTGCACAAAGCGGTGGCACAACTTCCGAATTACTTGTGGGACATAGCCGTCTTCCGGCCCAAACACATAAACCGCATTCTCAGGATGATCAAATGTGGTGAGGGGTTCAGAGTTGTCATAGACCTCAACGCACACGGGGACACAGGTTTTTGGAAGCAGATCAAACGGGCGCGAGTGGTTGCGAAAATCGACGTGCCTGTAGCCTTTCATGCGCTCTTCGCGCGGAAGCCTGCTGTATTTCGAAGGGTTCACTCGTTCCCCGGTCCAAACCAGCGAGTCAACTGCAAAACAGGAGCACGCGCGGATCGCCGCACCAACGTTGTGCGGATATTTGGGATCAACCAAAACGATCGCTGGTGCTTTCAGCTCTGCACTCATGAAACGCTTCCTGGAAAAGTAAAGCCGCCGATCGTCGCCGGCGGCCTTCATTGTAAATCGCTGCTAGCTTCTTATTTCGGCGAAGGACTTCCCTCGGGAGGCTTGATGGAGACCAGCTCAACGTCAAACAGAAGCGTCGCATTCGGGCCAATGGTGCCATCCGGGGTGCCACGCGGTCCATAGGCCAGATCGGATGGGACTGCCAGCTGCCACTTCGAGCCTACAGGCATCAGCTTCAGGGCCTCAGTCCAGCCTGCGATCACACGGCCTACCGGGAACTCCGCTCCCTGGTTCGCGTCAAACTCCTTGCCGTTGATCAGCGTACCGCGATAATTGCACACAACCGTATCCGATGCAGTGGGCTTGGGACCGGTGCCCGCTTTCAGGATCTTGTACTCCAGCCCGCTGGGAAGAGTAACAACGCCTTCTTTTGTCTTGTTGCTGGCAAGAAATGCTTCGCCTTCCTTCTTGTTGGTGTCAGCAGCCTGCTTTGCCTGCTCCTCCTGCTTGGCGCGCAATTCGGTTTGCAGCTGAATAATTGCTGCGCGCGCCTCCTCTTCGGTGATCTGTGTCTTGCCGGCGATGGCATCTTTGATGCCCTGGGCCAGCACGTCAGGGTTCACGTCAACCGACTGCCGGTGAATGCCCGAGCCAATATTCATGCCGATGGCGTAGCTGACTTTGTCCTTCTGGTTGGCGAAGGGCGCAGCGGAATCGGCCTTGGGCGCGGGAGCATCGGGCGTTTTGGCTTGAGCAGGCGCGGTGGATGGCAGCAATTATTCAGCTGCAAACCGAATTGCGCGCCAAGCAGGAGGAGCAGGCAAAGCAGGCTGCTGACACCAACAAGAAGGAAGGCGAAGCATTTCTTGCCAGCAACAAGACAAAAGAAGGCGTTGTTACTCTTCC
>DATBHX010000101.1:0-60295 GCA_036557225.1 Candidatus Angelobacter sp.
ATACGACGGTAAGCGTCCAGAAATCGAGCTGAGTGCCCGGCATCCATCTGCCATTCGACCATTGCTCCCGCCAGATCCCAGGCTATATCGGTTGGGCCAGGATAGAAGTGATCGTCGCCATGGCTGCCGGAATCAGTTTTCAAGAGCTTGCCTTCTGGCGTGATGATCCACTCGTGCGGTTGCATATGGCCGTCGGCGATGACCGCCCGTTCGAGCGTCATTGAAACAGGCAGATCTAGTCCAAGCTCAGCCAGATTGTGCTCGGCCATCTGCTGCAAGGAGCTAATATCCACATTGGAAACGCTGAAGGCATTGGCCCGAAACGCACAATACTCCGCTATGCGGACAATCACTTCATGGCTAAGATCGCCCGCTGCCATCGGCCGGCCGCTTAGCCAGGGATAGGAAACAAAGCCGTGCTCCTCTTGGCAAGGTCCGGGAGCAAATTTCGCCGCAGCTAGACACTGCTCGCGCTCCAGAGCAGCATGGCCATAATGGCCGAGGCCGGCAAACTTGAACAGCCTGGATTCTTTATCTCCAGCAGGCGACAGATACTTCGCGCGCTCCATGTTGCTCCAGACTGCAGGCCAGAGAGATTCATCCTGAAACAACCGGTTTCGCCAATGGCCCCCGCCGACAAAAGCTCCGGTACCAGCTGGCCAGCTTGCCTCACCTGCAGCCGCTACACAATGAAACTTCCGCCATCGCTGTGACGCGTTGGCAGCACAGAGAGCCTCTGGATTCGGCTGGTGCGCAGAAAGCAGAGTGATTCTCTCGCGCGGGACTCCTGCCTGTTGCAACGCCTCCGCGACCGAAAGGAATGACGAGCCGCTCAGCCCGGGGCCTTCGTCGACGACCAGAAACCCTGCTGCCCGCGAGACTCCGCTCTGAATGATCTGCCATTGGCTTTCGGAAAACTCTGTTCTTCGATCGTAGGGATGTCCAGCAGGGCGAACGGTAAATCGACTCGTCTGTGCCCCCCGAAGGCGCGCTGCCGCGGCGGTAACCGCGCTTAGCGTGACGCCAATACTGCGAATACCGATCACAACAACTCTCTCCGGCAGAGCGGGCAACTTGTCCAAAACCTGCGAGTACGCGCCAGGCTGAAGCGCGTAGTAAGCAAAGCCTTCCGGAGCAGAGATAGTCATCTCCTCCGGCACATGAGCATGTGTCATCGCGCTTCTTATGCTTTGAAATTGCTCGGAAAGCCGGCTGCCTAAAAATGCTTCAGCCAGCACGTCGGTTAGGTCAGCAAGCGATGAAGCACAGCCGCCTGGTGCGTCGGCAACTGCGCACTCGAATTCTCCCGCACACAAAAGCACGCCGGTCTTGAGGTCGGCCGGCGAAGCATCGCTGAACCCGTCAAGCTGCGACATCAGAGCGGACTTCAACTCCGCTCCGCTCACCCGCCGGCGGCCATCGCGAAATACCAGCAGGTTTAAGCCGCGCACGCTCATTCAGCCTTGTGTCAGGCTACTTTCTTGGTCCGGCGCGTAGCCCGAGGAGATCGCGCCACGTCGCCTTCCTTGTCAATGAAGTACAGGTACTGATTGTCGCGCTCGACAGCATTCGGCACCAGCACGTGGTTCTCGCCCTCGCCTGATTTCGGTTTCTGGCACACGTTCCCGTCGCCATCCACGAAATACAGATATTTCTTGTAATCCCGTTCCAGGTTCAGCCGTTTTACCTTTTCTGCCATACCCTGTTGGACGGCAGAAGGAAGGCCGCTGGATGCCACAGGTAGTGTTAAGATCGCGGCCACGGCGTAAAGCTTTGTAATTTCAGTGGTTTGCTGCGATCTTACGGGCTGGCTTCTTATGCTGGGCCTTCGGTGGCTCTTCACCAGGAGCCAAAACTCGGCGCACCATGGGAGGATTGAACTTGTAGGTCAAATCGCGGACGTTGCCATTGTCCTCCTTGTTACGAAGGACGAAGGTGCGCAAGTTCCCCTCTTTATCAAAATCCTGCCGGCCCAGGGTCACCGGCAGAAAGCCGGACAGGTTGCGCTCGCGAAAAGCCGTTTCATAGCGATGCTTGCGCGCATTCCACGTGTATACACGCGCCTGGTTGAAGTCATAGGGCATGCCGTCTTTATTTTCGGTGAAGAGCACCAGATACTCGGGAACCTTCTTATCTCCGTCTGGGACCTCATCGAGAGCGAAGGAGGCGACAATGCGCTGGCCCTCAGAGTATTGTGCGATCTCTTCCGGAATGTCCAGGTACAAGGCCCGGCCTAGTACCCACCCCACGCGATTTTGCGTATCGCGCACCAGCCACCAATCCTCGCGGATGGCCGGGGCAGTGTTCTCGCTGGATTTGCTCTTGTCATCGTCAGAGCTGTCCGTATCGCTGTCGGCGTCTTTGGCTTTGTCGGGCTTGTCGTCCTTAAGCTGCGCCGGCGGAGCGTTGCGATCCACTATCTGCCGCTGCAACAGATCAACCTTCTGCTTTTCATTCAACAGATAGAGATAGCTGGTCTTGCGTCCCGGCAAGACGTGGACCTTCACCTGCTCTTCTGTGGTCGCCGTTGCCTGGGCTGCGGAGCTCTTGAACTGTTCAGAAAGGCGATGAAACTCGTCGAAGGTTTGCTGATCGGCCAGGTAGCGTTCCTGTACCCAGCCTTCTTCGCCACGCGGAGAGCGTACCCGCACAAAACGCTTACTCTGCATTCGTTCCAGGATCTGCAGGCGCTCGCCGTTATGCACCACGCCGGTTTTGTTGTAAACCGTGGAAACATGGTCGCGCAACCCGGCTTCAGTAACCGCTACGTAAGCATACTCATTGCCGCCGGAGGAGCCTACACCTCGACATCCAGTGAGGATGCCGAAAGCGGAGATCAACAGCCATATCACTGCGCTGACGCGCCTGTGGGCGGGCACATTGTTCGGGGATTTCAGCATGAGCCTTTACTCTCAAATATAACAGCCCTGCCTGCAGCAATACAGGTGCAGTCTGAGTGCGATAGGCCGTGTCCTCCAGGCCGATTTGCGCCGTGCCGAATGTACTCGCGCTGTGGCCGCCCAGCAGGCTCAGCCCTGCGCCGCCGCGCCCTGCTGGGCAAAAATGATCCAGTGCCCCGCTGGATCCTTGACGCCGAATTCTTTCGCACCATAAAAAGTTGAGCGCTCCGCCATGGCGATCTCAACTCCCGCGGTCGCTGCCTGCACCTGGCTGAGATCATCAACATCGATGTACAGAAATGTTGGGCCTTTGGCGGCAAGCTGTGCGGTGGCAGCGTTGTCTTTCTCCACGCTGGCAAAGCTTTGATACATCAGCTCAAGGCCGTCTTTTTCCAACATCACAAAGCCGATCTTGTCCCCCTCCGGCACCTCCACAGTTTTTTGGAAGCCCATACGGTCAGTCCAAAAGCGGATACAAGGCTCAACTTCCCGAGCAAACAGGATGGGCGTGATCTTCTTTACTGCGATCGATTTCATTTGATTTTTCTCCTTGCAAAAGATGCTAGTCTTATTTAGACTAGATAACGATACAACAGGCCAATCGGCCTGTCAAATCGGTAGGAATTTATGCTCACTCAGCAGCGACGTTTAGAAGACCTGATTTCGATTGGCCCAGCCATGTTGCGCGACTTTAAGCTCTTGAAAATCCGCAGCGTGGAACAGCTGGCGCGCCAGGACCCGGTCAAACTCTATCGCCGGCTTTGCCGCATTACCGGGGAAAGGGTCGACATTTGCTGCCAGGATGTTTTCTCCGCGGCAGTGGCCCAGGCGCGCAATCCTCTTCTGCCTGCCGAGCAATGCCAGTGGTGGTATTGGAGCCGGCAGCGGAAGGCTGGCCATGCCCGCAACTAGAAAGCGCGGCCTGACGGTGCCCGATCTGGTGCTGCTGAGCCTGCTGGCGGAACAACCGATGCACGGCTACCAGGCAAATCTGGAGTTGGAGCGGCGGCAGGTACAGGACTGGGCGGGCGTCTCACGGCCGCAGGTCTATTATTCTCTGGAAAAGCTTGAACGGCTGGGGTTCATCCGTGAAGGCGGCGACCCGGAACCGGCGCTGGGCCCAGAGCGGCGCGTCTTTGCCACGACGGCCAAAGGTCGCACGGCGCTGGCCTGTGCGCTGGAACGAGTCGATTGGACCACTCATCGCGAGCGCCCGCCCTTCCTCACCTGGATGGCCCTTTCCTGGCAAGCGCGACAATCGGTAGTCCGGGAACAGCTCAAACGAAGGAAAGAATTTCTCCTTCGCGAGTTGGCGCGCGAAGAAGAAACATTGCGCGCGGTCGAGCAGGAAGTCGGACACCGCTTCCATGAAGCCTATTGGATGATCAGTCTCGTCATTGAACAGTTCCGCACTGAACTGCGCTGGCTGGAGCAGGTTGCGAGCGAACTCGAGAATCGCGCGCCGGCGAAGCATCCGGGCCATATCGCAAAGGATGTTCAGTAGGTGGAAAGATCCCATCGCTTCTCTCTTGATCTAGTTCGTGGTAAGCAAGCCTGTATACTCATGCTTCGGAGGACCATTGACCACGCGCGGCAACCTGCTCTCTTTTGTCATTCTTTTTTCTTGTCTTGCTTTACCGGTATCAGCACAGCCAACTGCCAGCCGCGACGGCGCTGAGATTCGCGGCGCCATGGAATTTCTGGCCAGTGACGCCCTGCAGGGCAGAGGCAGTGGATCGCACGACGAATTGCTGGCTGCTACCTATCTGGCTTCTGAGCTGCGGCAGATCGGGATCGAACCGCTGGGCGACAACGGCAGCTATATCCAGAATGTGGCGGGTGAATTTAATTTCTATCGCGAAGGCAAAAAGCAATGGAACACGCGCAACGTGATTGGCGTGCTCCGCGGCGCCGATCCAAAGTTGAAGGATGAAGTGCTGCTGCTCACCGCCCACATGGACCATCTGGGAATGCGCGAAGGAATGAGCGGCGACAACATCTTCAACGGAGCCGATGACGATGCTTCCGGCTGCGTTGCCGTGCTGCAACTGGCACGCGCTCTGGCCGAGAGAAAGGAAGCCCCGAAGCGCACCGTCCTATTTGTCTTTTTTGGCAGCGAAGAAACCGGAGGCCAGGGTAACGGATATTTCCTCGAGCATCCTCCCGTTCCGCTGAAGAACATCGTGGCCAATCTGGAGTTTGAGATGATCGGCCGCCCTGATGCAGCGGTCAAGCCGGATGAACTCTGGCTTACCGGCTTCGAACGCAGCAATCTGGGCCCGGAGCTGGCAAGACATGGCGCCAAGCTGGTAGCCGATCCGCATCCGCAGCAGAACTTTTTCCAGCGCTCCGATAACTACGCGCTCGCGCGACGGGGCGTGGTGGCACAAACTGTCTCCAGCTATGGCCTGCATGCCGACTATCATCGCCCGAGCGATGATGTAAGCCACCTTGATTTTGCCCACATGGAGCAGGCGATCCATTCCATGGTTGAGCCCGTGATTTGGCTGGCCAATTCAGATTTCAGGCCGAAATGGATAGAAGGAAGAAAGCCTTAGGGTTCGGTGCGTGCACCGATGATTAAAGAGGCCAAGCTTTTGAATTTCCATACGGCCCGCGATTCGTCGCGGGCCGGTTTGTTTTCACTCCTGCGGAGTCACGATCGCCAGCAGTGGATCATCCGCTACGAAAAATGGTGGTTTCGCTCGGCCCTGCCTTTCCACGCTGACATTCCCTGCGGAATCCACTTGAAATTCCGAAATCTCCTTGGTATCCCGTTCGCGCGCAGTAAGTACCGTCCGTGTCGAATCTAGTACCAGCCGTTGTTTCGGTGTGCTGAAGACCGCGCGCACAGATAATTCTCCTCCGCCGGGATCGCGATCAAGCACCGTAAGATTGGGCGTGGCGGCAAATAGAAATCTGCCGTTCGGATGCATGGCAAAACTCACCGGAAGGTCTTCCACCATCACTGGCGAGCTTGCCAGCTCCGTTAGCCTGCCCGTGGCTCCGATAGAAAACTCCTGAATCGCCCCACCGGACGTAGACACGTTTTCAACTCCCACATACAGATGTCGGCCCGATGGATCAATCGCAATATCGCGAACACAGGACCCACGTAACGTAATGCGATCGGCCTGGCTGAGCGCGCCGGAGGCTGGATTCACGCGTTCAACTGAGAGGGCGCCTGGTTCGTCGACACAGTTGCCTCCGGGTGCGGCGTTATCTTCTGCGATGAAAAGAAAACGACCCTGCGGATCACTTCGAAGGACTCGGGGGGTGTTGCTTGTTTTGAACGGCGATCCAGGAACCGAAACCAGGCGACCGTCGGGGTTAAGCCTGAAGCCTGTCACCGTTCCGCCAGCTTCCCGCGGCAACCCGGCGCTGCCGGCGAAAACAAACGTGCTCATGGCTGCCGGAGTCGGAGTTGGTGTGGCCGTTGGTGTAGGAGTCGGAAATGGAGTAGGCGTGGGCAGCGGTGTAGGGGTAGGACTGGGAATTGGAGTTGGAGTAATGATCGGGGTTGGCGATGGGAACGGAGTCGGCGAGGGCGTTGGCGTCGCAAATGGAGTCGGCGTCGGTGTAGGGCTCTGGGTTCTGCTTGCTCCAATTCCGCCACAACCAACCGCAATCAAAGCCAGCGTGACAACGAAGCAAAAAGGAAGGTTAAGTCGAATGGCGCTCACGAACATACCCCCGGGAGAAGTCTGCGAATTCTTGCTAACACCAAAATCAGGGGAATTCTCAGATAGGAGTCGGGAGTCTCTGCCGCGGGTTGTGCGCCACTCGATCTTTTTGTCTCTGCTTTGGACTCCAGCGAAAAAAGAAGGCTCAGGAATCAAGCTCCATTCAGGACAGCAACTGCATAGCTTTTAGTTGGGCTTTTCTCTCTTCTTCCCGCGCAGAATGCGCTCGTCGATGGGTTTGCGGCCGCGAAAGCCTTCTTCCAGACCATGCCAGTATTGGATCTTTTCTTCCCCGTACTTCCAGCACAGCAGAACAATTTCATCGTCCACCGCGCAGGGAAAATCAAGCAATCCAATATCCAGATCTTTTACCTGCACGCCGATGGCTTCAATTTCTGCCAAAACATCTTTAATGCTCTGCACGGCCTTGTCATGCTCTGCACGGCGGCGCGACATTTCGGGAATGTCGACCAGGAGGCCGCCGCTCAGCAGGATCCTGTGCTTCACATCCTGCAGTTCTTTTTCTACGTCTTCAATCGTCCGTTTGCCATCCATGGCTCGCTTGAGCAGGGCGCGGAGGACCGGCAGCAGCGTGGTTGCTTCATCCAGCGTAAATGTTTTCTGCTTGGCCATCTTTCACATCACTCCAGCCGGCGTAGCATCCTGGCGGAGCCTCGGATTCATTATCTAGCGGATCTCCAGCATTCTATCCAGCGCCACGTGCGCCCAATGTTTGACCTCGTCCGGCACCTGGATACGGTTGACTACGTTGCCTTCCACCAGGTTCTCCAGCGCCCAGCACAGGTGCTGTGGCGAAATGCGGAACATCGTGGTGCAAAGGCAGCCAGAATCATCTAAGGTGATCACCATTTTACCCTCGCGGGTAAATTCTTTCCCCATGCGATTCACCAGGTGGATCTCCGTGCCCACAGCAAATTTGCTGCCCTCCGGAGCATCGGCAATCATCTTGATCAGGCCCTCGGTCGAGCCGACGCCGTCGGCTTTCTGGCAGACCTCCCAGCGGCACTCCGGATGAACAATTACCTTGATGTCGGGAAAGCGCTTTCGGACCCTGTCAACGTGTTCGGGGAGAAAGCGCTGGTGGACGGAGCAATGTCCCTTCCACAAAATGACCTTAGCCCGGCGCAACCGTGCCGGATCAACACCGCCCTGAATCATGAACGGGTCCCACACCACGCACTGGTCCAGCGGAATGCCCATGGCAAACGCCGTATTGCGGCCAAGATGCTGGTCAGGAAGGAAGAGGATCTTTTCATTTCGGGCAAACGCCCAGCGAAAAGCCGCGGGGGCATTTGAGGAGGTGCAAACCAGGCCGCCGCGTTCACCGCAAAACGCCTTGATGGACGCGGTTGAATTCATATAGGTAAGAGGCGTGATGCCCTGGCCGCTATCGTCGGTCAGGCCCAGCGCAACAAGCTGCTCCCAGCAGCTTTCCACCTGGCCGATCTCGGCCATATCGGCCATGGAACAACCGGCGTTGAGGTCAGGCAGAATCACCTGCTGGCCGCCATCGGCGAGAACATCGGCACTTTCCGCCATGAAGTGCACGCCACAGAAGACAATGTAGTCGGCGGCGGTGCGCGCAGCTTCCTGGGCCAGTTTATAGGAGTCGCCGCGAAAATCGGCGAAACGGATGACCTCATCGCGCTGGTAGTGATGGCCCAGAATCACCGCGCGTGACCCAAGTTCGCGCCGGGCCGCGGCAATGCGTGCATCCATTGTGTGATCGGGGAGTACGAGATAGTTGTCGAGCGAGCAACTGGCGCCGCGCTCTTCGATTGGAGCAACCACAGTCGACATGTTTTCCGCCTTCAGTCCCGCACATTTGTGTTGTGTCCGGAACGGAGATGTTGAAAGCATCCGCAGGCTCCAGCAGGTCCACTGCGCTTGATGCGCCCGACCTGCGGGGTTGTTGAAGCCCGCAGCCTTACTGTTTTTGATGCCCTGACCCCGGCGTTCGACGCAAAATCCTGCGCCCATCACCGTTGATAAATAGAGGTTTATTGTGCCATTGGAACGGAAATGGTGCAAATGGGTGGTGAAACCTTAACTTACCGTCAGCCTACGCACTATCTGCTCTGCGACCGCATCGGCGCGGGCTGCGATCTGCTGCGGCGTCTGGTCCTGAATTGGATGCTGCACATAAACGGCATCAAAGCCTGGCCGGCCGAGAGCGCTGGCTTGAACACGCGCCGGAGCGGTGAACTCCGTGGTGGCCACCGGCACTGCGGGAACGCCTAGGTTTTCCAGATGGATCGTATCGTGCAAACTGCACGTAGTGCACGACCCTCAATCTGCCAGGCCTTCAATCACCGCATCCATTCCGCGCAGCTGCTCGAAGATCTGTGCGGGGGCGTTTTTCGTATAAGTCGGTTTGCGTGCGCGCACGATCTCTGCAACTCTATAGCGAGTGCGCAGGATCTCCTCCAGGCGATCCAGAAAAAAACTTCCGCCTGGCTTGCTGATATCCAGCAGCCCGATCTTCTTGCCCGCCAGGCTGCTCAGCCGCTGCGGCGGCATTGCCGCATTCGCGACGTTCTCATTTCCGGGATGAACAATCGTTACTGCCATGCGCTGCTCCTTATTCGTCATCGATCAGGAATTCGGTAGGTCACCATCTGGCTGCCGGTCGGTCCGGTGGCCCAACTGCCGATCACCGCAGAAAATTTTCCCGCTGTCCCGCCCGTGACAAAGATGCTGATCGACTCGGGCGAGCGGAATTTCTGATAGCACCTTTCGCCGCGAATCGTAATTTCCTTGTAGTTGGATGTGAGCTGAGTGCCTTCTGCTCTCTCCGCGTCGGAATAGTACCGGACCGGGATTCCCGTATTCTCGAAAAGAAATTGCCGCGCCTGCTCTTTGCTGAAGCCATCGCGATGAATCGTCTTCACGTGCTCGGGGCAGAGCACCACGATCGCTTCAGGCATGAGGCACATGCGGTAACTCCAGACCGTGGCCAACGCGAACGAAATGGTCTCCAGTACGCTCTTGCCGTGGGGCGCGGTATGTTCGCTCACGCCGCGCGGCGGCTCGGCTGCGAAGAGTGAGACTGCACTTTGCTCGCGCTTCAGTCCGCGCGTTACGTGAAACGGCTCCCAAGGATTCTCTTCTTCGTTCTCGGCAATGCAGAAGGAAAACTTTCCCGGATTGCCCAGGGCGGACATATCGATCCCGTCGGGCCTCCCGCCACCGATATTCAGCAAAATCAGTTGAAACGCCCGGCCCAGGCTGCTGTTGGCGCGCGCAACATTGGAGAAGACGTTTTGCTTTGACCAGAAACCTAGTTCATGGCGCACCGGCCCGTTGATCATCACCAACGGCGCGGCAAAATGCGTGGTGGCCTGAACTCCATGAATGTTGAAGCGTTCATCACATGCAGCGCGCACGAGCGGGAGCAGCACGCGCATCATCTCCGGCACGCAACCGGCCATTACGGCGTTGGCGGCAATCTTCTCGACTGTGGCTTCGCCGTACACGGGCGGAACACGGGCAATTATGGCCTGTGGCGATAAGCCGGTCGCCGCGACCATGGCATTAACTTTTTCGACCGTCGGAGGAATCACCGGCAGAGCGTCGCCAAATTTCTGGCGACAGTATTCAAAAGGATCTTCCTTCCAACGCAGCTTGATGCGCGATGCAGGTTGGGCTGTGTTTCTCAGAAAATGAATTTTGTTTCCCTGCTCCAAGCCTGGTCTCTCAGGTTCCCGATGTCGCGAACCACAACCCGGCTTCCAGTCCGGCGCGCCATCATCCGGTGGCGCGATGGGAGCATGGCCAAGCGCGCCGGCAAGATGGTTCAAACCCAGCTTGCTAAAGCCCTCGACCGTGCTCTGCACCTGTGCGCCTTCATCGAGGAGATAAAACGTCGGGACTGACTGGGGATCAAAAGCGCGACTGAACTTGAGTTCTGCATCAAGCTGGACGGGAAACTTGATGTTCAGTTGGCGGACAAACTCGCCAGTGGAAGCTTCGTCATCCTGCGAGAAGCCGATCACCTGGACCGAGTCGTTCCCGAGCGCGTTCAGATAAGGCAGGGCAAGCTGGCACGTAGGACAGTCTGTCTCAAAGAAAACAACGACTGCTTTTTTCCCTGGCTGCAGGCCTGGGACGGCAGGCGTTTTAGCCATCGGCAGCATGAGATAACGATAGAAGAGACATGCCAGCGAAACAAGTTCTCAGGCAATTAAATTGCTGTCGATTAAGCTTGCGTGAAAGCTGCCCGTTTTTGCTCGTATTTTGCAATCTCGGCCTCGTGCTTCAAGGTCATACCAATTTCATCCAGCCCTTCGAGCAGGCAGGTACGGGTAAAGGCGTCAACCGCAAATGGAGCTTTGAAGCCGTCATGCGCGGAGACCTGGCATGCCTCCAGATCGATTTTGAGACGATAGAGCCCGGCGGCATCACGGGCACGAAGCTGCGCGATCTCCGCAGGCTGCAGCGTCACCGTGAGCACTCCATTCTTCAGGCAGTTATTGGCAAAGATGTCGGCAAACGAAGGCGCAATCACCACGCGGAAACCGTAATCCCGCAGCGCCCAGACCGCATGCTCGCGCGACGATCCGCAGCCAAAGTTCTTTCCCGCTAGAAGAATGCTGGCTCCACGATATTGGGGGGCATTCAACGGGAAAGCCGCGTCAGGTGCGCCATTGCAGGCATAGCGCCAGTCGAAGAAAAGAACATCGCCGTAGCCGGTGCGCTCAATGCGCTTGAGAAACTGCTTGGGAATGATCTGATCGGTATCGACGTTGTCGCGCTCCAGCACGGCAACAATTCCGGAATGGACAGTGAAGCTCTGCATCCCTCAATCCTTGTAGCGCCAGTTGCGAACATCAACAAAGTGGCCTTTCACGGCCGCGGCGGCTGCCATGGCGGGGCTTACCAGATGCGTGCGTCCGCCCGCGCCCTGACGGCCCTCAAAATTTCGGTTGCTGGTGGAAGCGCAGCGTTCGCCCGGCTTCAACCGGTCAGGATTCATACCCAGGCACATGGAGCAGCCGGATTCACGCCATTCGAAGCCGGCGTCAGTGAAGATGCGGTGCAAGCCTTCCTGCTCGGCAGCGCGCTTCACCTGCTGTGAACCGGGGACGATCATCCCCTGCACGCTGCTGGAAATCCTGTAGCCCTTCACCACGCGAGCAGCGCTGCGGATATCTTCCAGCCGTGCGTTGGTACAGGAGCCGATGAAGACACGGTCGATTGCGATGTCCTCTATCCGCGTGTGCGGCTGCAAGCCCATGTATTCAAGAGCGCGGCCGATGCCGTTGCGCTCCGAGTCATTTGCCGCTCGGTCCGGACTGGGAACTTCGCCTGTAACCGGCGCGGCCATGCCTGGGTTGGTTCCCCAGGTTACAAAGGGAGCGATCTCGGCGGCGTTGATTTCAACCTTCGAATCGAAATGGGCGCCGGGATCTGTTTGCAGCGTGGACCAGTCTTGCTTCGCTCTCTCCCAAGCCTCGTCCTGTGGCGCAAAGCGGCGGCCTTGCAGATAGTTAAAGGTCGTCTGATCGGGAGCGATCATGCCCGCGCGGGCGCCAGCTTCAATACTCATGTTGCAGATGGTCATGCGCGCATCCATGGATAGCGCACGAATGGCCTCACCGGCATACTCAATCACGTGGCCACTGGCGCCGTCAGTACCGATCTGCGCGATCATCGCCAGCACAAGGTCCTTGGCGGTCACGCCTGCGCCAACAGCGCCCTTGAACTGTATGAGCATTGACTTGGGCTTCTTCTGCACCAGGCACTGCGTGGCTAACACGTGCTCTACTTCAGACGTGCCGATGCCGAAGGCCAGCGCACCGAAGGCTCCGTGCGTGCTGGTATGGCTGTCACCGCAGACAATCGTCATCCCCGGCTGCGTCAATCCCAGTTCCGGGCCGATCACGTGAACAATTCCCTGCTCCGGCGCATCCAGATCAAATAGCTGAACACCAAACTCACGGCAGTTCTGGCGCAAGGCTTCCACCTGGGTCCGTGCCAACGCGTCTTCCAGCTGCATGCGGTTACCGGCAGTGGGAATGTTGTGATCGAGTGTGGCAAAGGTGAGATCGGGCCGACGGACTTTGCGTTTGGCTTCGCGCAGCCCGGCAAACGCCTGCGGCGAAGTAACCTCGTGGACCAGATGCAGGTCGATATAAAGAATGGACGAGTCTTCAGGCCCGGCGCAGACCAGGTGGCGGTCCCAGGTTTTATCGAATAGAGTTCGCGCGGTCATGATTCAAACTCACACGGCATGATACGAAAAGCGGCGGTCCAGCCTTGTGACAAAACGCTGCTCCACCAGCTCTCCCATCTCAGTGGTGCTCACCACCCGCTTGCCTGGACGGGCCAGGTCTGCGGTGCAATATCCATCGTCCAGCACCTGATGAATAGCGGCTTCAAGATCGGCAGCTTCATGGCTCATTCCTGCGGAAAGACGCAGCATCATGGCGACTGAGGCAATGGCGCCCAGAGGATTGGCAATCCCCTGGCCGGCGATGTCCGGCGCCGAGCCGTGCACTGGCTCATAAAGATCGACGGCGCCGCCGATGGTGGCTGAAGCCAGCATTCCCAGCGAGCCGGTAATGGCCGCGGCTTCGTCCGACAGAATGTCGCCGAAAAGATTTTCCGTGAGCACCACATCAAAGCGCGCCGGATTGGTGATCAGATGCATGGCGCAGGAATCCACGTACATGTGGTCCAGCTTCACGTCAGGATACTCGCGCGCAACCCGTGTCACCGTGCGCCGCCACAGCTGCGAAGTCTCGAGCACGTTGGCCTTGTCGACCGAAGTAACTTTCTTTCGCCGCGACTGCGCCTGCTCAAAGGCGATGCGCGCCACGCGCTCAATCTCTTCCACCGAGTAGCGCATGGTATTGAATGCAGAACCGTTGTCGTCTTCAAAGCCACGCGGTTGGGCAAAATACAGCCCGCCGAGGAGTTCGCGAACAAACAGCACGTCAGCTCCCTCCACTCGCGACCGCTGCAAGGGGGAGCAATCAGCGATCGCCGGAAAAGAGAGGGCTGGGCGCAAGTTGGCAAAGCCGCCCAGGGCCGTGCGTAAGCCAAGCAGCCCGGCTTCGGGCTTTTGCTGCGTAGGCAGATGGTCAAATTCCGGGGCGCCGACGGCGCCAAGAAACACCGCGTCGCTCTTAAGGCAGGCGGCCACCGTGCTTTCGGGTAGTGGCATACCGTGAGCGCGAATGGCCGCGCCGCCAACCGTCTTCTCCTCACACACAAATTCGCAGTCAGAAAATTGACTCAACGCGTGAAGAATACGTACGGCTTCACGCGCAACTTCCGGACCAACACCGTCACCGGGCAGGACTGTCAACTTAAAACGCATGGGTTCGGTACCAACTTCTTTCTTTCAAGATATAGACTCAGCTTGCAGCGTGGGCAGCAGCCCGCTCGCGTGCAGTAATGGGAACCAGAGACAGCAGATCCTGATCGTAAATCTTCTTCTTGTTCTCGGCTAGTTTCATAAAACGCGCGTAGACCGAATCAAGCTCCGATGCCGAAGCGGTGTAACCAAGCTCGGAGAGTCGCTTGCCCAGCGCGTGCCGTCCGGAGTGCTTGCCCAACACCAGGTTATTGCCGGGTACGCCCACTGATTCGGGCGTCATGATCTCATAGCAGAGCGGGTTGGCAATCACGCCGTGCTGATGAATTCCCGCTTCGTGGGCAAACGCGTTGCGGCCGACAATGGCTTTGTTGGGTTGCGGCGTAAAACCAATGATCTCGGAAAGCAGGCAGCTCGAGGGATAAATCTGCGCCGTGTTAATGCCATTGTCGTAAGGTAGCTGAGCCTGGCGAACACTGAGCACCATCGCAATTTCTTCCAGCGATGCGTTACCCGCACGCTCGCCAATGCCGTTGATGGTGCATTCCGCCTGGCGCGCGCCGGCATTGATAGCAGCGATCGTGTTGGCCACAGCCAGACCGAGATCATTGTGGCAGTGCACGGAGATGGTCACGTTCTCAATGTTGCGCACGCGCTCGCGAATGGAGCGGATGATGGCGGAAAACTCATCGGGGATCGAATAGCCGACAGTGTCAGGAATGTTGATGGTCGTCGCGCCGGCATCAACCGCAGCCTGGACGAAACTCACAAGAAATTCCGGATCGGAACGCGTAGCGTCTTCCGGGGAGAACTCAACATCGTTACACAGCGACCTGGCATAGGAGACCGCGCGATATGCCTGCTCCAGCGCCTGCTGGCGTGTGATCTTGAGCTTGCATTGCAAGTGCAGGTCAGAGCCGGCGAGGAAAACGTGAATACGCGGCCGTTGCGCCTTTTCGAGCGCGGTCCAGGCGCGGCGGATATCCGGTTCATTGGCGCGGGCCAGCCCGGCGATGACCGGCCGCTGAAGTTCCACGGCAATCAGGCCCACGGCTCGGAAGTCATCTTCTGAAGCGATAGGAAAGCCGGCTTCAATCACATCCACGCCCAGAGCATCGAGCTGGCGGGCCATGCGCAACTTGTCATAGACGCCCATGCTGCAGCCGGGCGCCTGCTCGCCGTCGCGCAACGTGGTGTCAAAGAAAGTAATGCGAGGTTTCTCCATGGGCTTTCCCTCCGGATAGAGCGAAGAACCATGGTGGCCTCTCGGAAGTTAATAAGTCAAAGTTATAATTCTTCTGATATTATTACAATTTCTTATTCTATAAGCGGGGCGATTCCGGTTCAGCAAAACGAATGGATGGATGGTGATGGACTTCTTTCAGCTTGAGACTTTTCTGGCAGTAGCGCAGACGGGTAGCTTCTCCGCCGCGGCAGCACAGGTGCATCGCACGCAGCCGGCGGTGAGCCAGATGGTGCGCAAGCTGGAGGAGGAAGTCGGCGAGCCCCTGTTCGACCGCTCCACGCGCGACGGCATGCTCACCGACGCGGGCAAAGTCCTGGAAGAATACGCGCAAAAAATGCTGAACCTGCGCCGGGAAGCGCGCGCCTCACTGGAAGAGCTGCGGCAGTTTCAGCGCGGTACGCTGGCCATCGCCGCCAACGAGTTCACGGCGCTTTATCTGCTGCGCGTGCTGGAGGACTTTCGCCGCTTCTGTCCCATGATCAAGATTGCTGTGCACCGGTCGCTAGCCAGCTCAATCGCCGACCAAGTTTCCGACCACACCGTGGAACTGGGCGTGCTGTCATTCCGTCCGGAGAGTGCCATACTGCAATCGATTGCTGTCTTCTATGACCAGTTAACGTTTGTGGTTCCACCCGGCCATCCGCTGGCGAAGACAACGAGCGTGAGCATACGACAGCTGGGAGCTGAGTCATTTGTGGCGCATAACGTGGTCTCGCCTTATCGTCTCAAGGTTCTGGAAGAGTTCAAGCGGCACAAGACGCCGCTGAACATCGGCGTGGAGATGCCTACCATCGAGGCCATCAAGCGCTTTGTTGCCGCGGGCAATGGAGTAGCGTTGGTGCCGGGAATCGCCGTGGAGCCGGAGCTGGCTCGCGGGGAGTTGGTTGCAGTTCAGGTGAAAGAGCTGAAACTGGAGCGCAAGCTGAGGATCGTCTATCGCAAAGGCGGACAGCTGTCCCATGCGGCACGCGCGTTTCTACAGGTTGCGGAGTCAATCAGCGAAAAACAAAAAGGGCGATATCTCTTTCAGCCGGAAAAGTAAGTCGTAGCCTTCCTTCGCCCGAAGAAACCTCATTCATATCTCAGGGCTACCAGGGGATCGATTTTGGTTGCGCGCAGTGCCGGAATCATTGCTGCCGCCAATCCTACGCATGCAAGCAGAATCACTGCGAGAGCGAAGGCCAGAGGATCCCCCGGGCCGATGGCAAAAAGAAAACGCGACAGCGCGCGCGCCACCAGCAGGCCACCCACCAGACCGATCCCCAGCCCCACCACTACCAGCAACGCTCCGTGCCGCATCACCATCATCAGCACGTGCGACCGTTGCGCGCCGAGGGCCATGCGAATGCCGATCTCCTGCGTGCGTTGGGTGACCGAATAAGCGATGACACCGTAAATCCCGATTGCAGCCAGCACCAGCGCTAATCCGCCGAACGCAGCCAGCAGCAGCGTGCGAAAGCGTGGTTCCGCCACTGACTCGCTCAGCACATCTTCCATGGTCAAAAGGCGGCGAACAACCGCATCTTTATCTGAGGCATGAATCTCGCGTTCAATCACCGGCGCAAGCGTGGCTGCGGGCTTTGACGACCGCACCACGAGAAAACTTACCGGGCTCAAATTCTGTGTGAATGGCACGTAGTAAGCCGGCCTGGCATCGCTCTCCATACCCCAATACTTCACGTCACCCACGACTCCGACAATATCCATAAAAGGACTATCATTGCCGCTGGGCTGGCTGGCTTGTATTTTTTGGCCGATCGGATTGCTATCGGGAAAGTAGCGCCGGGCCAGCGATGCGCTGATGATCACCACCGGCTGAGACTCTGCCGTATCGTCCTGCGTGAAAAAGCGACCGCGCAGCAACGGAACACCCAGCGCAGGGAAATAATCCGGGCTGATTCTGGGAAGCGTTGTGCTGGGAAACTCCTGATCACTCCAGGGACGCCCGGCAATGCTGAAGGTGTCATCGTCGCTTTCCATATCGGGCGGAAGGCTGTCAGAAATCGCGGCGTACTGCACACCGGGCAACCTCCCAAGGTTGTCGAGAACCCGCTGATAAAAAGCGCGAGTCACTGGGCTGTCAGCGGCGGGATTCTTTGGATTCCGGGTCGCCTTCGGGGTGACCACCATGGTCAGCACATTTTCCTGGGGAACGTTGATGCCAACGTCGACTCTTTGCAACAGCATGAAGCTTCGCAGCAGAAGTCCGGCAGAAACCAGCAGTACCAGCGACATAGCGACTTCAGCTACCACCAGAATGGATCGCATGCGATGGTGTCCGGCAGCGCCCGAGCCGGAACCGCTACGACCGCCTTCTTTGAGTGGTGTCTGCAGGTCGCCCCGCGCGCTCTGGACGGCGGGAACCATGCCAAACACGATGCCCGCAGCTACAGAGACTACGATTGTGAATGCAAGGACCATCCAGTCAAGCCGGACCTGGTACGTCAACGGAAGGCCGCCGGGATTGAATACGCGAAATGCGCGGATGCCTGCGAACGCCAGCAACCATCCCACGACAGCGCCCGCCAGAGAAAGAAGAAGGCTTTCCGTCAGCAACTGTTGCACCAGGCGGCGTCGCGCTGCGCCCAGGCTTAGACGTACTGCCATCTCGCGAATCCGTGTGCTACCCCGCACCAGCAGCAGGTTGGCGACATTTACCGTCGCGATCAAAAGCACCGCCATCACGAATGCCAGCATGGTGAACAGCGCGGGGCGAAGATTGCCGACGAGATAGTCGCGCAGCGGCTCAACCGGCATCGTGAGGTTGGCATAGACGCTGGGATTTGCGTGCTCAATGTTGCGTCCAATCAAGTTGGTTTCGGCCTGCGCGCTCGCAACAGTCATCCCCGGCCGGAGACGGCCAAGTCCCTGGAAGAAGAATGGCCCGCGACGGGTGACCTTGAGTCGCACGTTTTGCCACAGCTCAATATTCGCCAGTGGAAAATTGTAACCATCACGGACCACGCCGATGACCGTCGCGGGGTTGCCATTGACTTCAATCACGCGGCCAATCGTGTCGCCGGCGCGGCCAAAGCGCCGCTGCCACAATGATTCACTGATGACGACTTGTGCCGGCGCAGCGGCAGCGTCGTCACCGGGCTGAAAGGTGCGTCCGGCCACCGGCTTGATTCTCAGAATGGAGAAATAATCTGCGGTAACGGAGGCGCCCGCAACCTGCTCCGCCTGGTCAGAGCCCGTAAGGGTAAACCTGCTTCTCGAGTAAATTGCTACCTGCTCAAATGCCGTGTTGCCGGCCCTCCAGTCGGCAAAATCAGCCAGGGATAGATTGCCGCGTGGGTTGTTCTGCGGTGAGAAATGCAGATGCACCGCAGCAATACGGCTTTCGTCAGGAAAGGGCAGTGGGCGATAGAGCAATCCATAAACGATGCCGAACATCCCCGAGTTTGCGCCGATTCCCAGCGCCAATGTGAGTACCGCGATCACGGTAAATCCCGGCGCTCTGCGCATCATCCGCAGACCGTAGCGAACGTCCGCCAGCAGGTTGTGCCAGAGGTGGAACGCGCGCTGTTCGCGTCCGGCTTCCTTGTATCTCTCCAGTGCCCCGAACTCAAGGCGGGCGGCGCGCTGTGCCTCAGCAGGAGAGAGACCGGTCTTTTCAAGGGCTTCCGCGCGGGCTGCAATGTGGAATTGAAGTTCTTCATCCATCTCGCGATCGAGTTGGGAGCGCCGGAAAATTCGGGTAAACAAAAAGCGCAGCCTGCTCATAGCTACACCTCCTCCGGGCCGGCACGCAGGACTGTGTTCATCGCTGAAGCAACGCGGTTCCAGCTCTCAGTCTCCTGGCGGAGCCTCTTCTCGCCGGATCGTGTGAGCTGGTAATACTTGGCTCGACGATTGTTTTCCGACGTGCCCCACTCAGCCGCCAGCAATCCCTGC
This sequence comes from Candidatus Angelobacter sp., assembly GCA_036557225.1. GTDB lineage: Bacteria > Acidobacteriota > Terriglobia > Terriglobales > Acidobacteriaceae > Angelobacter. The sequence goes on from DATBHX010000101.1 coordinate 19,069, forward strand.
TCTTCAAGGCGATACAACGCGGGATACAGCGCGCCCTGCTCCACCAGGAGAGCGCCGCCTGAGATTTGCTCAATGCGTAATAACACGCCGTAACCGTGCAACGGCCCGAGAGAGACCGCTTTTAAAATCAACAGATCGAGAGTCCCGGGCAGAAGATCGGCTTGTTTTCCCATCGTGCCTCCTGATTTCCTTGGACGGCCTTCTCCTAAGAAGGTTAGGAGAATAGGGGATTTTTTTCAATTCTCCTTAAGTCGGGAAAGGAAGCCACGGTGCGCGCCGCAAAGGCCGACGAGAGTGTATGCTACTGGTATGGAAAAGAAGCCGCCCGCCGATAATTCCCAGAACCGTTTTGCCGAGGTGATCCGCCGGTCCCAGCAGGTCCGCCAGGAGCTGAACAACAAAGCTCGCAAGAAGCAGATGGAAGAAGCGGAACCACTGACGCGAGATGTCGAGACAACTGAGCCTGACGAAGAGGTCAGCGGCTCCTAGTTTCCAGTAGCTCTCCTTCTAGTACTTCGGCACCTTGGGATCAATGCGATCTGCCCAGGCCAGTATCCCTCCGGCCAGGTTCTTGGCCTTGGTGAATCCCGCCTGTCGTAAGAAGCCCACAGCCCGGGCGCTGCGCTGGCCGGAGCGGCAGTGGACCACCATCTCTTTGCTCGGATCGAGTTCATGCACACGGCGTGGCAGGTCGTTGAGTGGGATCAAGGTGCCGTTCAGATTGCAGATCTGGTATTCGTGCGGCTCACGGACGTCGAGGATAAACAGGTCTTCTTTCGCGTCCAGACGCTGCTTCAGTTCTTCCACGCTGATTTCAGGAACTCCAGTGTTCACAGGTTTTTCTTCTCCTCGTAATCCGCAGAACTCTTCGTAATCAATGAGTTTAGTCACAGTGGGGTGGTTGCCGCAAACCACGCAGTCAGGGTTTTTGCGCAGCTTGAGCTCGCGAAACTTCATGCCCAGTGCGTCGACCAGCAACAGGCGGCCAATAAGCGGCTGACCAGTGCCTAGAATGAGCTTAATCGCCTCCGTCGCCTGAATCAGGCCGACGAGCCCAGGCAGGATTCCCAGCACTCCGCCTTCCGCGCACGACGGAACCAGGCCCGGTGGTGGTGGCTCAGGATACAGACAACGGTAGCAAGGCCCGTCTTTCGCGGCAAAAACGCTGGCCTGCCCTTCAAAGCGGAAGATGGACCCATAAACGTTCGGCTTGCCCGTAAAGACACAGGCATCGTTGACCAAAAAGCGTGTGGGGAAGTTATCTGTTCCGTCGACGATGATGTCGAAGTCGGAAAAAATCTCCAACGCATTCTGGCTGGTCAGCTTGGTCTCGAATTTCCTTACGTTGACGAAAGGATTGATGGCAGCGATCTTCTCCTGCGCCGACTCCAGCTTGGGCCGGCCTACGTCGCTGGTGAAGTGAATGACCTGGCGCTGCAGGTTGGTAAAGTCGACCTTGTCGAAGTCCACCAAACCGATCGTCCCTACACCCGCGGCAGAAAGATAGAGTGCCAGTGGCGATCCCAGGCCCCCGGTGCCGATACACAGGACGCGCGCAGCCTTCAGCTTCTGCTGGCCTTCCATCCCCACCTCCGGCATGATCAGGTGCCGGGAATAGCGGAGTACTTCTTCATTGTTCAATGAGGGCAGATCGTGGGGCGCCAGCGTCGTCGCCATGGGAAATTCCTTTCTGGATCAAGACTTAATTTTAAATGAGTGCGGAAGACAGATTCAGCGTCTGAGCTGAGGTCCGGCAGGCTTTGGAATCAGCGGCCGGAGGCCCGCATCAGACATCGGGCCATGGGAGGCATGGCCATGGGCAAAAATGATGCGGCTGAAATCATGCAAACAGTATATCGCTTAAGTGGCATACAGAAGAGAACTCTGGTTGGAGAGGATCTCAATGCTCTCCGGCTCAAAGCTTTTGCCTCCTTCTGAACCGGTGAGTACATACGAAGCCGTTGAGGCTGGGATACCGCTTTCCACGCTGGTAATCACATAGGAACAATCAAACCAGTGGGCTTCCGCCAGATCGGTGGAAGAGTAGTTCGGAGAATGGTCAGGATGAGAATGATAAAAGCCGATAATACCTTCACCGCGGCTCCGCGCCAGCTTGAGCGCAGCGATAACCTGTTCAGGATTAATGCTGTAGCGGTTTGCCGGGGAATCAACGCGCATGTTCTCGCAGGTCAAGGTCATGGTGACCCAGCGATGCCCGCCCGAGACGTTGCCCAGCAATATTCCGCAACACTCATGGGGGTAACTGCGCTTGGCTTCCCAACGAATCAGATCGTAGTCCGCCTTGGTGATCTTCAGCATTGAGGGTTCTCCTGGGAAGTGGCGGCTTCTCCAGTTTTTGATCATCGGCCAGAACGATCAACTAACGAAATAGCTCAAGAATCAGTGCAGCTGAAAGGGCACTATATTAGTGGATATGCCTTCGAATTGCATCAAGCTTGCAACATTTTTTGTCACTCTGGCGTAAATTTTACTTAAATTGCACCATTATCTGTGCAAGTGTAGCTTTTTGCCCCTACCAAGGTCGCTGATCATTAAGACCCAACCTCACCGCGGAAAGTTGCTGGCCAGAGACTCTGAATCTTTTCTTGTTGACATTCGACAAGAGGATTCGTCTATCCTGTCGACATCCGAGGGGAGAGTCAAATGGGCAGCCAGATCGATCTTTTGCAGGGCACGCTGGATCTCCTGATCCTTAAAACGCTGGCCCTGGAACCAATGCACGGCTGGGGTATCGCTCAGCGTATCCAGCAGATTTCAAAGGATGTTTTGCAGGTAGGCCAGGGATCACTCTATCCTGCGCTGCATCGTCTGGAGCAACGTGGCTGGATCGGCTCTGAGTGGAGCACCTCTGACAATAACCGTCGCGCCAGGTTTTATTCGCTTACCCGCAACGGCCGCAGCCAGTTGGAGAAGGAAATGGGCGAGTGGGAGAGGCTATCGGCCGCGATTGCCCTGGTCTTAGAGCAACAAAGCTGAAGGGGAGTGCCATGCTGAAGAAATTACGCGCAGTCCTGACCGGAAAACACCAGGAAAACGATGTAAACGATGAACTCCGTTTTCACCTGGAGCGCGAAGTTGAGCAAAATATTGCCAGGGGCATGACGCCAGACGAGGCGCGCCGGCAGGCCTTGATCGCCTTTGGCGGCGTGGTTCAGACCCAGGAATCCCTACGAGAAGTGCATCGCGGGCGGGTCTTTGATTCCTTCCTTCAGGACGTTCGTTACGGTCTGCGTCTGCTGCGTAAGACTCCGGGCTTTACGACCGTTGCCGTGCTTACTCTTGCTCTGGGCATCGGCGCCAATACGGCCATCTTCAGCTTGATTGATGCAATCCTGTTCCGATCAATGCCGATTCAGGATCCTAAGAGTCTGCTGGTGTTTGAATGGCAAGCCAAACATGGGCCAGAGAGTCACGGTTACATGAATTTTGGCGAATGCGAAGACCGTGGCGATGATGCGCACCCTTATGGATGCTCTCTGCCGCTGCCTTTCTTCAAACAGATACAGTCGCAAACGAACGTCTTTTCCCATGTTGCGGGATTTACCAGTTGGCAAGACCTGGACTTGAGCGGCAATGGTCCGGCAACCATGGTACGAAACTCCTTTGTATCTGGAGACTACTTTCAGACGTTGGGCATTCGCGCGTACCAGGGGCGGTTATTTGTCGCCAGCGATGATACGCCTGAAGCTCCGGCCGTTGCTGTACTGAACTACGGATACTGGCAGAGCGCTTTTGGCGGCTCGTCTTCGGCCATAGGCAAGACCATCAAGCTGAACGGAATCCCTTTCACCATTATTGGCGTTGCAGAGCCGAAGTTTGACGCTCTGACCCTGGCCAACAAATATGACCTTTGGACACCGCTGGCACGGCGACCGAACCTCATCCCCCACTGGCGAGCGCGCAATGACCAGATGGATTCTTTCTGGCTGCTGATCATTGGCCGGCTCAGATCTGGCATTCCGGTGACTCAAGCTCAGGCTGCAGTCAGCCTGATGTTTCGCAATGAAATGATCCGGGGGGGAAAACCAATCTTCAAAGAGGAATACGATCCTGGGATCAAACTGGCTTCAGCAGCCAGGGAGATGGGCGGAACACAAGAACGCACTCTTAATCCTCTTTACATCCTGATGCTTTGTGTCGGCGTGGTCCTGATGATCGCATGTGCCAATGTTGCGGGACTGTTGCTGGCGCGCTCCGCGGGACGGCAGCGCGAAACGGCGGTACGCCTGGCCCTTGGAGCGAGCCGGGGCAGGGTCGTGTTGCAGTTACTGACCGAAAGCGTGATGCTGTCAGGCGCAGGAGGCGTACTTGGCCTTGTTTTAGCTATGTGGGGCGCCCGAGCGCTTATGGCGATGGTGTCCGCCGGAAGCTTTTCTCCTCCAGTCTTTGCTCCCCACATCGATTGGCGCGTTATGGCTTTCACTGCTGGAGTTTCTCTACTTACAGGAGTGGTATTTGGTCTGGCGCCTGCGTTTCGCAGCTCAGACATCGGACTGACTTCATCACTCAAAGCGAATGACGGCGGTGTTTCGGCTGGAACAGAAAGCCGAGGACGGCGGCTTACCACGGGCGGGATTCTGGTGAGCGTCCAGGTGGCGCTGGCCATCGTGGTGTTGGTTACGGCTGGGCTGCTGGTGCGGACACTAACCAATTTGAAAAGCATTCATCCCGGCTTCGATACGCAGAACCTGTTGTTGTTTGGGGTTGATCCTCGCCTTGCCGGTTACAAAGGACCGCAAATCGACAGCCTGTATCGCAGATTGCAAGAGCAGTTCGCTGTCTTGCCGGGAGTCACCTCTGCCAGTTATTCGTGGATGCCGCTGCTCACCGGAGGCCGCAGCTCAACCAGCTTTCATCGGCCCGGAACTGCCATCGATTCCAAAGACGAGGTTGATTCGGACCAAATGTCGGTGGGGCCAAAGTTCTTTGCTACATTGCGAATTCCTTTCTTGACCGGGCAGGACTTCAGCGAGGCGGATTTCGCTGCCGCAGCGGCCGATTCGGGCGACAAACCAGGCTCAGCGCCTACGCCGGTAATCGTAAATGAACTTTTTGTACGGAAATACTTCCCCAATATGAACCCCATCGGTCAGCTCTTTGGTGATGCTCCTCCCGACGAGCCTGGCGACCCGCCATATCCAGGCTACCGGATTGTGGGAATAGTTGGCGATGCAAAATACGACCGGATACGACGGGAAATCATGCCGACCTTCTATGTTCCTAATATCGGCGGAGACGCTTTCTTCGAACTGCGCACGGCAGGCAATCCAACGGCAATTTTGCCGGCGGTGCGTAACATCGTAGGTCGCGAAAACCAGGATTTGGCCCTTTTCCGTATTTCATCGCAAAAAGATGCAATTGAACGCCAGTTATCGAATGATCGAATGACCGCCCAGCTTTCCTCCTTTTTCGGGATTTTAGCGTTGATTCTGGCTTGCCTGGGGCTGTATGGCTTGCTCTCTTATGAGGTCACACGGCGAACGCGCGAGATCGGTATTCGTATGGCGATTGGAGCGCAATCGCGCAATGTGGTAAAGCTGGTGCTGGGTAAAGCCCTTGTACTGGTTGCTATTGGAGCGATTGCTGGTCTTGCTGCCTCAGTGGGCGTAACACGCTTCCTGAAAACCTTCCTCTTCGGTGTTCAAGCGGTCGATCCCGCGACGCTGCTGGCAGTTTCCTTGCTGCTGGTGCTGGTGGCTCTGGCAGCTTGTTACATTCCGGTGCGTCGCGCGACGCGCGTGGATCCTCTGGTGGCGCTCAGATACGAATGAGACGAGCCGAAGCAAATAGCCTGATAGCAGCCAGTATCGGCTTGTTTAGCCCTTTGAATTGGGCTATAGTGCGCCTATCGATGTTTACCTCTCGACCCAATCCGGCGCAGGCGGCGTACCCGCTCCCGTGTGTCCGCGAGGGCAGAGGGGTAAATATGGCTGCATAACTAAGAAACAGCACTCATATTCAAGCCCGTTGCCCCTCAACAAGGCAGCGGGCTTTCATTTTGGCGACGAAAGGAATGGACACGATGAGTTCATCCACGACACAGACACAAGCCGGGCATGAAACCAGAACCAGGGCGGCAAAGAAGATTGCCGTGCTCGGCTGCGGCAAAATGGGGACTATTCTGTTGGAGTCTTTTCTGGAGCGCAAACTTATAGCTCCGGAAGAAGCGGCTGCCACCATCCAGCATGGGGACCGCTCCACCGAACTGGCGCGCGAACTGGGCGGGGTTGCCGTAGGAACTGACAATCGCGCAGCCGTAGCCGGTGCGCCCATCGTTTTGCTATGTGTAAAGCCGCAAGCGCTGGCACAGTTGCTGGACGAAATCGCCCCAGCGCTGGCCCCGGGCACGCTAGTGATCTCAATTGCCGCCTCCACGACCACAGGATTCATCCAGCAGAAGTTGGGCAAGGACATGCCTGTGGTGCGCGCTATGCCGAACACGCCTGCCATGGTCGGCGCGGCGATGACTGCGATCTCTCCTGGCCCGGCCGCCAAACACGAACACGTGGAGACGGCGAAACATCTCTTTGAAAGCGTTGGCCGCGCGCTGGTCGTCGACGAAAAACATATGGACGCCATTACCGCACTCTCCGCCAGCGGCCCGGCATTCGTGTTCGTGATCCTGGAATCGCTGGCCGAAGCCGGAGTAAAAGTTGGACTACCACGTGAGATGGCTACCACGCTGGCAGCGCAGACGCTCTTTGGCTCGGCCCAACTGGCGCTTGAGACCGGACACCACCCGGCGCTGCTGAAAGACGCGGTGACTACTCCGGCCGGATGCACCATCGAAGGCTTGATGGAACTGGAAAAAGGCGGGCTGCGCGTGACCCTGATGAATGCGGTAATCAAGACAACACAGCGTGCGCGGGAATTGATGGCGGGATAAGTTTAACGGTTACGTAATTGCTAGATTGCCAGATTTGAGGCGCAAGGCGTGGGAGTTCTATGTTCGAAAACATCTCAAAACCATGGGAAGAACACAAGACTTACCGTTGTCCTTGCTGCAAGTTTAAGACGCTCTTTAGTCGCGGTAGTTACGAAATCTGCCCGGTTTGTTTTTGGGAGGATGACGGCCAGGATGAGCACGATGCTGAAGAAGTTAGAGGCGGGCCAAACCACGATCTCAGTTTGCGCCAAGCCCAAAGCAACTTTCGCGAGTATGGTGCAGTAGAAGAGTCTTTGGTTAAGCACGTTCGGAGACCCGAGTCCGATGAACTATGAGGACGGTCTACAAATTGCATTCCCCGCACGCTTGTTTTATAGTATTTGCCTGATGTTACTTTCTGTCTCGAACATGGCCATGTGCTGTTGCGCGATGGCTATGTGTGTTCTCCCACAGAGGCAGGAAGGTTCATAAGCAAGTAATTCATCGAGACTCATTGAACCCGCTGCCTCACGGCAGCGGGTTTTTTGCTTTTGTTGCAAATTGAGGGCGACCGCGCCGACGCAGCGAAGAGGAACTTGGTCGCAAGAGAACAGGAGAAAACAGATGAGTACCAATCAACGTTATGAACTGCGATGTCGCGAATGCCAGGCCACCTGGGGCAACCAGCCAATCTCATTCTGCCAGAGCTGCTTTGCTCCGCTGGAAATTGCCTATGACTGGGAGCGCATCCGCAAAGAGGTCAGCAAAGAGGAGATCGCAAGCAGGCCAACGAATCTTTGGCGCTATAAAGAATTCCTTCCCTTACCCGACGAATATGACGCCAGTTCACCCGCCGGCTTTACTCCGCTGGTGAAGGCAGCGAAGCTGGGAGAATCCCTGCACAGCCGCTCGCTCTACGTCAAGAATGATGCCGTATGCTTCCCTACCCTCAGCTTCAAAGACCGTGTGGTGGCGGTTGCGCTGACGCAGGCCAGGAACTTCGGCTTCGAAGTTGTCAGCTGCTCTTCTACCGGCAATCTCGCCAATGCCGTCGCCGCACAGGCAGCACGCGCCGGCTTCCGCGCCTGCATCTTTATTCCCGCCGATCTGGAGCCGGCCAAGGTGCTGGGCACACAGGTGTACGGCGCGCAGATCATTCGCATCGACGGCAATTATGACCACGTAAACCGCTTGTGTTCGCAGATCGCGGACAAGCACCGCTGGGGTTTCGTCAACGTCAACCTGCGGCCGTATTACGCGGAAGGCTCGAAGACTGTGGGTTATGAGATCGCCGAGCAACTTGGCTGGCGCTTGCCGGACAACGTGGTTGTCCCGATGGCAGGCGGCTCCCTGATCACAAAAATCTTTAAGGCCTTCAATGAACTGATTGAGCTGGGCCTGGTGGAAGAGAAGCAGGTAAAATTCTTTGGCGCACAAGCCACCGGTTGCAGCCCGATCAGCGCCGCAGTGAAGGCCGGTCGCAACGACATTGAACCGCAGAAGCCGCATACGATTGCGCGCTCGCTGGCCATCGGTAATCCGGCGGACGGCTATTATGCGGCCAAAACGATTTTGGGCAGCCGCGGCTGGGCGGAGGATTCCAGCGATACGGAGATCGTTGACAGCATGATGCTGCTGGCGGAAACAGAAGGCATCTTTACCGAAACAGCAGGCGGCGTTACCGTTTCGGCTGCGCGCAAGCTTTTTGCCCAGGGACGCATTCGCCCTGACGATACTACGGTGCTCTGCATCACCGGTAATGGCCTGAAGACCACAGACGCACTGGCAGGCAGGTTTGAGGCTGTAGAACCGATCGCGCCCAAGCTGGCGGCGTTCGAACAATATCTGGAGCGCGAGTTCGCGGGCGCTCGCGCGTCAGGAAAAGGAGCGGCATAAAATGAGTGTGACAGTTTCCATTCCCAGTGCCTTTCGCCGCCATACCGAGGGCGCGGACAAGTACAGCTGCGGCGCTGCCGACCTGGCCACGCTGCTTGACGCACTCAGCAGCCGCTTCCCTGAGCTCAAGCCTCACTTGCGCGACGAGCAGGGGAACGTTCGCCGCTTCCTGAATATCTACGTGAACGATGAAGACATACGCTTCCTGGGCAAGGATTACAAATTCAAGGAAGGCGACGAGGTAACTCTGGTGCCCTCGATTGCCGGTGGTTAAACCTGCCACTGAGGCACGGAGAAAACTCTGCTCCGAGCTCAATTCATCGCGCTGATCAAGTATGGGGAGTTGATTCGCGACTACGTTCTCTGCGGTAACTGATTTTCACTTTGTTCAAGGAAAACTTTATTGATGGTTTTCTCTGTGTCTCCCTGTCTTCGTGGTAGAGCTTCTCTCGCCACTTCGCCCACAATCAGCAGCGCCGGAGCTTCAATACCCTGAGCCGACGCCAGCTCTGCCAGCTTCAGGAAGCGAGCTTGCTGGTTAGCGCGCCCTGCATTGGAAACCACTGCGCAAGGAGTCGCAGGCTCCAGGCCTGATTGCACGAGTTCGCGGGCTGTACGGTTGTAGTCTGGGCCAGGCATATAGAGGGCGTAGGTGGAGCGGCTGGGATCAAAGATTGTTTTCTCGAGGGATTCATTGCGGCAGTTGTGCGCAGTAACAAAGATCAGGGCAGAAGCCGCGCGGCGATCGGTCAAGGTGACCTCGGCAGCGGCGGCGGCGGCGGCAGCGGCGGTAATGCCCGGGACGACCTCAAACGGAACGCCGGCCCTGCGCAAGGCATCCAACTCTTCGCCCAGCCGTCCGAAGACGGAAGGATCGCCCGACTTTAAGCGGACAATGATTCGTTCTCCGCTCTCCCGCTGCTGATCTTCAACTGCATACCAGACCATGAGTGCGTTGATCTGCTCCTGGCTGCTGCCGTGCTGGCCGCAGCGCTTGCCCACGTTGACGATCTGCGCAGACCTCGGGCAAAGGTCGAGGATCTCCTGCGGCACCAGGTCATCACGCAACACGACATGGGCTTCGCGCAGCAGTGACGCAGCCCGGAGCGTCAAAAGATCTGCCGCCCCGGGGCCCGCGCCGACAATGTAGACTCTTCCTGGCATTTCGCTTATGCGCTTTTCTGGCGGCTCAAAGAGTAGCCTTCGCTCCAGTCTTCCACTGCCCGAACCAGCCGCTGCAGCAACTGATCGGCATTCCCGATCATGTTCAAGCCCTCATGCTGATGCTCTTTCAGGGCGTGTCTCAGCTTGTTTTCCAAATCTGCTTTCCTCAAATGGTCCATGGCTCCCTCCCAGAAGTTGGTTGTTTGAAATAGTTGGATGATCGGAAACGCTTGATTGCGCGGAAAATCTTTGTGGCTTGCACTGGGCCAGCAAATGCAGCAACTCTTTGCGACGTTCGCCGCGTGGCAACAGGTTGCGAATGGCATTGCGCATGCGCCCAAGCCATGCCGTCCACGATTCGTATTCCACGCCGAATTCCTCTTCCAGCTCTTTGCGAACGCTCTGCGCCAGCGCCGGGCTGTTTCCTCCGGTGGAGATGGCGATCTGAAACTCACCGCGGTTAACTACAGCGGGAGCATAGAAGTCGCAATAGGCAGGATCGTCAACCGCGTTGCTCAAGGCGCCGGCCGTGCGCGCTTCTTCATAGACCGCGCGATTGACCTGCTCAGAATCGGTTGCGGCGATGACCAGGAAGTATCCCGCCGCCATGCCCGGACGAAACTCCAGGCCGATATGCTTGACCTTGCGTTGATGCGCCCACAAACGGATTCGCGGCGTAATCTGCGGAGCGATCACGGTGACGTCGGTCGCCGAACGGAGAACGGCTTCAGTCTTTTGCTCGGCGATCTGGCCGCCACCAACGATCAGAACCCGGTGACCCTCAAGCTTCAGAAAAACTGGATATAACGACATAATTCCTATCCTTCCAACCCGTGCGGGACTCTCCCCGGCGATGGGTCGCGCAGGACAGGCGGTAACTCCTGCCCGGCAAGAAGAGTGCGCAGAGCGGCGTCAGAGTGGCGTGCAAAAAACTGGCGCAGGTTTTCGCCGGCATGGCGAGCGTCAAGATAGTTGCGCAGGAGTCGTTCAATGGCGTCGGGCACCTCATTGGCAGCGCAACGATAGCCGATCGGCCGCGCGAAGCCGGCATGCTCACCGACGGCGCCGCCCAGGCAGAAGTAATACGCATCCTGTGTCCGTCCTCCGGCCTTGACTTTCTTGCCTTCCAGCCCAATATCGGCGATGCGATGCTGGCCGCAGCTGTTAGGGCAGCCGGTTATGTTGAGCTTCAGTTGCTGATCGAACTCCGGCAGTCGTTCTTCAAGCTCTTCCACCAGCCAGCGTGTGAAGGCTTTGGTTTCGGTAATGGCCAGTTTGCAGAACTCGCTGCCGGTGCAGGCGACAGCACCGCGCCAGAAGGGTGACGCAGAGACGTGCAATCCTGCAGTCTCCAATGCCAGTGCGACGGCTGCAGTGTGGTGGCGCGGGACGTTTACGATGACGAGGTTTTGCGTGTTCGTGGTACGAAGCTCGCCGTTGCCGTAGCGCTCGGCCATATCGGCGGCGATGCGCATCTGTTGCGGCGAAACCCGGCCGCGCAGTACTGACGCACCCACGTAAAACAAACCCGGCTGCTTCTGCGGATGAACTCCCGTGTGGTCACGGAAGACATCGGCGGGCATCTGCTCCGGAACACCCGGATCCAGCTTGTAGCCGAGCTTCTGCTCAATCGCCTGCAAAAAAGATTCGGCGGTCCAGTTGTGCTGGAGGAAGAGGTATTTCAGGCGAGCGCGTTCGCGATTTTCGCGCAGGACATCCGCCTCACGGAACAGCTCGCTCACCGCCTTGGTTACAGGAATCACCTGTGACCAGCGCACAAAGGCGTTGAGCCGCACAGCCAAGTGCGGTTCGGTGGAAAGACCGCCGCCGACACGGACAGAAAATCCGATCTCATCTGGACCCGATCCATTGCCGGCGGAGCCTACACTCCTCTCGCGCACAACGGGCGTGAAGGCAAGATCGTTGATCTCAGGATACGAGCACCAATCGCGGCAGCCGCTGATGCTGATCTTGTATTTCCTCGGCAGGTTGTAAAACTCCGGATTGTTCACCAGCAATTGCACAGCTTCCTCGACCAGCGGCGAAGCGTCGCACAACTCATGAGCATCCAGGCCGGCCAGAGGACAGCCGGTGATATTGCGAGTTACATCGCCACAGGTAGCCATGGAAGTCAGGCCGGTGGCGAAAAGGGTTTCAAGAGCTTGAGGCAAATCCTTGATCGTGATCCAGTGGAGCTGGATATTCTGGCGCACGGTGATGTCGGCAATTCCACCGGCATATTTTTCCGCCAGGCCGGCAACCGCACGCAGCTGCTGAGCATTGATGAACCCGTTCGAAAGGCGGATACGCAGCATAAAATACGGCGTAGCTTTGCCTTCGCCGCCGCTACCGCCGAGAGCACCGGCTCCGTCACCCTGCGTGTAGACGCCCCACCAGCGGAAGTATGTCTTGATCCACTCGTCAGGAATAGCGGCATGGCCGCGTGCGGCGAACTGCCGGATTTCTTCGAAGCACTCCCAGGGATTCTTCTGCCGTTTGAGCCGCTCCGCTCGCTGGGCCTTGGTTTCCTTGACTGGAGCTACCACGATTGCGCTCATCTCTTCACCCGAACCTTGTCTGGACTGATATGCGGCAAAAGCAAAAAGCCCATCGCCTGCTCTGGCGATGGGCCCTGTTTCCTAAACTATGAATGCTTTATTAGGTAGCAGTTTCTTCGGCCAGAGACGGACGTGTCGTCTTGCGACAACAGATACACATGCACTGGCACATAATTCGCATTTATAAAAAGTATCGCCGGTCTGGAATAGTGTCAAGCAGATTCAGCCGCAAACTCTGCTGCTTGTTCCCATTACGGCTCACGCCGCCCTCACGGCATGTGAAATTAAGATGTTGAAGAAGAGTCGCGGATTCATTCTTTTAACTACGCTTACCGCCCGGTCTGAAGACTCATCATGTCCGCCAGCAATGCCGGTGAAGAACGTCAGCAGCAATAGACAGAGGATGAATGACAGATGGTAGATGCATTTTTGCACAATAGGAGCTCCGCTGTTTGCGGTACTTATCTTTAACCGTTTTATTGATATGTCAAGTCGTTCGAGGTGGGGCCGAGCGGTGGTTCTGTTTGTCCTTGCGTATCTGGAGGCTGTGCACTCGAGGCCCGCCTTCCCAGCGTGTTTTCTTTCCAAAAAGGGGTTACCTGCGTGCTGAAATAGGGTTTACCTCCTTGACTCTACCCCCGAGCCGGGCTATAGTCCTGACCATGCAGGCTTGTACGAACCGCGCCGCCATGGCCATGTGCTTGACAACAACAAGCACATGCACAGCCACATCCAGGCGACAAGCGGGCGAGCCGGCAGCGTAACTAACCAGCAATCATCAAGTTCCTGACCCACTCGCCCAAGGCGGGTGGGTTTTTGTTTTGGGAGAAAGACGGAGGCATGGAGAGATTAAATTCAGATCGCGGTTATGGCTGGCGCGTGATTGTGCCGGCTACCTCGGCCAACCTGGGCTGCGCATTTGATTGCGGCGGGCTGGCACTCAAGCTTTACCTCAAAGCACTCTTCGTGCCGTCCACTGCCACGGAGTTGAGCCTGGAATACCAGGGCAAGACGCCGGACCGGTTCCCCATGAAAGGCTCGAACCTGATCTTGCACGCGCTACGCTACGCTGCAGAAAAACTGGGTGCTCCTCCGCCTGCCGGACACGTGTTGGTACAAAGCGAAATTCCCATCAGCGTAGGCTTGGGGAGCAGCGCTGCAGCGGTCATCGCCGGACTGCTGCTGGGCGCAAGGTATAGCGGTAAAGATGCGGCCGCGGAACAGATCCTGCGCTGGGCAGAAGAGATTGAAGGCCACGTTGACAACGCTGCTGCAGCCTACTATGGCGGCCTGGTGCTGGCGCTCTCCAATAATGTAAGTGAGGTCGTGGCGCTTAAGACGGATTTTCCTGAAAGCATTCGCCTGGTCGTGGTCACCCCGGAGATTACCGTACCTACGCATGAGGCCCGCCAGGTTTTGCCGGCATCCTACGATCGCGCTGAGGTGCTGCATACATTGCAGCGCACAGCTGTGTTAACCGCAACCTGCTTTTCAGGAAAGTTTGAACTCTTTCCTGCACTATTCGACGACCGGCTGCACCAGCCTTATCGGAAAAATTTAGTGCCCGGCATGGAGCGATGTCTTGCGCTGCGCCGGCCCGGGTTGCTGGGAGTAGCCATCAGCGGGTCAGGATCGTCGGCGATTGCATTCACCACACGCGATGAAACGGCGATCGCAAAAGAACTGCAGGAGATTTTTTCGGGGGAAGGAGTGTCCAGTGAAGTCCTGTATACCGCAGCCGACAACAACGGCGCCGGTATCACACGCGAATTGGTGCCTCTGATGGACAGATTGGGTGGCGTGCTGCAGAAGTATAACGACCGATGACTGAAAGAGATCCTTCGACTCCGACTCAGCAAGCCTCGGCGTCACTCAGGATTTCGCCAACGGGCTCGGACGCCCGCTGAGCGGCTCAAGCTAGGGAGAACGGAATGAGTACGAAACGTTTGATCATCATGAAGTTTGGCGGAACGTCCGTGGGCGACGCGGACCGTTTTCGCCAGTGTGCGGAGATCGTGGCCCGGGGCGCCAACAAAGACCGCGTTGTTGTGGTGGTATCTGCCGTGGCAGGGGTAACCGATCTGATTTTCAAGACCATTGACGCTGCCCGGCGCGGCGAAGCTGCCGCAACCAAAACGCACTTACAAAAATTTGAAGCTGTGCACCGCGAACTGATTGAAAGCTTGTTCGATGACGCTCGCAAGAGCGCGGCGGAGAGCTTTATCGGCGAAGTGATCGAGCAGTTGCACAACGCCTGCCAGGCGCTTTCGGCGTTGCGCTCTGATATCTCGGCACAGACGGCGGATTCCCTGGTAGCGTTGGGCGAGCGCATCTCCGCCTGGGTCCTGGCGCAGTTTCTCCAGCAGTCAGGAAGCAAAGCTGAGTTTGTGCGGGCGGAAGATGTGATCGTCACCGATAGCAACTTTGGCAACGCTGCTCCTGACCTCGAAGAGACGCGGAAGCGTTGCGAGCGTGTGCTGCTGCCCCTGCTCGAACATGGCGTCGTGCCGATTGTCGCCGGGTATAGCGGCGCCAATGCTCAAGAGAAGACCACCACGCTGGGACGTGGAGGGTCGGATTACTCAGCCACCATTCTCGGTGCGGCGGCCAGCGCAGACGAAGTCTGGATTTGGACGGATGTTGACGGCGTGCTTACGGCCGATCCGCGCATATGCCCCGACGCCACCACGCTGCCGGAGATCAGCTTTGCCGAAGCTATTGAACTTGCTTATTACGGCGCCAAGGTGATCCATCCCAAGGCAGCATATCCCGCGGCCGATGCAGGCTTTCCCGTGTGGATCAAGAATTCCTTCCGTCCCGAAGTCGCGGGGACTAAGATCACCCAGGCGGCAAAGCCGGTGAATTCGCCGGTGAAGTCGGTGACTTCAGTCAAAGATGCGACCCTGATTACGCTGGTGACGCGCCGTGATGTGCATCCCGTCGAACTCTGGGGACGGCTCTTCCTTCGTCTGGGGCAGGAGCAGACCGAAGTTCTATTCGCAACGCAGTCTTCTCCCGAGCATGCGCTGGGTGTGGTTTTGCGCAGGGACGATGCCGCACGAGTGCTCAAGCTGATCCGAACCATCTTCCGCGTGGAACTGGCGCAGGGCGTGCTAAGTCCAGTAGAGGTGAATGATGATGTGGCTGTTGTCGCTGTGCTGGGTGAATCCATGAAGGGCACCTGCGGAATTCTGGGACGGGTTTTTTCCGCCGTCGCGCGGCGCGAGGTGAGCGTGATTGCCGTTGCCCAGGGCGCCAGCGAGCTCAGCATCTGCTTTGCCGTGCCGGCTGCGCACGGAGCTGAAGTCGTACGCGCGGTGCACGAAGAATTCTGCGGACAATCGAGCGCCAGCATTCCGGTGTGCCTGCGGCCTAATTTTTCTGCTGCGACGGGGACGCAATGAATCCAACTTCAACTTCAGCCTCGGTGGTCACCCACGTGCTGCGCTGCGTGCACTGCAGCAAAGTCCAGGAGACGGCGGACCGAATGTTTCGTTGTACACAATGCTCTGAGCTGGTGGAGGTCATCTATCCCGAGTGGGCCAGCGCGCCGGCCGGCTTCGCGCTGCGGCTACGCGAGATATGGCAAGAGCGGCGAGGATCATCGCTGCCGGAGAACGCAAGTGGAGTCTGGCGCTTCAGAGAACTTCTTCCACAGGTGTCGCGAGAGCACATTGTCACCATGTGTGAGGGCAATACGCCCTTGATCCGGCTGAAAAAATCTGCGCGAACGCTCAAACTGCCGAACCTGTTCGCGAAACATCAAGGGATGAATCCCACCGGCTCATTTAAAGATACGGGGATTTCGGCGGCCATCAGCATGGCCAAAGCCGAAGGTTTTTCCTGGGTATGTTGCGCCTCTACCGGAAACACGTCGGCTTCAGTCGCTGCTTATGCCGCACGTGCAGAGATGAAGAGCATGGTGCTGCTTCCGGCTGGCCAGGTGGCAGCGGGAAAGCTGGCCCAGGCGCTGGAGTATGGCGCGCACGTCCTGCAATTGCGCACGGATTTTGACGGTTGCCTGAAAGTCCTGCATGAGGTGGTACGAAGGTTTCCCGCGTACCTGCTGAACTCACTCAATCCTTACCGGCTGGAAGGACAGAAGACTGTGGCGTTCGAGTTGATGGAGCAGCTTGACTGGGCGGTTCCAGATCATGTGATTGTTCCTGGAGGTAATCTTGGCAACGGATCGGCACTGGGCAAGGGGTTTATTGAGCTGCGTGATCTTGGGCTGATCAAGCGCCTCCCGAAGATCTCCATCATCCAAGCTGCGGGAGCGAACCCTTTGGTTCGCACCATGCGTGAGAACGGCGGGCACGAGTTGATTCGCGTGAACGCGGAAACGCGGGCAACAGCCATCCGGATCGGTAATCCCGCGTCATGGAGAAAAGCGGTGAGCGTATTGAAGAACACAGGTGGAGCGTGTGAAGAGGTAAGCGAGAGCGAGATCGCACAGGCGAAAGCGGAGTTGGGTGCGGAAGGCATTGGCTGCGAACCAGCGTCAGCGGCAACGCTGGCGGGGCTGAAGAAACTGATAGCTGTCGGATTTGTGAAACCTGCCGAGACGGTCGTTCTGGTTCTAACCGGACACATGTTGAAAGACGTCGACTATATGAAACAAGCGCCGGGACAGAGCCTGCTGGGACCGATGGAGCCTGATAGCGACACTGTGGTCAAGACACTGGAGCAGATCTATGCGCGGCATTGAAGAACGAGTGGCCGAAAAAGCGACTTCAACTCAACCAATGCAACAGGTTCGGGTGGGGATCGTGGGCTATGGCACCGTGGGTCGCGCGACTGCCGAGATCCTGTTGAGCCATGCCGCCGAGATTCGCGAACGCACCGGCGGAATTGCAGTGGGTGTGACGCGCATCTGCCGGCGGCGCGCCAGCGCTTCTGAGGCGACAACCAACGGCGTACCGATCGTCAGCGACTGGCGGCATGTGGTGAATGCCGTTGACGTGGACATTGTGGTGGAAGCAATTGGCGGAACCACAGCTGCTCTGGATGTCGTACGCGCGAGCCTGGAAAACGGCAAAGCCGTAGTCACAGCGAATAAGGCGCTGATCGCGTTGCACGGAGAGACGTTGTTTGCCTTGGCACGAGAGAAAAATCTTCCCATTGGAATTGAAGCTACCGTCGCAGGCGGGGTGCCGATTATCCGTGCGATCTCAGAGGCGCTGGCAGCGGACCGCATTCAGGCCATCTACGGAATTGTGAACGGCACGTGCAACTACATCCTGACACAGATGGAGCAGCATGGCATTGACTTTGCGCATGCGCTGGAGCAGGCACAGGCGGCCGGCTATGCAGAGGCAAATGCCAGCCTCGATATCGACGGCCTGGACGCGCGGGATAAGATTGCCATCCTGGCCCGCATTGCCTTTGGCCACGGCGTTCGCGTCGCGGAGATCCCGGTCACAGGAATTCGCAGCATCACCGCCACTGACTTTCACTACGCGCACCGGCTCAATTCGACCATCCGCCTGGTGGCATCGGCTGAGCGAACGCCGGAAGGAATTCACATTGCTGTACAGCCGTGGCTGGAGCCGCGAGATTCCATGCTGGCTAAAGCTGCCGGCGCAAACAACGCTATCTTCATCGCGGGAGAAAAAGTTGGAACACAGATGCTCTACGGCCGTGGCGCCGGCGGAGGAGCTACAGGAACTGCCGTGCTCTCCGATGTGTTACAGATCGCAAGACAGATCGCGCGCGGACAAACATCCACCAGCCTTCTTGCTGGATTCGCCCATGCACGGCCTATACGACCGGCGGCTCGGAGCACCCCGGTGAGTTGGTTCCTGCGGCTGACCGTTGCCGACCAGCCGGGAATTCTCGCTCGCACAGCCGAGGTAATCGCGCGCGAAGGTATCAACATCGACTCAGTCGTCCAGGAGCCGCATATGAATAAGGACCGGCTCTCATTCGTAATTACGTTGGAGCCGACACTGGAATCTACGGTCAACCGTGCTGTGGAAACCATCGATCGCTTTGAGTTCATGCGCGCGCCGGTACTGTTGATGCCGATGATCTCGCCGGCCGAAGAACACGTGTAGGAAATGGGTAAATTGTAAATGGGTAAATTAAATCGCTGATCTTCGCTTGGATCGAAGGCAGTTGTGGTCTTGCTGACTTAAATTTACCAACTTACCAATTTACCCATTTACCAATTCTCAGTGAATGGGTTCCGGTTCAGCTACGCCGTCGGCGCGCGGATCAGATGCGGCCCAGTTCATTCCCGTCTTGGAATTGTGCATCACGGCCTGGCCGCGACCCATGAGCGCCGTGTAGTCACCACGAACCATGAGGTTGTGGCCCTTCTGGCGAAGCGCCTGCAGCACGTCGGCGGGAACGCGCGACTCAATCAGAATGTCGCAAGTCACATGATTGCTGGTCACGGTAAAACGTGGTGTTTCCAGCGCGCCCTGAATATTCATTCCGTAGTCAACGAAGTTGGAGACAAATTGCGCGTGGGCCAGCGGCTGGTTGGCCCCGCCCATGATGCCGAAGCCGATATGAACGTCTCCACGCTCCATGAATGCGGGAATAATGGTGTGAAATGGACGCTTGCGCGGCTGGAGCGCGTTGGGGTGCGTCGTGTCGAGAGAAAACAAAGCACCACGGTTCTGCAGGGCAAATCCCATTCCCTCGACCACAACTCCTGAACCGAAAGCTGAATAGTTGCTCTGAATGAGTGAGGCGATGTTGCCGTCTTTATCCACTGCGGCGAGGTACGTAGTATCGCTGGTTGCGGGGTTTCCCGGGCCAGGGTTGCAGTTAGCTTTGTTGGGATCGATCTTCGCGGCGCGTTGCTTGGCGTAACCTTTATCCAACAAACCGGCAACAGGAACTTTGGCGAATCTTGGATCAGCGTTATAACGATAAAGATCGGCGTACGCCAGCTTCATGGCTTCGATCCTCTTGTGCAATTCCGCGGTGCTTCGGGCGCCATCTTTCTCTGCCGGGAAGGTTTCCATGATGTTGAGCATCTCCAGGGCCGCCATCCCCTGCGCGTTGGGCGGAAGCTCATAAATCTTCCAGCCACGATAGTCGGTTGAGATTGGTTCGACCCACTCAGAAGAGAATTCAGCCAGGTCGTCCAATTGCATCGTTCCACCGAAGGAAGTTGAAGTATGAACGATGGCCTTGGCGATCTCACCCTTGTAAAAGGCGTCACGGCCCTGTTCGGCGATCAGATGCAGCGCTTTGGCAACGTCAGGGTTGGTAAACCGGTCACCAAGATCGGGCACCTTGCCGGCAGGCATATAAACGCGACGCGCTTCGCTGGTTTTCTGCAGCTTGGGTTCAGCCTCGATCCAGTAGTCGCGAATGATCTCCGGCACGGCATAACCATGCTCGGCATAGTAGATAGCTGACGTAAACAAATCTTTCCAGGGAAGACGGCCGAAGCGTTTGTGTGCCTGGCTCCAGCCATCCACCGCACCGGGAACGGTCACGGAATGAATGCCATCGTGCGGCATTTCTGTGATCCCATGCTGGGCAAGAAATTCGATGGTCAGCTTGCGCGGCGCCCATCCGCTGGCATTCAAGCCATAGAGTTTGCCGGTCTTAGCGTCCCAGTAAATAAGGAAGAGATCGCCGCCGATGCCGTTCATCATTGGCTCGGTCACGCCGAGGACGGAGTTGGCTGCGATGGCCGCATCCATTGCGGAGCCGCCCCTGGCCAGGACCTGTGCTCCCGCTTGCGAAGCCAGGTAGTGGCTGGTGGCGACGATGCCCCGGTCCGTCATCACCACGGACCGGCCATAAGAGCGGTCTTGAGTTGCAGCGTTGTAGGCCATGGCTAGAAACAAAAAGAAGAGCAGAAGAGTTTTACGTCGCAATCTGCACCTCATGGCGAGAAGTGTGCGCCAAGCGGAGCATTATAGTCGAGCGCGGGCTTACCGGGATGTCTTCTTCCAATTGAACCTGCGCCCGATGATGCCTTTGATGATGAGATGATCGGTTGAGCGCGTCACACCCACGCCAACGCCGAAATTGATCTCCCAGTCCGGGGAAACATTCAAATCGATCGCGGGGAAAATCTGCTGCTGCTGGTCGGCAACCGGATCAAAGCTTCCAATCGGCCCCAGCGCGCCGTAGTACTCCAGACCGCCGCTCACCACTTTGGAAAAATCGTAAGACACTTTTGCGTTCGGCGAAAATTCAAAACCCTGGCTGACGTTCTGACCATGCAGAGACTTATCGATGGTTGGATTAAAGGACCAATACCAGCGCCTGATCTTCTGGTCGATAATGGGGCGCATCTCCCAGGTCCAGGTGTCCTGGGAAAATGATCTGCGTTGATAGCCGATTTCATTGGAAAGACTCACGCCTACGGGCCAGTGCCAGTTCTCCGGCACGCGGAAGCGCGGACGAATGTGATCGCCCACCCAGTCCCAGCCAGCGCCGGAACGGGCGCTGGTAAAAATATAGAAGCCGGTTTCAAACCAGTCGGTAAAGCCTTGCGTGATCTCAATGGTCTCGTGAATGGCATGATTGGTTGGCTGCACACCATCCACAACGTTCTTTTCCCCCTGCGCAGTAAAGTTGGTGTGGAACTCAACCATGGTAGTGTGGGGTGCAACCGTCTCCGCGGAATAGACCTGGATCTCATAGTTGTCCTGCGCCCGCAAAGCGGCCGGGAATACCAGCAAGGACATCCATAAAAATACGGGCACCAGCTTCTGTAGCATTCAAATCACCTTCAGTTCGGCCCGAGCCAGTGCCGAAATTTTTCGTTCGAGCTTAGCTGCAGCTGTGCAGAAATGCAAATAAAAGGGGCCGCTGCAAGAGCGGCCCCCTTTATACCTTTTCCTTTTACCTAACTTTGATTCTTTCAGGCTGCTTTAGCAGCTCTCTTTCTTTCCGCCCAGCGCTTCTTCATCATCTCTGAGATGCGCCGCTTTGCAGCCGCACTCAAGCGACGACGTCCACGCCTGCCCTTACCCGGCCCTGCAACTCCACGACGTCCACTCAACGAACCGCGAAGAGCTGAGATAGCCTGATCTAAACGGTCCCGTTCTGCTTCTAGCTCGGTGATGATTTGCTGTGTGTCCATATAGCTCCTTCCGCAAGCATGCTACCAGCGAACCACACAAGCTGCAAGACGGATAGGCCAAGATTTTTTTGTCACAGCGATGAACTTACTAGCTATCTAGACAGCTAATTCAAACGATGGGAACCAATCTGGAGACTATTAAGTTTGCAAGGCCGATCTCCTTATTTCTTTTTGTGATTGTAGCTTTCAAGAGAATGGATAGCTCTTGCTGGCGGAAGCCCAGAAGAATTGAAGCTGCTAGCACATGAACTCTGCTTCCATGGATTACAGCCAAAAGAGCAGCTCTGCCGATATTCATGCCGTGCACTCCAGCCCAGTGTCGGACTGTTTTGATATCGAATGAACTTACCTGCAAGCGTTTGCACAAGGGGTGATGATTGCTTCTGTCTGCAGCCAAAGCTCGAACGGCAGGGAGGGACCGAGATGACGCAACTATGCGAGGTATCCTTTGAACCTATGATTTACTGCTGTGTAGCCTACTACACCCACGCGCCAGCTAGTGCATCGGCTTTGAGTGCCCGTTGCGAGACGCAATACACTATAAGTCGGAATACGATTCATTAGTTGTGGAAGGGCCAGATCCATGGCGGCGGACTCCTAAGTGGAAACAAAGTACATATCAGCTAGGAAAATGAAAATGGACATCGTGCTTGGATGGAATAGGCACGCCATTCCGCGTGGCCGGACGGAAGCGCCAGTCGCGCAAAGCCGCAATGACTCTTTCGTCCACGCCGTGACCCAGCCCTTGAAGAAGTTTTTCTTCCACCACGAGTCCCTGCGCGTCAATCGTGATCTCTACGATTACATCTCCCTGGACTCCCCCAGGCAGTTCAGCACCGGAAATCCGCAGGTCTTGAAAAGCAACCGGTAGAGCGGGCTTTATTTCGTCGCCGCTGGCAGCGCCATCCGCTCCGGAGCCAAGCTCTGAGCCAGCTTCTAGCGAATTTGTAGGTTTTTCAACTTCGAGCGTGTTCGTACGCTGTTTGACTCGAGTTTTCCGGGGCTTTTTGTGGGTCGCAGAAGGCAGTGACAGCAGGGCCGGTTTGTTCTCCGTTGCCAGCTGAATGTCGCTGGGCAGATACAGCGTAACCGCTTCAGGAGTCGCATTGCCGCCCTGGCCGTGGGCGATCAGCTGCGGCCGTACAAAAATGGGAATGGCCGGCCAGCATACAATCATTAGAACAATCAGGTGGATACCTGTGGCAGTGATCATCGAAGACGACCAGCGCCGGCGGCGGGCAGGGTTCACCTGCGTCAACGTCGTCCACTCCTGATGGTCCTGATCGAACAGAAAATCCATGGCCTTACCACTTAGACGACGTCTTTATTCTAGTGTTATCAGGAGTTGCCGGGTAGAGTGTCAGGGTACCCGGCCTGACGGGAAGCCGTTCAGCCCATGCTTGAATGGTAGCAGTGGGACAATTTCTTTTTCCGGTGTTCCGGCCAATACGACGGAGATTGGCAAAAGAGAGGTTCCGCCCTTATGCTATGTCTCGAGGGAAATACAGCGACACGTTTCTCATTTTGGGATGATTGGCCATCCAGCATGGAACTGTGGCCAGCCTAGGTAGCAAGAAAGAAATCATTGGCATGCGATTTTTCCTTTGGAACTCGCTCATGATGCGGTTGCGCAGGCGTAAGCGCCGCAAGGGCCCTCATGTTCCCTCCGCCGAAGCCGTGTTGCTGGTGGAATTGTTGCTGGCGGTACTTGTACTTGCCTTTATGCTAACGGGACAGCGCGGCGCGTTTCTAGACCGCATCCATCCCAGAGCTGATGCTATGTTCGTGGTAATACTAGCCTGCATAGTAGCAGCTTCTCACTTTATTTTTGTACGACGTATCCTGCCTTACTTGCGCAAGCGAGCCTCGCCCGTGGAGTATGACTATCAACGTATTCTGCTGGAGCTGGGTGACTCGGCGCGGCACTCCAACAACCTGGCTGATGTTTACAAGTTCAGTGTGAACACAGTGAGCCGCGCACTGGAAGTGGACAATGTTTCCATCCTGGTGCGTGACCAGGAGAGCGGCAACTTTGTCGTACGTAGTTCTTCGGCACAGTCAGCAGCAAGCGCCGATTCCAGCAGCCCCGCAACAGAAGAAACAGTCTTATCCAAGGATGCTTTTGTCGTGCGCCGGCTCAACAAGCTTTCCGCGCCTATGCGCATTGAGAGCGACGATCTGGACGTATGGCAGCGCGCCGCCGGGTTTATTCAAGGGATGAATAACCCCAAGCGCGAAGCCGAGAGACAGGTATTGCAACAGCTGGACTCGCGGTTGCTGGTCCAGATCAGGAGCAAAGATCAGCTTACAGGAATTTTGTCGCTCGGGCCGCGCCACTCCGGCTTTGATTTTGCCGATAAAGATCTCAAGACGCTGATGTCGATTGGCGAGCAGTTGGCCCTGGTCATCGATAATTCCAACCTGGTGGAGCGCATCGTGGACCAGGAGAAGATGTTGCACGAAATGGCGCTGGCCGCATCAGTGCAGAGACACCTGTTCCCGGTCGATGCGCCGAAGTCGCCGGTGGTCCAGATCAGCGGCTACTGCAAGCCGGCAGGATTTGTCGGCGGCGACTATTACGACTTCATGACACTGGACAACGGGCAGATTGGGATGGCCGTGGCTGACGTTGCCGGCAAAGGCTTTGCCGCTGCGCTGCTCACCTTCATGATCCATGCGTTTCTGCGCAGCCAGTCCATGTCGGGAACGCCGGGCTCAGCCTACCGCGTGTCACTCTCGCAACTGGCAACGTCGTTAAACCGTCTGCTCTTTGCATCTACCAGCAGCGCCAGCTACGTAACGCTTTTCTACGCGGCCTACGACGAGAGGTCCGGGCGCTTGAGTTTTGTCAACGCCGGCCATAACCCGCCGTTCGTGCTGCATGCCGATCCTGCGACGGGTGAAATGTCTACCGCGCCGAGTTCGAATGGGGTGATGAAACTGGAATCGGGCGGGCCGATGCTGGGACTGTTTCAGGATTGCCCGGTGCAGGAGAATTCGTTCCAGCTGCGCTCAGGCGATTTCCTTTTTGCCTACACAGACGGCGCGATCGATGCGGTTAACACCGCCGGTGAAGAATTTGGCGAGGAACGCCTGCTCAAGCTGGTGAAATCCAAGTCGCACCTGCCGGCAATCAAGGCGCGCGATGAAATTTTCCGCGGCATTGAAGATTGGTGTGGCGACGCAGCACAACCGGACGACATCACCATGGTCGTGCTCAAGGTGACTGATCAGCAAGTAGCTGCCTAAGCTCGAGCTTTGCGGCGCGGAATAGGACTTACTTTCATTCAATTAAAATTCGTGCCAGAACTGCGCTAGCGATAGCCAGCCCGGCGCACAGCAGAATCACCAGACGAAAGCCAAACACAAAAGCATAGTCAATAGAACTCCTTAAGCTGGCGGCGGTGCCGGAATCCAGGCCGGCCGGTGTTGGCAGCGCTGCTAGTTTGATCTCATTTTTCTGAATCGTCCGCAGTACGTCTTGCGACAGGCCAAGTTTCGGCAGGCTGCGATTCAGGCTTACACGGAAAGCTGCCAGCATTACCACGCCAAACACAGCGATCGCCAGGAGACCGGCCACGCGCGCGACCGCATTGTTGACACCTGAAGCCGCGCCCGCATGTCCGGGATCAACAGCCTGCATCACCGCGGTGGTGAGAGGAGGCACCGTGATGGCCATCCCGAGCCCGAGAACCACATAAGCGGGAAAGAATGTTATCCAATAGCTGCCGCCGACAGATGGAAGGGCAAACATCCCCAGTCCGACGGCAGAAATCAGGGGCCCTACGATCAGCGGCATGCGCGCGCCATAACGCGCTACCAGGCCGCCTGACCATCGCGAAAGCGTGAACATCAGCAGGATGAACGGTAGTCCGGCGGCACCGGCCTGCGCGGGCGAATATCCCTGTACCTGGATCAGATTCAGAGGCAGCAGGAAAAAGAAAATTCCGATCGCCGCATAAAGAAAGAGCGTGAGCAGGTTGGCGCCAGTGAATGTTTTCGACCGAAACAGGGCAAACGGAACCATAGGTGAAGTGGCATGCGCCTCCACCCAGAAGAAAGCCACGAGACTCAACACACCGGCGGTCAACGAGCCATACACCTGGGGATGACTCCAACCGAGCGCAGGCGATTCAATCATTCCGAAGACCACGCCGCCTAAACCGACAGTTGCCAGCAACGCGCCCAGCCAGTCGACTCGGTCAACACCGGGCCTGCGGCTTTCGGGAACATGCCACAGGGAGATCACGATCACGATCGCAGCCAGCGGCAGGTTCAGAAAAAAGGCCCATCGCCATGAGGCATGCTGGATGAGCCAGCCACCGAAGACGGGACCGAGGCCGGTCGTAATGGCAGTAAAGCCAGACCATAGGCCGATGGCCTTGCCACGATCTTCGCCATCAAACGAAGCGCCAATCAAAGCCAGGCTGCCTGGTGTAAGAAATGCCGCGCCAATACCCTGTACGGCCCGGGCCGTGATGAGCTGCTGCACGTTCAAAGCAAGACCACAGGCGAGAGAGGCTACGGTAAAAATCGCTGTGCCGACAAGAAACATTTTGCGGCGGCCAAGCAGATCGCCCAGCGATCCGCCGACCAGGATCAAAGCGCCTAACAGAAGCGCGTACGCTGCCACCACCCACTGCACGTCGACCACGCTGGCGTTCAGGCTGGTCTGCAATGCCGGCAGTGCGACGTTGACCACCGTGCTGTCGATGAACGCCATGCTGGAGCCAAGAATGGCAGCCAGCAGAATCCAGCGCCGTGTGCTCGCTGCGCATGGAGCATTGAGGCGGGTGGATTGTATCGCGGCTTCGTCGCAGGGAGCTCTCATTCGGAGTTCTGTTTTGTGCCTGCCGGCAAAAAATCCGGCGATTGCAAGCGCCTTTGGTGATCGTTACCGCTCTCAGGTAATCCCCCGGCCCGACTAGAGCGTCTGCCGGATACATTCCTACAGAGGTTTGCCGTATTCATAGTATTAGACGGAGTACCGGTGACTGATGTTGCGGCTTGATTACGTTTCCTGTTTGTTGACCATTGCATCCACAGTTCTGATTGGCCGGCGCAAGTGGCAAGGCTGGATTGTGGCCGGCGTCAACAGCCTCATCATCAGCGTGATTGGGATGCGCACCGCGCAAACCGGGTTTATTCCCGCAAACCTTTTCTGCATTGCCATCTACGGCTATAACATTCTCCATTGGCGCAGCCGGACCGCCAGCGAGAGTTCGCCCACTGTCGCTGCGTCTGATAGGCTAGAGTCGCGCGCTTCTATCACGCACGTACCACGGCGGTTTGTGCGCCGCATGGGCCGCGCGTTCGCCGGCGATGAGCGATTCCTCCGCAATAGCAATCGAATTCGTCAACGTTCACTACCGCACTGACGGTAATCGCACGCTCATCTCCGGCCTGAATCTCACCGTACATCGCGGTGAAACGCTCATGCTGTTGGGCCGCAGCGGTTCGGGCAAGACCACCACCCTCAAGCTCATCAACCGTCTGTTAAGCGCCAGTGAAGGCGAAGTCCGGGTGGACGGCCGTTCTACCATCGAATGGGATGCCATTCGTTTGCGCCGGCACATTGGTTATGCCATTCAGGAAGCTGGTCTTTTTCCCCACTACACGGTCGAAAAGAATGTGGCCCTGATTCCGAGCCTTGAGGGTTGGGATGCGGCGCGTGTTCGTTCACGGGTACAGGAAGTCTTGCAGCTTGTGGGTCTGCCGTTCGAGCAATTTGCCGCGCGCTACCCAGATCAGCTCTCCGGTGGCCAAAAACAGCGTGTAGGGCTGGCCCGCGCGCTGGCCGCCGATCCTCCGATTCTGCTGATGGATGAGCCTTTTGGCGCGCTCGATCCCATCACCCGCGCAGAACTGCAACAGGAATTTCGCCAGCTTAAGCAAAGATTAAGCAAGACCGTTGTGTTTGTGACTCATGATGTGGCGGAGGCATTGCTCCTGGGCGATCGCATCGCTCTGATGGATGCGGGACAGCTTAAGGGGGTTTTTACTCCGGCAGAGTTTCTCCGCTCGACGGACGCCGCAGTTCAACCCTATGTGAGCTCTTTCCGTGCCGCACAGAACATCTTCAACTCTGGAGCCTGATCCCATGTTTTTATTCGCATTCTTCAGCGTCGACAAGCGCCAGATACTTACCCTGACCGGAGAGCATTTGTGGCTGGTGGGAATTTCCATGCTGATCGTGGTCGTTGTTGGCGTGCCTCTGGGAATTCTGTTGAGCCGGCGTCCGGGATGGAGAGGGATTGTCTTAGGCAGCACCAACATCATTCAAACGATTCCCAGCCTTGCGCTCTTTGGTCTGCTGCTGCCGGTGCCATGGCTGGGCGCGCGAGCAGATCGGTTGGCAGTCCTCGCATTAAGCCTTTATGCTCTGCTTCCGGTGGTTCGCAATACTTACACGGGGATCACCGGTGTTGACGCTCCCGTGCGTGAAGCTGCAACCGGTATGGGTCTGACACCATGGCAAATGCTGTGGCATGTAGAGTTGCCGTTGGCATCGCCGATCATCCTGGCCGGTATTCGTACAGCGACCGTTATCACCGTGGGCGTGGCCACGATTGCCGCAGCGATCGGCGCCGGTGGACTGGGTGAATTTATTTTTCGCGGTTTGGCCATGGTCGATAACAACGTGATTCTGGCAGGAGCGATCCCCGCGGCGCTGATGGCGCTCTCCGCTGACCTGTTGCTCGGGCTGCTACAGCGCTCGCTGGTGCGGGTGCGCCACTAAGATGGACCGCCGCCATTTTCTGACAGGTATGGCCGTGCTGCTGGCCGGATGCAGAACAAGAACTCCAGGGCTGTCGATCGGTTCCAAGAACTTCACCGAGCAGCTTGTTCTGGGAGAGCTGCTGGCACAGTATCTGGGGCGCTTCACTTCTCTGCCAATTGAAAAAAGGTTCTATCTTTCCGGAACTTATATCTGCCATCAGGCGCTGTTGGCGGGGCGGATCGACATGTACGTGGAGTACACGGGAACAGCGCTGGTAGCTATTTTGAAACAACCACCATCGTCCGACCATGCGGCTGTGTTCAACACTGTGAAAGAGCTCTACGCAAGCAGGTTTGGGTTGGAAGTCTTCCCTTCTCTCGGCTTCGATAATACGTTCGCTATGGTGATGCGCGGAGCCGATGCGCGCCGGTTGAAGCTGAAAACCTTGTCCGATGCAGCTGCTGTTGCGCCGCAGCTCCGGCTGGGTGTGGGCTACGAGTTCATGGAGCGCGCCGACGGCTACAAAGGACTGGTGAGCACATATGGTCTCAAATTCAAAGAAGCGCCGCGTGTGATGGACCTTGGGCTGCTGTATCGCGCTCTCCAGAACAATCAAATCGACATGGCGGCCGGCTCAAACACTGATGGGTTGATTGCCGCGCTCGATCTGATAGTGCTCGAAGACGACCGGCATTATTTCCCTCCCTATGACGCGGTACCGATCGTGCGGCGGGAGACGTTGCAGCGGCATCCGGAAGTCGGCGAAGCCTTGAGGCGTCTGAGCGGACGCATCGGCGTCGAAGAGATGCGCAGGATGAACTACGCGGTGGATGGGGAAAAGAAGGACGCAGAAGCAGTGGTACAAGACTTTCTGGCGAAAAAGCTCCCTGTGTAACAGCGGCTCACCAGCCGGTGACCAATAGCCGGCGCGCGCCCTTCATACCGCATTTCTGGTATCTGTCATAGGCAGCAGCGGCGCGCTCATGAATCTGTTCAGGGTCTTCATTGAATATCCAGCCATCGAGGGCGCTCTTGAGTGTGTATGCCTCCGGCGCCATCAAGCCGGTGGTCCAGATAAGTGGTTGGGCTCCAGTGGATCGAAGAAGCGGAGCAAAGTAAGATTTGCTAATGCAGGCGAGAATGATGGCGTCGCGATGACGGCTGTCTTTCTTCTGCGGAAGCGTAGTGAGTTGGAAATCCATCAGGCCGTCATGGCCGGCGTAAGCTACCAGATCCGCTCCGCCACCGGCAGCCAACGTCAGGTTGCGGCCGTTGCTCTTGACGGAGACCGTCTCAGTTTGGCCTCCAGATGCAGCTTCAAGAAAATCAACGATCGCCTGTTTGATTTTGCTGCCCTGGTAGGCGTCGGCGACCATGTAGACTTCCTGGCTGCGATGTTTAAAAATGCAGCGCTCCAGAATTTCAGGCTTAGGCTTTTGCCCCGCGACGAGCATCTGCCAGTCTGCGCTGCGGGCAAAATAGGTCTTTACGCCATAAGCCGATCCCCAGTAGAGGTTGTTCGCCGGGTCCTCGCCGTTGGCAAGACGGGCCGCGACAGGAACGATGCCCTGATTTTTATTGTCGGCCAGAGCGACAAATACGTGGATTGTGCGCGGCGCAGCCTGGGCCGCAAGCAGCGTATTCGTCGCCGACAAAAACAGGAGCAGCAACCAACAGCGAGCGCGAAGCAAAAGGGGCGCTAGGACACGACGAGATTGTGCTTGCCCAGGACGATCAGCTGTTGACCAGCCGGCCTTCCGATAAGCGATCGCAACCTGCGCAGAAGTTGTCATACCAGTTTCGTGTGAAGTTCCGGATCAAGTCGCTGCAATTGTACCCGGCGATGGTCTGGTTGGAACCAGTGATCTCAGCCCAGGTATGGACGCGCGTCCTGCCGTCGGAAACCGACTCAAACGTGACCCACTGTACCATGGTATTGCCGAGGAAATGGTCGATCCAGGCAACCTGTTCCGCCGGCGCGCAGATGGTGATAACGTGATCGACCACTGCTTTAATGGGGCGTACAATCTCAATCCGCATGCGGCTTCCGGCATTCCAGGGCTTGCCCTGGGTCCAACGGATATCGCCGTAAACATCAGAAAATCCATGCCAAAAGCGAAAATCAGAAAAAAGCCTCCAGGCCAGGGCGCGGTCCGCCTTGGTGAAAGCTGTGTACTCCAGATACTCCATGGACTACCTCGTTCAACAAATTGACGTCACTGGCGCAGTCATGGGCAGGGGGATCCTGACTACCCAATGAGGTAGTCTTTTCGGATCTATGTGGTTGAGACAAGGAAAAGCCCCTGCCGGGGGTCAAACGCCCAACAGGGGTATGACTAAAAATATTACTACGTTAGTGCAACGATGTACAAGTTATCGGCACTAGCCAGTATATGCCTCGAGTTGCCGACCAGCACCTTGAAGCCAGAATCGCGCAGGCCGCCCAGCGCTTGTGGCGCCGGCGCGGCGCCGAAGGGCTTACCCTGCGTTCCGTAGCCCAGGCCGCCGGGACCACGACCACCACCGTCTACAAACGCTTTCGTAACAAGGAAGCTCTGCTCTTCGCACTCGCGGAGCTGGTGCAGATCAAGATCACCGCTATCACAACTTCCGCGACAACGATTGAAGATGCTTACCGGCGTTTTTTACGTTTTGCCGAGGAGCATCCGCACGAATACAGGCTGCTCTGGGGACCGGCTTGGTCAGAGGTATTGCGGCCGGGGCGTCCGCGACCGATCAAGGCATGGCTCTTGGACCAATTTGCTACACGCTTTGGCGGCCAGGGGGAAGAGTACATTCGCGCGTACTATGGGCTGTTCCTGTTGGTCCACGGAACGGCCAATCTTCTCAGCGTGGCCCGCGACCGCCGCGCCAAAGCCGAGATGCGCAATAACTGCCTGGCCATTTGCGATGCCCTGGTGGCACATGTTGAAGTACTCAAAGTGCCGGCCGGGCAACGTAGAAGAACCCGCGAGCCGTACCGCACAAAAGCAAAATAGCCCCTGAGCTACAAAATCAATCCCATTTCTAGTGCTTCGGCTGATGCGCCCGATTTTTTGTTTTGCAGCCGGTCTATTTTTTCCGCCGGATCGCGCCACCATATCAGCAGATGATGGTGTAGGAATTCAACAGCCATCAATGGTGAGCATGGGAATCAAGAAGAAAAGGGTTGAGGCACTTGAGCGGCACGTAGAAAAGAAATTCCTGACTCTGAGCCTGTTGGCCGCAGCCATGGTCATGATGGCGGTACTGATGGCATTGCTGGGAAACAAGTAGCGCTCGATCAGAAAGGGTCATTCTGATCGAGCACGGACATGATCGGGTGGCCCTGCCTTGACTTGCATCGCGGAATTCTCTCCCTCCGGTTTTCCTCGTCGACCAATTTCCGGTCCGACTCAAATAAAATAGATTTGGGAAAGCGCGGCATGACCACTTCGCCAAACACACAATTCCATACACTCGCGTCACAAGGGCGGTGGCCGGAGGCCATTGATCAACTCAGCCATCTGCCGCTTGCCTCGGCCATAGAACTGGTTGGCGGATTGCCGGATGAACAGCAACAGGCGCTCTTTCGCGCGCTACCGATTCCGCTTGCGGCAGGCATCCTCAGCCAACTTCCCTACTACGATCAATACATCCTTCTGCATACGCGCCCGGCAATTGAGATGCGCCGGATTCTTGAGGAAATGGATCCCAATGAGCGCATGCGGCTCTTCGATGAGCTTCCGGAAGAGGCCTGGACCCGCCTGGAAACTGAAATCGGTGAATTTAAACCGATTGTTCCGGCGCTAAAGCAGCCCGCCGGAGAACGGCGGGTGGTGTCGGAAAAGCCTGCAGTCGTTGTACTGCCCGAACGGGGGCGTCCCGCCGCGGAACCAACCGAAGCGCCAATCATTCAGGCCCAGGCAGTGGAAAAATCATTTCTGCAGCCGGACGGCAAGCGAATCCAAATCGTGGCTCCGCTGGACTTAAGCATCTACCCGGACACGATCATCGCGTTGCTGGGAGCGTCGGGTTGCGGCAAGTCGACGCTGTTGCGCATGCTCTCCGGGTTGGCGCAGCCAAGCACAGGGAAGGTGCTCTGGCGGGGCAAGCCGCTGTCTGAAACGGCTCCTAATGTCGCGATTGTTTTCCAGAGCTTTGCCTTGTTTCCCTGGCTGACGGTCCTGGAAAACGTTGAGGCCCCGCTCCTGGCCCGCGGTGTTCCGGCAGACCAGCGGAACGACCGCGCGCTGGCTGCAATTGAAACGGTAGGGTTGAAGGGCTTTGAGTCTGCTTATCCCAAAGAGTTGTCAGGAGGCATGAGACAGCGGGTTGGATTCGCCCGCGCCCTGGTCATCGAGCCGGAAGTGCTTTTTATGGACGAACCGTTTTCCGCGCTTGACGTGCTTACCGCAGAGAGCCTCCGCGGCGAACTGCTGGAACTCTGGCAGGCGGAAAAAATCGATACCAAAACCATTTTTATTGTTACCCACAACATTGAAGAGGCGGTCTTGCTGGCCGATCGGGTGATTGTCCTGGGCCGCTATCCGGCCCGCATTCGCGCTGATTTCCGCTTGGTCCTGCCACGCCCGCGAGATCACAAGGCGCCGCAATTTCTGCTCTATGTGGACTTCATCTACAAGGTAATGACCGAGCCGGATGCGGATTGCACCCCGCCGACATTACGAGAGCCACAGCAGAAAGGTTACCCTCTGCTCCCGCACGCCATGCCCGGTGGGATCGCCGGTCTGGTCGAATTGCTCGCTGACAGCGGTGGCGAGGAGGACCTATACCATCTGGCAGAGCGCCTGCGGATGGAAGCGGATGACCTGTTGCCGAT
Source organism: Candidatus Angelobacter sp. (assembly GCA_036557225.1). Taxonomy (GTDB): domain Bacteria; phylum Acidobacteriota; class Terriglobia; order Terriglobales; family Acidobacteriaceae; genus Angelobacter. The sequence goes on from DATBHX010000101.1 coordinate 52,177, forward strand.
CACCGATGCAGCTACCATGCTGGACTTCGCTCACCTGCAGGGCGGCGATGCCAAACTTACGCCGCAAGGCAAAGCATTTGCCGAAGCAGACATCGCGACACGCAAACAGCTCTTTCGCCACGCGGCGCTCGAGCATATCCTCCTCTTCCAGCAAATCGATAAAACGTTAGCGGCCAAATCTGACCACAGCATTCCCATTGAATTGTTCCGTGACATTCTGGACGAGTACTTCCCCAAAAACGATGTTGAACGACAGCTTGAGATCGCTTTGGATTGGGGACGGTACTGCGAGCTGTTCACTTACGATCCGGAAAGCGAACGCCTGGTGCAAATCCCCAATGAAGATGAGGTTGAATCTGAACCAGCGGACGCCTGCTCGTGATCAGGAATACCCGCCCGACTCGATTTCTTCACGTTCCCTGGGGGGCCCTGCCGCGCCCCAGCCGCTCCCTGTTCTTTGACCTGCCCGTCTTCGCCTTTGGACTGGCGGTTCTGTACAGCTTTGTGGTCCTGGCCCGCTATTGGAGCGGACCACTTACGCCCCAGGTTGAAATTGATTTGAGCGCGCGCGCCCTGCCTTTTTATGCGTTCTACTCGGTCCTGAGAATCTTCATCGCTTATTTACTGAGCCTGGCGTTCACCCTGGTCTATGGATATATCGCCGCCTACAACCCGCGGGCGGAACGTTTCATGGTCCCGCTGCTCGACATCCTGCAGTCGATTCCCGTGCTGAGTTTTCTGCCGGGAGTCATGCTGGCGATGGTTGCGTTATTCCCTCGCCGTCAACTCGGAGTTGAGCTGGGCGCGATTCTGCTGATCTTCACCGGCCAGGTTTGGAACATGGCGTTCAGCTTTTACTCCTCTCTCAAGGGCATTCCCACGGAGATGCGTGAGGCGGCGCGGCTCTATCGGTTCAGCTGGTGGCAATCATTTACGCAGATGGAGCTGCCGTATTCGGTGATCGGGCTGGTCTGGAACTCCATGATGTCGGTTGCCGGCGGCTGGTTTTTTCTGATGGCATGCGAGATGTTCGTTCTGGGTAAGCGTGATTTTCGCTTGCCCGGGCTGGGCTCGTACCTGCAGACCGCCGCGAGCGCAGGAAATGGGCGAGCCATTTTGTGGGGACTGCTTACGATGATCGGGATTATTGTGCTCACAGACCAACTCGTCTGGCGGCCGCTGATCGCCTGGGCACAAAAATTCAAATTTGAAAATGTTGAAGCCCTCGATGCGCCGCGTTCGCCGATATTGAATTTCCTGCGGCGGTCCCACATTCTCTCTGTAATTTCCAGCAAGACCGTGGCGCCTCTGAGTGAAGCGCTGGCTTTGCGTTTTGTCCGGAAGGACGAGCCTGTGGAGACCAGCACATCAGGGTCGCCGGTTCGGAAATGGTTGGCGTGGCTCTTCATGGCGGCGATCGCCGTAGCTGTCGCCTATGCACTCTTTCGCAGCGCCATCATGATCTCCAGCCTTGGCTTCAGCGGATTGAAATCAATCTTGATCGGCGCCGGGGCAACATTTTTCCGGGTCAATGTAGCGCTGGTGCTGGGCGCGCTCTGGACCGTTCCCGCTGGGGTCGCCATCGGTACGCATCCGAAGCTGGCCCGCATTGCCCAGCCGCTGGCGCAGATAGCGGCCTCCGTTCCCGCGACGGCGCTGTTCCCGCTGGTGCTGCTTGCTCTCATACAAGTGGGAGGTGGGATGGGCGTGGGCTCGATCCTTCTGCTGCTTTTGGGAACGCAGTGGTACATCCTCTTTAATGTGATTGCCGGCGCAAGCGCCATCCCTACCGACCTGGAAGAGGTCTGCCGCATCTTTCATTTCAACCGCTTTGAGCGCTGCCGCAAACTGATTTTGCCAGCGATCTTCCCTTATCTTCTGACAGGGCTGGTGACTGCTTCCGGCGGAGCCTGGAATGCCAGCATTGTGGCGGAATACTTTCACCTGCAGGGCAAGACGTTTTCCACCATTGGCCTGGGCGCGCTGATCAGCACGGCCACGGACGAAGGAAATTCTCAACTGCTTTTGACCGCCACGATTGTCATGGCCATGATTGTTGTGTCGGTCAACCGGCTGGTGTGGCGGCGGCTGTATCGCCTGGCATCGACGCGATACCGGCTGGGTTGAGTTTTTTCGCCGCGCGCAAACCTGCAACTCCTGGAGCTGCTCTTGGCTATTTATTCTGGCCCGACAATGGATATCGTTCATCAAGCGCCAGGTTCAGTTCCAACACGTTGACCCGCGGTTCTCCCAGAAAGCCGAACTGTCGCCCTTCAGTATGTTCGCGCACAAGTTTGAGCAACGAGTTCTGATCAATTCCACGCGCGGCGGCAACACGCGGAACCTGAAACTCGGCCCCGGCGGGAGTGATGTGCGGATCAAGGCCGGAGCCGGAGGTGGTTACCAGATCGACCGGAACCGGCTTGCCGGGATTTTCAGCCTGCAGCGTTGCCACGTCGCCTTTCACGCGATCCATCAGCTTCTGGTTGGTTGGCCCAAGGTTGCTGCCGGAGGAGTTGTCGGCCGCGTATCCATTGGGGCCGGCAGCCGAGGGCCGGGGATGGAAGTAGGCCGTACCGGTAAACGGCTGAGCGAGGATATGCGAGCCGACCACGACACCGTTCTTCGTAATGAGCTGACCGTTGGCTTGATTCGGCCACAGCCGGGCCAACCCGAACACTAAGGCTGGATAAATCAATCCGAGAATGACCGTTGTCGCAATGGTGTAGAGGATCGCGGTAATTAAATTCTTCTTCATATCCATCAGCTCCTTACGCCAGACCAACCGCGCGAATCATCAGGTCGATCAGCTTGATTCCTATGAACGGGGCGATTACTCCGCCTACGCCGTAGATGAAGAGATTGCGGCGCAACAGGGCTTCAGCGTTCATGGGCTTATATTTCACGCCACGCAGCGCCAGCGGTATCAAGGCAATGATGATGAGCGCATTGAAGATCACAGCCGAGAGCACAGCCGACTGCGGCGTGGCTAGGCGCATGATGTTCAGCGCGTTCAGCACCGGAAAGGTTCCGGCAAACATCGCGGGAATGATGGCGAAATATTTCGCCACGTCGTTGGCAATGGAAAAAGTAGTGAGCGAGCCGCGGGTCATCAGCAGCTGCTTGCCGATCTCGACAATCTCAATCAGCTTGGTGGGGTTGGAATCGAGGTCCACCATGTTGCCGGCTTCCTTGGCCGCCTGGGTCCCGGTGTTCATGGCCACGCCGACATCGGCCTGCGCGAGCGCCGGTGCATCGTTGGTTCCGTCGCCGGTCATGGCGACCAGTTTTCCTTCACCCTGCTCGCGCCGGATTAAATCCATTTTGTCTTTCGGCGTCGCCTGGGCAAGAAAATCATCGACGCCGGCTTCGCGGGCAATGGCCGCCGCGGTCAAGGGATTGTCGCCGGTGATCATCACGGTGCGAATGCCCATGGAGCGAAGCTGGGCAAAGCGCTCGCGAATCCCGCCCTTCACAATGTCCTTGAGGTGAATCACGCCGAGAGCATGATTATTTTCTGCGACCACCAGTGGCGTTCCCCCGGAGCGGGCAATGGTTTCGACCGTGGCTTCGACTTCTTTGGGGAGAAAGCCGTGGTTCTCTTCGAGATATTTCCTGATCGAATCGGCTGCGCCCTTGCGTATGGCAACGCCGTCAAGGTTCACGCCTGACATCCGCGTCTGCGCTGTGAAGGGAACAAAGGTCGCCTGCAGTGCTGCCAGGTCGCGGCCACGAAGACCGAATTTTTCCTTGGCCAGCACGACGATCGAGCGGCCTTCGGGCGTTTCATCAGGCAGCGATGAGAGTTGCGCAGCGTTGGCCAGCTGGTCATTGCTGACTCCCGGCGCGGCGATAAAGTCTGTCGCCTGGCGGTTGCCGAGCGTGATGGTGCCGGTCTTGTCGAGCAGGAGAGTATTCACATCGCCGGCCGCTTCCACGGCACGTCCGGACATGGCGAGCACGTTGTGCTGGACCAGGCGGTCCATGCCGGCGATTCCGATGGCGGAGAGCAGGCCGCCGATGGTCGTGGGAATAAGACAGACGAGCAGTGACACCAGCACGAATACGGTTTGCAGCGATCCCGAGTACACAGCGAACGGCTGCAGAGTGACGACAGCGAGCAGAAAGACGATGGTTAATCCGGCGAGAAGAATGTTGAGAGCAATTTCGTTGGGTGTTCTTTGCCGCTCCGCGCCTTCGACCAGGGAAATCATCCGATCGAGGAAGGTCTCGCCGGGATTGGAGGTGATGCGCACCTTGATTTGATCGGAGAGAACGCGTGTGCCTCCGGTAACCGCGGAACGGTCGCCGCCGGCCTCGCGAATCACCGGCGCAGATTCTCCGGTGATGGCCGACTCGTCGACGGAAGCTACTCCCTCCATTACATCTCCATCGCCGGGGATGACCTCACCCGCGGAGACGATCACCAGATCACCCGTGCGGAGCTTGGAGCCGGGGACGCTCTCACTCTGGCCATTGGTCAGCAGCCGCCTGGCCATGGTTTCTGAGCGCGCTTTGCGCAGAGTTTCGGCCTGCGCCTTGCCGCGGCCTTCGGCCATAGCCTCAGCAAAGTTGGCAAACAAAACAGTGAACCACAGCCACAGAGTAATTTGCAGGTTGAAGCTGAAACCAATGCGGTGCGCCAGGGCGTCGCGAAAGAGCAGGGCGGTGGTGACGACGCTGCCGATTTCCACTACGAACATCACGGGATTCCGCATCATGGTGCGCGGATTCAGCTTGCGGGTGGCATCGAGCAGGGCGTTGCGAACAATTTGGGCGTCCCACAATGATCTGGATTTTGCCGCCATGTGTGGATGCCTCCTAAAAAATCTTGTGCGCATTCATGAGCAGGTGCTCAAGAATGGGCCCCAGGCTGAGAACCGGGAAAAACGTCAGAGCGCCCACGATGATGATGACGCTCACCAGCAAGCCGGCAAACAGCGGCGTGGTGACGGGGAAAGTGCCCGGCGACGGCGGCACGGTCTTTTTCCGCGCCAGACTTCCGGCTACGGCAAGCATGGGCACGATCATCAGGAAGCGGCCGACCAGCATGGTGAATCCCATCGTCAGGTTGTACCAGCGGTTACCGCTGAGTCCGGCAAAAGCCGAGCCGTTGTTGCCGGTGCCTGAGGTAAACGCGTAGAGAATTTCAGACAGACCGTGCGGGCCGTTATTGCCGAGCGTTGCCAGGCCTTGCGGAAGCAGGGCAGAAGCTGCCGCCAATACCAGGATCATCAGGGGAAAGATCAGGACATACAGCATGGCCATCTTCACATCGTACGATTCGATTTTTTTGCCCAGGTATTCCGGCGTGCGGCCGACCATGAGACCTGCGATAAAGACCGAGACGATCACGAAAATCAGAATTCCGTACATGCCCGCGCCCACGCCGCCAAAAACAATTTCGCCCAGCATGATGTTGACCAGTGGGACCAAGCCGCCGAGTGGTGTGTAGGAATCGTGCATGCCGTTGACGGCGCCACAACTTGCGTCAGTGGTCACGGTGGCAAAGAGCGCAGAGTTGGCAATGCCGAAGCGGACTTCCTTGCCTTCCAAGTTACCGCCGGGTTGAGTCAGCGAGGCACGCTGATCGACTCCGGAGAGCAGCGGATTGCCATGGGACTCCGCCCAGTAAGCAACGGTCACGCCGGCAAAGAAGAGCACCGCCATGGCGCCGAAGACGGCCCAACCATGGCGCTGCGATCCCGTCATTCGGCCCAGCGTGTAGGTGAAACCCGCGGGAATGGCGAAGATCAAGACCATCTCAAAGAAGTTGCTGAAGGGTGTGGGATTCTCGTATGGATGGGCGCTGTTCGAGTTCAGGAAACCGCCGCCGTTCGTACCCAGCTCCTTGATGGCCTCCTGTGAAGCGATCGGGCCTTGAGCAATGCTCTGCTCGCTAAGGGTTTCCATGACTGGCTTGCCTTTGGCGTCGAGAACGGGCTTGCCATCCTGCCCGAGCTTTTGCACCTGCTGCGGCTCGACGAGCCTGGCGGTGTCGTAAGGTTTGAAATTCTGAATCACGCCCTGCGATACGAGCACTAATGCGGCAACCAGGCTGAGCGGGACCAATATCCAGAAAGTCGCGCGGGTCATATCGACCCAGAAATTGCCGAGCGTATCTTTTTCCCGGCGGGCAATGCCACGGATGAAAGCAATCGCCAGGGCCATGCCCACCGCCGCCGAAGCGAAGTTGTGAAAAGCCAGACCGGCCATCTGGGTGAGGTAGCTCATGACCTGCTCGCCGCTATAGAACTGCCAGTTGGTGTTGGTGGTGAATGAGGCCGCGGTATTGAACGCCAGGTCCTGCGGCACTGCGGCAAACTTCTGCGGATTGAGCGGCAGCCACTGCTGTGTGCGCTCGAGCAGATAGAGCAGCAGCATGGAGACGCCGCTGAACAGCAACATGGCGATGGAGTATTCCGTCCAGCGCATCTCGCGGTTTTCGTCGACCCGCGTGATTTTGTAAAGCAGCCGCTCCACGGGGCGCATGACGGGATCGAGCCAGGTGCGCTCGCGGGCAAAAACCCTGGCCATGAAGATGCCCATGGGCTTGGTGAGCAACAAAACCACGGCGAAATAGAAGAAGATCTGGAACCAGCCATTGAGCGTCATATCAGAATTTCTCCGGACGCAGCAAGGCGTAAATCAGGTAGACCATGAGCATCAAGCTGATGAACAAAATGCAGATGTTCTCAAAATTCATTTGTCCGCCTCATTTCAGTTTTTCGCAAGCCGCCGTGTAGGCGATTGCGACGGCGAAAAATACGAACGTCAGCAAGATCATGAAAAAATCGAGCATCAAGAGCTCCTTATCAGAACTTCACCATAATCGCGAAGATCATTCTTGCCTCGTCCTTGCGCAGGTCCGGACAGAACCCGGTCGTGCCCGCGTTACAGGTGAAGTTTGGCGTCGCTGACAGGAATGGCCCGGGCACAAAAAACGTATCTCCAACCACAGACCCTGCCGCCGGATTGGGAACTGTGCCCGGAGCACCATTGACGCCCGGTGTTATTCCGCCGCGGCCCGTGAAGTACGGGACGTTCGCATGGCGATATCCATATTCGGTGCGGAACGTAATGTATTGTTGCGGCATCCAGTCGAACGTAAGCGTTGTATCCCACGCTTTGAACGGATCGCCTGGGTTTTGCGTGAAGTAAGGAGATCCGGATATCGCGTCAGCCCCGTTGATCGGTGGCAGAAGCGCAAGGTAACGCCCGGGATTGTCCATGGCGCCGCCGCCGATGGTCAGGCCATATTTGTCCTTGTTGAACCAGAACCGGTTATAGGCCATCCATCCGGCAAATGTCTGTTTGCGGCTCGTCGGCGTATCGTGAAAGCAATTGACGTTGTTAATGATGGTTTGACCTTGCGCTCCAACGCTGGTGCCTTTGCCGCCGTACTCGCAGCCCAGGTCTCCGGTGAGTGAGAACGCCATTTTGTCCAGCAGACGATCAGGGCGATCATAGTACTTGACCTGGACGCTGTTGTCGGTGTGTATGCGGCTGCGGCCGAACTGGCCGTTGCCGCTGCCGAGGGTATCTTCTCCCATGCCGTAGTTATTGGAAACGATGGATAGCCACTGCGTGGGCCGCCACAGAACCTGTCCGCCTAATCCCGGCTTGCTGCCCAGCCTGCCATAGGATTGCCAGCCATTGATGATCCAGGGCTCGATCTTCAGTTTGTCTGTGGGAAACCACTGAATACGCAAGCCATTGAAGAACCAGGGCGTGTTGGAGGAGACATACGATGGCTGGTAGGCCCAGTTATCGAAATTGTAGTAACTGAAAAGACCGATGTAGGAAACGAAAATTCCGGCATCGATGTTCAGGCCGTGATTTATATCAAAGTGGTAACCGGCATTGGCTTCGGAAAAGTATTTATAAGCGCCGCGCAGGTCCCACTGTCCGCGCCCGGGGCTAGCATCATTGCGCGGTGTAGTAACGCCAAACATTCCAGCCATCGTCAAAAGGCGGGCATTCACGTTTTGCCAATGGAAGTTACCGCCCAGGCTGATCTGTTCGATCTGCACTTCGTTGGACCGAAAGGTTTCTGTCGAGCCGCCGATGGTGTCGTCTTTGGGGTGGTTAAACGATGAAACATAGCTGGCGTCAAGGC
>DATBHX010000102.1:0-63803 GCA_036557225.1 Candidatus Angelobacter sp.
ATTCCCGTTCGCGACGAACTCGTTCTGAGCAAGTCTGATCCCTTTGTTGCCGCTCCCGCCGTGGTTGACACCTGGCTGCTCGATTCCGGCGCAGGCAGCGGCAAGGCTTTCAACTGGCAGGCAGTGCGCGACCAGCTTGCAGGACTGGAACGAAAATTCATCGTCGCCGGTGGTCTGACTCCGGAAAACGTCGGCCAGGCCATGGACATCCTGCGGCCCTGGGGCGTCGACGTGGTCACGGGTGTGGAACGCGAACCAGGCCGTAAAGATCCAGAGAAGTTGAAGGCATTTGTGACGGCCGTGCGGAGGGCGGAAGCAGCATGAAAGCAAGCGCAATCAGAAAAGACGAAATTGTGGCTGGGCGTTTCGGCCCTTACGGCGGACGCTACGTTCCCGAAACATTGATGGCGGCCCTGGAAGAGCTCGAACGCGAATATGAAAAAGCCCGTCGGGACAAAAAGTTTCGTGCTGAGTTCGAGCGGCTGCTGAAGGAGTACGCCGGACGTCCAACCGCTCTGTTTCAGGCTCGCCGCCTCAGCAAAGAGCTTGGCGGAGCCAAAATCTATCTCAAGCGTGAAGACCTGCTGCACACCGGCGCCCACAAAATCAACAACTGCATCGGCCAGGCTCTGCTGGCCGTAAGAATGGGCAAAAAGCGGATTATTGCTGAAACCGGCGCAGGCCAGCACGGTGTGGCCACGGCCACGGTGTGCGCCCTCTTCGGCCTGGAGTGCGTAGTCTATATGGGCACCGAAGACATGCGCCGCCAGGAGCTGAACGTCTTCCGCATGCGGTTGCTTGGCGCCGAGGTCCGCGGAGTAAATTCAGGATCGCGCACGCTCAAGGACGCCATCAATGAAGCCATGCGCGACTGGGTGACCAACGTTCGCACAACGCATTACCTGCTTGGCAGCGTGCTGGGCGCGCATCCATATCCCACCATGGTCCGCGATTTTCATTCCATCATCGGCCGCGAGACCCGCGCGCAGATCCTGAAAGCCGAAGGCAAGCTGCCCTCGGCCATCATCGCTTGCGTCGGCGGCGGGTCAAATTCGATCGGCATCTTCCATGAATTCATCAGGGACAAGCGGGTGAAGCTGATCGGCGTGGAAGCCGGGGGGCGCGGCAATGAACTGGGCGAGCACGCTGCGCGCTTTCGCGGCGGACTGCCGGGCGTTCTGCAGGGAACTTATTCCTACGTGCTGCAGGACACGCATGGCCAGATTGCCTTGACGCATTCGATCTCCGCCGGTCTCGATTATCCCTCGATCGGTCCCGAGCACGCGGCGCTGGCAGACTCGGGGCGCGCAGAGTACGTTGCCGCGTCCGATGCCGAGGCGCTCGAAGCCTGCACACGATTGGCCCGAACCGAAGGAATCATTCCCGCACTCGAGTCTTCGCATGCAGTAGCAGAGTGCATGAAGCGAGCGCCCAGGATGAAGAAATCGGACATCGTGGTCGTCAATGTCTCCGGCCGCGGCGACAAAGATATTGGAATCTTGCGAGAAAGCTTGAAGATCGGGTAATCGGGACATCGGGAAATCGGGTCATCTGAAGACTGAAACTGGTGAGAGAACATGAGCTTGGACAAGCATCAGGAGCTGCGGAATAGGACCAAGGACTTTGCCTTGCGAGTCATCAAGATGTGTAGAACGATCCCGAGCACTCGCGAAACTAATATCATAAACAATCAAATCTTGCGGTCTGCAACCGGAATGGCCGCGAATTATCGAGCAGTCGGCCTGGCACGTTCGAAAGCCGAATTTATTTCGAAGCTCGGTGTTGTCGTTGAAGAGGCAGACGAAACCGTGTTTTGGCCCGAACTTCTGAGCGACAGTGGAATTGTGTCTAGTTCGAAGCTACGTGAATTGCTGGCTGAAGGAAATCAACTGGTTGCAATCTTTCTTGCATCACGAAGGACCGCGAAATCATGACGAGACCATCTACGACGCATGCGCGAGCCACCGATGACCCGGTGTCCCGATTTCCAGATGTCCCGATTCCTCAATCGCGACTTGCTCGATCTCTTAAGAACCGTCCAGGTCTGGTTGCTTACGTCACCTGCGGCGATCCCAATATCGCCACGACACGAAGCATTGTTCTCTCGGCAATTCGCGCCGGCGCCGATGTTATCGAACTGGGCGTGCCCTTCAGTGACCCCGTCGCCGATGGCCCTGTCATCCAGAGAGCCAGTGAGCGGGCATTGGGCCACGGAACGTCATTGCAGGATGTGTTGCAGCTTGCCGGCGATATTCGCAAAGAGTCTGATGCTGGTCTCATCATCTTTACCTACTTCAACCCGGTATTGCGCTTTGGCCTCGAACGCTTTTGCGCTGAGGCCGCAAAATGCGGTGTTGACGGCGCTCTTATGACTGACTTGATCGTCGAAGAGGCGGCAGAATATCGGCGCTTGATGGAGAAATACAATCTCGCCCCGGTATTTCTCGCCGCGCCTACAAGCCCAGACAAGAGACTCAAGGCGATCACCGAGGCCTGCAAAGGGTTTGTCTACGCCGTCTCGCGAACAGGCATCACCGGAACGCAGAAACAGCTGGCAACGGATGCGCGTGATCTGGTGACGCGGATCCGCAAGTTCACCCGGCTGCCGATTGCTGTAGGTTTCGGTATTTCGAACGCTGAACAGTTTGCGCAGGTCGGAGAATTTGCCGATGCCGCGGCTGTTGGCAGCGCGATCGTTCAAGCGGTGGAACAGAATCCGGGCCGAGAAGCACAAGCGGTTGCAGAATTGATCAGCGCGATGAAAAAGGGCGCGGTCGCGGCATCTTTCAACAGTCGTTAACATCGTTAAGTTACATTTAAGGCATACTTATTTTGTTAAGTTTTCCATGTTCCTGCTATGCTATTTATCAGGAACAACACACTCATGGATATTGCTGACTGGCGAAAGAAGATTGACGAGCTGGACCGCCAGCTGGTGCAGCTGCTCAATGCACGAGCGCACGCGGCGCACGAGATTGGCAAGCTCAAACGCAATACCAGCATGCCGATCTACGAACCGGAGCGGGAGAAGACGATTTTTGAGAACGTCCGCCAGGCCAACCAGGGACCGCTGCCCGATGGCGATTTGCGCCAGGTGTATGAGCGGATCATCGACGTGATGCGCAACATACAAAAGAACGAGATTGCGCCGAAGATCGAAACGGGCGGCCGGCAGACGGAATTTGATGTGGAAGTGAACGACTAGTTTTTTTCTGCAATCCCGAGCGGAGCGAGGGAGCCCTATCGTGGCGAAGAAGCTTTTGGACCACGAAATGGATAAAGATTGAGAGTTTAAAAGAAGGTAGGGCTCCCACCGCGCAAAGCCTGCGCGTTCGGGATTTCAGAAAAAGCGGCGAGCTGCCTGCAACAGGTGTAGAAGAATGACGGTGTAAGCGGAAGTCTCAAGCGGTTTTGGAGCGGAGCGACAGAAAACAATGATCGTAGCCATGCAGGAACAAGCCACGGAAGAACAAATCCAGCAGGTGATCGAACGCCTGATCAACATGGGATTTGAGATCCACCGTTCCACCGGCGCACGCCAGACGGTGCTGGGCGCGGTGGGCGCGCGGCATGAATTCGACATACGCGATATCGAGGTACTGCCCGGCGTCGGCGAGGTCCATCGCATCAGCTCGCCCTACAAGCTCGTAGCGCGCAGTTTCCGGCCTGAAGGCACGATCGTGAAATTCCCCCGCGGGGTGACCATTGGCGGCGATGAAGTAGTTTTAATGGCCGGGCCGTGCTCGGTTGAATCGCGCGAACAGATCTTTGCCGTGGCGGAATCCGTCTCGCGCTCCGGCGCGCGCTTCCTGCGCGGCGGCGCATTCAAGCCACGCAGCTCACCCTACACGTTCCAGGGGATGGGAGAAGAAGCGCTCAAGCTCCTGCGCGAAGCTGCCGATAAGTTCGGCATGCTGGTGGTGAGCGAGGTAATGGAGATCTCGCAGATCCCGCTCATGCTGCAGTACGTTGACCTGCTTCAGGTGGGCGCGCGCAACATGCAGAACTTCAATCTGCTGCGCGAGTTGGGCAAGGTCCGCAAACCGGTCCTGCTGAAGCGCGGTATCGCAGCGACCATTGAAGAGCTGCTTCTCTCCGCTGAATATTTGCTGGCCGGCGGCAACTATGAAGTGATCGTCTGCGAGCGCGGCATTCGCACGTTTGAAACCTATACCCGCAATACTCTTGATATCTCGGCCATTCCTATCGTCAAAAAACTTTCGCACCTGCCGATTGTCGCCGATCCCTCGCATGGCACCGGCCGCCGCGATAAAGTCGCGCCCATGGGCCGCGCTGCCATCGCTGCCGGCGCCGACGGCCTGCTGATCGAGGTCCACAACTGCCCCGACAAAGCGCTTTCCGACGGCGCGCAGTCCCTGTATCCTGAGCAGTTTGCTCAACTAATGGGCGAGTTGCGCGTGATTGCTCCGGCGGTCGGGCGCCGCGTTGTTTAGAATTGATCTACAACTGAAAGTCATTTAGAAAGCTCGAGCATGAGGCGTAGCCTCAAGGGAACGGCTGTCTCCGGCAACTATGGCGTTCAAGCAAATCACGATCATCGGCACCGGCCTGATTGGCGGATCGCTGGCGCTGGCGCTGAAGGCTGCCGGGTTCGGAGGAAGGATTGTCGGCTGCGACCGCGCTTCCGTCCTGGATCGCGCTCGGGCCATGCGCGCCATCGATCTGGGAACGGAAGACCCGATTGAGGCGGTTGCAGGCAGCGATCTCATCGTGCTGGCGACTCCCGTGGGCGGCATCATCGATCTGATCGAGCGCATCGGCCCCATTGCGCCGCCGGACGCGTTGATCACCGACGTTGGCAGCACCAAGAAAGAAATCATCGACCGTGCGCGCTCGGTCTTTGGCGATATGGCTCCGCTGCGCTTTCTCGCCGGACATCCCATGGCCGGCAAAGAGCACAGCGGCCTGGAAAATGCGGAATCAAAATTGTTCCTGAATGCGGTGTGGCTGCTGGTGCCGCAACCGCATCAGGTGTTTGATCGCGGCAAGATCAAGGATTATTGTGACCTGCTGGAGCTAGCCGGCGTGCGCTTGCTCAAGATGGAGCCGGACCGGCATGACCAGATGTGCGCCTGGGTCAGCCATCTGCCGCAAATGGTAGCGACGGCGCTGGCTGCGACTCTGCAGGAAGAATTGGGAGAAAACCCTGACTTGCACGCCATCGGCGGACGCGCGCTGCGCGAGATGACGCGCATTGCCTCCAGCCCGTATTCCATGTGGCGTGACATCGCGCACACTAACACGGCCAATATTGAGCGGTCGCTGGCGCGGCTGGAGCAGAGGCTGGTGCATATTCGTGAAAACCTGCGCACGCCGGCGCTGCGCGAAGAGTTTGACCACGCCAACCGTTTCGAACTCGGCACCAAAGACGTTGCCGCAACCGTACTGGTGTTGCCGGGCTGGCAGAACTCCGGACCGCGGCACTGGCAGACCCTGTGGGAGCAGCAGAGCCCGATCTTTCTGCGCGTGCAGCAACGTGACTGGGACTTTCCCCATCGGGATTGGTGGCTGGAGCGAATCACCGCCGAGGTCAAGCAGGCGCCTGCGCCAATCGTTTTTGCGGCGCATAGCCTGGGGTGCATCGCGCTGGCGCACTGGTGCAAAGCTCAACCGGGCGAGGTGAGCAAGATCAAAGGCGCGCTGCTCGTCGCGCCGGCGGATGTGGACAGCAAAGACGCTCCCAAACCGACAAAAGATTTTTCTCCCGTTCCACGCGATCTGCTGCCGTTTCCATCCATTCTCGTCGCCAGCAACAATGATCCGTATGTCAGGCCTGAGCGCGCGCGCGAGTTTGCCCGCGCCTGGGGCAGCCGCTTTGTCGATATTGGCGCAGCGGGGCACGTCAACGGCGAATCCGGTCTGGGCGACTGGCCGGAAGGGAAGCGCTTGCTCCGGCATTTGATTGAGGGAGAGTGAGTAGGCGTTGCCCTTCACCTTCATCCATCGCCGTTCTTAGTGATCCACCGGGCGAAGCAAAGCCCCAGGCGATTTTGGAGCCTTGCTCCGGATTCAGACTCAACGCACCTGAAACTCTGCCCGCCAGCCCACCTTCTAATAGCATCGTTACCGTGGGGCCATAGGGTTAGTAGACCAATACGTTGCCCTTAGAAGCACCTGCGGTCACGAAATCCGGGGTCCCATCGATCACCGCGTTTTGAAGAGTGACTACTGTGGCGCTAATCGCGTTTACCAGAAAGCCATTTCCGTTGTTATGTCCGACGTTCCCGGCAAAAAATGCGTTTGAGATCAGCACACCCTTGGTGGAGACCGTACCATCGCTCTGTAACTGATAGGCTCCATTCAAAGCTTCGTGATGCGAGCCGATAAAGGTTATCTGCTTGGCGCCATAGAGTTGAACACCAATGTTGGCTGCCTGGGCGGTCAGATTGACGAAGTGAATCGAAGTTGGAGTGTAGTTTCCACCGGAGAGATTTCCCAGAAATACGTTGGCCCATCCATCACCAGCTTGTCCGCCACCATCAAAGTGGCAATCGATACAATCGATCTGGGCATTGTAGCCCTCCACTCGAAAATCCGGGCCTCCTCCGCCTAGGCTAACCAGCGGCCTGCCCGCCCAGATATTACGGAAACTGAGAAATTGATTTGCCGCTGCCGCACTGGTGGTTGGCCCGAAGAGGCCTATGGCAGAGCCGTGAAAGCCTTCGCCTAAAGTAGCAGAGCCAAAATAGAGGTCCTCGAAACTTGATGCCATATTCCAGCATTGTTTAGAGTGCTACAGTCAAGCCAGATTCCACTTTGGGACGTGTTGCCGGAAACCGCGTAGAGACGAAAGCCATAGAGGTATACATCGCTGGCGGGAACGCCGCTGGAGTTGATTTGGGAGAGAAGACATTGGGCTGGAGGCATTGATTGACTGGAGAATTGTGCCGGCATCCGAGGCGCCCATTCCGATGATTCGGAAGCCCTTGCGCAGGATCATATGGTCAATGGTGTAGGTGAACGGACCAAAATAGATTGTTACAACCTTCGTGCCTGGATCCACAGTGCCTATGCTTCGGCTGGCGTTTGGGCTGGTGGCGTAAATAGTGCAGCCATTCGACGGGCAGATAGTATCTATGATCTGTTGGTAGGTGAGCGTAGTGTATTGATCGGCATAGATGATCGCGCCGTTATTGACTTGCGCGCACATTGGCAGGCTGGCCAGGAAAACTAACAGCATCAGTCTTTTCAAGAGCATTGTTTGTTTCCTCTCTGTAGATACAGCAGTATAGGTTAATCGTTAGTTAGACTATCACCCGCTGTAAAGGATATCTAGAAGGTTGTGGAATTACCTTGGAAGGCCAGGGGTAGTTTTCCACTATTTCTGGAATGCAGCGTCTGCCCACCCAAAGGCCGAAACAAAACCCAAAAGAACCCGGGCCGTTCTGATGTCAGTGCTGCGCTGCCTGGTGCGGCGGCTTGCCCCAGGCTGATGTTCTGCTGCTTGTTGCCGCTCTCAGTTGCGCGCAGATGTTGCAGTCCTCAATTGCGCTATTTAAAATCGTCTGTTTATGAATAAAGTCGTTACCAGCGCTGATGAGGCCGTTCGCGATGTTAGAGACGGTTCCGTGATAATGGTCGGTGGTTTTGGGCTGTGCGGCATTCCCTCGGACCTGATTGAAGCTTTGGTCCGCAAGGGCGTCCAGAACCTGACCACGGTTTCGAACAATGCCGGTGTCGATGACTTTGGCCTGGGCAAGCTCCTTTACACCGGCCAGATTACCAAACACATCGGATCCTACGTCGGCGAGAACAAGCACTTCGAAAAGTTGGTGCTCACCGGCAAGGTCACTCTGGAACTGAACCCGCAGGGAACGCTGGCGGAGCGTATACGCGCCGGCGGAGCAGGTATCCCGGCATTTTTCACGCCGACGGGCGCCGGCACCGTGGTATCCGAGGGCAAAGAGATGCGTGAATTTGAGGGCAAAAGGTACGTCATGGAGCGCGCGCTCAAAGCCGACTTCGCTTTGATCAAAGCCTGGAAGGCCGACCGCTGGGGCAATCTGATGTTCCGCAAGACCTCCCGGAATTTTAATCCAGTCATGGCGACGGCCGCGCGCGTCACCATTGTCGAGGCGGAAGAGATCGTGGAGCCCGGCCAACTTGATCCCGATCGCGTACACCTGCCCAGCGTCTACGTGAAGCGGATTATTTTGAGCAGCGGGCAGCCCAAGCGAATCGAAAAAAAGACGCTGCGGAAGAGGGCCTAGCGTATGGCAACTACACCGGTCTCCAATAAAGCCGACAAACAGAAGGACACAGAGAAGCGCGACCGCATCGTGAAGCGCATCGCGCGCGAGATGAAAGACGGTTTCTACGTAAACCTGGGCATCGGCATGCCGACGCTGGTGGCCAACTACATCGCCCCCGGCGTCGAAGTTATTCTGCAGAGCGAGAACGGCATGCTTGGCGTGGGGCCGTTTCCATTCGAAGGCGAAGAAGACCCCGATCTGATCAACGCCAGCAAAGAGACAGTCACCGAAGTTCCCGGTACGGCGTATTTTTCCAGTGCAGAGTCGTTTGCCATGATTCGCGGCGGGCATATTGACCTGAGCGTTCTTGGCGCCATGGAAGTCGACGAAGAAGGCAACCTGGCCAACTGGATGATCCCGGGCAAGATGGTCAAAGGCATGGGCGGGGCCATGGACCTGGTGGCGGGGGCGCGGCGCGTGATCATTGCCATGGAGCACACCACGAAAGAGGGCACGCCCAAAATCCTGAAAAAATGCAGTTTGCCGCTGACCGGAATGAAAGTGGTGGACACCATCGTTACAGAAATGGGATACATGCGGGTCACGCCGGATGGGTTGGTCCTGGAAGAGGTCGCCCCCGGCCTGACCGCAAACGACGTTCAAAAAGCCACCGAAGCGAAGCTGATCGTCAGCCCGGACCTAAAGATCATGGAATCGTAGAATATTGACGCAACCAAAATCCTTTTTGGGCAATCGGAAAGAGAGTAGATTGCGATGGAGGGGAAGATGCAAGCAGATCGTACGGAAGTATCCTGGGACTCTGGCAAGTCCAAATGGCTGGTAAGAATCTCCGTGGGCGAAGAGGTGATCCGGCGCTATTGCGATCTCCCTCAGTCAGCCAATGAGAATGACCTTCGCGCAGCCGCACAGAAGACACTGCAGGACGAAGGTTTTGAAACCGACGGCACAGTCATCACCATCCAGAGCGCACAAGCCGCATAGGGAAAACCTGGTTTAGTTATTCGCTTCGGAGCGCTGCATTCGGGTCTACTTTGATCGCGCGCCGTGCCGGGACCAGGCACGCAACCGCGGCAACAGCTGCAAGTAGTGTCGAAACCAGCAGATAGGTAACGCTGTCCGCCGGTCCAATGCCGACAAGAAAATCCCGGATCAATTGGCCGACGGCGAACGCGATCAGCACACCAATGATGATCCCGGCTGAGACCACGAAGATCCCCTGCCTGCCAATCAGGCCGAGAATTTGTCCTCGCTGTGCGCCCAGAGCCATGCGTATGCCGATCTCGTGCGTTCGCTGGCTGACCGTGTATGACATCACTCCGTAGACGCCAACAATCGCCAGCACCAGGCCGAGTGCCCCCAGAATTCCGGTGAGAATCGCGCCCAGGCGAAAGAGAAACAGCCCATTGATTCCGTTCAGGGCCTCGCTCATGCTGCTGGCATAAACCGGCATGGCGGGAGCCAATGAGTCCACGATCGGCAACACGTCGCGCACAACACCGGTCTCAGGGCCTGCGCTGCGCAGGTGCAGAGTAACTGTCGAGAAATGGTGCTGCGTCAGCGGAATGAAGTACAAAGGGTCGATCGGGCTGTACGGATCCACCATGCGGAAATTACGCACCACGCCGACGATCTGGATTGGGTGCTTCGGATCATCGGAAGGGGAGAACTGCTGGCCCAGTGGATCCTGCCCGTGCCAGTACTTGTCTGCCATTGCCTGATTGATGAGTGCGATACGCTGCGTTGAGGCTGAATCACTCTCGGCGATGTCGCGCCCGCGCTCGATGGGAATACCCATCGTCTGGAAATATCCGGGACTAACAGCGTTAAATAGGGCAGAAGGACCTGGCTGGCCCTTCGCTGGGGCGATGCCGGGAACGTCAATTCTTCCGCCGAACTGCGTATCGCCCATGGGGACCCACGCGGCCAGGCTGGCCGATTCCACTCCAGGCAGGGCGCGCACACGCTGCAGAAGATCGCGATAGAACGCTTGCGCTTTGGCTTCGGAATAACCGATCTGATTGGGGTCAACGGTCAGGTTGGCCACAGAGTGAGTGGCGAAGCCAACGTCGGCACGTTGCGCGCTTTGCAAGCTGCGGGCAAAGAGCCCGGCGACAATCAGCAGGCTCAAAGAGCCGGCAACCTGCACCGTCACCATCAGGTTCCGCAGGCGCTGCCGGCGCGAGGTCAGTGAGCGCCCCGAGTCATGCAGCACGCTACTCAGGTTTTGACGGGACGCCTGCCATGCCGGAACCACGCCGGCAATCAGGCTGGCAACGATCGCTGCCAGCAGGGCCCCGGCAAACACGAACCAGTTAAAGCGAAAATCGAGTGAGAGAGGAAAAATAGTCGGGAAATGAATCGTCGTGAGCGCGTGTGTGGCCACCAGGCCGGCAATGATTCCGGCAGCGCAGCCAAGCAAGGCCAGCAGCAAACTTTCCGTCAGTAACTGCCGGATCAGCCTGCGGCGCGCTGCGCCCAGCGCAGAGCGTACCGCCATCTCGGCATGGCGGGCCGTCGCGCGAACCAGCAACAGATTGGCTACATTGACGCAAGCCAGCATCAGTACCAGGATGCCCAGAGTAAGAAAAATCACCGCGGTCCGCGTCAGCGGATTGAAGTCCTGACCACTCATCATTCCGGGAGGCCGCAGAGGAACTGCACGCATGCCGCTGGTCTTTTCATCGGGGCGCGGATAGCGCGCGAGCAGATGTTGTCCCACTACCTCCAAGGCCGCTCTCGCCCCTTCCGGCGAATCGCCATGCCTCAGCCGGGCAAAAATACTCAGGGGCCGAACATCACCCTTGGCCAGAAAATCCGGCGTTGTCCCTGCATCAACCACAAGCATGCCCAGCGGAAGGTAGGCTTGCACATGAAGCAGCGGCGTCGGGCCAAAAAAACCTTTTGGGCTAACGCCGATGATCGTCATCGGGTGCCCGTTGATGGCCACGCTTCTGCCGGCGATTTCCGGATCTCCCAAAAAGCGGGATTGCCAGTAGTCCCATGAGATCACCACGACAGGGTCGGCGCCTGCGGCGCTTCCCTCGTGGACAGCAAAGAACCGTCCCAGGGCGGGCTTGAGGCCCAGCAGCGAGAAGAAATTTCCCGAAACAAAAAATGTTTGCACTGGAAGCGTTTTTCCCTGGAAGGTCAAACCGTCGGGGCCGGACTGGCCGCTTGCCGATCCGCCGAACGAGACGGCCGTCATGCCGTCAAACGCGGTTCCACTCTCCTCCGCGATCTGCCGGTATTCGGGATAGGAGAATTGCGAATCGTTGTGCAGAGGGCCGCCCAGGTTAAAGCCGAGATACGTGAGCGCCTTCGGGTCCTGGACCGGCAATTGCTGGAACATCAGCCAATCGACCATGCTGAAAATCGCCGTGTTTGCCCCGATCCCCAAGGCCAGTGTGATCACGGCGATGAACGTGAATCCCGGGTTCTTACGCAGCATGCGCGCGCCATAGCGCAGGTCTTGCCAGAGCGTTTCCACAAAACCGAGGCTGTTCATGCGATAAATCTCCTCCCGTACCTGCACCGTGTTTCCCAGCTTGCGATGAGCCGCTGAAGAAGCCTCCGCCGGCGACATTCCCTTAGCGATGTTTTCTGCGGTCTCAATCTCCAGATAGGCAGAGAGTTCTTCGGCGCGTTCTTCATCCCACCGGCGCCGGCGAAAGAATTTTGTCCAGCTCATCACTCACTCGCTTGCCGGCCGCAGAACCCGGTTGATGGCCTGTACCAGCTGCTCCCAACGGCTTGTTTGCTCTGCCAACTGCCTGCGCCCGGCCGGCGTAAGACGGTAGTAGCGGGCTTTGCGGTTGTTTTCTGATGTTCCCCAGAACGAAGCAATCCACTTGCGATCTTCCAGGCGGTGGAGCGCAGGATAGAGCGAACCGTGCTCCACCTGCAGCACGTCGTCAGACCGGTGCTCAATGGCATAAGCGATGGTGTGTCCATGCGCCGGGCCTAGTAAAAGGGTTTGCAAGACCAGCAGGTCGAGCGTTCCTTGCAGCATTTCGTCCTGCAGAGGCTGTGCGCCGCGCTTCGGCATAAGGGAATTGTACTCCAGTAGGTAATCTTCTGGAAGACGAATTCTAAGACATTCCATGATCACTAATTAGCCTCGAATAATGGCCTATCTGTAGGTGCGGGGGAAACGTGGATGATCTAGTGAATCGGGAGATTCGGGTTAGGGATGAATGGATGAGTTGTGCTTTTTCATCAAGCTGGGTGGCAGTGCAAAAAAGAGTGCCAGGGCGATATTGGCCGCCACGCTGGCCTTCACACTGAACCAGGCCAGCACAAGACAGCTTGCATAGATCACCGGACCAACGGCATATTGTCTGGAAATATTTGCGGCTGAGTTCAAGACATGCTCATGCAGCAAGCCTCGCCTCACTGCGTATTGCCACAGAAGATTGAAGGCAATCGCAATCAGAAGAAATGTAGCGTTGTAAACGATGGCCGCTGCTCGCTGGTCTGGCCCTCCCAGGTGCTCCGCCAGCACCGCCGTAGGGAATGGAACCACGGTGACTCCGAGCAGAAGCAGGAGGTTCAGCGCCAGCAGAACATCGTTGGCCCGCTTGATGTGGTTGAACATACGGTGATGGTTGATCCACATGACGCCGATATAGGTAAAACTCAGCAAAAACGCCACGTACGATGGCCACTGCCGCAAAAGCGCGGCCCCCAGATGTCCCGTCTCCTGTTGATGTGGAATCTTGATCTCGAGAATCAGCAGCGTGATGGCGATGGCAAAAATGCCGTCAGAGAATGCCTCAATGCGCGCGGTCTCAGATTGCATGTGCGGTGTTTACACCAGAGCCGGCGACGCCGCGGCTAGTTCTTTCAGTGACTCAGCCAGCGGCGGACGGGCAACGCCGCGCTCGGTAATGATGGCAGCAACGTAACTGTTCGGTGTAACGTCAAACGCTGGGTTCTCCACCAGCACGCCGTCAGGCGCCACCTGTTTGCCGGCATGGTGTGTCACCTCCCTGGGCGAGCGCTGTTCGATCGGAATTTTTTCGCCCGTTGGCGTATTCATATCCACCGTCGACCACGGCGCGGCCACGTAGAAGGGAATTCCATGCTCCTTGGCCAGAACAGCAACCGTATAGGTGCCAATCTTATTGGCCACATCGCCATTGGCCGCGATTCGGTCCGCGCCGACGATCACGGCGTTGATCTTGCCCTGGCGCATGATCGCCCCCGCCATGTTATCGGCGATCACCGTGGTCTGGATTCCATCTTTCATCAATTCCCACGCCGTGAGCCGCGAGCCCTGCAAAAAAGGCCGCGTCTCGTCGGCGAAAACATGGAGCTTTTTGCCCGAGTCGATAGCGGAGCGGATCACGCCCAGCGCCGTCCCATAACCGCAGGTCGCCAGCGCACCGGCATTGCAGTGCGTAAGGACGCCGCCGGAACCTGGCATAAGCGCGGCGCCGTGGCGCCCCATCGCCTGGTTGGCGGCGATGTCTTCCAGCAGCATCTGCTGTGCTTCTTCAGCCAGAGTGGTCTTGATCTGGTGCACACCTTGCGGGGCTACGAACTCAAACTTTTGCTGCATGCGCCGAATGGCCCAAAAGAGATTGACCGCTGTAGGACGGGTTTCGCCCATGGCGCGGCAGATCTGGCCAAATTCCGTGCGCAAAGCTGCAACATCCTGCGCCCGTGACTGCTTGACCCCTAGCGCAATCCCCATGGCCGCCGACACTCCAATGGCCGGCGCGCCCCGCACCACCATATCGCGGATGGCTGCAGCCACTTCCTGATACGTCGTGCACGTGACGTACACTTCTTCGGTCGGGAGCCGCGTCTGGTCGATAAAACGTACTCCCTGGCTGGTCCATTCAACAGTCTTGATCATCTGCTTAGATTGTAATTGAAACGCGGAGAGCTCTATAAGCAACCGCAGTGGGTTGAGGCCTTGATTCGAATCAACGTAAGGCAAGCCATGAAGACCTGCCTTGCGCTGCAGGGGCATGAACCTGAACGCTCGTCTGGCTCAGTTCGGCTGACGTGGCACAACCTGCTCGTCTTCAATCACAAATTGCGCCGGGCAGGTGCTGGAGCCGCAGATGACCGGAATCAGGCCGCGTATCTGGCGGCGGGTAATCAGGCCCAGCGTGCCGCACTCCGGGCAGGAAAGGACAGCCCAGTAAGGATCGTCCTGGTCGCCGACCTCGCCGGCATTCTCCAGAACAAAGATGCTGCCCGGCTCCATCTGCTCCGGGAGCCATTCCGTCACGATGTTCAATTCCGCCACCATGGTCACCTCCGTCAGTATTCCCCCGCCAACAACCGGCGTTGCGCCACCGGAGCTTATGAGTTACGAGCTCCGGCGTTTGCCTGCGCCGCGCGAAGACTGCTTCTGCGCTGGACGCCGGTTGAAAATTTCCGCCCGGACCTCTTTCACAGCGTCACTCAAGCAAACGCCCAGCAAAGGCTGGCGCGAGTTCTTGAGCACATCGATCACCTGACGCTCGGAGTTCTCCAGGTACACGCGTTTTCCATCGGTCAGCAGATGGTATTCAGAGCCGTTGCTTACCGCCTCCGCCAGCCGCCGCCCCAGCTCTCTCTGCAGGAACTTCATGATGCGGCGGACCCGCTGCAGCGGAAAGCCTTTGCGCCGCAGCGCGCAGATCACCGCTATCTCGGTTACGTCGTCAAAGGTATAGAGCCTTCGCCGGCCGTCCCGTTGCGGCTGCACGATGCCGCGCTCGTCCCACCACTGGAGCTGCCGCGGCGTAATGCCCGTAAGCCTGACCACTTGCGCCGATGTAAACCGCTGTTCCATCTTCTATAGGAAATGTTTAAAACATTTCCTCACTACAATGTTTGACTCATTTTAGGGGCAGTATCAGGAAAGTCAACAGGAATGTGCGGGCTGCCGACATGTGGCCGACGTTAGCGGACAAGATCAGGAGTGTTGCGAAGGTGCAACGGCGCTGCCGCCACCGACGAAATGCACGACCTCCAGTTTGTCCCCGGATTTGAGAGCAGTCGTCTCCCACTTGGCGCGAGGAACGATCTCCAAATTCAATTCCACGGCCACGCGGTCCGGCTTCATACCCAGTTGCGCAACCAACGCTGCTACAGTCAGGCCGTCAGGGAACTCGCGTGGGTCGCCGTTGATCTGGAGGAGCATGGGCAAGATTGTACGTCATCTTGCGCGCACTACGGCTGCGCGCGAGTGGCACTCTGGGTCGCTTTCACTGCTTCCTGCCACTGCGTAACGCTCATGTGCATCATGAAGAAGTTTTCTACCGCCAGGTGCTCGCGCTCTGCTGCCCCCGTCACCTCGGAGATCGTCTGCGGGTAGAACCAGTTGCCATCGGGGGTTTTCTGGAAAGCATCGCTCCCGTAAAGCAGCTTGTGCTCGGGAAAATAGACCATCAACTGCCGCTCGGTCGTTTCCCCGCTGAGCGGATAGACCTCCATACGGTTGGGGCCCGAACCCACGGTTACTTTTTCATTCACGAAACGAAACACCGGCTTACGTGACGACTTGGCTAGTGCGTCGGGAAACCTGGTTCTGGGAGCACTCAAAAACCGCTGCAGCAATGGAAGCGTCCGTGGCACCGCATAGACGGGAATTCCGCGTGCAACATACTCGCGGACCCCGCCGATGTGAGGCCAGGCATCGGATGTTGTAATGACAGCTTTAATCGGGACTCCGGGATAGCGGCGGGCTGCCTCTGCGATCACCTTGACCGAGTATCCCGAAGAAATCGGCGCTTCCAGGATAACAATGCCATCATTCTGACGGACGATCGTCGTATTCCACGCTCCCGGAAGAATCACAATGCCGGGAGCCGCCTCCAGCGGTGGACGCGGGCCCAACGGACGCTCGTCTGCCGTGACTTTTCCCCGCGCGAGAAAGGCATCACGACTCGCTGCGGAAATCGAAAACGTATCCGGCGGAACACTGGGATTGAATTCAATTTTGGTGATGGTAGCGGTCCGGTCAGGCATGCCGTTGCGGAAAACATCCATCTGCAGGGGATAGTGAAATCCATCCTGCAGCCACCACAATGAGTAGTAAGCCCGGGTCGTGACGTCGCCCCATATGCTCCAGAAGATTCCATAAGGATATGCTTTCACCCATTCAACACCGGTGGGCAAATGGGTTTCCGCGTTCAGGAATACGCGTACCGGTGTTCCATTTTGCGTGAATTCAACCAGGTGATGAGGAACGTCCTGCAGAGTCAGGTCGGGCAGCCTCTTCAGAGCAGCGTTTTCCAGGCCGCTGAGCAGGACCCGTTCCGGACTCAAGGTCAATGCATCTTCCGCATCCTGCAACTCTTCGCCGGAGGCGGGCATTTCCCTTTCTCCGAACTTTTGCGCCGCAACCCCACCAGAAACGATTACGGTGCGAGCATTCTGTTCCAGTACATCCTGGGTCTTGGCTTCCTGTTTCCAGTTTCCGTGCTCCAGGTCGCGCCACTCTTCGCTATGGGCATACTCAAGGATGTATGGGCCCTCCGGGCGCTCTGACTGTTCCAGCAGATTACGATGCGCAATGGACGTGAAGTGAATGGTCTTGAGATCGCGGACCTTCTGCTCTCCGCCCATCGCGTTGAGGGCAGCGCGCAGCAGATCCGCGGCGCTCTCTTTAGCCGCCTGCTGCGGCCAGGCGGCGGATGTCAGCAGCGCTACAAAAATGAGTACACGTATATTCACGGATACCTCGAAAGGGTTTAGATACCCGCCAGGCAAAAACGTGAGCAGATCCAGCTACGGCTTCAATATCCTCGTTTCGTGTCCACCAGGTTCAGCAGTGGGCTATCTGCCAGAAATCGCTTCATGTTCTCCGCGATCAGCTTGTAGTGGCGGTCCCACAGGCGCTCCGTGACCGCAGCCGTATGAGGCGTAAGCAGCAGGTTGTCGAGCGACCAGAAGGGTGAATCGGAGGGCAGAGGCTCTTCGTTGAAGACGTCGAGCGCCGCGCCGGCGATGCGCTTTCCTTTGAGCGCGTTCAGTACGGCTCCTTCGTCGATCAATGGCCCGCGGCCAACGTTAATCAGATAGGCGTCAGGCTTCATCTTGCTCAGCCGCGCAGCATTGATCAGGCCGGTAGTGGCTGGGGTGACTGGAGTGCAGAGCAAAACGTAGTCTGCCTGCGGCAGCACGCTATCAATCTCCGCCGGGCTGTAGACTGCGTCGGCGCCATCCGTACCTTTGGCGGGGCTTTCACGCACCGCCAGTACTTTCATGCCCAGCGCTTTGGCTCGCACCGTGAACTCGCGCCCAATCCCACCCATACCGATCACGGCAACAGTTGCCTCTGCGACCTCGCGTGGCCTGGGCCGGTCATGCCAAAGCAGGTCCTGCGACCACGTTTTCTTTGCCTGGTATTGCATGGCCTGCGGCAGACGCTTGGCCAGCGCCAACAGCACAGCAATTGCGTGCTCAGCGACGACCGGCCCATGGATTCCGGTGGAGTTGGTCACGACAACACTGCTCTGGATCAGCTCAGGGAACATCAATTGATGGACCGCCGCCGCCGGGGAGTGGATCCAACGCAGCTTTTTGGCGGCGACGAACTGCGGCGGCCGCAATGACCAGCCGATGAACACATCCGTATCGGGAATCTCTTCCGGGACGCGATCGTAGTTTTCTAGTTGCAAGACCCTGTGTTCAGGAAATTCCTGTTGCAGCCGCTCGCGGATCCAGGCCGGCGCGTGCCAAAGTTCAAAAGCGTGATAGTGGACGATCAGGATTTTCATTATTTCTGTCGCTGTGCTCCACGTTCAATACGCAGATCTTTGCCCGTCATCTCCCTGGGCTGCTCGAATCCCAGCATTCCCAGTACGGTCGGCGAAATGTCCTGTAACGAGCCATCCGGACGCAGGGTAAGTCTCTGTGCGTCGTCGCTCACCACGATGAATGGCACCGGGTTCGTGGTGTGCGCGGTATGCGGGCCGCCTGTGGCCGGGTCGATCATCTGCTCAGCATTGCCGTGGTCGGCGGTGATCAACATAGCGCCGCCGCGCGCTCGAACAGCTTTGTAGATTTCTCCCAGGCATGCATCCACGGTTTCCACGGCCTGGACCGTGGGTGGAATCTTGCCCGAGTGGCCGACCATATCGGCATTGGCAAAGTTGACGATGACTACATCGAACGCCGAGTCATTGGCGGCTTTGACAACGGCCTCTGCGATTCCGGCGGCGGACATCTCCGGCTCCAGGTCATAGGTCGCCACCTTGGGCGAAGGAACCAGTACGCGGTCTTCACCAGGAAATGGCTTTTCGACGCCGCCATTGAAGAAGTAGGTTACATGCGCGTACTTTTCCGTCTCGGCGACGCGCAAATTACGCAGCTGGTGTTCCGCCATCACGTTGGCCAGAATGTTTTTGAGCGAATCCGGCTGCACCACAAAGGGCAGCGTGAACTGCTTGTCATACTGCGTCATGCAGATATATTTCAGGTTTTTGGGGACGCGGCTGCGCGGAATTGCGGCGTCAAGCGCCTCGGCGTCGGGCAGATCACGGCCGCCCTGCGCGGTGAGGCCGCTCTCACGCGCCAGACAGCGAGTGATCTGGCGGGCGCGATCGGCGCGGAAATTGAAATTGATCACCGAATCGTCGTTGCGCACTGTGGCCAGCGCCTGGCCGCGATTATCAATACAGGTGAACGGCAGGATGAATTCATCAGTCACATCGCGGTTATAAGAATCCTTTACGCCCTGCGCCGGATCAACGTACTCTCCGCCTTCCGCCTTGCCGGCAACCATGGCGTCAAAAGTCTTCAGTTCGCGGTCCCATTTCTTGTCGCGGTCCATGGCATAGTAGCGGCCGCTGACCGTGGCAATCTTGCCCAGGCCGAGTTCGCGCATCTTCTGTTGCAGCTGCTGAATGTAGTCTGCGCCATTCGTAGGCAGCGTGTCGCGGCCATCCATGAAGCAGTGGACGTAAGTGCGGTCTACGCCGTTCTGTTTGGCCATACGCAGCAGCGTGTAAAGATGGTTCTGGTGAGAGTGCACGCCGCCGTCAGAGAGCAAGCCGCAGAGATGCAGCTGGCGTCCGCCGCTGCGGGCATTCTTCATCGCCTCCAGCAGCACAGGATTGCTGAAGAAATCTCCTTTTTCGATCATTACGTCGATCTTCGTGATGTCCATATACACGATGCGCCCGGCGCCGATGTTGAGATGGCCGACCTCGCTGTTGCCCATCTGTCCGTTCGGCAGCCCGACATAGCGGCCGCTGGTTTGGATCAGCGTGTTCGGATACTCGCGCAGCAGGCCGTCATAGTTGGGCTTGCGCGCCAGCGAGATGGCATTTCCCTGGGACGGCGCTGCATACCCCCAGCCATCGAGAATGATCAGAACCAGTGGGCGCACCATAATTGAAGGAAGATTCTAAATGAATCGGGCCATCGCTTCATCGGTGATCGCCGTGATCGGATGGTCCGGTGATCGAGAGGGAGATTCGGGCGCGCTGTGAGAAGTGATAGCATAAGGCCCGCCACAAATCCTGCGCACACTCGAGGAGCAGACAATGAGGAAGAGGCTTGTTGTTGCGTTGTTTATCTTGTTGGCTGGTTTTGCCCAGATACTTTCGGCCCAAGGCGGACAGCAGAAAGACGCTCCCAAACCGCAAGGCGCGCAGAACAAGGACTCCGCCGGCCCCAAAGCCGAGCAGCCTGAGATCCATGAGTTCGTGATCGCCAATTTCAAGACCGAAAGCGGCGTCACCCTTCCCCAAGCCCAAGTCGTTTACGGTACTTACGGCCACCTCAATGCGGCGCGCGACAACGTTGTGCTGCTGCCCTCGCATTACATGGCCGATTGCCATGGCTATGAATGGCTGATCGGGCCGGACCGCGCGCTCGATACCTCAAAGCTCTTTCTGGTTGCGACCGAACTTTTTGGCAACGGGCATTCGTCTTCACCCAGCAACACGCCCGAACCGTATCATGGCCCGCGCTTTCCGGTAACCACGATCCGCGACAACGTGGAAGCAGTGCATCGCCTGCTCACCGAAGAGTTGAAGATCACGCATCTGCGAGCGATCATCGGTTTCTCCATGGGCGCGCAGCAGGCCTTTCAGTGGGCGGTAAGCTACCCAACTTTCGCTGATCGCATTGTGGCCACAGCAGGCACGGCTAAAACGTACGGGCACGGTGTTGTGCGACTGGAAGGTCAGATCGCCGCCCTCACCGCTGACGCTGCCTTTGAAAATGGCGATTATAAAACCCAGCCCAAAAAAGGCATGGAAGCTTTTGGAACGGTGTGGGCGGCATGGCTGTTCTCACAGGAGTGGTGGCGCAAAGAGTTGTGGCGGCAGGATGCGCCCCCCGGCGCGACGTTTGAATCGGTCCTGAACGAATTTCGCACCAACTTCATTCCCGGCGCAGACGCCAACAACCTGATCCTGCAGTGCCGCACCTGGGAAAAGAACGATGTCGGCGCAACCCCGGGCTTCAATGGCGACGTGCAGAAGGCGCTGCAATCGATCAAGGTCCCGTTCCTTTATATGCCTTCTGCAACCGATCTTTATTTCCCCCTAACCGACGCACGCTATGAAGCTGACTTCATGCCGACGGCGACACTGACGCCAATCCCCTCATTGTGGGGGCATACTGCCGGCGCCGGGCCCAATCCGGTGGATCTGAAGTTTTTGAATGAGAAGATCGGCGCATTTCTACGATCGGAAAGGTAGAAATGCGGGATCGCGTTATTGGCTGACGATCTTGAAGTTGCATACCTCCAGTGACGCGCCTTCCGGCCCGGTTGCCAAAACGCCCCAGCCCGTCACTGCCGACGCACCGCGTTGGCTTTCAGGAATTGCAAGGTTCACGCCTAAAGGAATCTCGGTTCCTCCCGGCGGCGTGACGAACACAGAATAGGTGGCAGCGGGAAGGCCTTCGACCAGGCGGAAATGATAGGTTTCTTCCGCTGCAAAAGGAACCTGATCGGATGCGGCAAGGTTCTCTCCATCACGCGCCTGAATCGCGCCGCTTGAGCTGAACGCGATCATGTCACTGAACAGTTGCTTGCCATTCCCATCCGGAGTGCTTAAGCCAATGACTCCATTCAGTCCGGAAAGTGAAGGTGTCACGTCGAACGTCGCCGCAAACCCGTGTGCGTTCGGAGGTGTTGAGACGGCGTCATTCTGCTCTCCTGCACCTGCGCTGGCCGACACACAATTTGCCGGAACAGCCGTACCCGACGCTGCGGTAGAGCCTTGCACGGTGAGATCGACCGTGATGGTCTGCGACGCGCTATCGTCGGGATCAGTGCCGGTCACTGAGATCGTGAACGCGCCATTCGGGGTCGTGGCAAACGTCTGCACGGTCAAAGTCACCGTACCGGAGCCGCCGCTGATCGCGGTAGGAGAAACGCCGGCATTCGCAGCCGTGCTTCCGGCTGAGGCGCTGAATGAAACCGTGCCGGTAAAATCGTTCAGCGCCTGGACGTTGATCGTATAGTTCGCAGTATTGCCGGCGTTTACAACCTGCGAACTCGTGTCGACGGTCAGCGAGAACTCTGAGTTGTCACCGCCACCACCGGTAATGATCGGCCCATTCACAATCCGTCGCGGTGAAATGACGCATCCACATATCGTGATCAGGAAGGCCAAAGAGCAAAGTGGCAGTTTGCGCATAACGTTCCCTCGGTTTTGCCGGCGATAGCAAACATTTGGCTTCTCACATGAATCCTTTCATGTGAGAGGCCGCGTATCGGCTCTGTCTTGCTTTAACACGGACCCGTACGAAGTATCGATAAGATGCAAGAAGTCTGTTTAAAACGGGATCAAGTTTTGCGAAGCCTGCGTTAAGGTGTGTTGCGCCGGGATCGATGGATTGACATACCGTCTATTTGGAGTGGACCCATGCTGCAGCTTGCGAGTTTTGAAGATGGCGCTCTATGGTGCCTGCGATTGATGGTGGGAATTGTCTTTGCTGCCAGTGGCTGGGGTCATTTGAAAGACCCGGAAGGCCGGGGCAAGAGCATCGGCATGAGCAAAGGCTTTACGGTATTTCTGGGTGCCGCGGAGATGGCTGGCGCGCTCGGTGTGATTTTCGGTGTGCTGACGCAATTCGCGGCCGCGGGATTGATCCTGCTCATGCTGGGCGCAATTCAGAAGAAAATTTTCCTGTGGAAGACCGGCTTCTGGGGCAAGCACGGAACAGAAGGATGGCACTATGATCTGATGTTGGTGGTCATGAACCTGGTCATTATCACCACAGATGGCGGCCGTTATATCCTGTGGAAGTAGTGCCTCAGCGGAATCGCACTACCTCAATTTCACCAGCCCGACCACATCTCCGCCGTTGGGATCAATTGCGTGTACCCATACATTGCTGAAACCAGTCTTGAACTCCGGATACTGGGCCACCAGCGCATTGGCCAGGCTGCGTGCATCGGCCTGCGTGCCGTTGAAATCCGAAGTGCTGGGAACGGAATACCTGACCAGGAGGTCAAGCGCCTTCTCGGTTTTGTACGTGGTCATGTCCGTGATGGTGTAGGTCTTGCCGTTGGCTGAATAAGCCACAGGCTTGCCTCCCACCGGAATATCGCGGGGCAAAATGGTGTTCGATTCTTCCAGGATGCTCCCCAGCAGCGTGGTGTTCATCGATGGAATGGGCGCCAACAGCTCCCAGGAGGTGACGTAGTAGAACCAGGCAAGGTGGGCCTGGCCTTTGCTTTTGTAATCCCGGGCCTGTTTCAGGTACCAGATGCCGTCATGCCCTGCGGCCGACTCAGGGCGGATTTGCAACCCTGCGAGCTTCCAGCCACCCGAATCCTGAAAAATGGTGGTCAAGGCGTATGGACCTTTGCTGCCGACGAAGTCCTGGATCACGACCACATATTTCCCGGTAGCGCCGGGGAAGGCAAATTGAGCTCCTCCGGAACTGGTGCCTCGGGCGCCGTATACGCCGCAGTAGAACGTGCCGTCTGGGTTGGGTGTCTCGCCGCTGTCGAGCAGAAAGTAGGTGCGGAGCTGCGGCTTGGCGCCGGCGAAAGCGTCCTTGTTGTCACTGATGGCGCCGGCAATACCGTTGAAGTTGGACTGCAGCTGCGCCACGGAGTTGGTTTTCAGCGTGGTTACGTCGCCGCGCGATGCTTGATCGTAGGTCTGTTGCGCAGCCGCCTCCACCGCTGTCCGGGTCTGTTGCGGGATGTCATCGCGGGTCGTGCAGGTCTGCGACCAGGAGGGAAGGCTGACTAACGCGACCAACAGGCCTGCTGGAAGAGTCCTTGAAATAAGATGCTTCATAAAAGTGCGCTGCTCCGGTTCGTACGTAAGATGCTTCAGACGGTAAAGCAGATGCATGTGCGTTCGCTGCGCGACCCTGTAACCCATAGGCAAATATACGCTTCTGGTTTGGGTGGAGAAAGGCCCACGAGGGCGAAGCGGCGGGCTAATTAGGGTGTGTTACGAAGGAGCGCCCGCATATTTCAAGAAATTAACGGGCAAGCGCGCCATCGCCCGGCGTTCTGTGTTTATAAGGAGTAAAATCATAGAAAGAATCTAGATAGGGCTGGTTCGAATCTTCGCTATGGCACGTTTTTCCTCAAGCATTTACGGCTGCGTTTTTCTGGTCACGGCCATCGCGGCTGCAGCCGCTCAAGCCACGCATCCAATGCCCATCAATGGCCCTGCGCCAAATGCGAACCAGCAGGCACAACCCGGCGTCCGCGGTAACGTGCAACCGGCAGTTCCGCCACAGACCAACCAGCAACAGCCAGGCCCAGCAGCGCAGAATCCGCAGCAGCAGCAGCCTGCTCGGCCCGGTGATCCACCGCCGACGGCCCCTTCTACGCCTCCGGTAGTTACCTATCGCGATGGCATGTTGACAGTGCAGGCCACAAACTCCCCGCTTAGCAGCGTGTTAACCGCCATCAGGAGCAAAACCGGCATCGAGTTTGAAGGGCTGGAAAACGCGCAGGAAAGGGTAGTTATCTCCCAGGGCCCCGCGCCTTCGGGCGACGTCCTTTCCGCGATTTTTGCGGGATCAAAGTTTGATTTTGTTGTCATTGGCAGACCGGATAGCCC
The DNA here is from genome assembly GCA_036557225.1 of Candidatus Angelobacter sp. Taxonomy (GTDB): domain Bacteria; phylum Acidobacteriota; class Terriglobia; order Terriglobales; family Acidobacteriaceae; genus Angelobacter. The sequence continues at coordinate 24,233 of DATBHX010000102.1, forward strand.
GGGGATTGTGCAGCGCGTGATTCTAAGTCCGAAGAAGGGTGCTGGGCCTGCCGTGGCATCGCAGCAGCCCACGCACCAGAATCCCGGCCAGGAAGGCGATGACGACGATACTCCAGACGAAACCGTAAACGCCGGCGATCCGCAGGATACTCCCGCACAGCCCCCACCGGAACCGCAGGCGCAGCAACAACAGCCTGATCAGCAACAGTCGCAGCAACCCAAAACGCCTGAACAGCTGCTCCAGGAACTCCAGGAGATGCGCAAGCAGCAGGAGCAGCAACAACAGGGTACGACGCCCAACCCTGCGCAGGTTCCGCGTAAGCAGCCGCCGCTGAACTAGCTTTCCTATCTCGGATGAAGTGAGAGAACCCTATGGGCGATCTACGACGATTGGCTTCTGGAATTGCGTGGCAAGGTTGTAATCGAAATTGAAGGGCGCAACAAACGACCCGACTAAAGGGATCCCTTCGCTTCGCTCAGGAGTAAACCTCAAAGCTTAGTGGCTTGATGCCGTGCTGGCAATCACCGCCGTAGCCGGGGCCTTTTCCAGCTCCGGTCTATGCGCGAAAGCGTGCAGGATCGCGCTGATAACAGCGTAGCCGCAGGCAATACCAAAGGCGAGTGAAAACAGAATGGTAAAGAGCACGGTGGAGGAAGTTAAGATTGTTTTCATCGTCCAATCTCTTTTGATGGTCCTTTTCTGGGCCTGGTTGGTTTCGCCGGCTTGATGTGCATTTTCTGCAATTTTCGCGCAAATTTCATGATTACCGCTGGTGTTGCACCCTTGGTGCCCCATCGCTTGCCTCGATCGGGCAAGTGATTGATGCCAAAGGACCAGATTTTTCCTCAACCCGGTCAAAATTGACCATCGATCAAGCTCCATTTAACATACGGAGTAGAGCTGCGCACTGACCTCTCCGCACCGTACTGTAAGGCTCGTCTATGTCTGCGACGAGGTTGGCGACTCAGCTTTTGTTCCCAGGGTTTTAAGGTCCATGGCCATTAGCAAGATCACTGTGCGCGGCGCCCGCCAGCACAATCTAAAAAATATCTCGGTCGAGATTCCACGTAACACGCTCACGGTCATCACCGGCCTGAGCGGTTCGGGCAAATCTTCGCTCGCCTTTGACACCATTTATGCCGAAGGCCAGCGCCGCTATGTGGAAACTCTTTCCGCCTACGCGCGCCAGTTTCTCGATCAGATGGAGCGCCCTGACGTTGACTCCATCGAAGGCCTCAGCCCTGCCATCTCCATTGAACAGAAGACTACCTCGCGCAGTCCGCGTTCCACCGTAGGAACAATCACTGAGATTTACGACTATTTGCGCCTGCTCTACGCCTCCGTCGGCGTTCCTCATTGCCCTCGCTGCGGCAAGCCCATCAGCCGGCAATCGGCTGATCAGATTGTGCAACGGGTGATGCAGCTTAAAGCAGAAGAGCGGGTAATGGTATTGGCTCCCTTGGTTCGGGGGCGAAAAGGGGAATTCAAAGTCGAGCTGGCCAAGCTGGCACAGCACGGATTCGTAAAAGCGCGCGTTGACGGCGAGCTTCGCCATCTCGACGAAGAGCTGGACGAAATCCAGCTCGACAAACGCAAGAACCACACGATTGAGGTCGTCATCGACCGCCTGCTGGTCAAGCCGGGAATTGAGAAGCGGCTGGAACAGTCTGTGGCTACGGCCATGAAGCTGGGCAATGGGCTGGTTCAGGTTGCGGTGGTCGGTGGTGAAGAACATCTTTATTCCGCGCGCATGGCCTGCCCCGATTGCGGCATCAACATTCCCGCGCTGGAGCCGCGCTCGTTTTCCTTCAACAGCGTGTATGGCGCATGCCCGGAATGCAATGGTTTGGGCAGCAAGTATGATTTTGATCCCGCCAAGATCATTGTTGACTGGTCCAAGCCGCTGCTGGATGGAGCTCTTGGTCCGGGCTCCGGATCAACGTATCTGCAGCGCATGCTGGAGATCGTTGCTGCTTCGTTCAAACTGGATCTCTCCACACCGTTTGAAAAATTTCCGGCAAAGATCCAGAACCTGCTGCTCTATGGTCCGGAAGAGAAGGAAGCCCCGCGCCTCGGTTTTCGCGGCGTGCTTGGCTTCTTGAAACAGAATCTGGAGGAGTCGACCTCAGAAAGTTATCGCGAGTGGATGCTCGGCTACATGTCGGCGACCATCTGTCCGGTCTGCCGGGGCAAGCGCCTGCGGCCGGAAAGCGTGGCCGTCAAGGTAAATGGCCTTTCGATCGCCGACTTTACAGCACTGCCGGTTGCGCGGGCTGTGGAGGTCGCGGGCAAAGTCCAGCTCAATGGACGCGAAGAGATCATCGCCGGCCGCGTACTGCATGAGATCAGCGAACGGCTGCAGTTCCTGAATGCGGTGGGCCTTGGCTATATTTCGCTCGATCGCTCTGCCGCTACACTCTCCGGTGGGGAAGGCCAGCGCATCCGCCTGGCCACGCAGATCGGCTCCAAGCTGCGCGGTGTGCTCTATGTGCTCGATGAGCCTTCCATTGGTCTTCACCACCGTGATAACAATCGCCTGCTCGAGGCGCTGGAATCGCTGCGCAACCTCGGCAATACGGTTTTGGTGGTGGAGCACGATGAGGAAACAATCCGTCGAGCCGACTACGTGATTGACCTGGGCCCTGGCGCCGGGCTTCACGGTGGCGGTGTGGTCGCCACCGGCACTCCATCAGAGATCATGGAAGACCCCGGCTCTTTGACCGGCCAGTACATCGCCGGAACAAAAAGCATTGCGGCCCGCTTTGAGCCGCGCGCAACCAACGGCAAAGCAATTACCGTGCTGGGCGCGCGGGCCAATAACCTGCGCAGTATTGACGTTACCTTTCCTCTCGGCGTCATCACCGTCATCACCGGCGTCTCCGGTTCCGGCAAGTCCACGCTGGTGAATGACATTTTGTACAAGGCGCTGGCCCGGCAGCTCTATCGTTCGCGCGAAGAACCCGGGGCACACAAGGCCATCTCCGGCGCGGAGCACGTGGATAAGGTCATACGCATCGATCAATCGCCGATTGGCCGCACGCCGCGCTCCAATCCGGCGACCTACACCGGCGTCTTCACCAACATCCGCGATCTCTATGCCATGCTGCCGGAATCGCGTGAGCGTGGTTACAAAGCCGGGCGCTTCTCGTTCAACATCTCAGGTGGGCGTTGCGAGCACTGCCAGGGTGAAGGCGAGCGCCGCATCGAAATGAACTTCATGCCCGATGTTTACGTCCTGTGCGAAGTCTGCGGCGGCAAGCGTTACAACCACGAAACGCTCTCCGTGAAGTTCAAAGACAGATCGATTGCCGATCTGCTGGAGACCTCCGTCTCTGACGCGCTGCCGATTCTCGAAGACATTCCCCAGATCAAGCAGAAGCTGCAGACGCTGGAAGACGTCGGCCTGGGCTATATCAAGCTGGGCCAGTCCGCGGTGACACTCTCCGGCGGTGAAGCGCAGCGCATGAAGCTGGCCAAGGAGCTCTCCAAACGCCAGACCGGGCGCACACTCTACCTGCTCGACGAGCCCACCACAGGCCTCCACTTTGAAGACGTGAACAAATTGCTGGAGGTCATCCATCGCTTGACCGATTTGGGAAATTCCGTGGTCATCATCGAACACAATCTCGATGTGATTCGCAACGCTGATTGGATTATTGATCTGGGACCAGAGGGCGGAGAAGACGGCGGACGTGTCGTGGCCCAGGGAACTCCGGAGCAGGTTTCGAAAATTAAGAAATCTTACACCGGGCAGGCCTTGAGTGATTACCTGCGTAAGTCCAGTAAATAAATGAAAATAAATGGCTTATGCGGACATGTTCGGAATTCGTAAAATACCAGATTTTTTGTTTGAGAACCGACTTTAGCAGTTAAAGTCCTCTCAACCTTCTCCTTATACCTGGGCACAATTGAGGGGTAGCGACTTTGGCTTCCAATGCTTCTAGCTACCCCTTTAGTCTTTCTCCTGAAAATCCCTGAATAGTGTAAATTTCTCTTGAGGCCTTCTTACCGCTCAAGCAGTGCACTACATCGACCCCATTTCGCACCCGGAATTTCCTCCGCCACCGTTCACGCCGGCGCCAGAACCGGTCGCACAGGGTGATCCTGCAAAAGTTGACCTGCTGGATGTATTGCTGATTGGAGTGGTCTCTTTTGTTGCTTTAGTGGCGGCCACGCTCGGCGTCTTCGCAATTTACTGGGTCGCCCACCGCGGGGAGCATCTCACTCCCGATGCTATGAGTAAAGGGCTTTCAGGTAACGCGCCGTATCTTGTGGCGTTGCAGTTGGCTGCTTACCTGATCATTGTTGGTTTTATGGCTTTGCTGGCCTGGGGAAGGCATAAGGTCACTCTGGGAAAAGCCATCTCCTGGAACGCTCCCTCCACCGCACGCCAAGTCGGGTACGCCCTGTCGGGCGGCCTTGCTCTGGCCCTGATCTCAGATATTGGTAATGCAGTACTGAATCCATGGATTCCCAAGTCGCTGCCGATTACGGAATTGTTCAAAGACCGGCCATCGGCCTTGTTGCTGGGCGGCTTCGGTATTCTTATCGCCCCACTGGTCGAAGAGATAGCGTTTCGCGGCTTTCTTTATCCGGCCGTTGCGCGTCTGATTGGCTCGCTGCCTTCCATCGTCATAACGGGAGCATTGTTTACGGCGCTTCATGGCGCGCAACTGAGTTTTTCCTGGGCGCCTCTCCTGCTCATCTTTATTGTGGGCATCAGTCTCACAGTTGTGCGGGCAAAGACAAATTCGGTTGCTCTGTGCGTTATCGTGCATATGACATATAACTTCGCTCTTCTGGCACAGACCTATGTCGCCACGCATGGCTTCCGCCAGATGCAGGGGACTTAGGGTCAATTCTCTTCAGATGCGTACTTCCCTCAAAACCTGCTAACGTTGAAGCGTATGAATCCTTCCGCGCGCGAACAACTCCTCAATTTGCTGGCAACCGTCTCGTTCCGCCTGGGAGATTTCACTCTCTCCTCCGGCGCCAAGAGCGATTACTACATCGATTGCCGCACCACTACGCTTCACGCCAAAGGAGCTGAGCTTACCGGCCATGTCTTTTTCGATCTGTTTCAGCAGCAGGGCTGGCAGGCTGACGCCGTCGGCGGTCTTACCATGGGCGCCGATCCGATCGTGGTCGCCACTTCAATCATCAGCACGAAGGAAGCCGGATCGCCCATTCACGGCTTTCTTGTGCGCAAATCAGAAAAGGCCCACGGCATGGGCCGCCGCATTGAAGGCTTTCAAGCCAAGGGTGCTCGCGTGGTGATTGTCGATGACGTTTGCACCACCGGCGGCTCCACCATCCAGGCCATTGAGGCCGCTCGTGAATTTGGTTTCAACATCGTGGGAGTAGCCTGCCTGGTGGAGCGACTGGAAGCCAAAGGCCGTCCGGCGGTGGAGCAGGCCGCGGCTCCGGCGAAGTTTATCTCTGTCTTTACCTCGGACGATGTGAAAACGGCCCACTTGAAGTTGAAGCAAAACCCGCAGACATTTGCTTACTCCGGAACATGCGAAGTTTGCGGCCGTCCAGCAGTCACCAATTCGCCCGGACTAAGATGTGACGTCCACCGGCCGTAGCTGAATCCGGTTCGTTATTTCGCCAGGGATTTGTGCGCCGGAACCGGCACCTGCTCAACAATCGAGATGCCAAAGCCTTCCAGTGCTGCCACGCGCTTGGGATGGTTGGTGAGCAGCCGTATGGAGCGGATATTCAGGTCTGAGAGGATCTGCGCGCCCACGCCGATCTCGCGTTGCGTTTTGCGCTGGTGTGCCGGCGCCGATTGCCGCGCTTCGCGATGGAAAGCCAGCCGCTTTTCATCGTCTACGTTAAAACCCTTCGAAGTCTGGTGCAGGTAGATCAGAGCGCCTGTACCTTCACCCGCAATCATCTCCAGGGACCGGTCCAGTACCTGCTGGCAGTCGCACAGAGATCCGCCAAAGACATCGCCGGCGAGGCAGTGGGAATGCATGCGCACCAGCACGGGCCCTTCCGCATGCTCCACGTCGCCCTTCACCAGCGCAACGTGTGATTCGCCATCCAGCTGGCTTTCAAAGGCGATCATGCGGAACTCACCATGACGGGTCGGCAGCATGGCTTCGCCCACGCGGGCCACATGGCGCTCATTCTCCATGCGATAGCGGATCAACTCCGCCACCGTCAGCATCTTCAACCCGTGGAGCTTGCAGAACGCAATGAGATCGGGCACCCGCGCCATGGTGCCGTCTTCATTCATGATCTCGCAGATCACGCCCGCCGGGACCATTCCGGCCATGCGCGCCAGGTCTACGGAAGCTTCCGTCTGTCCGGCGCGAACCAGTACGCCGCCCTTGCGTGCGGCGAGAGGGAAGACGTGTCCGGGTCGGACAAGGTCTGCTGCGCGGCTGGCGGGGTCAATCGCTACCTGGATCGTCCGTGCGCGATCATGCGCTGAAATTCCGGTCGTGACGCCTTCACGGGCTTCGACGCTTTCATAAAATGCCGTCCCATACGGCGAAGTGTTTTCCCGCGTCATCGGGCCGATACGCAGGTAATCGAGCCGCTCCGGTGTCATGGCCAGGCAGATCAGCCCGCGGCCGAACTTCGCCATAAAATTAATCGCTTCCGGCGTAATCTTTTCGGCGGCCATGGTAAGGTCGCCTTCGTTCTCGCGATCTTCGTCATCCACCACCACAATCATCCTGCCTGCGCGGATCTCTTCAATCGCGGTAGGGACATCGGTGAATGCCGTGCTGGGCGTCATAAGCTGGATTTTCTCTCGACGATTGTAGCAAAATGGCTCCGCCTTGGCAGTTCAATGTTTATGCCTCCATTCGATGACACACGGGAATCTAGGGGTAGCGATTCTGAAGGCGCCCTCCGGCCTGAACCGTTGCCCCAGGAATCCGAAGGCGGCGACGTGGAGGAGCTAGAAACAGACGATGAGTATGCAGAGCTTTCGCCGGATGAGATGAAGCCATTTACGGTCGCGGAGTGGAAACAGCAGTTTCCCGACTTTACTACCGAAGAATTGGAAGAAAAGATTCCCGAGAGCCCCCGCGCAAGCAGGATGGCCTTGGTCCTGAGCTGCGTGTGGGGCACTGCCCTGGGGGCCGGCATTGCCGGTGTGCTGGCGAGCAATCAGCCTGGATGGCAACAGGCGCGCGCATTCTTCATCTTTTTCTTGGTGCTTGCGCCCCTATTTTCCTGTGTGTGGTATTGGCTGTTCTACCTACGCGGTCAACAAGTGACGCAAAAGATGAAGGAGGAGTCAAGCCTGGTTGGGTCTGAACCCGATACCCCTAATGAAGAATTGCAGCAGGGAACCCCGGCAGGCTCGGAACCAATTCACCCCAAATGAGATTTTCGACGGCCTTCGCAGGCGCTTTTCTTGCTCCGCTGGCATACAATCTCCTTATGGCAAAGTCTTCGTCCCAGCCCTTTGAAGTCGGTTGTCCGTGCTGCAGCGCGGTACTGAAAGTTGACCCTGACACCAGGGCCGTGATCTCGCACGTGGCGCCAATCAAGCCCAAGACCTTCAGCGATTTTGAGGCCGCAGCCAAAGCCATGCGTGAGCAGGAGGGACGCAAAGAGTCCATCTTCCGCCAGGCAGTCGATGCCGAAAAGAACAAGGCCGATTTGCTGGAAAAGAAGTTTCAGGAAGCGGTCAAGAAAGCCAAAGAGAGCCCCGACGAAGGGCGCCCCCTGCGCGACTTCGATCTCGACTAGCGGCCTGCTTTGCCCGACCAGCCCTTACTTCTCGGACATCGTGGCGCACGCCTCTACACGCCGGAAAACACCATGGCCGCGTTCGATCTTGCCCTTGAACACGGCGCCGACGGCTTTGAATTTGACGTTCGCTGCACCCGTGACAAGCAGTCCATCATCTGCCATGATCCCCGGCTGAATCGCCTGCTGATTCGCCGCCACACCTTCCAGCATCTACAGCAAAGCGTGTCTTCGCCCGCGCCGGCACCGCCTAACCTGGAAGACGTCATTGATCGTTACGCCCGCTCCGCGTTTCTCAACATTGAAGTCAAGGTCCGCGGCATGGAGCCGATAGTGGCACGTGCGGTAAAACGGGTGCGCCCAAAGCGTTACTTCATATCGTCATTCTTACCCAGTGTTGTACGCAAGTTGCATACACTCGATTCGTCGCTAGTGCTGGGAACGCTGGCGCAGACGCGATGGCAGTTGCGTCGCTGGCGAGTGATGCCCACAACTTATGTTCTGCCGCACTATCGCCTGTTGTCGTTGCGCTTGATCGAGAGACTTCATGCCGCCGGCAAGATTGTTGTCACGTGGACGGTCAATGATGCCCGCCTGATGCGCCGCTGCGCCGCGATGGGCGTGGATGGAATCATCTCGGACGACACCAGACTGCTGGTAGAAACCTTCAAGTAAGCAGCGAGGCCGATCACGCGCCGAGCTGCTTGCCTTAGGGCGGAACAATGCAATCTGCAACGAGATGCCTAAGCGGTTCGGGGCGCAGCGACATAAAGAAAGACGCCCTTCCCACCGGGCCGGGCAGGAAGGGCAAGGACGTCAAGAGAAACACAACTAAGCAGCAGGTTTTACTGCAGGCTCAATTGCAGGCTCAATGAACTGCTCATTTTCGGTCGAACCCTCCAGCGCCACGGTGGATGAATTCCCGTTGGCGATGGTTTGCGCGACCTCGTCGAAATAACCCGTGCCGACAAACCGCTGATGCCGTATTGCTGTATAACCGCGTTCGGCACACCGGAACTCTTTTTCCTGTAGCCGCGAATACGCTGTCATACCTTCGCGTACGTATCCGTGGGCCAGCTCAAACATGCTGTAATTCAGCGCGTGGAAGCCCGCCAGCGTTACGAACTGGAACTTATACCCCATCGCCGCCAATTCGGTCTGGAAACGCGCAATCTCTGCATCGCTCAGCTTCTGTTTCCAGTGGAATGAAGGCGAGCAGTTGTAGGCCAGCAGCTTGCCGGGGAACTTCTCATGAATTGCCTCGGCAAAGCGCCGGGCTTCTTCGATGTTCGGTTCTGAGGTCTCGCACCATACCATATCGGCATAGGGCGCGTAGATCAGCCCGCGTGCGATCGCCGCGTCGATTCCACCCTTGTAACCCAGGAAGCCCTCCGGTGTGCGTTCGCCGGTGAGGAATTCTACGTCGCGAACGTCGCTGTCCGTGGTGAGCAGCTTGGCGCCGTTGGCGTCAGTGCGGGCGATCAGGATCGTGGGGATGCCCAGAATATCTGCCGCTAGGCGGGCCGAGATCAATTTCTGTACGAATTCCTGAGCGGGAACCAATACCTTGCCGCCCATGTGGCCGCACTTCTTGGCTGAAGCCAGCTGGTCTTCAAAATGGACTGCCGCCGCTCCCGCTTCGATCATCGATTTCATCAGCTCGAAGGCGTTGAGCGCCCCGCCAAAGCCCGCTTCGGCGTCGGCGACGATCGGCGCGAACCAGTACATACCGTTCTTGCCTTCTGAGTGATGGACCTGGTCAGCGCGCAGAAACGCATTGTTGATCTCGCGCACAACGTTGGGAACGCTGTTGCTGGGATAGAGGCTCTGGTCGGGATACATCTGGCCGGCGAGGTTGGCATCGCCCGCCACCTGCCATCCGCTCAGGTAAATGGCCTTGAGTCCAGCCTGCACCTGCTGGACCGCCTGGTTTCCGGTGAGTGCGCCCAGTGCTTTCACATACGATTCGCTATGAAGCAGGTCCCACAGGCGCTCAGCGCCCAGGCGGGCTAGCGTATGTTCGATGTGTATGCTGCCCCGCAGCCGCACTACATCTTTCCCGGTGTAGGTTCTTACTGTCCCGCTCCAGCGAGGGTCCTGGATCCACGATTCTTCTAAACGTTGAGCTGGCGTTTGCCGCACTGTTTCCTCCCTGCAAATCATTGCCGATACGTCCTGGGTCCTGGCGGCAGAAAAAAGAAAGCTTTTTCGTGCGCCGAAGTCATTAGATGACAGCGTCCTTTGGTGTGCAACCCTACTCGTCCGATTCGGACGACTTGGCCGAAAAGAATGTTATGATGGCCTAGCCGTGGCCAAGCCAGAGCCGGACGTCACAAAAAACGGAGAAATACCGCTCCGGTTGCTCCGCGATCTGAAGCAAAACCTGGTCATGCGCCAGGTTTCCAGCGGCATCGCCTTGCTGGATACTCATTCACGGCTGTTCACTACGATTGACCCCGCGCGCCGTAATGGGGCCGCCTTGGTTGGCTGTGTAGCCCAGTGGGTCGATATCGGCTACGCGGCGCCAGACCTGCTCGAGCAGTTGCTCGCGCGCTTTCCCACGGAGCAGCGCGCCCGGCTCACGCTCGCGGACTACCTGCAGTTACGCATGGCTGAGGGCCTTTTAGCACTGCTGCGCGACCACCCCGATGAAGCGCTGCGCCACTTTGATCTTGTGCTTTCCATGCAGGAGGAGATTGCAGACAAAGAGGTAGTGGCGATCGCGCATTTCTGGAATGCGCGCTGCCATCGCAAGAAAGGCGAGTATGACGAGGCCCTGAAACGCGCCGGCGTAGGACGGGAACTGGCGCAGTCGCTGGGCTTCGCCAAGATGGCTTCGGTCATGCGCGTGCTCGAAAGCTGGCTGCACTTTCAGAAGGGCCAGTATCGCGACGCCGAGCGCATCCTCGAACAGGCCGAAGCGGACCTGCGCAGCACCGACGACGACATCACGCTCGGCAACATCTACTCCGCACACGGACGCATGGTCCGCCGGCAAGGGCACTATCAGGAGGCGCTCAAATTCTTCTCCCGCGCCATTGACCATTTCCAGCGGCGTAACCCACAGCATCGCAACCTGGCGCGCACCCTCACGAACATCGCTTACGTGCAGAGGCTCGTCGCCATTCAGATCGGCCGGCACATCGATGCGGAAAGAGAGCGGCGCCAGAGTAGCAAAGGCCAGGCTGCCGAAAGCGGGCACAAGCAGAGCCAGTTACGCCAGCATGCCGAACTTCGCGCCAGCGCCTTCGCCAATCTCGACCAGGCAGAACGGATTTACAGCCTGCATGAGCACCACCACGGTATCGGCAGCGTAATGGAAAATCGCGGGCTGTTGTATTTCGATATCGGCGATCTGGACAACGCCGGCGGCCATGCTGCTCAGGCCTATGAACTCGGCCGGACCGCCAACGACTCCATCCTGATGGCGCGCGCCCGCCTGCTGCAGTGTGAAGTTGAGATGGGCAAGCTGGAGGAGGAGATCGAAGGCAGCACCAATGCGTGGGAGCACGCGCAGGCTGCACGCGACTACGCCCGTGAAGCCGTGGAAGCGGCCAAGCACACACAGAACCAACGATTGCTGGCGCGAGCCTACATTTGGCGCGGCCTCTCTGCCTGCAATCCTGTCATTCGCGACATGGAAGACGCCAAGCGCAGCTGCGAACTGGCGGGCTCGTTCTTGAAGTCCGTGGACTATGACGATCTTTGGGAAGAGCTGCAAATGCTGAAGCAGAAGGTCATGCCCCGGGGAAGTATTGATCCGCTGTTGCGCGCATGGTCGCAGGGCATTACCGGCGAAGAAACCTTCCAGGAGCTTACCGAGCAGTTTGCCGAGATCGTGATCCCGAAGGTCTGGGAAAAAGAAGGGAAGAAGGTGGCACGTGTGGCCAAGCGGCTTTCCGTGTCGCCGAAAAAGGTGCGCCGGATTCTGGCCCGGGCCGGGAAGCGCAAGAAGTGATAGATTTGCTATTCTCCTCACAATGTCCAAATATCTGATCACCGGCGTTGCCGGCTTCATTGGCTCCAATCTTGCCCACGCACTGGTCGAGCGTGGCGTTCAGTTCCGTGGAATCGACAATCTGTCTGACGGACGATTGGAGAACCTGACCGGCATCGTCGATCGCTTTGACTTTCGCCAGGCCGACATTACCGATGACAATGCGATTCGTTCCGCCTGCGCCGGGGTCGACTACGTTCTGCATCAGGCTGCGCGCGGCTCTGTGCCCCGCTCCCTGGCCGATCCTGAGGGCTGCAATCACGCCAACGTTGTGGGTACCGTGAAGGTGCTGCAGGCGGCACGCGAAGCCGGGGTCAAGCGCGTGGTGCTGGCCAGCTCGTCATCTGTGTACGGCGATACTCCTGTGCTGCCCAAGCGGGAAGACCTGCAGTGCGCGCCCATCTCTCCGTACGCGATTTCAAAATTCGCCGGTGAATTGTATGCGCAGAGTTACGCGCGTCTGCTCGGCCTGGAAACGGTCTGCCTGCGCTATTTCAATGTTTTTGGTCCGCGCCAGCACCCCACGTCGCAATACGCGGCGGTGATTCCAAAATTTATTCGCGCGATGCTGCAAGGGCAGCAGCCGGTCATCTTTGGCGACGGGCAGACCAGCCGTGACTTCACTTTTGTGGACAACGTGGTCGCCGCGAATCTTCTGGCTTGCCAGGCTCCGGCGGAGAGAGTTGTCGGCCAGGTCTTTAATGTAGCCACGGGCAAGAGTTTCAGCCTCACCCAGCTCTATGCGCTTCTGCAGGAACTCACCGGTTACAGCGGAGCTCCTGCCTATGCGCCGGCGCGCAGCGGCGATATCCGCGATTCTCTTGCCGATAGCAGCCGCGCCCGTCAGGCCATGGGGTATGAAACGCTGGTGGATTTCAGGGAAGGCCTGCGCAAGACGGTGGAGTGGTATCGACAGGAATTTGCGAGGACGGCAAATTCCGGTAGCCGTCAATCCGCCTAGTGTTCTTATCTATGCTTTTTCTCTCCGATGAACAGTTGCGGAGCTTGCTGAACCCGGATGAGGTGATTCAAGCCATTAGAGCCGCGTTTGCGCGCGGCTTTCGATCCCTGCGCATGCCGGTGCGGACTACGTTGCAGCTTGACGGTGCAGTGCTGCTGATCATGCCTTGTTATGACGATTCGCTACAAGCTGCAGGCGTGAAGCTGGTCAGCGTAAGCAAGAAAGCGGGTGTCAACGCTGTTTACCATTTGCTTGATCCAGCAACCGGCATGTCTCTGGCGCACATGGAGGCGAATTATCTGACCGACTTGCGCACCGCAGCAACTTCGGCAGTCGCAACCGACCTGCTGTCGCGCAAGCACGTAAGCACGCTGGGCATCTTCGGCACCGGCCGGCAGGCAATCGCACATCTCGCTGTCGTCCCTCGCGTACGGAGTTTTAAGCGCTTTCTGGTTTGCGGTTCAGGCCTGTCTGATTTGAATGCTTTCTGCCGGAAGATGAAAACGGACCACGGGATTGAAATTGAAGCGGTAAATGCTGAGGTCTGTGCACGCGAATCCGACGTAATCTGTGCCTGTACAAACGCGAGTGACCCTCTTTTTGATGGGAGTTGGCTCAAACCGGGAACGCATCTCAACCTGGTTGGCGCATTCCAGCCGCATACGCGAGAGGTGGACGATGAGACCGTACGTCGCGCTCGCGTGGTGGTGGATACCTATGACGGAGCACTGGCCGAGGCCGGCGATCTGCTGATCCCATTGCAGAACGGAACGATTGAACGGTCGCATGTGATTGCCGATCTGCACGAGATCGCGAGTGGCAAACGACCAGGACGAAACAGCCGTGATGACATTACCTTGTTTAAGAGCGTGGGCTGCGCTGTAGAGGATCTGGTCACGGCGCTTGCGGCCTACCGACACGGGAGTGCGCAGGCGGAAGCGCCGGTTATGTCAGCGCGAAAGAATTCTGAATGAGCAAACACTATGACTATGCTGTAATCGGGGCGGGCGTCTTTGGTTCCTGGACTGCCCGCTTCCTGCGCGGTGCAGGCGCATCAGTGGTTCTTCTCGACGCATATGGTGCAGCCAACAGCCGTGCCAGCTCTGGTGGCGAAACGCGCGTCATCCGCATGGGCTACGGTCCAGACGAACTCTACACGCGCTGGGCCATGCGCTCACTACCGCACTGGCGGGAACTGGGAGCGCGCTCTGGCCGGGAATTTTTTCATCCGACCGGGGTGCTCTGGCTGAGCAATGACGCCGATGCTTACCTGAAAAGCCTTTACGAAGTGCTGGGCAAAGCCGGAGTCAGGCAGGAACGTCTGACATCCGCTGAGATCCACTGGCGGTGGCCGCAGCTGCATTTTCCCGAGGTGACCTGGGGTGTTCATGAGCCAGAGAGCGGCTTGCTGATGGCGCGAAGCTCCGTACAGGCATTAGTGGCCGAACTTGCGCGCGAAGGCGTGGAATGCCATACAGTTGCTGCCTTGCCGCCGAAGGAGCAGGGCAAGCTGACGCAAATCAAACTCAGCAGCGGAGATTCAATTACTGCGGGCACGTTTATCTTTGCCTGCGGCTCGTGGCTGCCGAAGGTTTTTCCTCAACTGTTGCGCGACAGGATCTTCCCTACACGACAGGAGGTCTTCTTTCTCGGTCCGCCTCCAGGCAGTGATGCATTCCAACCGCCACGCATGCCGGTCTGGCTGCACCGCACACATGCCGATCTGCCCTACGCTCTGCCGGATGTCGAGAGCCGCGGTTTTAAGATCGCCTTTGATCTTCACGGTGCTGCGTTTGATCCCGACACGGGAGCGCGCGTGGTTGATCCCGCTTCCATCGATCGCCTGCGGACTTATCTGAAGCTCCATGTCCCTGCGCTAGCCGAAGCGCCAGTGGTCGAAACGCGAGTTTGCCAGTATGAGAACACGTGGAATGGCGACTTCCTGATTGACCGCCACCCGGAGCTGGAAAATGTTTGGATCGCCGGCGGCGGCTCCGGCCACGGCTTTAAACATGGCCCCGCGCTGGGAGAGTATCTTAGCTCGCGCATTTTGAAGGGTGCGCCCGCGGAGCCCCGCTTCTCCCTGGCGGCAAAGCAGACTGAGCAGCAACGATCCATCTATTGAAACTATGACAATTTCAGACGCGCGGTGACGTCGCTTCCCAGAGGGGCCAGAAAGTGGAAACCGGCGCGACGGAAGAGATCCTTCATGCTGAAATTGTCAGCGAGCACGATGGCCTCAAGTTCGGCGAAACCTTCTTTGCGGGCAATATCAATCATTCGCTCCAGAAGATAAGTCCCAAGCCCGTGATGTTGATGCTGATCGGCCACCACAAATGCAATCTCGGCGCGGTTGCTGTCTGCGATTTTGACCAGCCGGGCCACGGCCGCCAATTGGTCATTTCCGTTCCGGTCACGGCAGGTTGCTACGAGCGCCATCTCGTTGTGGTAGTCGATCAGGCAACGCTTGAGTAATCGCTCATGGGCTACACGCACGTCAAGGCGCAAAGGACCAAAGTAACGGCGGTAAACCGTCTCCTCGGAAAGATGGCGGTGGAAGTCCACCATGAGCGGTTCATCGTCCGGGCGTATGGGACGCACGACAAACTGCGTCCCATCGTTTGCCTGGAATTCTGTACTGTATTCAACAGGGCACTCTCCGCTAGAGGCGCCGGCTTTCGCGACATCTGATTTTTCGGATTGGCCATCGGTCGCCATAGATTCTAAAGGCTGCAAGGCGGCATGACCTGCCGGTTTTTCGATGGAGCAGTTCAAGCTGTCTCCTTTGATATTAGGGTCTTCGGAACATAGGAACAACACGGATCGGCGGCAAACATGTCACCGCAGAACGCATAAGCGCGTGCCCGAGAGCCGCCGCAGACCTCACGGAACTCGCAGCAACCGCACTTTCCCTCGAGGTTGGCAGTGTCGCGAAGTTGCCGGAAGAGATCAGAGTTGCGGTAGATCTCGGTAACGCTGGCGCTGCGTACGTTTCCTGCAGAGACCGGAAGGAATCCGCTCGGTTGCACGTCACCGGTGTGCGAGATGAACATGAAGCCCTTGCCTTCATTCACCGGCAGAATTCCCGGCACACCTTCAATGGGCTCGTCGTTCTGGTCCTTTTGCCGCCGCTGCTGCAGCATATAGCGGCGGTAGTGCTGCGCTTCCGTCGTCTTTACCTTGAACGGTACTTCCGGGGCAATACGGTAGATGCGGGCAAATACGCTCTCAACTTCTTCCGGCGACAGCATGTCTGCGGCCGCTGCGCGCCCCGTGGGTACCACAAAGAACAGGCTCCACATCACGATGCGGAAATTCCTGATGACGGAAAGAATCTGCTCCAGCTCATCCACGTTGCGCCGCGAAACCGTAGTGTTGATCTGAACCGGAAGGCCGATGGCGTTGGCCCAATACATCGCGTCCAGCGTCCGGGCGAAGGAGCCGGTCACGCCACGAAACGAATCGTGCAGCGCCGGAGTTGGGCCATCAAGACTGAGTGCCAGACGCCGCAAGCCTGCCTGCTTGAGGCTGAGGAGAGAATCGCGGTTCAGCAGAGGCGTAGCGCTGGGCGTCATCGCCGGATGCAGGCCTTTTTCCGCGGCATACGCCACCAGTTCATAGATGTCAGGCCGCTTCAACGGATCCCCGCCGGTAAAAATGAAGATCGGAGGATCGAGCAGCGCGATGTCATCAATCAGCTTTTTGCCTTCCAGTGTGCTGAGCTCCAGCGAATTGCGGTGCGGCTGGGCAGAAGCCCGGCAATGAAAACAAGCCAGGTCGCAAGCCCGGGTCACTTCCCAGATCACGACCAACGGGGTTTGGTTTAGATCGAAGTTGCTTTTCATGCCACAAAGATAGGACAGCTGCGTCCATGGCGCTGTGATCCTGATCACATCAGCAGAGTGCCATGTTTGGACGCGCGGAAGCTTAGCTGTGGGGCGCGTGGGGCCGGGCATCAGCGTTTTCCGGCGGGTTAGCGGCCATATTCACCACCGTCAACAGATATAGGACGATCCCAATGGCCAGAAGAAGCCCGCCCAGGGTCACAAATGCGATGAAAGAAAGGGGATGGTTCCACAAAAAGCTGAGCGCCTGGATCACCAGGCCCACAATGATGAAGATCCCGGAAAGGCGTAGTCGCGAGTGAACAGGATTGGTGTGATTGTGCATTATTGCACCGGCTTCCAGAATTTCACGTGGTCCAGCTCTTTCACGTTGTGAATGGTGTCGTGGCATCCAGAGGAGAGACAGGACAGCTTGTTGCTTTTGATATCAGCCATGGTCTGCGGTTCGGCTGTATGCAGGGCCCCCTGCTCAAAGCTGCGCGAACCGTCATGGCAGTGGAGGCACTCGCGGTTGTTGTAAGGATGATAGAGCTTGATTGGCTGCTGAGGTTTCGTCACATACTGGGCGTAAATGTGATGCAATCCCTTCATTTTGGAGCTGAAGGTGCCGAAGATGGTGTAATCGGTATGGCAGGTATAGCAAGCCTGGTCGCGGGGCACGCGTCCGTTCTGGAAATGAGCCGCCGGAATGTAGGATGAGTCGTCGACATAGAGGCTCTTTCCATACTGGCCCATCACGTGACAGGTCAGGCAGAACGATGTCTGCTTTGAGCGTTCCATGTGGTTCTCAAGCCCGAGCAGGCCGGCGAATACGGGAAAGATGAAGAAAGCCAGAAATGCCAGCACCTTGCCTCCCCGCGCCACAGTCAGCGCGGGGCGAGCCACGACCAATCCGGCCAGGATGATCGTAATCACCAGAACAGCGAGTATTAGAAACGTGGGCATGTGCCCTCCGAGCGCATAAAGAGATCCGCTGCTGCTACTTCAGGCTGCGAATGTACTTGATCAGCTGCTTGATCTGATCGTCGGTAAGCTTCTTGTCATACGCCGGCATCTTGCCTTTGCCCTGCTTGGTGGCGTTGAACAACTCTTCGTCGCTCTGCTTCGCGACTTCAGGAGAGTGAAAATCCTTGACGCCGATTTTCTGTCCTGCAGCGCTGCCTTTGCCATCGGCTCCATGACAAACTTGGCACTTCGATTTGTAGAGCGCCTCAGCGTCATCCGCCAGGGCAGGACGTGCCGCCAGCACGAATCCGAGAACAACCACCATGCTCAAGAGCTTCTTCATTGATTCCTCCAATCGTTGTTTGTTGATTTACATCGAGTACCGGAGTGACAGCGTGAAACTGTTGCCGCGGAAATCGCGCGGCAGCGTCGGTCCGGGATCGGACTTTTCGTTGTAGTCGTAATAGTTCCAGCCGCCCTTGAAAGCAAGATTTTTGGCCATGTCAATGACCAGCGATCCCGAGGGCAGATGATAGTTAAATGCCAGCGGGCCAGTGGGCGCATTCGGGTTCAAAATCAAAGTGGTGCCATTGCTGCTGGTGACGGTATAGCCCACGGCGGCAGTCACGCGCTTGACCGGCTTCAGGAAAATTGATCCGGAACCAATATGGGACGCTTCACTGTAGACGGAAACACCGGACAAAAACGGCGTTCCGCAGCTCAGTGATCCTGGCGGGACCGGAGTGGAGACAAAGCAGATGTTGGTTTGAGAAAAGATATCGTTGTAATCGTACGAGAGATCCAGCCCCCACTTGCCCTCGCCTGGAGCCATCACGCTGTTGAACGCGTAGCTGCGATTGTGCTGCAGGTTGCCGATGTCGGACGTATTGTTGCGGTTCTCCCGGATATTGATCGCGGTCCCCAGGTTCCACCACTGTTTCGGCTTGTAGAAGACCCTGCCTTTGTACCACTGCAGATGGCGTGGGCTAATGCGGGTAAAAACATTGTCTGCGTAGTACTGCTCGGTATCGAAGCTGAAGCGGAGCTTGCTGCTGGGCCGCGCTGAGAAGCCAAACAACGCCGAGTATGCATTGATGGGAACAAAAGTCGTACCACTGTCCGGGACTTGAACGGTGCACGTGCCATTTGCTGCCAGCGGCTGCCCGGCGCAGGCTCCACGATTGGCCAGTGCAGCCGTTGGTCCAGGGAAGAAGGTCTGGAACTGCAGGTCAGAATCGTTGTCTGTGATTTCGCGCTTCTCGTACCTGAATCCGACGTAAGTGGTCACTCTGGGGCTGAACTGATACTCCACTTCAAACGTATTGATGGCGGTGAACTGCTTGATGAACTGGTTCAGCGCGTCGACTACCACGTCAGCTCCGGAACTGGCATTGTGCTGCGGACACGTGGCTGCCGTGAAGGGCGGCGGACAGGTCGCGGGGCTGAACACATTGGCCGGCGACAACAGTGTGGCGCCAAAGAAACTGTTCGTAGTGTAGTTCCAGCCGGTAGGAATGCGGAAATTATCAAAACGGAAAGTATCAATCAGGTGCAGGCGATCGTTCACGGGAAAGGTAATGCCAAAATCAGCGCTGCTGGAGATGCGTTGCGCTGTAGAAGAACCCAGCATACTGGTGATTCTGGCGCGGCTGCGGGTGATGAGTCCATTGAATGCTTCGTCGAACGCTGGGTTTTCTGCGGTCGCGCCGGTGTAGCTGAACCGGCCGGACAGATCCACGCGTTTGAAGTAATTGCTTTGAAAGCTGAGTTGTTCCGTCGGGTAGTTGCTGCGAAGCCTGCCTACTCGTGAATAACCCAGAGCTCCGTTGCAGGCAGGGTTCGCGAGCCCGCCCGCGAGCAGAGGCGCGGCGCAGGGCTGTCCGGCGACCGTATTAAATGGCAAGCCAAGATCGACCGGAATGCCGCCGGCTAACGTAAAGGGCGTAGCGGCAAGGCCTGCCGTAGTGTCGCCCTTGAAGTGGGTGAAGAACTGATCGTAGTTGATCGCCGTCTTGGGAATAAAACGGAATGAAACGCCGATCTTGTAGCTGTCCGTCGTGTTGAGCGTGGGTTGCAGCAGCTGCGATTCAGTACCCAGGTGGACCGTTGAGAATGTTGTGCCTTCATTCACCACTCGGCCCCAGCCCAGCGTGAATCTGAGCCGGCCAACAGGAAAGAGCCCCAGATTCGCATCGCTCATCCGGCGCGTGAGCAAAAACTCATGCGGTGAGTTCAGGACTGGAATATTGGGGTTGGACGTCGCCGGGTTGAGCGGGTTCGCCAGAAGATCGTAGTCAAAGATATTCTGGTCGCGCCGAAAATTAGCGGAGAACGTGTAGGCGGCTCCCTTATCGAAGCGCAGCCGGCTTACGTTGATGGGTTCGCCGCCATAGCCAAAGTTCGTAAGGCTAAGACTGTCGAACAGTTTTCCCGTATGGTTGGGCGAGCGCGCGTCCAGCGTGTACTCCATCAGGCGCGGGCCGGTCCCAAGGTTGACGAACGTATCCCACATCGCCTGGCTGCCGGTAAAGTCAGAGATGCGCCCGCCAAATTCTACGGATTGCCGGACTTCGTAGGTGCCCCAGCTCTCGCCTTCGTTGTGTGCGGTATCGACTGCCGGTGGAAGGTCGCTGGCTTTGCGGCCTGAATCCACGGCCAGGCTTACCGACGTGGGATTTCCCTGATCCTTGTTCTCGCTTTTTTTCTGGTCAGTTGCCGCCTGGCCATAAAGCGCCGGAGTTCCCAAGATGATTGCAACCGCCAGGGCAAGGACTACGATCAATCTTCTGCGAAATTCGCTGTCCTGTCTCATCACCTTTACCCCCTTCCCTTACGGCTTGAAGAAGAAATGGTCCGAGTTCGACCCGTGAATCGCTGTATGGCACATCGTGCATGCCTGATATTTCTGGGCCTGGTTGTGGAATGTCGGAATCGCCGGCGCCGCCGAATCAACCGTGAACGTATGACATTCCAGGCAGAGCAGGTTGATATTGCTGCGACGCAAGAGCCGCGGATTCGACGATCCATGCGGTGAATGGCATGCAACACAGCCTTCCGTCTTGACCGGGGCATGCTCAAAAGCAAATGGCCCGGCTTTGTCAGTGTGGCAGTTGAAGCAGAGCTGGTCCTGCGCGGCCGTAGACCGCAGCTGCCGGGTCAAGAAGCCGCCGTGCGGATTGTGGCAATTGCTGCAGGCTACCAGCCCTTCATTCACCTTATGGTGGAACGGTTTGGAGAAATCAGGTCTGACGTCGAGATGGCATGAGTAACAAAGCTGTGGTTCCTGCGCCTTCAAAAGCTTGGCCTGGACTTTCGGACCGTGGATCGAATGGCAGTCAACGCAACCGACATTGTTCTTCACGTGTTCCGAACGCAGGAAGTTGGCGTGCTCCTGGCCGAATTCATGGCAGCCCAGGCAGCGCTTGGAAGACTCTTCGCGACTCAACGCTCCCAAACGAATAATCTTGTCCGGATCTGCCGACTCGGCATGTGCCTTCCCCGGGCCATGGCAGGCTTCACAGCCCTGCCATTCCGGTCCTTTGTGTTTGTCAAGGGTCGTTTTCCAATGCGGGCCTTTGTCGTAGCCTTTGGCTACATCTTCATGGCAGCTCTTGCAGGTCTCCGCGCCAACATATTGTGATGGATCAACCGCCTGGTGTACGTCCGCCGTAGCGTCTTTTTGCTTTTTCTTGTTGTCGCTCTGACTTGACTTAGCGCCGGCGCTCGCCCCGTGGTCGTTGCCCGGGCTGCCGCTGGCTGCCATCGCGCCCGGCGTGACCAGTCCTAGTACAAGGAACAGCATGAAGTGAAACTTGGTGATTGTTCGCCTTGTCATGCGCGCGCCCTCGCATTTCTGCTGCTTTTTGTAAGCACAGCAGACTATAAGTTGGGAGTTCCGGCGAGGGCTGTGATTTATGTCACACTTGAGAGGAGAAGGCAGGTCACAGACGAAAGCGGGGCACAGGGGAATCTGCAGCAGTTGCCCCCGGTTGCTTGCCTGGGCCGCAAGCAAAGTTTCAATTCAGGGATCAAACCGGCTTTGGTACCTTAATGCGGAGAGATGGTAAAGCACGCCGGGAATTGCTGCGCAGAATGTGGTCTGCGATCTGCAAATCGGCGCTGAGCACCTTGGCCACGGCAAAATAGATTTCCGGATGGTTCTTCAACAGGTCGAGAAACGCATCTCGTGGAACCATCGTGATGTTACACGGCTCCACGCAGATCACGTCGATCTCCGGGAGCTCTCCGGAGATGGCCGCACGCATGCCGAATACCTTTCCCTGCTGCCCTGTAGTCACTGAGACTGCGCGTCTGGGACAGGGAACGGAAACCCGGACGGTCCCGGAATTGAGTATCACCAGGTGGTCGGGCAGAACGCTGTGTTCGATCAGAGTCGACCCTTCCGGCAGTGTTATCAGCTGCTCATGCTGCGCTAATTCGTGCCGCAGCTCTGCCCGCAACAGCGCATACAATTCGTTTGTATTTTTGGCTTCTCCAGACATTGTTGTTACGCCCATACCAGTGAGTTATAGACCAGTTGCACTCGCAAGCGATGTGACTGTTGTCACCGGTGGATGTGATCAGGTGGTCACCATGTCTTCCAGCGAGTCTTTATCAAGAATGGTCCAGATCACGCCTTTCATCCGCAGCCATCCTTTCTTGCGAAAATCGCTCAGGACGCGTGAAACCGTCTCTCTCGAGGTACCGACAAACTGTGCGATCTCCTCCTGTGTGAGGGTCACGCGGATGGCAACCTCGTTGGGTTTTCTGCCGGTGGACGCAGGCAATGGTTGTTCCGCCCATTTCAATACCAGCTTGGCAATCTTCTCCGGTACTGAATTGGAGAGGCCGATGGAGCGGATCTCGCCATACGCGCAGCGGCAATTGTGCGTGAGCTGCTGGGCTACCTTCATGCCGACGTCGGGGTAGTCCTTCATGAAATGCACAAAATCTGTCATGGAAATGAAATTGGCCTGGCTGGGTTCCAGCGTTTCAATGGTGGCCTCATACGGCGCATTGGAGAAAACGGCGGTCAGGCCCAGAACTTCACCCGGTTCAGCAATCCGCAGGATGATGCTCTTGCCTTCGGCCGACGTGGTTGTCAGCTTGGCGCGGCCGGTGCAGAGAACAAAAATTCCGCGCGGCGCCTGGCCTTCCAGGCAGAGCAGCGCTCCTTTGGGATAAACAGAGGTGGCCTTGATGTCTTGCAATCTGCCCAAGGCCTTGTTCGGCAGATTGCAGAACAAGCGGTGTTCGCGAAAGGCACATTTCGTGCAGTCCTCAATAATACGGAAGTTATAAGACATTGCCATGATGATGACCTCCTTTTAGAGGGGCCCAAACACAAGGCTAATTGCGCCCGTCACATGAAGATGTGATCTGCGTCACACTTGACGTGTAGGCCAAATCCACAGGCCCAGTGACTCCGATCACAGCTTTTCGGCGCCGGAACCAGCACAATTCCCCAGAAATCGAGTCGTCTTCGCCGGCTTGATGAAACGCGGAGCAGGGGCAAGAGCGTCCGATTTCCCCGCACGACCGTGGACCTGATATGTGCGCAGGTCTCCCGGTTTGAGCCTGCTTTATTCGCGGGGACAAGAAGCAGCGGCTCACCCACCGCTGCTTCTTTCACTTTTTCGTGTCGACGCGCCGGCCCCAGTGACGCAGATCACAGAAAACGGCGCTGCATTCGCGGAATACTGGCAATCGAGATGAATGTGAGAGCAGGCGTGAAACAACGGACCAAAACTCAAGACCAAAGGCTCTTACAGGTTCTGCGCAAAGAGGCCGCATTCTTTGACGCAGGCGGATATGGAAGACCGTTTCGCAGTCAATGGCGGCCAACACTGCTTCTGCGGGATTCGCCGGCGTGCATCAATTACCGCGATACCGGCAGGCAGAATCCATGCTGCGAGTGCCCGTTGTTCTCTTTGGTGCCGCCAGACCGGCAAAGCGAGATGGTTCCCTGTCATCACATTCCGCTCAACCCGCAAGGCGAAACCGTTGCCGGCTTATATGCCCAAGACTCACAGGAATTATTGGATCAGTTCTACCGGATTTGGCTTGAAGACAAGATCAAAGATCTAACGACATCATAAGGAGGTTTTTATGCAAGCTCTGCAGACTGTCAACAAGATTTCATTCAAGAACGTTCTCTTTCTTACTGACTTTAGCGAAGCGTCAAACGCCGCCATGGCCTATGCTTCCGGCCTGGCGCGACATTACCACGCACAACTCTATTTCGGACACACCTGCGATCCGGTCATTCTCACCGAGACCGCAGGGACCAACATCATCCAGGAGGTGGAAGACAACAGTCGTGAACAGCTGGAGAAGCTGGCAAAGCAGACCGGCCCGCGTACCGTCCCTCTTTTCGCACGCGGCTCAGTAGCCAGCGCGGTCCCCGCCTGGATCAACGAACATGGAATCGATCTGATCGTCATGGGGACGCATGGACGGCGCGGTCTGCAGCATCTGCTGCTGGGTTCAACGGCCGAAGCAATCGTCCGCAGCGCGAGCTGCCCGGTTCTGACCGTTGGGCCGAACGTGGCCGTCAGGCCATATCACGACTTCAGTGTGGAAAGCATTCTGTTTCCCACCGATCTGGGAGTGCATGCGGAATTTGGCGCGCAACATGCATTGTCGGTCGCGCAGGACAGCTGCGCTGAGGTTACCTTCATGCATGTGATCACGCAGGAAGAAGCCTTCCAGCGCGATCGTCACGCCCTGGTGGAGACGACCTATCAGAAACTGAACAGGATCGCTCCTCCGGATGCCAAGGAATGGTGCAAGCCCGAATTTGTGGTTGAAGTCGGAGACCCGGTGAAAGAGCTTCTGGCTTTTGCCGGCACGGAGCGCCCTGACCTGATTGTTCTGGGCCTGCCGGCCGGGAAGAAATTCAATGGCCATTTCCGCTCCAGCGTCACCTACCATCTCATTGCCGGTGCGCCGTGCCCGGTGCTTACCGTGCGCGATGTAACGGATGACAACTGACCCGCCAACTTTCATGGCGCCGCGAGCGGGGGAGAGCGTCGCCATGACCGGGGCCTGATGCTCCGGGAACAACGAAAGCAGCGCCTTACAGGCGCTGCTTTCTTGCATTTTGGGAGTGCCGCTACGCGGTTTTCTGATAAGGCCAGTCTTCTCTGTGTTCTCGTGCGACTTTCACATGGTCGGTCTTTTTCAGCTGGATGCTTCCGTCGAGGCCTAACATGAAGTCGTGAATAAAGAAGGCTCCCTGATATTTTTCCCCGGACTGCGAACCGAGCGACGCTGATGGGGCTGAACAAAGGACGATCCCGCCGCAGGCGCCAATCCAATCGCGATGGCGGTGGCCATGCAGCACAATGACCTGAGAGGCATAAGGCGTGATCGCGGCGATCACGTCGGAAGCGTTCACCAGCGCCAGGCTAATGCGGTCCATCAGGCTTATAGACGGCACCGGATACTCCACCACCTGATGGTGCAAAGCAATGATCCACGGACTACGAGGGTGGTCCAGCAGCACAGCTTTCATTGCTCGTAACTGGGCCGGCGTGATAAACCCAATCGCGTTGGTGAGAGAGAGATGTGTGCGAGCATTTGAATCAAGAAGGATGACGCCGTATTCCCGGCTTCCTTTTGCCGGCTCGATCAACGGGAAGATCGAGTCCCAGACCTTTTTCATCTCCCATCGGCCGCGCAATGAGCCGTGCTCTGCCAGCAAGGATAGCCGCTCGGCTCGGCCATCTTGGCGTAGATAGTCGTGGAGAGAAGGTCCCAGCTTGCCCGAAGCATGATCAACGATGTAGCAGCGTTCTCCCTGCACCATGTCGAGCGCAAGCACGGTGCGCAGCTTGCGCAGGGACTGGCTCGCGCTCCAGGGCAGGTCCATGCGTCCTGGGTTGGTGCGGTCCACCACGTTTACGTCGTGGTTGCCGGGAACGAATGACATCCTGCTGCGCAATTCGGGAAAGTCATGCAGCAGGTCAATGACCTCGGCCCACTCGGCCCGCGTGCCGGCGTCGGTAATGTCGCCGGTGACGATGATGCGGTCCATCGGTGCTTGCGCTTGCAGCGCCAGGAGTTGCCGTACGGCACGAGCGATACATTCATTTCCACGCGGGCCCAGAGTGCCGGCCTCCATGCGATAGCCATAGCGTTCGCCGACAATATGCAGATCAGAAAGATGAGCGATTCGGACCGCCGGAGATTGTCCCTCTATCGGTTGTGGAGTCCAATCCAGGACCGGTGCGCTTAGCGTGACCTCGTGCACAAGCCAGACGAGGCTTGATACGGCAGTTGAGAAGCCAAAGACAATCGCTGCATTTACCAATCCTGCCGTAATCAGAGCGCGCGGATAGATTCGTGCGACATCAAAGACGTGCGGTCCGGATGAAGACCAGGCGATGAACAGCAATACGAGCCCAGCAGCGGCGAAAATCAATGCGGCAAGAATTGTACCGATCCGGCGCCCTCGATTGAGCTGTTCCGGTGTGATCGAGCGGCCGTAAAACATCTCGGCAATCTTACGCAGCACTTCACGCACGGCCACGAAGATGGGAAAGATGAGGATGTAGTGGAGCTGTTGCACATTATCAAGACCCAGCCGTAGAAGCGGCCGTCCGATCCAAAAAGCGACACCAATGAAGAAAGCCGCCAAAACGAACTCGAATACAAGGCTGTTTGGAGTGATGGTCCTGGCGTGAAGAAAGAGCTGGCCATATGTGACAGCCAGAGCGAGCAACAATCCTGCCAGCAGGGCTGGGACGATCACCAGCATCAGGAAGACAATTGGCGCTTTCAGGAAATTGAACTCCAATGCGCCGGAGAGAATCAGGCTGCGCAGGCCTCCGCCAAGAGGGCTCATGCGGTTGTCGTCATAATCGCCGTGCCGCATGTCCCAAATGGGCGTCATTGATCAGGCCACCCGCCTGAGATCGTTGCGATCAATGCCTGTAATGCGGGAAACTGAATCGAACAGCAAATGCATTCGGAGAGGGAACAATGCGCCTCCGTTGGTCAGGAAAGCAGTGACGACGGCCTCACCATCTCAATCCTGTGCTCATTTCAGAGAGTGAGCCCAGGTGGAGTTTCCAATGCGCGTTAGAACCAGCGTCTGCGCCTGGCCGTGATCCGGCCCAGAAGACCGCCCAAAAATAGTCCGGCAGATGCGGCGACTGCCAACGCCGCGATCGGATGTGACTTAATCCTCTTCCGCGTGTCATGAACGCCTTCTTCGGCGACAACCCTCAACTTCCTCACATTTCGTCCAGCATCACGGTATGAGCTCTTGCACTGCTTTGCCACGGCGTCCGAGATATCACGGACCGTATCGGCGATGTCAGCAACTCCGGCCGTTACCTGTCTTGTTGTGTGCGCCAGCGAATTGGAATTCATCTTTCCCCCTCCTATGGGTTTTGTAGGCCAAACCTGTTGGTTTTCGTGCTGAGTCACACGCACCCTCCAGGAAAGGTTTATAAGGCTTTAAGGACAGATAAGATCGAGATAACGAAGGGATGGTTGGCTAAGATGCCTGCTCTTTTTCCTGGTGACGAGTGACTTTGATTTCCTGCCATGAAACCCGCCGCATTTGCTAGAAGACCTTATGAAAACTTGCTGTCGCGCCGAAGCCGCCATTCTGGTCGCGTACACCGCTCAGTGACCAGCGAGAGCTGAACCTGTATTCCAGCTGAATGGCCTGGCGCTGGGTCGAAGTCACGTCTGTGGAGTAGGTGACCACCAGATTGCTGGTCACACGCTCCTGGATGATCACTCTCGCACCGGCATTCTGATTGCTCCCGCCCAGCGTGGGGTCGATGGAAAAGTACGAGAGGCCGGCAAATTTTTCCACACGATTGCTCACAGCGCCGCCCAGCCCCTGGGCCAGAACAGACTGTGCTCCCAAGTTGCCGATCGATCCTGGATTGCCTCCGCCGGTCTCTGATGTATGGCCGAAGGCGAGCAGGTTGGTGATGTCAGCCGCCGGCAAAGGCGGGTCAGAGGTGAAGGTTGTGCTCATACGATCGACCGGCCCCTGAAGACTGAGCGTGATCTCATATTGATCGATCTTGGTTTTAATCTGCGCATTGACGACGGCTTCTGTGCGCAGAGGGTTCACAAAGTCGATGGCGCCGTTCTGCAAGACATAACGGTTGCCGGCCAGAAAAAAATCTCCTCCGTTCAGGCTGGCGCGCCCCAACACTACTGGCTCATCAGCCGTCCCTGCCAGGCGAAGGTTTGCTGTACCGCTCAGGCTGACCTTGCTGCTGGCGACGTTCATCTGCGATGCGGATTGGACGTTGACGTTAAGCTTCACCTGCTGCATGAATCCAGAAGGCGAAGGCGAGGTCTCCATTTCACTCAGATGATTGGCAAGGGACTGCAAATCAAACTCCCGCGTCAGCGCGAGGTTTTGTATGGTCACGTTGCCGGAGAGTGTCGCTGATTCCTTGTTTCCGGCGAGCGAGAGGTTGGATTCAAGCAATGAGCGTACGCCTTGCGGATAACGTAGCCTGATGTCTGTGCCGCTGAGCCCAAGGTCAAAACGGATCGCTGGACGATATGTGATTCCGCCGCGTAGCTCGACCGCACCACCACCGATCTGCGCCTGAAGTTTTTCTATTTCCAGCCTGGATCGCGTGATGGCGATGACTCCGTTGCCGTTGTCCAGACCCAGGGGAGTGTCAGGTGTGTGGAAGCTGGCATTCACCAGGCTGATCTCGCCGACCTTCTCAGATCCAGCGCCGTGCTTGCGCGAATCAAGCTCAAGCTTGAGCTGCCCGCTGCCGGTGAGGCCGGGCTGCAGCATCTGGGCCAGACTCAGATCCACGGTGCCTTCCACCAGGTACGTGGCCGCAGGCAGATTATTGATCGGAATGGTCGCCCGCATTTGCAGGTTGGTGCCCGTTCCCTGCAAGGAAGCCGGCTGCATGGTCAGAACGCCGTTCTTGTAGTCGACGCGGAGAGGCCTGGCCGCGTTGACCTGAAGCTGCTCGTACGTGGCGGTCAACACCGGGACCTGGAGGTGGCCTTCCAGCAAACCTGGATTCTGCAAAGGGCCGCGAAGCGAAGCATGCAATTCGGCTTGCCCGTGTATCTGTCCGTCGAAGCTGGGAGCGTAGAGCGCAAGCAGAGGTTGGAAGGAAAGTCGAACTACATCCAATTGCAGGTTGGTCATGTAGGGCGCCGTAATCTCCACCGTGCCATGGCCGCTGAAAGGTGTTTGCGCAATTTCAGATTTCAGTGTGATCTCCGCCACTTTGCCACTGAGGCCAGCCGTGAGGCTTACGCCCTGGATTGACTGATCTCCTACGCGAAGTTGCGAAATCTCTGCGGTGCCTTTCAATTGAGGAGAGGAGATAGTGCCCTGGCCGGTGGCCTTCAGGTTGAGCGCACCTACAATCGCCTGGTTGCGACGTCTCACGGCTTGCAGACGTTCCAGGCGGATGTTCACTGCGCGAATTTGCGTCTTATATTGCTGCGTCGCTGGATCAAATTCGACCTGCGCTTCGCCTGTTCCCGCGGGAAGATGCGCCACCAGGTTGGCTTGCACTGCTTTGCCATCGCCCTGAAATTTGACGGCGATATTTTGAAACGGCTCGTAATGTATCTTGCCGCCGGTCAGGCTGATGTCTCCACGTCCAACAGGGTGGAGTTGCGAGCCATGCACTGCGATGTTTCCTGAGAGAGTGCCGGAAACCTGATGGCCGTAGTTGGCCAGCCAATCAATTTCGGCAACAGGGATCTGAGATATCGAGACAGCCAGGGTAACAGGGCTTGCGGGGGTATAAGCCCATCTTTGAAGTGCGGTTTTTAGATTGAAATCGATGGTGCCTTGTGGAGAGGCTTCCAGATGTCCGTTACTGAGCGCTAGAGCTCCGGGGCCTGCCTCGACATTGGCGCGCAAAAGTTTCCACGAGGATTCCTTCACGCGCAGATTGCGGGCCTCCAGCATTCCTTGAACGCGAGCTTCCTTCAATGAACCGAAAACCGAGCCGGTAAATGACGCTGTGCCGTCCAATCCCAGCTTCGGCAGCGGGTTTTGTGAGAACGCGGCTCCCAGTCGGGCCGCGAGTAGCTCCAGCTGATGGAGATTGGTCGAGTACGCAGCTACTCTCAGTTGGGAATAGCTGCTCAATTTTCCGTCGAGTGACAGTTCGACGCCTGGCGTGGAAATGTAGCTCTGACGCAAAGAGACTTCATCGCGAGCAGCAACGTAGTCGCCATGAACAACTCCATTCACTGGATCCGATGCGTTCAATCCCAGCGTGCCGGTCAGTGTGGCATCCATGTGCGCGACAAGGTCTGCGAGCGTGCGTCCCCAGCCGGCTTCGGCATCGGCGTTGATCTTTCCCGCCAGATGGACTTCTGGCAGGGAATAGCGCGGGGCCACAGCCTCAAGCTGCTCTAAAGAAATGTCTCGCAGCTGGGCGTGAATTCGGGAACGGGAGGTGCCGGTAAGATCACGAATCGTCAGCCTTGCATTGGCGCTTCCACCCAACACGCGAGCGTGGATGTCTTCGACCTCCAGAATCCCGCTTTGCAGCGTGTATTTCGCGTTCAACTCGCGCACTTCGCCCCGGCCTGCTCCTGTCTTGATCTGCAGGACCGGACTGCTTGCTTCGCCAGCCGCGGAAACTTGTTGCAGAAAAGGACCGTGGCCACGATTTTGATAAGCCATCGATCCAGCCAAATGGACCACGCCTTGCGGCAAAGAGTTGTTTTTTTTCAAAACGCGGGCAAGATCGTCCGTCGAAAGCTGAGCATTGTAGGTGGCCTGCAAGGCCGGGTTCGTGAAATCTTTCACGGAGCCTGCGGCTTCAAGCCGTGACGGGCCGTCGCTTACAGTGAGTTTGTTCACGGTCAGGTTGGCAGGCGTCAGGACAAACCCGGCTTCAAGATCATGGATTACAGGCGCATAGTCGCCATAGTGGATTTTCCCCTGGCTGTATCCGAATGCGCCATGGTAGCGGTCCAACGCATGGTTCAATTCAACGTTAAACCGGAGGTCGTTGAACTCGGCCTCAAGCGGGCCTGTGGTGTCTTTGAAATAGATTTCGCCGTGATCGATCACGCACTGCCTTACGGAGAGATCGAAGACCTGCGCAACGTTTGACGCGACGTCATTTTGCGGCTGGGGCATTGCTTCAGCGCCGGCATAGTCCGAAATGATGTGGACCACAGGGCGATGGATGGCCAGGTATTGCAAGTGCCACTGGCCGCGTAACACAGAATCAATTTTGATATCGGCGATCAGGGATTCAATCTGGAGCAGAGGCGGCGCGGATTGGTGATTCCGGTCGCGGGCTACGATTCCGTCAAATCGCACTTCAAAGGACGACAGATTCAATGAGAAATCGTGGACCGTGACGTCAGTGCCTGTGAATTCGCTGGCGTAGCGCTCTACTTTGACCAGAATGGTGCGCCGAACTGAAGAGCTATGCTTCACCAGCAGCACCGCGGTAATGCCAAGACCGGCGACCAGAGCCAGCAACACTGCTCCTGTTCTGAGGATGATTTTCTTCCGCTTCATGTATCGCACCTCTCGAGTTAAAACGCCTGCCCCAAAGAGAAGAAATACTGGGTTGCGCTGAGACCGGGAACGGGGTTCAGGTTGTGGCCAATATCGAACCGTATGACCCCGACCGGAGTGGAATAGCGCAGCCCGCCGCCAACGTTATTGCTGTAGCGGGAGAAAAAATCCTGCAAGCCGACACTCGGGAAGACGTTTCCTCCGTCATAGAAGACTGCTCCGCCAAGTTTGGAGAGAATACCCAGAGGGAAACGAAGCTCCGAATTGAGAATCACCAACTGAGGGCCGCCGACAGGCACGGTAATCTGTGAACAGGTTGTTGGATCAGCCGGATTACTGCATACCGGGACGGGTCGCTGAGGTCCGGCGCCATCGAGCGGAAAGCCGCGCAATGTGCTGCCGCCGCCAGAGAAGAAGGTCTGACTTAAGGGGATGTGTGCGCCGGAAAAAGCAAATTCCAGGCCCACACGCAAACTGTTGGCCCACACCGTGCTATCACGGAAGATTCGGCGGTAGTAAGCTGCCTGTCCCAGAAAGCGGACGAAGTTGGTGTTCGAACCCAGAGCGCTGGGGTAAAGATCGCTCTCAATGCTTTCATAGATTCCTTTATGTGCATCGAGCGGCGCGTCGCGCGTATCGCGGACGAACGAAGCGGAGAAGCCGGACAGGCGCACGTTCTGATCTTCAGGCGGCACCAGATCAGGGATAAGCAGGTTGGTTAGGATCGTCCGGCTGAAGGTGTAGCGAAAGAAGATGGCTTTGGCTTTGTCGGCATCAAGGAATTTCTGAAACTGGAGAATCCCGGTACCCAGGCGCGCGGTAAATAAAGGGTTTTCCGTAGTGCGCTCCGCAGAGAGCGAAAGATTTGACGTCCAGGAACTGCCATAGAAGCTGGGAATGTTCCAGGTGGCCGTGCCTTGAAGGTCGAGCCGGCTGGCGTAGGCGCCAACACTGATGCTGTCTCCTTGTCCGCGGAAATTGTTGCGCGTGTATTGAATCGATCCGGTAGGCCCCCAGATAGTCTCTTCACTGGTTTGAAAGTTCGAAGGCAACTCCACCACCGGAAGTCCCGGCACCGCGACGCTGCCACCGGGAACAGTTCCGCCGCGATTTACCACCTGAAAGCCCACACCGTACGTGATGCTGTTGCGCTTGGCTTCATGCACCTTGACCAGCACGTCAGACTGGGGCATATCCCCGATGGGACGGCGGGTGTCAACGCTGACCCAGTCGAAAATGTTCAGCGTGTGGAGCTGACGCTCTCCCACCAGCAGGGCGGTGGCGCTGAGCGGCTGTGCCGTCTTTATGTTCACAGTGCGGACAATCAGTCTTGGATCAGTGCGCACTTCACCGATCGGTTCCACCACACTGGTATGGATCTGTGGCCCTTCTGTAACTGCATAGACCACATCGACCTGGTGAGGCTGGTTTGGTTGTGGGTGCACCTCCGACTCAACTCCGGCAACAAGGAAGCCTTGTTTAAGGTACGCCGCCATGATTTGATCGCGGTCTTTGCGCAACAGCTCTCGCGAATAGGGCCTGCCGCGCTCAAGGTTCAAGCCTTTTGGAGCGAGCTTGTCCGAAGGAATCGATTTATTGCCTCTCACTTCGAGTGAGGCAACCATGTCACGGACGCCTTCATTCACTTTGAACGCAACGCGCACATCGCCATCGTCTCTGGTAACAACAGGATCGATCTTCACGCTGCTGTAGCCGGCGTTACGATATAACGACTCAAGAGTGGTCACGCTTTGTGTCAGCAGGCTGCGACTGAAGCGTCCGCGAGAAAAAAAGAGCCGTCGCGCCGGCTTGACCATGACGTGGTCGCGCAATGCGCGATCAGAAAACTGCCGGTTACCCTCAAATCCAACGCTCTCGACTTTGCCGCGACCCCCTCTCTTGACGTCATAAACAATGATGGTGTGTCCCGGGTGCTCCTCCAGGCTGCTCCGAACCTCAACATCAAAGAACCCTTTGGACTGAAAGTGCGACATGAGATTTTGCTGGCCCTCCTGCACCAGGTCGGGATCGACAGCATTTTCCTCGTAGATAGGAATCTGCCGCCGTTTGGCGCGGCCAGAAATGCCCGCGCCTGTAACATTCACCGAGATTTCCGGGCCCTGGGTGATGTTGAATGTGATGTCAGCACGATTGCTCGCCGGATCATACTTCGACGAAACCAGTTTCACCTGGGCGGCAAGATAATTTCTCCGGGCCAGCTGGTTCTGTAGAAAACTCGTGGCGTTTTGGAGCCGTTTGAGTGTGTAGGTCTTCCCGGTTTTCAGACGCGTTCCACGAAGACGTGCACTCCAGGACTGCAGGCTTCTTTTGAGCCGCGCTGTTTCCTCGGGAGTAGTGCCGGTAAGAATTATCTGGCCAATCGTGGCTCGTCGATTCAAATCTGTCTGGAATGTCACGTTGACCACGCCGCGACTCTGATCGGACTGGATCTCGGGCTTCACTACGGCAAGAAAGTAGCCGTTCTGGCGCAGAAATTCCTGGAGGTTCTTCTGTGCTTCGTCAACGCGCCGCGCGGTGTGGGGTTCCTGCCTGGGATAGTCCGCTATTTGCAAAAGACGCGTGTAAGAGAAGACCTTAACAGCGCCGGGGAAAGTGAAAACGCCGAAGTATTCTGCCGGCTGCAGGACAAACATAAGCCTTAGGCCAGACGCTTCGGGCACCACGTGGACGTTCACTTCCTCAAACGGACCGGCATTTCTGAGAGCGGCCACCGTCTGGTCAACTTTTTCCTGAGAGTAAAAACCGTCGGCCGGCTGCAAGATCAACGCTTGAAGTGGTTTCAAGTCCAGGTCAGGGCGTCCTGCGATTTCTACGGCTGAGACTCTCTGACCTTCATAAGAGATGGCAGGCTCGGAGGGGATTTCTTGCGCACATGCAACAGTAGATGGGACCCGGGGAAGTACCGACAAGAGAATAAACATGGCTATAACACGCGGCGAGTAGATCATCATCTTGCCTGCGCACCTCAGCGTTCTGTAGAGGGTTTTGCCGTATGGGACCGGTATGCCTAACCCACTCAGTTAGATTGACAGGCGAGAAGAGCTGTTGCTCAGTGCAGGCCGGCGGCTGGATCAATTGCGAGCTGAATCATCATTGCAGCCTGACCGTCTGCAACGGCTTATGCAACATCTTTGAATGCCGGCGGCTGCTCTGCTGTGACGATGGTCCTGGGCTTCTTATGCCTCTGAAGGTTTACATTGACCTCTGCTCCAAGCAGAATGACCGCAGCACCCCAGTAAAGCCAGATCACGAGCGCAATCGGAGTGGCAAGGATTCCATACACGGCGTCGAGTTTCAGCTGTCCGAAATGTTGAAAATAGAAGCCAAGACCCCAGGAGAGGGCGAGCCATCCGGAAGCTGCGAGCGCGGCGCCAGGAATGGTCACGCGCCGCGCGAACGGCACATTGGGAGCCAAAACATAGAGTAATTCAATCGCAGCAAAGATGAACGTGGCTGCCAGCAGCCACTGAATATACGGCCACGCCCTGATCCAGAGCGACTGCAAGGGAACCACTGCTTCAAGAGCGGACTCCAGCAGCGGTCCAGCCAGGGTCAAGCTAATGGCCAGCAGCAAGAGAATTCCGACAGCGATGGTCAAAGCGAACGCCAGGATGCGGTTGATCCACAAGGAGCGCGGTGCGCGCACCTCATACACAATATCGAGCCCGGCGATAATTCCTTTGACCGCGATCGATATGAGCCACATTGAAGCGATCAAACCAAACGAGAGCAGTCCGGTGCGATGCGGCGTGATGGTTGCGGACGCCTGTTCGAGCAGAGCCAGGCCCTGCGGCGGCATCACGTGAGAGAGGAAAGCGGCGAGCGTTCTTGCCCCTTCTTTGCGCGATAGATATCCGACGCCCGCGGCCAACAGCACCAGCGTTGGAAATAGCGACATCAGAAAGTAGTACGCGAGCCCTGCCGATACCAAAGCAAGGTGTTTTCTTTCGAAGCCCCGGAAGATAGATTTGAGGGCCGAGATCACCGTCTTCAGGGATTTCATTGCTGCCCCTCTTCGCGAATGAACGGGCTCGCGGGCTTTGACGGGATCGGCCCGCGTCGTCACTCGAACGGATGCAATGATTGGCCCAAGGAGATGCAATCCGCGAGACCAGTAGATCTACAGCAGGAAAACAGGATCAGCCACAATTTTGAAGAAGCGAGCTGAAGAGCCTGCCATCTGGTCATCCTTGGGCGCAGCACATCGTTCTTATGTGAGAAATAATGGTTGGCCGGGGACGGAATCGAACCGCCGACGGCGAGCCTTTTCAGGGCTGCGGGGCGTTTCTTTCAAGAGCTTCGCCCTCGCATCTGGCTGGAACAGCCGAGTTCTCGCCATCCGCTCACCTTTGAGGGCACCGAATAGTTCTTTTCCCGAGAAAAAGATGGTGGCCAGGGACGGAATCGAACCGCCGACGCCAGCCTTTTCAGAGTAGCGGTATCAGGTTTTACAACAACTTACAAATACGCGGGGACTGCCAAAGTACGCGTAAGTCGCACAAGACATCAATTGCTGTGGGTTGGGCTGTGGGTTGGAAATCCGACGCCACTGCTGCCCTTTCGCAAGGCGGCCTCTGAGCTAATCTCCAAATAACAAGGTTATTGGAATCCAATCCCCGGCGATTTCGCGACGCTTCGTGGGTTTATTTCAAGCGACCGGATCTTGCCCAAAGGGTTTTACAGTAAAATCTCGTTCTCCTAATAACAAAGCAGCAATTATTCGGGCGGCTAGCCAAAGGAGCCCAATGACATCTACGGTGCCGGTCTTGACGTCCCCTCCGGCAGATTATGATTTTGACCAACAGCATCCTGGCATGCCGATAAAGCTGTTCCAGAACAATGTCTTGAATGATTGTGTCATAGCAGCGCGCGCTCACCATACGCTGCGTCTTGCTTATGCTCCTGGCGCTGGAAGCTTCGATATTACCGATGACGAGGTCATTGCCGAATACGAAATCGAAAAGAAGGGCGGGAACAATGGACTCGACTTAAAGGCATCGCTCAGCAACTGGAAGATGCAAGGCTGGCAGGCTGGTGGAGTGAAAGAACGCAAGATAGCGGAGTTTCAGGGGCCACTGCAATTCAACAACTCCAGTGCGATCCTCAACGATCTGCCTGATCAGCTCACTCAACCGGGGCTTAAGAGTCTGATTGTATCCGCCACCGGTGTACAGGTTGACATCATGCTGCCGTCAGGGATAGACGTCAATTTCCCCGCGACCTATGGCGATGTGCTCTGGGAAAACACGAAGCCAAATGGGCTCCGCCGGCACATCATGCTGCTCACCGGATACAACGAGACCGGTCCCATTGGGATTACTTGGGCCAAGAAACAAAATATGACCTGGGAGTTTCTAAAAAAATACTCACAGGGCGTCTTTACCGTAACAAAGGGGCCAACAACCTAAACCAATTCGGAGAAAATCATGCATCGCACGTGCCCGACGACAAATTGTGTTTTTGCAGTCATCCTTACCATCGTTACGTTTATCTCTGCTGCGAATGCTCAGAAAAAAGGCGGCGGATCAGCTCCCGCTGCCCCTGCGCCGGCCAGCGGCGCTGGCCAGACTAGTTCCAACGCCCCTTTTGAAATACAGATGCTCTCGTATGGTGCGCTCGACCAAACGTTGAAGAAGCTTGCCGCTTATTCTTGCAAACTGAAGCCAAGTCCCGCCTACAAAAAAATCCTCATTCTCGACCCGCCAGCAATACAAGCTCTGCAGTCATACGATTCATTCTTCGCCAACGCACAGGCGCTCTCGGCAGCGTTCAACACAATGACGCCGAGCGGCGGGGCGGGAGGAGGAATCGATACCTTTGCCGATATAACAAGCGCCGTTGTAGCAGCGGCTGTTGCGTCCACATCGGAATCATCGTTTTCGTTCACTCTTCAAGACCCTTCGGCTGCTATCGTATTGCTCCATCAGCTGCAATCCATTAATCAGTGCACGCAGGCTTATTACGCAGGCGTCTATACCGCCGATCAAATAAGCGGCGCGACTCTGAATGGAACACCGCTTACCTCTGTCTCTCAACAGTTGAACGATCTGGCGGCGACGCGAACAGCAGCTCTCAGATACGTGGTAGGCCAGGCCGGAGCCAACGCCGGAGCAGGTCCCTGTGTCTCCAAAGGCACCGCCCAAGATCCCTGTGTAGCCGCCTTCAACAGCCTGGACAGTACCTATAATGCATTCCTTGCAGGACTCTCAGCGCCAAATCCGACCACCGGCCAGCCCATGATCTCTTCCGTTACCCAGGGATACCGGCTAAGAGCATTTCTCGCGAAGGCTTCCGAGCAGGAGCCCGTGCTTGCCATTTATCTGAGCGTTGCCGCTGCAGGCGGTACTCAGCAGGTTCGCAAGAACCTTTTCACTGCGATCTTTACCGGCGACTGGATACGCTATAGTGGTGCCGTAAGCCTGAACGTAATCGTTTTCCAAGTGGCGGGAGCAAAGTCCAACGTTCTCTTTTCAAATCTGTTGCGATATCGCACTCCTCTGAAGCAAATCAACGGGCCGGGCAAATATGATGATGCCGCCAACGCGGGCGACAACCTCGACAGTGTACCCAAATAACCGAACGTAGAGGTGCTGACACAAATGATTTTCCTCCAACAAAATCCCCCTCCCGACGCCATCTCGGTGGGCCTTGACGCGATTACGGCGTGGGTAAAAACCTGGGGAGTTCCGCTGGCCGCGATCGGCACCATCAGCATGGCTCTTTTACAAACCGCGAAAAATACGCTCCCTCTGCGTCGGTGGTTTCAGAAGTACCGCTTGCTTCGCTGGCTCACCAACAGCGCCTCGCAACGGTGTCCCTGCAATGAACGGCCTGACCCGCTGAGAGCGGAGACCGACCTGATCTCGCTGGTCACTTCAGGCGACCGGAACGCATTTTATAACCTGCCTATCGAAGATCTGTGCGCACAAATGAAAGGAGTTATAACGGTAATCCTCGACTATCCCAGTCTGCACCAAGACCTGCTTTACTGCCTTGCAAGCGGCACCAAACCCGAAGACATACGCAAGATGCTGCAGCCTCCTTCCGTCGAGACTTTCCTTAAGCACAGCGAGCATTCCAGCCACGAGGAGAAACATGCGATTCGCGAATACGCGGCGGCCAAGACCCGCCTTTCCGTTCAGGTTGCTTGTTCCATTGATGCCATCCGCATGTCCATCGGCTTTCGCTGGAAGCTTTGGATGCAGATCATATCGCTTGTACTGAGCGCCGTTCTTGGAGTACTCGCCCTTTATCTTGGCATCGTAAACGACCCGAAACACCCGCAGGCACCGGGTTTCCTTCCGAAGCTGGGAACCACGCTTATCATCGGTTTGCTTTCAGGATTCCTTGCCCCGGTCGCGCGGGATTTGGTGGCCGCTGTTGAAAAGTGGCGCAACTAGACGATTTGCCGCCTCTCTGCCTGAACGCCAGAATCACGCTCATACGAACGGACACGGGCCTGCGGCCTTGTCCGCGACAAACGCACCAATCGGCGCGCGTCTGTCCATGCCGCCACTAC
Organism: Candidatus Angelobacter sp.; assembly: GCA_036557225.1. Lineage (GTDB taxonomy): Bacteria > Acidobacteriota > Terriglobia > Terriglobales > Acidobacteriaceae > Angelobacter. Next base: position 62,751 of record DATBHX010000102.1, read on the forward strand.
CGGAGATGAGCATTCCGCCGACGCGTCCCTGATCTTAACCACTAATGCCTGGCTACATTGTTAAATGCACACTGCCCGATCATTGACACCCTCCTGTAGCATATCCATGTAGGTTCGTATTCCCTGTTAGCATCCACGACAGGTGCATCAACCTCGCAAGTATGACTTTAGCCGACCTGCTCCTTAAAATCGCCAGTCTCTTGCTTGGTCAGAAGGATTTCTACCTTAAGCAACGACAAGAGAAAAATGCCAAGATGGCGCAGTATCTCGCCAATATTTCGGAAGCACTTGTCAGCGCGTCACAAAAGCTCGCCAACAAGGAGTTGCCACACGACGACTGCGCGGAGCTTGCATTTCACCTAGCTAATTTCAAGGCAGTGCTTACACCTCTGATCGAAAGCGGCAGCCTTCCCGAACAGACCATCACGCGCCTGCAATCGGAACTGTATGCCGCTTTAGAGGCACCCATCAAAGTAATTGCATTACTGGAGCGCTCCCGCTGGGTTCTATTGGGAAACTTTAGGGATGCTAGCTCGCCGGTGATGATTGGAACCACGAAGTATGAGCAGGCCGAACTTCCAGTCCAATGGTCCACGGATGAGCCGAATTTCGCCGAGATCATCGAGAGGTTCCGCAAAGATCAGACCTACACAATCGTTCTCGATCCCGAAGCCGCCATCAAGGAAGAAATTGGCAAAATTCAACGCGCCGCAGGGCTTTTCCGCGGTTTTGCACGGACACTGCAGGCGCAACCGTAAAAACTGAGCCATGCCGGGAGTAATCGCATCATCGGTACGCACGTTCCAAGGGCAAACGGTTTCTATCATAGTGGATGTGGAAACTGCCCTTGAGAGCGGCCTTCTACGCGTCGATCAATCCATCACACTCGCCCAGTCCGAAAAACCTGCCTCCCAGCCGTGCCCGCACTGCAGTTCGCCCGTGAGCTGCCGACAACGCGTGCATCCCATCCAGACACGATTCGTATCAGACGGTATCGTCTTTGAAGCTCCGGATATGTTTGCCCAGGCAAGCCATCACTTGTGCTCGAACAAG
>DATBHX010000103.1:0-13194 GCA_036557225.1 Candidatus Angelobacter sp.
TGTATAAGTCTTTTATTTTCAGCAGATAGAAGCAATGGTTTAAGTGATGGCTAGTGTCAGGCCGACCCAGCCGTGTGTTGATTGGATACAGCGGAAAAACTTGCTCTTGAATTGAAATGAAAAATGCTGCGGGAGTAGGTACCTCCCGCAGCACGGCTATTTCACCGATATGCAGCTCTTCTAGTCCAGCCCCGGTGGTTTGCTGCCGCCGTGATGATGATCGTCGCCGCCTCGGTCGTGGTCATCCGAGCCGGACGAGCTGCCGCCATCCGAGCCCGACGATTGCCCACTGCCGCCATCCGAGCCGCCCGAGGAACCCGAACCACCACTGCTGCCGCCGGGGCTGGAAGAGTCACCACCGCCGCTGTGGCTGCCTCCGCCTCCATCGTCATGGCTGCGGTCTGAGGTCAGCAGGGTTCTTATGGGATCGTCATCGTTGATGGAGCCGCCGTTGTCTTTGTGTCCCGGGCGGTCAAGCTGCGGACGCAGTTCACGAGTAGGACGTGGCACCTCGGGGCCCGTCTCCATGCCCACGCGGCTGGAGAAGCCGGCGGTAATCATCACCGATTCACCCCGGCCGGAAAGGCCTTCCAACTCCACCGTGCCTTCTTCAACGTCAACTTCAGTAAAGCCGCGGCGATCGACCTCAACATCAAACTTGGTTCCGCGTACGGAAATCACCGCGCTGGGCGTACCGATCTGGAATGCCGGAGAGCCGTTCAGCCGCTTTTGAATACTCGTTCGTACGCGGCCCATCAGCAACTGGAAGTATTTCCACCCGCTGGCTTCAGGCTGTTTTAGCACCAGCCGGGTATGCGGGCGAACCAGCACGTCACTGCCGTCAGTAAGCTTCAACAGGAGCCGTCCGTCTTCTGTGCTTACGCTTGACTCCGGCGGCAAGATCTCGCCGCGGAGGGGAGCAGTGAGTGCCTGAGCAGGAAGCTGGATACTGACCTTTCCTTTGAAGTCGGAAATGGTCGCACCGGCATACGGCACGCTGACGGCAGCAGGCGGTGTCTCCTGGGCCGCGGCGCACGCGCAAAACAGCACTATGCTGATGATCGTGAAAGTACGTTTGTTTTTCATGGTGCCACCTCTGACACTTCACAGGCGCCTCGCGGCAGGGTAAATGCGAACGAAGTGCCTGCGGTTTCATTGCTGCTTACATGGACCCTTCCGCCGTGTTGCTGGGAAATCCGGCGGACAAAACTCAGCCCGAGCCCCCAGCCGGGAATGGACTCGCTGCGTGCCGGGCGATAAAACTGTTCAAATAGCTGTTCCAGCTCAGACTCGGGAATCACCGGGCCGGAGTTCGTTACCTCAAATTGCATCTCTTCGCCGGACGAGCGTACCCGCACATTCACGACTTTTCCGGCGCCATACTTGATGGCGTTACTGACCAGATTGAGCAGCGCGCCCGAGATCAGCGTTTCATCACAGAGCACGTATTCGTCTTCGCAATCCAGTTCTACCGTGACGGGGACTTTGGCCGAGGCCGCCAGCGGATGGACCACTTTCTCAACGTGCTCAACCATTTTGCGGACGTTGGTGCGAGCAAGCCGTAATGGGCGCGCGCCGGCATCCAGCCGCAAAACTTCAAGGTAAGTATTGATCATCGCTACCAGGCGGTGGGTTTCGCGGAAGATCGTAGCCGGGGCTTCGTTGCTTGCCGGAGAGTTGGGATAGCGCATCAACAGTTCAGAAAAGCCCTGAATCGAGATCAGCGGTGTACGCAGTTCATGCGTGACAAAACTCAGAGCCTCGGATCGGGCTTGGTCTCTCTGCCGGCGGGCCGTAATATCTTCGGCGATCAGCAGAATAGCCCCGGCTTCGGCAAACGAAGTCCACGGCAGACGCACCGCGTGAAAAAGCCATAGCTCCTCGTTCAGCGGAACTTCTTTTTCCGCCCACGCCGGAGCGTCGGCGGGCAGTTCAGCCAGCTCTCGCCATCCTCCGGCCAATTGCGTTACTCCCGAAAGCGTTTCCAGTTCTGCGCCGTGCTGATCGCGGAATCTCTTCCAGGTCGTATTGCTGAACTTGAGCGAGCCATCGGCGCCATAGACGGCCAGGCCTTCGCGCATGGTCTCAAGCAGAGTCTGGTTGAAGCTGTAGAGTGATGACAGCTCAGCCTGCAGATCTTTGAGCGCCGCCAGTTTCCAGTAGAGATCTTTGGCGGCTCCTGGCGTGGCAGCCTCGCTGGATTGATGAGCGGGTTTAAGATCGCCATAGTGGGGAGAGATCGCTGTGCGCAGCTGTTGCAGTCGTGAGGTGACCTCACGGTCAACGATCAAAAGATTCTCCAACTGGGCGATCGGTGCGGCAAGTACGCCTGCGACCAGCAGCGGACCGTACGAGAGCAAACGATGGAAGTCCGCGAACAGGAAAAATGCTGCAATATAGATGACCGCGAGCATCCCCGATAGCAGCAACAGCCCGCGCAGGCCCGGATAATGGACCACTAGCCAGAGCGCAGCCACGCTCATGAGCAAAACCAGAGTAAACTGCGCCGCGTTGCCGATGTGTGCGAGCGATCTTCCTCCCAGCAGCATGTCAGTGATGTTGGCGTTGATCTCCACGCCGGGCATGGGAAGCTGATTGCTGACTGGAGTGAACAGGCGGTCGCTGACGTCGCTGGCGCCAAAGCCAATCAGTACAACTTTTCCTGCGAGCTGCGGCGCGCCTTTGCCGGCAAGAAGATCGCCGGCGGAAATGACCTCGAATGGCGGATTTGTCTGGCCCGGCTCGAACTGACCGCGATAATCGATCAAGAGAGGCGGCCGAGCAGCTATGCGTTCAACCCCGGAGGCAGATGACTTGCTGTTCTGCTCCGGAGAGTTCAAAGATGGGTGCGCCAGCTCCGCCAGTTTTAGCGCAAAGGCAGGACGCGGGCCATCCGCGCTGGGTTCATCCACAGGAATGCTGCGGCAGAGGCCATCGACGTCGATGATCGCCTGCACATGACCTACGCCCTTGGCGGCCTGAGCAAAGCGCGGACGGGGATCGATCCACAGATCGCCGGTTGGAGATGTCGAGATCTTCGCTGCTAGAACCAGATTTGGCGCGGCCTGGATGGCGCGAGCCAACTCAGCATCGTTCGGCTCGTCTTCATCTTCGGGCAGCAGCACATCAACGCCGATGGCCTTGGGTTGCTGCTGGCTTACTGTGCGAATCAGCCTGGCCAGCTGTGTGCGAGGCCAGGGCCAGCGGCCTTGCTGCGCCAGCGTGGCATCATCAATCAGCACCAGCGCGACATTTTGTGAAACCGGCAGCGGGCGGCGGAGATGGAAGAAAAAATCGTTCAGCTTTTGGCTCAGCGTGGAAACAGGGAAGCTCCAACTCACCAGGAACACCAGCGCCAGCAGCACCACCGTGAGCCGGAGCCAGCGGCCCCACGTGATGTGCCGGGTATCCTTCGAATTGGAGAAGATCCTCATCGTCAAGTTGTTTAGATCAGCCCACCATCAAGTCAATCCCCAGCCGCCTCGCCTTCTGGTAAAGCGTCTTTCTCTCGATACCCAAAGCCCGTGCCGCTTTGGATTTGTTTCCTGCATGTTCCTGCAGCATGCGCAGAATGTGCTGCCGCTCCATGTCTTCCAGCGTTGTGGGCGGAGTTTTGTCCGGGACGCCATTGGCGCGGACCATCTGCCGTTCGCGTTCAACATCGGAGACTCCGATTTCACCCGAAGTGCAGAAGATCGCCAACCGCTCGACCAGATTCTCCAGTTCGCGCACATTGCCCGGCCAGGAATAGCCGGTAAGCAACTTGACTGCCGCTTCCGTGATGGTGATCGCGCGTTTGACCTTGCGACTCGAGCGTTTCAGGAAGTGCTGCACCAGCAGCGGAATGTCTTCGCGACGCTCTTCCAGGTCCGGCAGGTTGATCACCACCACGCTCAGACGGTAGTAAAGGTCTTCGCGAAAACGGCCTTCGCTCATGAGCCTGGCCAGGTCGCGATTGCTTGCCGCCAGAATGCGAACGTTGATGGGCGTGTATTTGTGCGAACCGACACGACGGATCTGCTGCTCCTGCACCGCGCGCAGCAGGTTTACCTGGAAGCCGGGCTTGGTTTCAGAAATCTCGTCGAGAAACAGCGTACCGCCGTGTGCGGCTTCAAAGAGGCCAGGACGGCTGCTGTCGGCGCCGGTGTACGCGCCTTTCTCGTGGCCAAAGAGTTCGCTCTCCAGAATATTTTCCGGCAATGCGCCACAGTTCACCGGAACAAACGGCATCTGCGTTCGCGAGCTGTGATCGTGCAAAGCTCGCGCCACCAATTCCTTGCCGGTGCCGCTGGCGCCCAGGATCAGCACGCTTGCTTCGGTCGGGGCCACGCGAGCAATAGCGCGATAAACCTCCAGCATCTTCGGCGTGCGGCCGATAATCGCGGTCTCAGGGCCCTCATCGACCGAGGCCGGCGACTCATTCGCAGTCCGTTTACTCGCCTGGACTTTGCGCACCAGAGTCAAAAGATCGTCGATGAGCAAGGGTTTACCTAGGTATTCAATGGCGCCGGAGCCAAGCGACTTGGTTACCGTCTCAACGCTGGTGTGCGCGGTCATGATTACGCAGGCGCACTGCGGCTGCAGGACCTTGATCAGGTCAAGCACGTTGAGGCCGTTGGCGGTGCCCAGATAGAGATCGAGCAGGGCCATGTGCACGGGTTCCTGGCGCAGAATGGCATCTGCAGCGGCAACGCTGTTTGCCGTCAGGCACTCATAACCTTCTGCAGCGAGAACGGAGCTGAGGAAGCTCCGCGTGGAGTCATCATCGTCCACAACCAGGACTTTGAAGTTGCGATTTTTTTCACTGCCGGACATAGCGCCTTTCTACAGCCGCATAGACTGTCTTAGAACTTGTAGCCGAGCGTGATCGTGGCAGCGTTGGCTCGGAACGCGCCGGTGGTTTGGATCAGGTGGTAATACGAGTAATCGGCGGCCAGGTCCCAGTGGCCGAAAAAGAAATCGTTCCTGACGAGCAGTTCGCCGGCCGGAGAGTAGTCAGCAAAGTCCTCCAGCAGTTCAGCGCCGCCGTAGCCCAGGAATTCACCGCGATAGTGCTTTCCCAAACGCATGCGGAAGCCGGCTGCGCCCAGATGACTACGATACTGGTTCGGGCTGAAGTAGCCGTGGTTCAGGTCCTTGGTGAAGTGTATGTGACGGAAAGCGTATCCGCCACCGAGAGCGAACTGGTTATCGTGCCAGGGGAACCAGCGCAGCCCTTCTACCCATTCGCGCTCGGCATGATTGCCGTCATTGTAGTGCGCCAGGGAGAGGCTCACGCTGACCGTCAGATTCCGTGGATGGTAGTCCACGCGGCTGTGCCAGCCTTCGGCGAGCAGGTTAAAAGCTGTCGAGTCAAAGGTCGGCGCAATGGGATAACGCGAGAAACCACCCGATAGCTGCAGATCTCGGCGCGGTGACAATTCCAGATCGCCTGCGTAGAGGACGCGGCTGCTGTCATCAATAAAGCGCACAGCGCCCACGCTGCTGCGGACAGCCAGGTATTTGTTCAATCGATAGCGGCCCTCCGCAGCTCCGGAGAGCAACGTCTCCGTGATGGTGCCGGTCTTCCACAGCGAGGTTTCCTCGACTCGCACGCGGCTGAAAAAGTTGCGCGTCAACTGATAATTCACGCCCTGCGCTGAATAGACGGAGCGGTTTCCTGACGTATCGGCAAAGAATGATTCCGTATTCTGCACGCGATGGACTGCACGCGGCTTGGTTTCAGTCGCCGGCTTTTCGGCCAGATAGTCATTGAATTGCAGAAGCTCCAGGCTAGTGGGATGTCGAACCAGCGCCTGCTGCAATGCCTGCCGTGCCGCCACGGCATTGCCTTCCAGAAGCAGATTGTGCACCAATCCCAGCGATGCGGCTTCGTCGTCGGCATTGGCCTCAAGCAACTCGCGATAGAGCCGGTCAGACTGCGCATAGTTCTCGCGATAGCCATAAACCTGCGCCAGCGCCAGCTTGGCGTCGCGATCGGATGGATTGGCCAGCAGAAGGCTGTTCAGAAGCCCGATTGCCTGGCGATCGTGCTTCTGTTCGACATAAATACGAGCCAGCTGGATTTTGAGTTCTTCCTGGTCAGGAAAGCGCACCAAGCCCTCCTTGATCAGACTCAAGGCCTTGGCTTCATCGTGTTGGTCCAATGCCTGCTGGCTTTGCGCCACGATCTGGAGCACCTGCTGGCGCGGCTCCTCGGCAGCGCAAGAGCCTGTTTTTCCATGCAATTGAACCAGCACAACAATAGCGAGTGCGGTAATACGTCTCAAGAACACGCGCGGATTCACAAACTTATCCCCTTCAGGAAGGCAACTGGATGACCAAACCTGTTTTCAACAAGATAGGGCGATTAAAGTCGAATCCCGGATACTCGACTGTATCCAAACGACGTAGTGGGTGTATCAGATTTCAACACATTTCAGGGGTTTCCACAATCCAGAGTAGCTGCTCCAAAGGTGCTAGTACCTTGGGACAGGGTCGGCACAGGCTGTAAGCTTAAGTCTTGGAGGAGAGGATGTCTGTTGCGTCTTCATTGAATATCGTTACGCCGCTCACGCTGGAAGGCGCCGTGGTGCGGCTCGAACCGGTCCGGCGCGACCACAGCGCGCTCTTTTGGGAAGCGGCAAAAGACAGTGTGGATGACATCTTCCGGTGGATTCCGTACTCCATGAAGACCTCTGAGGACTTCAACGGGTTCGTGGCGAAGATCCTGGAAGAAGAGCAGCGCGGTGAGTCAGTGCCGTTCGCGACGGTCGAGCGCAGCTCCGGGCGGGTCATCGGCAGCACCCGCTTCATGAATGTCGATCGCGTGAATCGCCGGGTAGAGATCGGTTCCACTTGGCTCGCTCCGGCATGGCAGCGTACCTCCGTCAATACGGAAGCCAAGTACCTGATGTTGAGGCAAGCCTTCGACGTCTGGGGATGCGTGCGCGTTGAGCTTAAGACTGACGCATTGAATCAAAAATCGCGCGACGCGATTCTCCGCCTGGGCGCGAAAGAGGAAGGCACGTTCCGCAAGCACCTGGCCACCTGGACCGGCCGGATCCGTGATTCGGTCTACTTCAGCATTCTCGATACAGAGTGGCCAGAGGTGAAAGCCAAACTGGAGGGGAAGCTCAAGGATCGTTATGCAATTTAAGCGAATTCTGTACATTTGGTTCTTGGCAAGTCTGGTTTGCGCCGGAATGAGTCAAGCCAAGAGCGGTATCAACGGCCGGACCTACAGGAACGACAACATTGGCCTGACATACGCGATTCCTCAAGGCCTCGCTGCTGACCCAAAAATGCAAATTCCGCAAGACCCCGCCGGTCGTGAGTTCATCATCCTTGCGCTCTGGGACAACCCTCGACACACGCCAATTCCACGCATTACGTTCCTATATGAGACCAAAGAGGCGCCCGCAGGACTCTCTGCTGAGGAAATCGCATTGCGCTATTTGCATTCACTGGAACGAAACCGCGATGGCTACAAAATGTCAGAACCCAAGAAGTTGCTGTCCGCTGGCTTCGCGATGTGGCGCATGGATTATTGGCGGCCGGATGACGCGGGCCAGTCGTACAATTCTGCAATCATCGTTCCTTTGAAAGACCGGAGGCTGTTATTCATCCAGATGAACGCTGCCTCTCAAAACGAACTTGATTCCCTGGTAGGGTCTCTTAACAACCTTCAATTGGACAAAAGATAAAAGCCGCAAAACCTGTAAAGAAGCATTCCATCCCGGCTGCGCTACCGATTCATCGATCGAATCGTCTACCTCATCGAGTCTCCATGAAATAAGTCCCAGCCAGGGACCAGAGGTATGACGCGGATGATGACTCGACGAGAAGCTGCTCGTCTGCTGATACGTACTCGCTTTCCCGGCCTGCGGTGTTCTTTCTTTTTTTCATTCATCGCCATGTTGGTTGTTGCGGGTTCGCTGTTCAGCGAGTCGGAGGAAGTCAGCCAGCGACAAGTTAGTAAGCTGGCGGATGGCGTGTATGCCATTCAGCACAGAAGTCTGAATGACGGCAGCGTCAGCGGAAACACCACGGTGATTATCGGCGACCGGGAGGTTTTCGTCGTCGACTCCTGTTACTTGCCATCCATGGCGCGCGAAGATATCGCACAAATCCGCCAATGGACTGACAAGCCCGTTGGTTATCTGCTCAACACGCACTTCCACAACGACCACAATAACGGAAACAAGACGTATCTCGATGCGTTTCCATCCGTGGCGATCATTGCTCAGGAAGAGACCAAGAGGGACATGGATCTCATCCAACCGGGCAACATTGAGCGGACCCCAAAACGGCTGGCAGCGACCATTGCCGCCTGGAAGCAGGGAAAAACCCAGAATGGCCGGACACTTTCCGAAGATGAGAAAAAACAGGTCCAGAGTCTTCTGCCTGGCATGGAACGCGAGGAAGCTGAGTTCAGGGCGATGGTTTACCAATCTCCCACACTCACCTTCACCGATAAACTCGATATCGATATCGGCAACCGACAGGTACAAGTGAAACATCTGGGGCGTGGCAATACGCCGGGAGACGCCATCGTGTATCTACCCGCAGAAAAAATCCTGATCGCGGGCGACCTTCTGGTTTACCCGATTCCGTACACGTATGACGGCTATCCTGCCGAATGGGTCCAGACGCTCAAGAATATGGCCCTCCTGGATGCCGAGACCATTGTTCCCGGACACGGGCCTGTGCTGCATGGTAAATGCTATCTCTATCTGGTTGCTGACCTGATGCAGAGCGCCGTGGAGCAGGTGCGCGCCCGGGTTCGACAGATCGGCCATCCCGGGTTTCATTCGCTGGATGAGGTAAAGGGGGCGGTTGACTTGACGCCATTCCGGCAGAAGTTCGCCGGCGACGATAAAGACGTTCAAGCAGAGTTCGACGATATGGCGACGCACCTGGTGAAAATCGTTTTCAATGAAGCTGCTTTGCGCTAGCTCAACCCGGTTCTATGAGAGCTCTCGAGGCGACAAGATCGAGACACGGTGATTCAAGCATGTTATTTCAAAACAACATCACGCGAATATACGCAATTCTCTCCTTGATTCTGGTGCCGGGTCTGTTGTTGCAAGTGCAGAGCGGCCCTGCTCAGTCGCAGTCCTTCTCCGTTCCGCCCGACTCGCCGCGCTGGGACCTTGAAGGCCAGGCCAAGGTGGCCGAGTATCAGGGCCGCAAGTGTCTCTTGCTCAACGGCGGCGCTGCGGTCTTAAAAGACTTTGAAATGCGCGACGGCGTAATGGACGTGGATGTGGCAACACCGGCAAAGCGCGGATTTTTCGGATTTGATTTTCGCATCGACGATAAAGGCTTCAACTACGAAGAGGTGTATCTGCGCCAGCATGAATCTGGCTACCCCGACGCGATGCAATATACGCCGGTGCTCAACACCGGCCGGAACTGGCAGATCTATAACGGGCCGGGCTTCACCGGCATGGTCGATATCCCAAAGGACGTATGGTTCCATCTGCGCCTGGAGGTGACCGGCGCGCAGGCCAAGCTTTACGTAAAGGACATGGACAAGCCTGCGCTGCTGATGACCGACTTGAAAAGCGGTGTACAAAAAGGCCAGCTGGCGTTGTTTGACCTGACGGGCGAAACCTACTTCGCGAATTTTGAGGTTCATATCACGCCTGACGCGCCGTGGGAACGGCATTTGCCTTCGATGCCTCCGAATACTCTCACCAAGTGGAGCATCTCGCCATCGTATGACGCGCTGGCGCGCAACCTGGAGCGCCCGCTTTCGTCCGCTGAGAGCGCCGGTATCCAATGGCAGGATGTGGAGGCGGAGCCGCCAGGATTTGTGGTCCTCTATCGCTATCGTGAAGCACCGCATCCGCGGGTTACTTTTCAGTCCGACTTTTCTACCCGTCTGCAACCGCAGCCGGGAACGAAGGTCGTCTATGCGCGGACGACCATCAATTCCGACCGCGAACAGGTAAAAAAGCTCAACCTCGGCTACAGCGACGACGTCAGCGTCTTTCTGAATGGCAAGATTCTGTATCGTGGCCGCAGCGCGCAGGCCTTTCGCGATCCCAGGTTCCTGGGCATTGTGAATCCGGAAAACGACGCCGTATATCTTCCTCTGAAGAAGGGAAGCAATGAGCTGGTGCTGGCCGTGAGCGAACTCGGCGGCGGGTGGGGATTTATCTGCCAGTTAGTCGACTTGGAGCCCTAGTTGGTGACCCGTAGCCAGTAAGCAACTTGCCATGCGCACGACAATCACGGTTACAATACAAACAATCACTTGCGCGTGCGAAAGTGGCGGAATTGGCAGACGCACCAGACTTAGGATCGAGTACAGGGCATTTTGCCCGGTTTGTGAGAAGTTGGATACGCTTATAAATTCAGGCGTTTCGATCTCTACCAGTACAAGGGAAACAAGCTCCTCAAACCGGGCACCAGCTACAGTTCCCGCTACACTGCAGCGATCACTCGATTCACAGTTTTTTCGGAAGCGCCCCTTAATCGAGCCTTTCACTCTACTGATATAGCGGCTCGCCGCATCTTTTTCCAACCAGCAAACAAGCCCATGCAAGCGGCCACTGGGCACAAATTTGGGCACAGGCTTTTTGCGCTGCCTTCCATGTCAGATTACGAGATTTCCTGGATTTCCTTCTCCAGAGCCGCTTTTTTCGAATCCAAACCTTCGATGTTGTGCGCTTCAAGAAACTTGATTGCGGCAAGCCTCCCGCTTGCCACTAAGAATGAACGCTCTCTATCACTTAACTTCAGCTGCGTAGCACGTATGCTTCCGGTATCGATCACGATTAGAGATTCTGGCTTTACCTTGGGAATCCCACCTTCATCTTGGTCGAGCCAAATGTGTACAAGCCCTCTCGCAACTCTGAACAGTGGCATACCCCGCCTACCTCGGCTGCGTTTCTGTGACTGGAGAGACAACACCACAATGCGTTCATCACCACCAGCCTCAAAGTAAGGCCGAATAGGCAAATTGTTTTGGACTCCTCCGTCCACAGCAATATCGCCTTCCCAGTCCTTGGGCGTAAAAAAGAACGGAATTCCGGCTGAACAGCGCACCGCAAAGGAGACTGAGCTTTGAGGGGATGCCGTCTTACTAAAAACAATTGTTCCGCGGCGACGTGTGGAAACGGGAACTTGAAGTTGGAAGTTCAAATCCTTAAAGGTAACGTCACGATGAAGGCCGGTCTTTGTGCGCAAATGTTGCTCGATCCACCGCTGAAGACTGTCACCATCGAACATGCCTCCACGTAAAAGCAGATTTCGCAAAACCGCAAAAGGGTTCAAAGAAACAAATTGACGCAAATCGATTCCCGCCAGGAGGGTCTCCAACTCTGCGGGCGACCACCCTGCTGCGAGCAACGCCGCAGCCATCGACCCCGCAGAGGTTCCAACGAAGGTATCGAAGGAAAAGTAAGGGTGCAACTCTTGAAGGGCCCCAGCGTAAGCAAGCCCCTTGATTCCTCCTCCCTTCAGTATCAGAGAATACCCTCTTTTCCTACCAGAAGCCGACTTGTCCAAAACAGTGAGAAATACGATAGGAGTATTCGCGACTTTGACTGTCAGAGACTCCATCCCGTCGCAAACGCCTACATTTTCAGTCTGGCTACTGCGACTCATTGCCTGGGCTATGGGAAACCGGCCTGGCGCGAGCACAACAGATGCTCCGAACGATATCGCAAGGATGGCTAGCCGAATCACATATCCTGCTTCGTCCGCCAGACCACGCACATGTTTTGCAGCATTAACCATGCGAATCGACGCAAGTTCTGTGTCCTGCAAGGTTTGCTCGAGCAAACGCGACAAGGTCTCGTCGTATTCTGCTGAGAGCTTATCGACGATTGTGTTTGCCTGCTGAACGGTTAGCAGCCTTAGCTTTTTTGCCAAATGCTCGTTGCGTCGCAGAAGATCGTCAAAACGGCTATGTCCGACGGTGAATTCAGCATAAATAGTCTCAACTTTCGCCAGGACGGTTTCGACGATCTCGTACGACTCGGGAAGATAGTCGGCACCAGAGGAGTGCCGATAATAATCCAATAAGATGGAACCATCGATGACGCAGGCGGGAATAATCTTTTCCATGCGCGCTCAACTCGCATTGAATGCGATGTCATCGTTCCCAAGATGCTCCACGTCCACAGCCTTGCGTAGCCTGTCGAAATGTTGACAGAGTTTTTCTGGAAAATCCTTGGCGTTTGGCATGATGTCTAAAAGCGCCTTGCACCACTCAAATTCTGACTCGACATTAGGAACCTTCTTAGTAAGGATCATGTGCCACGGCAAAAGAATCGATTTCTCCCCCAATTCAACCAGAAACTTGGACATCACAGCGATCATTGTCGCTTGGGTGCGCGCGAGCGCAAGCAGTGCCGGTGCTGCTTCAGCATACAAATCCTGATCATGCTGAGCCCACGACAAAAATGCGCCCTCACATGCCCGTATCCGATTCATTCCGCTCCATACCACACTCCACAATCCGCTTTTTGCCGCACCGCTATGTACTACTTTCATAGATGCCTGGAACGTCTGACCGCATGTAATCGCTCGGCTATGGCTATACCCGAGAAGTTGGAACACTGAGGACTTCGAACGACGAAGTTTTGACTTCCAAATTTCCCCAGGTTCGCCATGAATGGTGAACAGCAAGAGTGATTCGAAGTAGCGGGGGTCAGCGATCCCCTTTTGCAAAAACAATTGTGCTGATTGCAGCACTGAGACACCTTCACCAAATGATCCCTCATGCTGACAAAGGCCGCGTCCGAATTCAATTAAGGTAAAAATAAGCAGCCAGAGTCCTTGGGGATTATTTATGGTTCGGAAAACCTCGCCCATTCGCGAATAATCGATCTCTATCGGAATCGGATGCTTCCCGATGTCTCGCGCATTCTTCCCAATGAGCGTCGAAAGTCTCTCGAATGTTGCTTGTTCATCCTTTGAAATCTGCTCGAGCCGTTTCGCATCCAACGAGATGGCGTGATGTTCCGGCACGACGGTTAAGGTTGCGAGTACTTCAGCTAAGCTAGCCGTCACAGGCCATGGAGGATCGGCAGTTGGTCGGCCACCCAAGGCGGAGATGAGATTCGGGTATAGCTCAGGCCTCTTCGTTGCCGTAGCCGCTCGAAGGCCTTGCACAAACCCCGCAACAAAAGGCATGAAAAGTTCCTTCCACGTTGCTCGCATATCAGCCAGCCAAGGCAAAAAGGAACCTGCTTTCAG
>DATBHX010000104.1:0-16073 GCA_036557225.1 Candidatus Angelobacter sp.
GATCGGCAGCAAATCCACGCCGGAGTGATTCCGTCATGGATTTGGGCCGGACAGCTATGCGGTTGCCTGTTTCGCGCTTTGAAAGGATGACACAAACGAGCTGAGGGCGTTGAGAAACTGTTGTAATCGGTCTGGGTTTGAGAGTTGGAATTCCTCCCATAACCCACTCTCACTCTTGAACGTAACCTCGCCATACAGTGCAATTGGGATTTGGAAGTTGTTCGCGAAGCGCTTATCGCGACTGCCATCCTTGTTGACCTTGGCCCATGTTTGACCCACCACCGTGGAATCGCTGGGAACACACTCCTGCTCTTGGAACTTTACCAATGTGCCCTTGCCATTTACGTCATGGTAGTCGATCACAGAAAATGCCTGCTGGGCCGCACGATAAAGAATGAATCCCGGATACAGATAGAGATCCCCGCCTTTTGAGTTTTCCAGATGAGGGACTTTTTGCTCCCATTGAATCAGGTCGCAACTGCCAAGAGAGAATTTGACCCGTTGGCGCTCGACACGCCTGCCAGCGGTCGTGCGTTCATGGATCATGTCCGTAGCCTGATGGCTCTTGATGTCCCAAATGGCTGCGCAGTCAGACATCGCAGCAAAATCATCTCTCATACGGAAGTACGGTTCCGCCTGTTCCTTGTCAATCTCGACATGAGTCGCGACAGTCGTAAGACGTAGCTGCTCTTCAAGTTCAGAAACTCTCGCAATCGCCGTCTCGGATTCAGCCTTACGCTTGGCGAATGCCTTTTTGAATAGTTGTTTAAACAGGAAGCCTCCTTCCCACTTCTGATACCGGTCGGACGCAAGATCACGCTCCGGGCGGGCCGTGTCAAGCTGCTGGCTGATGTCCTCGCGCTCCTCAAATGTCATGAGCATGAGCTTTTTCAGCTCTTTCAAGCTTTCGCTGGTGAGAAGCTCTGTGCTGGCGCTTCGCACTTGCTCGATTGGTGCGGCACTGACGGGTGGCGGCGTCGCAGGCAAGCGCGGTGGAGTCGGAGTTATGCCATTTCCATCTGGGGTAGACGAACCATGTTCGTGTCCCGGATGGGCAAAGCTCAAATGCTCACGGTATGAGATACCGGTGCCCGGAATCGATTCTGTACCAGCGATGCCGTGAGGACCGATATTGACGGTTAGGGGAGCGCCGCCGATACTTGCGCTTAAACCACTGCGGGAAAGATTCAGTCGTAACCCTGGAATAACCTTAAAGGACGTTCGGAAGCGCCAGCCCATCTTAAAACTTACCTTTCAGAACTCTAGTGCAAAATGAATGTGATAATACTCAAACCTAGCTTCCCTGGGAAGCCATCATCGCCGAGTCTTGTCTTCTCGTATTCAATTCAATCTGCCGCTGGCAAAGCACGTGCTGGGCCTGCAACATAAGAGCAAATGCCTTGACCTTTCCGGCATTGTAGCCAATGAGCAGACCAATGAATCCGGCGACCAATGCGGTCCCGTTGGCAGTTGACATGTCAAAGCGCATTCTGGCAAGAGGCGCGGTTGCAACGGCAACAGCTAGCCAGACAACGATTGCAAGAGCTACGCCGTAACGCAGTGCTGTCCATGCTGCTAGCGATCTTGCCTGCGAGTAAAGAATGTCCGCGTACTTCTGAAGAATCTCAGGATTGTATTGTTCGGCCACAATCGAACTCTCCGGCCAAAATTGGGGGTGTGGCGTACACATTACGATTAGACCCACATTTTTACAAACGAAATCTAAGAGAGTTACTTGTGTATGCTCTCCTGATTTTACGTGCCATTATCCGCAGTATTGATAAACTGGGCGGCATACCCCTTCGGCCCCTCAGTGGGCTTGTATTGAAAACTTGTCTCTCGCAAGAGCTTAGTACCGCGTGCTCTCGTTGTCTTCTTCGGATTAAAGTATTTCCAAGTAAGCGAGCTTGAGCGCACGCCGCGCAGTTCCGTTTTTTCCAGCGAGATTTGCATGCAACTTTGACATTTTGTCTCTGGCTGGCCGCTCCCCTATTCAAGCATCCAGCACAATTTTGTTGCTTTATGTCGCAACTGAAACGATAGAACGCGGACGCATTCGTGGTTAGCAGGAAGGCGCCCAGACCGAATGACCAACGTGGAGGCGACAATTGGCTACAGGCAAGGGTACAAAGTCCCGCAACAAGCCCACGACGGAGTTCACCCATTTTCCCCAAGTCCTTTTCGGAGGAGCGCAGGGAACGTCGACGAAGCCTCCTATAAGACATGGAGCGTCTACCGGAAGCGTGATTGCGCGGCGCCTGCCTTAATAAGCTCTCATTTAAATGAATCTAAAGTGCGAGGCGAACCCACACAGCGTTTACACCTCTTTATTTTTCGCAGTGAAGCATTTCCCTAGGATGAATGGCTTGCTTGTGATATAAGTACCCACCCGCCCGATTGGCCGCTAGGGGTGTGTATGAAAGAGCTCTTCGTTATTGTTGTCTTGTTTTTTGGTTCCATCCAGGGTTTTTCCCGGAACCTTGTAATAGTCCTCGATTCGTCCGAGTCAATGAAAAATTATGGACGCTGGCAGCCTGATGCTATTCAGGCCGTAGAAGCCGTCCTTGCCGGCGATCCATTGGCGATGGATTCCTGGCAGGCTACCGGTGACGCCAATGTCGTCCGCGACTACAAGTTGAGCAAAGAGCATTCATTGTATTTCCTTCCTTTTGGATCAATTGCCAAACATGAATGGCCTTTTTTTACTGGTGTTACCCGGCTGAATTCTCCGGCCGACCTGGATGCTCTGTTTCCCCGCGAGGGCAAGCTGTTCACCCAGTCGCGGACGAACAAGTCCCTGGCTATCGCAGTGGCCGGGAACCCCTCGGGAGCGACCGATTACGCGGCCGACCTCATCGTCATTTCCGATTTTCTGATGGACGCAAACATGAACGATGCCGAGATCCGCTACGTCGATGACTTTGAGGCGTCTTCCGCCAGCGCGACTCCATTGATTCTCCTGTGGAAGAAAGACCCGCGGCTGCAGATCAAGTTCATCCGCATCCGGCCGGCGTCTCCGCCGCGTCCGGACGATACAGAAGTTCGTCCGGTGGCCACGGTACGCCTCGTGGAGGCCCTGCATACCGCCAAACCGGAAGCGCTGCAGATGCGGTGGAGGATCGATGGCGCGGCGGACGTAAAGAACTACAGCGTTTATGTCCGTGACGAGAAGGGACGCACGGTGTTTTCCGCGGCGCACCTGCTGGACAAGAGCGTGTCTTATGCCAATCCTGCTGCGGGCAAGCTGAACTGGTACGTCATTGCAAATCTGAACGATGGCAGTCAGTTGAAGTCCGCCGTGGGCAACGTGGTGGTTCCGCCCTCCTCCTCGTCCGGCATGCTGTTTCTGCTGCTGTTGGTTCTGGCCGGGGCCGGATTTCTCGGGTATCGATGGTGGCAAAAAAGAGGAATCAAGGAAACTCCGGCTGGGGAAAAATCGCAAGGCGCAGGAGAAATGTGATGTTCGACAAAATACTGGAATATTATCGCCAATTGCTTCTGGCTCCCGAGCCTCTGGTCACGCCGTGGGAAATGACGAAAGCTTTTCTTGCGGTCATTCTGTTGGGATTTCTGATTACCGCCGTTATCGCTTTCGTTGTGGCAAGGATTATTCGCAGGAGCCATCGGGAAGAGATTGCCACGTTGATGCGCTCGCGTTTTGCTTGGGGCTGGTCTTTCGCTGTGTGCGCCATCATCCAGTTCTTAGACGTGGCATATCTGTGGCATCGGGACGCACTGGGCAGCTTTGCCACGGTGCTGCCGCTCCTCTTGAATACTGTAGCCCTGAGTTGCATCGGGTTGGGGTTTTATCTGCAGGTGCGATTGGAGTTGCGGCGCTCGCAACAGATCCTCAAGCGCACCAATGAAGCGAGGTAAGAATGCAAGTTCGCCCATCAGTCGTCGTCGGAGTCGGCAGCAGCGGATGTGCTGTTGTTTCGTGTCTGGAACGATATATGTACGAAGTGCTGGGAAAACCCAGCCTGGACGTCTTTTCGTATATCAGCGTGGATACGGATGCCCGCCCGAAGCAGGATGAGCCTACGCCCGCTGGGCGGAGCAGCGCGTCATTTCCGGCTTATGTCAGAAATCTGGGCATGACCTGGCGCACGCTGAAGGAACACATTGGAGAAGGAATCGACTGGTGCCCCTCCGACATCGTGATACCTGGGCCGGGAGCGGGGAATCTTCGCGCTGGCGGGCGCATCATGCTTTACGAGAACTTGCGCTCGCTGCAAACGGCAATTTACCAAGCGGTGACTAGGGTCACGCAGGCAGCGCAGCAGCCAACAGCGGCCAACGAAATCAACCAGCAACTGGCCAAGCGCGGCCTGCCGGCGGAGACCCAGCCTGTTGAGCCGGCTTCGCCGATTGTCTACGTGGTTGCCACCCTGGGCGGAGGCACTGGTTCGGGCATGTGCGTAGACCTGGGATACATGATTCATGAAGTCCTGGCTGGGACCACCCGATGCGCGATCTTTTTTGTGGCCACGCCCGATGTCCCCGCCGCATTTATTGAGAACAGCTGGGCGGCGGTGAAGGACCTGGAATATTTCTGCGAAAAGCCAGAGGCCTTCACGCCCACATGGCCGACTGGAGGCCGGGGCGGGCAGCCGTATCACGGCGGTCCAGCGAGCCCCTACGATCAGGCGTTTCTCCTGACCTCGCGGCTGGAGCACGGCAATCCCGGACTATCGTACGAATGCCGAGACACCGCGCCCCTGATTTCCATGGTGGGGTTGCAACTGGCCGCCGACCTGCTTGGCATGAGTCTGATGCGGGCTGCGCAATTCGCCAATATCAACAATCATGTGCCGAACGAGCCGCGCTACAAGATGCTCTTCAATTTCAATCTGCGGGCAGTCAGCTATCCCAAGTACGAGATTTCGGAAGCCGCGGCGGGCAGGATCATTGCCGACAAGATCTGCGCGAACTGGCTGGACGCGCAGCAGGCACGATCGCTCACTGGCCCACAGCCGATTCGCGAAGAGATGGCGCGCAAAGATGGGCGCGATTACTGGAATAACGAAATCGTGGCCATCTGGCAGGGCATTCGGGCCAATGTGGAGATGCCGAAGTTTGTCAATGAACTGCTGGCCGGCGACCATCCGAAATGGGTGGATGCGATCATCCACCAGTTCAGCGGAGACGTGGACGGTACTTTCTATCGCCAGGTGGCCGACGCCCGGAACAGCCAACTCAACGATTGGAGACGCATGGTGAACCGCGGTCTGGGGGAAAAACTGGCCCGTAGCGCGAACCTTACCGTAGCCGAGTTCTATCTCCAGGGCATGCTGGCGGAAATCGAAAGGACCTTGCGCTACTGGAACGGGCTGGGGATTCCGCCGGCCCATTCCACTGACGCATGGAAGCGCATTGTGCGCGATTCCGCATCCGCAGTGAACGCCGCCCACCCGTTTGTTACCACGTTGCTGGAGAAGAAAAACCTGGTGCGCGACCAACTGCAACAGCTGCTATTGCAGCTTGAGATGTTCCTGATGCGGGAAAACATGGAGCTGCTGCGGGAGTGGATCCGGAAGGAAAAGATGAACTGGCTGCAGAGCTTACGGTCGACGCTGAAGGCGGCGCAGGACATGGCGCACGAGCGCTACCAACTGCTGCTGCGGCGTCTCAATGATGGCTCCGGGCCGGTCCTCCGCATCACCAGAGGACGCGAACTCAGTTTTGAGAGTGAAATCGCCCAGCTCGCGACTACCGACCTGCCGCGCAACCTGAACTTCATCAGTTTGAACCGCCAAAATGAATTCGAAGGGCTATTTATTACAGAGCAAAACGATGCCTCGCCCGGAGCCGCGGTGTTTATGGCGTTGAAGCGGGTCATCCAGCCGATCGCTCTGGCCGCCATTGAGGGCAAGGGACAGGTGGCGATCGTGAACGAAATCCAGCAACAGGGACTGCTTCCGCAGGCAGCCGCGGCCATCAACAGCGCGCGCCAGGCGTCATTTTATCCGCAACTAAGCCTGAAAAAAGACCCGCAGGCCGTACCCTCGTACGTACTGACAAAGGACGTCTCCAGCGGCCAGCGCCTGTTGCAACAGGCCCAGCAGATGGATCGCGCCATTCCCAATATGACTGTGCAGGCCCTGCCTATGTTTGATCACATGGTGATTTTCTACCAGGAATCGGCAGAGATCGAAACCGCCAAGTTCCATGACAAGCCGATCTACGAAAGCGCGTATCAACGCAAGCTGAATGAATCACTCCGCAGTCGCCAGTACCTTG
This sequence comes from Candidatus Angelobacter sp., assembly GCA_036557225.1. Classification (GTDB taxonomy): domain Bacteria; phylum Acidobacteriota; class Terriglobia; order Terriglobales; family Acidobacteriaceae; genus Angelobacter. The sequence continues at coordinate 6,241 of DATBHX010000104.1, forward strand.
ATCCTCTGGCGAGCTTGCGCAGCGATGCGAAGACGGCGGCCAGCGGTGGGGACGGAGGAGGAACAAAATGAAGATCGAATACCTCCCGGAAAAACAGGAAACGAACAACAAACGCATCAACCGGGCGGCCCGGCTCCTGTTTGGCGTGTTGCTGATGATGATCGCGTTTCCGGTACTAGCCGGCGCATGGCTCTATTTCAATGGAGTTCCCGCAGCCGCCCCACCCCAGATTCTTGGCGCGGACCGCTCTTCCGTCCTGGGTGACGCCGTGATCCTCACGCCCAATTTTGTGCTCTGCGCTGGAGAATGCCCGGACGGATCCGTTCTGTCTCTGGGCCACGGAGATCCATTGCCTCTCAGCAAGGTACGGACAGACGACCTGAGACCCGGAACCCAGGCGACCTTGATGCGCACCTCAACCGCCATTCCTCCCGAGCTGGTGCATGCGTTGAGCGACGTGGAGAAGGGAGAACGAGTCGTGACCAACTCTTCCCAGGGCGCGTGGGAGGGCACGGTCACTGAGAGCTCCAGTGGCTTGGCGCTTGAACCCGCTCCCACGACAGGCAGCTTGGTTGCCGTATATTCCAAGGCGGATATGGGCATTGTGGGAGTGGCCGCACCGGCCAATGGTGGATTCGTGGTTGTTCCGATCAGGGAGATCAGAAAAAAATTCACCGAGCTTGAGCGGTAAGGGAAAGCAGAGGACGGCAGATGGGTTATGCGGTGTTAGTCCACCTTGCTGGCGCGTACCATACCGTCCGCCCCAAAATCATGGCGTTGGTGCACGGCCATCTCCAGAACGTCATTACACTGCATCTGGAGTCCAGTACTACGATCGATCTTTTTGATCGCCTGCTGCGCGATGCCCTAGTTGCTTTTCGTGGGCAGGCCCAGGGGGCACTGCCCGTGATCGCAGTGGCTGATCGGATCAGCGATGAAACCATTGCGCTGGTAAGACGATTGAAGGTGCGTTGTGGGGAGGCGGCCCGGATGGCCGATTTAAGCGGCGAAGAGGTGTCTCTGGAACTGCTGGCGGCATCAGTTCCGGACACTCCGGTGATCGAGAAACTCACTCGCATCAACAGCCATGCCGGAGCGGGCAGCGCGTCCTATCTGGTCATGAATGAAGGCGGAGCGGATGGTCCGAACCAAGTGGCCCGTTGTGCATCTCTGTTTATAACGGCGGAAAAGAGCCGTATGTGGCCTCACAAATCCTTTGCCAAGCTTCGCCAGGACGCCGGCCGTGGGGTCTTCCTGGTGGACTTGCGACTGGAGCCCGCGCCTCCTATCGGGGACGTGGCGCAATCGTTTTTATCTTCGGCTTTGTGGACTGGCATGTTCGCGGGCGAGACACCGCCGGATGGGCGGCGGATGGAGGCAGCGAGAGAACTGCTGCACGCCAACTGTGACACACCGTCCCGCCGTTTGCGCGAATCATTTCAAGACCTCCGCAAAGATTTCTTGAATACGTTGATCCCGAGATTTCTGGACCTACTGGGGCCGGCTCAGAGCGTCGCGGCGCGGCAGGCAGAGCTCAAAAGACTGGCTGGAGAATTGCGGTCGCCCGGTCCAGCAGCCCCGTTCCGGACGCCTTTGTGGCCGAAGTCCGACCGTAAGATGGATGACTCCCGAATCCATGATAGCGGTATTCCCGTGCTGGCCGAGGTCCTGGAAGAACTGTGCAACGAACTTGCGGGAGCGGCTCCGGGGCCACGTGTTCCGCTGCCGGATCCGCTCCGCTGTCAGGAAGGTGAGATTGTCGAAGCGGCGCGCCAGGAAGCCAAAGCGATTTTTGCCCGGCATCCATTTCCTGTTTTTCTCTTTCTTTCGCGGGAGGTGCGGCCCCGCAGCGTCGATTCTCTATTCAAAGTCCATGCCGAGGCCTTGTGGAAGCTGAAGCAGCTTCTTGCCAGAAAAACCTATGATGAGCTCCAGCGCACCTTAGGGGAGTACGATGAATCGATCACCTACATTGGTTCGTTTGAGTTTGCGCGGCCGGTATGGCGTCTCTTCCTTCCGCACGAGTTCACTTTCGATCTTAACGACGAACGTCACCACTCGTCCCTGATGGGCTGGGTGGGATTTAGAAAGCTGATGTAAGACTCCATGCCCCAACTCCTCTCGAACCTTAACATCTCGATTGGCCTCTCTGCGGTTCTTTTTTTTCTGGCGATGACACCTTTGCTTTTGTTGTGGCTGGAGCTTTGGCGATTCCGCAGCGAAAGCCGTACCCTCGCAGATGATCTTGCGCAGGCGTCATTCTCTGATTCTGGCCGGCTCAAGAAAACGGCGAATGTCATCATCTCCCAGCTGCGAGAAGCTGCCAATGGGCGTGAAACATTGCTCATCTTTGACCCAGAACAGAAATTGAGCCGGCTCCGCACAGCTACGGCCGGCAGTCTGGCACTGGCCCGCGCTCTGGCAGGAATCCTGATCCTGACCGCGCTTCTGGCGACGCTCTGGAACCTGCGGGTCTCGGTGACTGAGCTGCAGCAGGCCTTCCGCGATATCAAGCAGTACTCCCAGCAAAAACAATCGCGCACTCAGGCGCCTGGGGGAGCGGAGCCCTCGATCGATCATTCCAAGCTGCCCGGAGGAATGGAGAACGTGGCCGGGTCATCTGTAAATGCATTCAAGAACAGTTTTTTCGCGATCTTGCTCGCCGCCATAGTTCTCCTTGTCGCCATTTACACGCAACCATTCGCCCGGTTTACGTTAGCAGGATTTGCTGACTGGGTATACCGGCACCATGAAACTGCACTCTCCCAGACTTCCGGCGCCGACCAGGTGCAGTCGGTGGAGAAACTCGCTCGCTCAGTGGAGCGCTTTGCCGAAACCACCGCGGGATTCGAGAAATTGGCGATTGAACTGGAACGGCTCAATGCTTTTGGAGACAAATTCGACCAGGCCGCCACTGCGATTCAGGAAAGCGTGAACCAGCTTCCCGGGCAAGTGAACCAATCGTTCCGGGGTCTAAGCCAGGACGTTGCCACTGGAATTGCCGGCGAGCTGCGCAACGTGGTCGAGCACATTGGACGACTCTATACGATCTTCGGCGCACAGGAGCTCCGATTGAAGGGGATCCATGAGTTCATGGGCGAGCTGGTGGAATCGAACGCCCATGCGGCGGAATCAATTGCCAAGCTCGACTCTCTGCCGCAACACATGGTGGGGCTGGTGGAAGCAGTGAACACGACGGGCAAGGCCGCGTCCGATCTCAAGCCAATCCTTTCGACCCTGGATGACAGGGTTTCCAAGCTGCCCACCGCCGACCTGAAAGAGGCGGCGGAGAGCATGAAGCGCCTCGAAGCGCAGCTCGGCCCCATCGAGAAGGACCTGCAATTGGCCCTGGACGGTTTGGAGGCTCTGCTGAAAGAGTGGCGGTCGGAGATCGGCGGTGAGCTGAGCAATACTGTCGAGCAGTTCAAGCAGCTGCAGGCAGACTCTGTCAAGGAAATCAAGACCGTGCTCGAAAACGCGAATCTTCTGGAGGTGCATTCCAGGGTCAAGACCGTGGAACAAAATGTGGTCACCATGGCCGCGCTGCTGCCCAGGATCATGGACCGGGTTAGCGTGCGCGCGGAATCAGAGCAGGAGCGTGCGCGATTGAGGGAGATGATCGCTCAAATCGAGGGGCATCTCCGTGGCATCGATAAAGTGGCCGGGCGCAGCTTCATGGACCGCTGGTTGGGCCGTTTCAGGCGCTCCGCCAAAGCAGGGAGGTAAGACATGGAGCTGGAATTACGCCAGGACGATGATTCCGGAATCGGGTGGCCAAGCTATGTGGACTTTTTAACGGCCTTCATCTTCATTCTGCTGCTGCTGGTGAGCGCGCTGATGTACTTTGCCTCCGGCGACATCGAGGAGCAGGAAGCGCAAATACGCATCAAGAACGATTCGAACGATTTCATGGATCATGGCGTTCCCAACATCATTGTGGACAAGAAAATCATTATCCAACTCGATAACGGCAAGATCGTTTTCTCCAGCGGAGCGAATCAACTGACGCCCGCCACCCGGGAATTCCTGAACAAGATCGGGGCCTTGATCGCCCGGCATCCGGACTGCGGTGGAATCGAGATCAAGGGCTCGGCCGATCGGCGCCCGGTAAAAAACGATCCGGAGTTCGGAAACTGGCATCTCTCCGCGATGCGCGCAGAAAGCGTGCTGCGATACCTTTATCTGTGTGAGGAATGCTCCTATACCGAGGCTTCCCGGCAGCAGATCCGCGCGAGATTGCGCCTTTCCGGCCAGGGAGACATCTCCGCCGACCAACTGAAGCTCGATAATCCCAGCGACCGGCGGGTCGACATTATCCTAGATTGCGGTGAGATCAATGCGCATTGATTTCCTGCTCCACCCTGTCCGGGCCTGGCGCGCGCGAAAACTGCGCCTGCAGCTTAAGGCGGAAGCGTTCACGCTGCAGGGGCGAGTGGAGGCAGCCCTCGAGACGACGAAAGGGTACGAGGCGCATACCAAATATGGCCGGAGCCAGGTCGCGGTGCGCCGCAAGCAACTCAAGGACACGCTGAGCAAGATCAAACGCTACCTTCGAGACGGCCGATATGGCGCCGGCGACCGCAGACCCCTGAACCGTTTGCGCGGGGATTTCACGGAAGCCAATGTCAAATTGACGGATGCAATTCGAACAGACGAGGCCTGGCGCAAGCAGGCCGAAGACCTCCGGGCAAAAATGAGGGCCGGACAGAACGAGGCCGATAAGATCGATTCACCGGAGTTGGCCCGGCATCTTGCTGGCTACCAGCGGAATTTCCGTGATACCTTGCACCGGGCCGAGACGTACACAGAATTTCGAGATGTCAACAGCTCCCTGGTGAACGCTTCCGGGCTCGCCCGCAGTTACGCGTTTGAGGTAAAGCGCGCCCGCAGGGTGATGGACGAATTGCCCGGCATTCAGACGGAATTCGAGAAAATAGAGGTAACCCAGATTAACCGCGATCCCCAGGGCTGGGAAACCTACAATGCAACTTTGGCCACGTTGAAAAGAGCGCAGCAAAAAATCCAGGCGGGTTCTTTTAACGACGCCGAACACAACCTCAATGCAGTCCGGTCCAACGTCGCCCGGCTGCAAACGCTGGCAACACGTACCAGCGGCATGGCGGAAGAACAGATCAAAGCGTGGTCAGAGCTTGCCCGTGAACATCCCGCATTCCAGCGGGAGTTCGGAGAGCAGCTGGAGGCAGCCGCGAGCAGAATACCGGCAAAACGCGGCGAAGCATGGAGCCAGCTCTCACAACCACTTCTGGAAAGAGCAATGGCGGCAGCGGGTGCGGCATGGGAAGAAGACCTACCGGCGGCGCGGGACATGCATCCTGCCCTCGACATGCCCTGGCCGGTTACGATCAGCGAGGGGCACGATGCCAACGTGTCCTGGGAGAAACTCATTGGCTATGCCGATGCGGTGGCCACAGCGACTGGCATGAATTAGCCTGTTGAATGGGCTGCGCATTAATTCCTCCTCCCGCGGAAAGACTTCAAAATAGATTCTCCTATTCCGCAGCACATCTTTCGTGTTGTTTCTTCTGTTATATCCCTGCTCATTCCCAGGTACGATTCCAGAGCGGAAGCCGCTTACTCCAGTGTTTATGTAGGTGTACAAGTAATGAAGGCGCCTCACCGACCTAAAATTCATTGTAAATTTTCACGTTAAGGGGAAATCTGCAGCCGAGACGGGTTAACCGCTGAGTGCATCCTCCGCCAGTTTGATCAAATCCCTTTCTGAGATGTAATCTTTCCGGCCATAATTCTTTGACGCCGCAAAAACGGTTTAGACCTACGTTCAATCCTTAGCGAGTTGTAGTGTTAAAGCCTCGCGCTACAATTTTCAGCGAATGAGAGGTGCGTCTTGCGTGTTCGTTCGTTGTCAAGATCTTGTCTTCGGCGATTCGGTGCGATCATGGTTGGATTCGCACTGTTATACAGCCCTCGTTTTTCTTCCGGACAAACTACGCCGCCTTCTTCCAGCAAGCCGACAGCGTCGCTGGCCGATTCGTTGCAGCGGGCCGGGGGCAAACAGGTCCACATTTTTTATGTTCATGGCATTGGTTCGGATGGACCTGGTGACTTTGATTCGTGGAGCCTGCGCAAAGGCATCTGCGACTTTGTCAGGGATTGCACCTCGTCGGCAGGGGAGCTCGAAGAGCCGCAACGAGAGTATGCCGACCAGGATGAGTTCAGCCTGGATGCGCCACCGCCGGCGCTTGAATACTTCGGGCAGCCGGTTTGGCGGACGGCGAAAGAGTGGAACGCCGCCGCACCCTTCGTGATCCATTGGAAGCTGGTACGGTCCGATCATCGTCCGACGATTTACGTGGATGAGATCAACTGGTGGCCGCTGGTATTCTCGCTGAAATGCCGCCAGATTGTTGAAGGCGACGCTGCCCTGGTCGGGCCCAGCGCGGAGCAAATCAAGCTGTGCTCCACTTTGAAGCCTGACGCGGTTCCAGGCAGATTCATCGCCTACGATTGGATTCCCGCCGAGAACGCGCAGGGCCTCATGAAGGCTGCTGCCAGGGGCGCCCTGGTCAATCGCAAACTGAAACACGGCCTGCTGGACTGGGGCTTGTCAGATGCAGTTCTGGCGTTGGGCCCGTTGCGCGGCTATCTGCTGGACGGAATCCGGCAACTTATTCTCAAGTCCATTGCCATCTCGTCTGAGGGCGCGAGAGGAGGCGCCACCGCGAAAGCCAATCAGGAATATGTGATCGTCTCCCACAGCCTGGGGAGCTATCTGATCTTTGCCGCGCTGGATATAAGTCCGGCAACTTCGCAAACGCCAACCGTGCAAAGGTCAGGCGACACATTTGAGCAGATTCTGGGACGTACGCCGCTAGTCTATTTTTTCGCCAACCAGCTTCGACTTCTGGAGTTGGCGAGCCTGGATGGAACACCTGATAAGAGCCTGTTGAGCCACCTTGATGCCTGGGCGAGGCTCCGTTGCGAATATGAGAAGTCAGTACAGGGCGCCGAACATACATGTGTGCGCCCGCAAATCGTCGCGTTGAATGACCCCAGCGACCTGCTCACCTGGACTGTTCCCGAACTGGCGACAGTCGAGGTCCATAATGTGGTGGTGAAGAATGCGACGCATTGGTTCGGGCTCATTGAAAGCCCAACCAAAGGTCATAACAACTATGCAAGGAACAAGGACGCGATTGGAGAGATGCTGAAATCAAGCGGGCCTTGATGCTTGCACGCGCATTTATAGGACATGTAATTCTCAATTCTGCACTACGTACTCGACATGAACCTCGGGAGTCGCGACCGCGACTGTGCCGTAGAGTGGTCACCTGGCCTTGAACTTCTCCACCAGCTCTTTGGCGTTCGCATCGCTGGTGCCGCTGAAGTGGAAGCGGAGGCGCACAGAATTGAAGAGCGATACGTCCGGGCGCACCGGTTTGGAGCGGTCCATGAATCCGTGGATATTTACGGCGATGGCCTGCACCGGGATGCTGGAAGATTTGGCCAGCACCTGGACCAGTTCCACCCCACACGATGCTACAGCAGAGAGGAACAACTCGGCGGGAGTGACTTCTTCTCCCGGACAGCCGTTTTGCTCCGGTCCGTCGATGATGAAGTGATGATTGCGCACGCTGCACTGTACGCGCCCAAAGGTACTGGTGGAGGCGGCACGCGCCTCATACTGCCGGATGTCAGACTGCGGCATGGACCCTCCGTGGCTCTCAAATAGAGTCTAATTCAGGTTTGGCTCGACGATGGAGGGCTCCGTCTGTGGCAGCAAGCGGCGATCGCGCCAATCTGGGAATTGCAAATGTGAAAATCGTCGCAAAAACATTGAAGCAGAGAACGAATCTTTCTAAGCTCATTGGACCGGTGTTGTCCTCCACTTTTTACAGAAGGTTGAGGCCGGTGATCAGCGGAGGTTTCAGCTGATCGATCATCAGAACGAAATGGTTTCAGAAAGGAGCAAACCATGGAGAACCGAGTACTGAGTCGCGTGGGCGCTCGCGAATTGACGCCTGAAGAAGTAGCGCAGGTAGCGGGCGCAACAACGGGATGCACAGGGACGTCGCTGCACAAAGGCGGCCCGATCGTCGACGTGAAGTGCGATATCAACGAATAACCAGGGACAGGCCGCAAGGAACCCTGCAAACACAGTTAGGCCGCTTCAGCCGGACCCTGTGGTGCAGCGAATGCGGCCTGTGCCGACCGTCATGGTCTTCTGGTGCAGGTTTTGCCATTTCCCTTAAGCCCACCCTTCCTTGAATCGCTCACTGTTACAATCTCGGCCATGATTGCCAGGACAATTATTGGCGTCCTGCTGGGCGACGTGATCTTTGCCGGCGGGTCTGCGTTGCTCTTCTATGCAGCCCGAGTCGACCCCCACGCGCCGGCGGAGATGCGTTTCATCGCCCTGAGCATCCTGGGAGGAATTGCGTTGGCACTGGTGGGTGGATTTGTGGCGGGCTGGATTGGACGGCGCAACGATCTTGTGTGCGGCATGATTCTGGCCGTGATTATTGCTGGAGGAGCGATCGGGTCAATGATCGGCCGGCCTGGCCAGGGCGCGGTCTGGTCACAACTGGCGGCGCTGCTGGCGATGTCGCCCGCCGCGCTGGCGGGCGATTGGCTGCGAATGAAGAGACTTAGTAAATGAGTAAGTTGGTAAATTGGTAAATGAGAGCGCCCCCAAGAGCTCAGGTTTTCATTTACCCATTTACCAACTTGCCCGTTTACCAATTTGCTCCCGATCTCTGTTAGACTGCGCTCAATTTCCTTCTTTTGAGGTCCTCTGGTGCTGCTGGAGCTGCGGGTTGAAAATTATGCCGTGATTGACAGCCTGGCGGTGGAGTTCGCGTCCGGGTTGAACCTGCTCACGGGCGAAACCGGCGCGGGCAAATCCATTCTGATCGATGCGCTGTCCTTGTTGTTAGGCGATAAAGCTTCCAGCGAGATGATCCGTCATGGCGCAGAGAAGGCCGTGGTGAGCGGCGTTTTTGAGGCCGATGAAAAGCAGCTGGCGCGCGTGCTGGAAGAAAACGGGATTGAAGCGGAAGGCGGCCAGATCATCGTGAAGCGCGAGGTGGCGGCTGGTGGGAAAGGGCGCGTTTTCGTAAACAATCAGCCGGCAACGGTGGCGCTGTTGCGAGCGCTGGCGCCGGCGCTGGCATCGATCCATGCGCAGAACGAGACGATTTTGGCATTCGATGAAGCGGCGCGATTGGCGCTGCTGGATGCGTATGCAGGCCATGATTTGAGTCATGTGACAGAGAAGCACACGGAATGGGCGGCGGTGCGCGAGCGGCTGGCGCAGCTGGATCGCGATGAGCAGGACCGGCTGCGCATGGCGGACCTGTGGAGCTTCCAGAAAAAGGAGATCGAGGCGGCGAAGCTGCAGCCGGGTGAAGACCAGAAGCTGGAGACGGAGAAGCGCGTCCTGGCCAATGCGGAGAAGCTGTATGGCGCGGCGACGGCGGCATATCAGGCCCTATATGAAGATGACGCAGCGGCGCTGACGAATATTTCGGCGGCGCGCAAGCACCTGGAAGAGCTGGCCCGATTTGATACCAAGTTCCTGGAGGCTCTGGCATCGCTCGAGTCAGCGAAGGCGGCGATTGAAGACGTGAGCGCCACGGCGCGCGACTATGCCGATGGAATCGATGCTTCACCGGAGCGTCTGGCCGAGGTGGAAGACCGGCTGGCGCTGATCGACCGGCTCAAGCGCAAATACGGCAGCACTGTGGATGAGGTGATTGGCTATGGTGAAGACGTCGCGCGCAAGCTGAATGAGCTGGAGAACCGCGAAGACGTGGTGCGCGAACTGAAGAAGCAGCTTGAGAGCGCCGGGGCTG
>DATBHX010000105.1:0-35760 GCA_036557225.1 Candidatus Angelobacter sp.
CTGGCTCAAATGGCGCGGCATGTCCTGCAGTCGCACGCAGAGGTCCAGATATTTGGAGATGCGGCGATTGGTGAGATCAAGGCCGGCGTGTCTGAAATAGTTATCGAAGGTGTCGCTCGGGCCGCGCCACTCAAAGCCGCCTACGGTTTCCGACAAACGATCCAGCGTCTCCCGGTCAAACCCAAACACTTTGCCGACTTCTCGCGCCGCCAGCCGCCCTCGGTAGGTGCAGACATTGGCGGTCATCGCTGCGCCCAACTGTCCGTAGCGCTGATACACGTACTGAATTGCCTTCTCCCGATCGTCTCCTGACGGCAGATCAAGATCGATGTCCGGCCACTCGCCTCGCTCTTCCGAAAGGAAGCGCTCAAACAGCAGGTCCATCGCAATCGGATCAATGGACGTAACCCCCAGTGCATAGCAGACGGCGCTGTTGGCCGCGGAGCCGCGGCCCTGCACCAGAATGCCTTGATCACAACAGAAACGAACAATGTCCCAAACAATGAGGAAGTATCCAGCCAGCCCCAGCTTCTCAATCAGCCTCAATTCACGATCAAGCTGATTGCGGACGCGATCCGTGACCGGCCGATATCTGTTGCGCGCACCTTCCCATGTCCTGGCGTAGAGAAATGAATCCATCGTATCTCCGGCAGGAACGGGATAGCGCGGAAACTCATAGCCCAGTTTTTCCAGCGAAAATTGCAGTCGCAACGACAGCTCGACTGTATTGCTGACAGCTTCAGGAATGTCGGCAAACATCTGAGCCATCTGCTCTGCTGTACGGATATGGCGCTCCGAGTTGATGGAAAGCATCCGTCCCGCTGTAGCCAATTGGCGTTTGTTCTTGATGCAGGTAAAGACATCAAGAACCTCGCGGTCAGCAGCCGCGGAGTAACTGACCCCGTTCGTTGCCAGGAGCGGAAGCTTTAGTTCACAAGCCAGGTCGATTGCAGCCCTGTTGCGGAACTCTTGTTCCCGTTGAAAATGCCGCTGCAACTCCACATACACCCTGCCTGGTCCAAAGATGCTGCTGAGCTTCTGCAGTAATTTTCGGCCTGCTTCTATTCCACCATGGGTCAGTGCATGTGCCAGAGGGCCGTGTTCATCGCCGGTGAGGCAGACCAGACCTTGAGCGTGTTCCTCGAGTTCGTGGAGCTGGGCGAAACTCTGCTCATGCTTCGGTACACGCAGCTTCGTTTTCGTGATCAGACGGCAGAGGTTTTGGTAGCCCTGTCGGGATTCGCACAGCAAGGGATAGCGCGTCAGGCCCGAATGATCGTCAACACTCAGCTCTGTTCCAACATGGGCGCGCAGACCGCTTTTTTGTGCAGCCATATGAAAGCGGGGCGAACCATAAAAGCCGTCGCGATCCAGCAAGGCCATCGCGGGAAGGTCCAATCCCGCGGCTGTCATCGCCAGCGATTCAGGAAGTGACCCGCCTTCAAGAAAGGAAAAGGCAGACCGTGCATGCAGCTCCACATATTTCATCGTCAGTCATAGATCCCTTCGACAAACCACTGCCCTGTGGAGAGATCGTGGTAAATGCGATATTCGACAGGCCGGCCGCCAACCTCCAACTGTAGATCCCATTCATCACGAAGCCATTTGTTTTTGCTGTCCCACCATTCTCCGCCACGGCGCCAGGGCCCGGAAGCCGCTGTGACCGGCGCTCGCTTGCGTAAGAAGCAAACGCTCACCGGAATATTGGCCGGGCTCGTTTCAACTCGGGCGGGAATCACCGGCCGAAAACGCAGCAAGGGATTGGCAGGCGCCAAAGATTTGTCCTGTATAATCTCCTTGGCTGGTGACCGTCCGACCTGGAAATCATCCGGACGATGTGAGTCAGCCATGGAGATAAAACCCACGCGCCCGCGCCCCTGGGTATCCACCTCGCCAAAATCAGCGCGAATACGGGCCATTGCGACCTCTAGCTCGGCTGGTTCTGGGGACAATCGTTGAAACAACCCCGCCTGGGTATAGCGGATTCGGGCTGGAATTGCTTCAATAGAAATTTTCTTCACCGGAGCAAAAGGCGGATGGGCCGCAAGATCGAGCTGTATCAGTTTGAAAAGGACCCTTGCGTCCTGAACCGGCACAGGAACTTTGATTGTTCGTGGAAACGTAATACGCGAAGAGCCGGCCGGCAGCGAATCGATTTCGCGGTCAGTGTGAACTTCCAAATCCAGATCAATTTCAATGCGGTCCGTTGCAAGTGATCTCTCCAGCAAGCGGTCCAACAGCCTGCTCAGCAAACGGTTGATAATGAAACAAAGCGGCTCCAGCAGCTCGATTGGCTCTTCCAGTTCCTCGCGCTCCTGAAAGAGCCCGGGAAGATCAAACGGGACCAACTCGCGCGTGACTGCGCCTTGGGCAAGCTGCTGTAAGTGCAACCCGTATTGTCCAAGTCGTTCCGTGATCTGGATGGTTGGCAGTGCGGCCAGAGATCTAAGGTTCTTGACACCCCAGGCAGTGAATATGTCCAGGACCTCAGGCTCGGGATCCAGGACCTTGACCGGTAATGCGCTTAGATGCCACGCTTCATCGCCTTCATCGATGAGGGTGATACCTTTGAAACCCTTGGCTGCACAGTAAGCAGCATCAGGATTCGCGGCAACGCTAACGTTGCAGTTAAACCCGCGACTGGTTACCTGATTCAGGACGCCGGCAGCAATTGCGTGATCATTGCCCAGCAACCTCTCCGCTCCCGCCAGATCAAAGATGATTGCTCCTGGCGACGTGGCTTCCACACGCGGTGAGAAGTTAAATGCACAATCGATCAGTACCGCTTGAGCCGCTTCCTCATCTGCCGGAACACGTTTTCTCAACTCGATCCCGCAGGCTTCCGCCTGCAGTTTGGTAACGCCAATGCGAATGCCTGCACTGCGGGCCGCTTTGTTGCAGGCAACAACTTTTAATAGCGAATCAGGGCCGCCCAACAAGGCCAGTGCCTGCTCCTGTGATTCATGCAGCAATGCAGCCTGGACGGGAAAATCGGGAACATAAATACATCCAAACATGATTCACGTCCGCAAGTATCGCGCGGTGAAGTATGTTGTAACGCTCTGCGCAGGTTTCCTGGTTCGAGTGCGGCCAATCTCAAACTCAAATTCAATTTTTGAAATCTGGCGCGAATAAGAGACAGTCTCTGACCCTTCCCAAAGAGCTCCAGCGTGACCTAAATGCAATGTAAGCGCGGCACAGCTCTGAGCCGCTGAGTGCGCGAGCAATACGACAAAGGCTGTAGAGGTCCGCTCTATCTTCCGGGCAAAGCAAAACCAGGTGGTGTGAGGAATTTTTCGGATCAGCTTTTCTTCGATATAACTCAGGTTGAGAACGATTAGCCCGAAGCCGCCATTTTGAATCAGGATATCAGCGGCGCGGAAAGACCTCTCAAGGGCTTTCAGGCCGCGATCTCCGCAACGTGCCCAGAGTAAGCGCGAGAAGCAGACGCCCATCCTGGAAGCCGATTCAGGATCAAAGCAATCGATGGCATCAACAACGGCGCAAAACTCTTCTTTTTTCCCGGTTGCCTGGGCCAGCAAAGACATAAGCAAGGTCGTGCGGCCGGAGTTAATGCCGGCAGGAGCACAAACTTGCGAGAGACCACACTTCGGAATGCCGCCAATTTTCTGATCGATAGCGGCAATTCCTGTGGGAATGAGCTCTGGCGTCTGAGGCTCATAAATGGTCAAAGCACCAGGAATTCGCTTTTCCACCTGTGCACGGATGACTTCTGCTGTAAACATGGCTGGCCTGTTCTACTTCGCTTATTGTTCGCTATTAATCTAGAAAAGTAGACCGCCGGTTGGCAGCCTGTCAACTGCGCTTTTGCTATTTTTTCGCTAAGCTGTTGAAGGGGCGGGAAATACATTTTGGGCCGTTGACACTGTGGAACAGCAAATAAAACAGCTGCAGCCTAACAAGACTTTGGGGGAGTCAAAACAGAATACGCTCTTAGCTAATCGTTCTGCTCTGACTTTGCCAGCATTGCCTGAGTAACTTTTTCAAGAAATCCTATGGGGTACTGCTCTTCCTGCGGCTTGCCATAGGGGCAGCCTTTGGGAAAACGCCAGTGGTGGTTGTCGCAAAAAGTGCATGGCCCCTGGCTGCGGGAGAGAAATCCAGGTTTCCCCTCTTTTCCCGGGGTGTAGGTGAGTTCACCTTTATCAAAGAGCTGGCTGAACACATCCGAAATCATCCGGTGCGGATCGTAATAAACCGCCATGAGTGTTGCGCTGGCCGAAGCGAATTTCTGTTTGATCTCCGCCAGAACTGCCTGGGCATCCTTCTCCAGTCCTGCAGCTATGTAGCCAGTGTTTGGTTTCTGGAACTGAATGCGGGGATCGTGCTGCAGGAAATCCGCAGCTTGCGGGAATTTTTTGGCAAACTCAGCAAACGCCTCCGGCGACATACGGAATTGCGGCACAAAGTTTGTGTTATAGGAAAAGTGCGGGGTGATCACAATCCGCGTGGAGAGCGAGTATGGCTTGCCTTCGATCTTGGTAGAGAAAACCAGGCGGCAGTCCTGTTCACTGGTGAGCCGCAGCAAAGTATAGGGGCCGTCTTCCGGGATACGCGGAAGCGGTTTGGGCGACTTCACCAAATGGCCAAATGAGCGCACAAACATGTTCCACGAGGCCTGCCCGACCAGAAGAATCACCGCCGGCTGCGTCTGCACCAGTTGTTTCATGGCCCAGGCATTTTTGTGAACGCAGTTGGCAATCACCGTGTTGACGCTTTGGGTGGTACCGCCCAGCCACTGCGGTCCCCAATGCGGTGAAGCGCAAGCGACCATATCGAGTTGACCGACATCTTCGCCCACTTGCAGCTTCGCATCATGGCCCTTCTTTTTCAGGTAGGCCTCAAAATCCTGAAGCACCGGGAGCATCTGCGTGTAATAAGTAATCGGCTGGCCATAGACGTTTACTTTGTGGCCGGCCGGTACGCTGATCTGCGCGGCCAACAACTGGTCTTTGGCAAAGCGCTGATTGGCGTTCACCAGGACCACGTACGGCGCGGCTCCGAGTTTGCCGGGAAGATGGATCGCCGTGGGGGACGAGTCGCCATCATAAAGGACCCGTATCTCGTAGGCCGGATCATCGCTTAGCCGGCTAAATGGCTGCATGACGCCGGGCTTCGCCGCCTTGATCTGCCCGCTGGGCAGCAGATATTTCTCCGAAAATTTCAGATCGAAATGCTCCTGATAGATGGAGCGATAGCGGTAGTAGTAGGCATACTTGGCCCAGGAGTCTGTACCGTTGTCACTGGAAAAGCTGGGATAGCACCAAGAGGCGCCGGTTTGGCCCGGTCCGAATGCGGTCAGGTTAGGGTTGATGCCGAAGGTCATGATGGGCGCTTTGCGACAGCCGTCCATTACCTCAGCATCAGGAAAACTGGGAGGACGCGTGGTTCCCTGGATCCACAGAAACGAATTGCTGCTGATACTTTCCGCCGCCTTCTCTGCTGGAGCGTTGGAATCGAAGTCATAGCTTGAATAGGGGCCATAGGGCTGCGCGGCCACGTTTTCCGGCCAGAAGAATTTACAAGTGCCGCATGGGCGGACGTTGTAAACCAGTTCGATTTCCAGCGGGTCCTTCGGCGGCTTGGGATGGGCCTGGCGCGGCGGATCGTAAGCCATAAGAGTGTTCCTTTTTCACATCGTCAAATGATTGGGATCGTAGATTAGTTCCGCTTGCGTATCCACGTGTACCTTTTTGCCGTTGATCTCGCCGGTCGTCTTCTGGCCTGCATTCAAACGCTGTTTCAGATTGTTGTTGACTCCCGGGAAGCAAAGTTCTTTCACGTCGTGAAGCTGAGCGGCATCCATGCCTTTCGCGGAGAGGATCTGGACAAAATCGGGAGGTTTTGGAGCCTTTGCCAAATCCGGCGGCTGAACGAGCTTGTGCACCAGGTACTCCGTTTCCGGGCTGGCGAATGCCAGGTAGGTGAGCTCGGTAAGAAGTTTGCCCTTCGTAATATCGTGGAAGTAAATGGAGCGGGTGACATGCACCGTGAGTTTTTCCACCAGAACCGGTGCGTCGTTGGGATTGTTAAAGGGCCAGCCACGATACAGTTTTCCTGTAAAACTCGTAATGCGCTTTGCCGCGTGCGGGGCCAGGTTGGGAAGCACGATTGGATCAGTGACCAAGACATAGTTAGTGGTCTTGGTCTTGGCCTGGTCATCCAGATAAATCTTGGTAGGATCTTCCTGGCCGCTGCCGGAGAGCGTCACTTCCAGAAACAGCTGCGCCTGGTGCGGCGCCATGAACATCGGAATATGCGAAAGCACCAGAGATTTCTTTCCTAACAGGCTGAAGCCATGATTGTTGGGCTGCGGCATCGGCATGTCCATAGTCGGCCTCTTTTCGGTTATTGAATCACGATGAAGGAGAAGCCCGCGTTGCGCACGGTCTGATAGGAGAGCAGAGCGACGGGGTTGAAGATGATGACTTCAAAGCTGCCAGGCGTCACGTTGCCATAATTGCAGCACAGCATGGGAGCATCCGGGGTACGGCTGGGGCTGACCACGACCGTGTACGGCCCGTCAATCGGAGGATCAAATACGATCAGGACCTGCCCTAAAGGCGGAGGCGCGGGCAGTCCCGGCCAATCGATGGGCCGCACCGACCAACTACCGCCGCCGGAAGCACGCGAATAAGCGAAGGTGGAGAAATCGAATTGCACCATTCCGTGATGGGTAATTACGCCGGCCACAGGTTTATTTGCCATCGTCTCGTCCTTCTCTAGTTCTCAAAAAATATATCGCCCGGGTAGCTGTGTTGTTCCGGAGGCACAAAGAAGTAAGCGCCTTCCACCGGCGTAATGATGTTGCCGACAGGATTCATCAGCCCATCTGTGCTGCGGCGGAAATCAGGATTGATCAGCCAGATGTTGTTGATGAATTCGAATCCTGTTTGCTGAATATTGTTCTGAAAACAGATGAAATGCAGTCCGTAATCCACCTTGCCGGTCTGCTCATTGATTTCAGTGAAGGCGATACCACGGCGCCGGATACGGATATCCTGCGTATTGAAAGCATTCGAGTGTCCCACCTGGACCGGTGGAAAGGGTCCCATGAAAGGCGCTGTCGTTCCTCCGCGCGCTTTGAGAGCGTGGGCTTCGTTATAGCTGAGGTTGATCTCGGTATGATCCGGTTCAGATTCCAGTTGTTTGTTCGACATGCGGCTGATGGCTTTTCCCGTGTGGGGATTGCGGCCAATCGCATGCAGCCGGGCGGCTTCGCCCTTAAACGTATTGCCGTAGAAGTCGGTCACCTGAAAATCATCGGAATACCATTTATCGAGATCCTCCAGGTATTTGCGATAGACAAGGTACGTGCCGCCGTCATAACGCGGATCGTCGCGGACCTCGATCGGTTGTCCGGGATATGCGCCGGCCGGCGTGGGCAAATAGATTTTTCCACGATAATTGACCGGATCATTCCGCATCATTTCCTGCAGGTTGCTGGTGCCATCGAAGAAGCCGATGTGGGCTTTGCCGTCACGGCGCGACGTGCCCTGCTGGATGGCCGCGATCTGCAATCCATCAGGGTCGATCACGCGCTCGCGAATGGCATCAAGAAAATCGACGGCCAGGAATTCGTTCTCGCATTCGATCTGGAGAAGAATGTCTGCTTCGCCCTGGGCAAGCCAGGCAGAAAAAGCGGCAGCGGTATCGTCAGGCGAGGGAGCGGCTCCTCCGTTTCTGGCTGTGAGGACTGAAGTAATCCATCCCTGGTCTCCAGATGCATTCATGGTACGCAGATAAAGAGGAACCACGCGATCTTTCATGCCGAATCGCACCGGCGTGCGGGGATTGAACGAACCGCCGGGCGGAAAGTTCGGGACCGGCTGTTCGTTCTGACGACCTGGCGAGCCCAGCGGGCCAAGGAAGAAGCGCAGCCCAAAAGCAACCAGCAGATTCAAGTGGAGGTCGGCCACCACGAGCTTCGGCTGTTTCGTCCCGTCGGGAAGGTGCTTATAAGCAAAGGTACGTGCCGGGTCCATCTTCTCGTTTTGGACGGCCTGCAGCCCGCGTAATACGGAGATCATCTTGGCGCGATCGTCAAACGGAACGTTCACCTTTACGAGAAACATGTAGTCGGCGGGATTGTCATCTACGCCCGGCCTGAAATTGCTCATCGCGATCCCCTATCTCGGAAACAGGATGTTGAAACTTTTGCTTTCTACGCCGCTCAACCCCGGATAATGGGCAGTGAGCGAGCTCTCAACCGGTTGCGGCGCGTAGGGCTGCAAGAGAACTCGAGTGGCAAGCTTCGGCAAGCTGGAAATGTGCCCTTTGAGCGAAGCCGATTCCGACTCCCAGTGCTCCCAATACACTACCCAGTTGGAGGAGATACAGAAGATCGCTCCATCCATTCCCTTGGGCGGATGCTTTTGCTGTTCTTGAAAAAACCGCTGCAACTGGGAGGCGAATTTCTGGGTTGGGACTTCCGCAGGCCGCGCACCGACAAAAACCTGAGTAAAGCCGTTCTGCCAATCCACGGCGCCGGAAAACAAGTGATAGGGCTGGTCTAAAGCAGCGGTAGAACCAAGCAAGCTTGGAAATCCGCTCTGACTGGTGGGAAAGGCGAACACGGTTTTATGCAACGCGGAATAAGCGCGACCGGCAACAATCTTGCTTGTATCAAGGTAAGCTTGCTGCGTTTGATAGAAGACAAGAGCAATCTCATCGGGAACGTCATCTGGTTTGCTGATGGGCAGCACCGTGGGGAGATATGCCGTAAGACCGTAAAGCCTCTGCAACTGCGCGGTCACAGGAATAAAGACCGAACCAAGGGCCTGCAGGAAATCAGCAGACGTAAGCGTTCCCAGACGGAATCCGCGCCAGACGCGCACAGCGTCCGCCGGCACCGGCTTGGCGCTGTCCGGCCGGTTTTGCGTCACACTTTTTTTCGCTTGAGCCATACTCATCCGTTCTCTTGCGCTTCGGTTAAGCAAAAATGAGGAATACCTGGCCGCCGGAGGTTACCGGCGTGACGGTTGTCGACTTGGGCGGAGCTTTGAAACTGGCCACCTGGGTCCAGCCCAGGCAGTCCGCATGAATGCGGTTCAGTGTGGCCGCGCCCGTACCAGATATATAAGTGACAAAATAAGGTTCGCCGTTACCGAGCGTGAATGGCTCCACGTTCGCTATCTTCAGCGCATCTGGCAATTGGTTTTGGAGCAGCGTTCCGACTTCCGATGTTCCGGCTGATAGCGTATCCAGAACGTGGTCAATATTAACGTTCAGTACCTTGACGTTCGTCTTCAGAAAGAAGGGCTCGCCTCCGAGGTAGAAGAAAGCAAACCGCATCCATCCCGGCGCCCAGGGATGCGCCCAGATCGGCAACATGATCAACGGCGGAACGCCTGGCGCAGAAGAAGACACCGAGACGCTTACCGAATACATCGCGACATAGCCGGTATCAGCGCGATAGCCCAGCAAGGCTACTTCTCCGAATTGCGTAAACGGTTTCAGCGTCGTGAAGCCATGGCTTACGGCAAGCTCGTGGTTGCGATAAAACTTGTATGGCTGGGAAGAAAAGGAAAGATCGGTTCCAACCGAGTACGTTTCAAACACGCCGTTCTTGGCGGTATAAACGCAAACGTACGGCAAGTTACCCAGGGTAAAGCCACTAATAATGTCTTTGGCTTTCCCGATGACCGGCTTTGCGCTTGCTTCCTTCAACCATGGAGCAGCCGGGGTAAATGCGTAGATATCAAAATGATCCTGGGATGGATCATAGCCAAGAAGATTGACCTGCCCACCGATCGAAATCGGTGTAAGGCTCGAATATTTGCCGCTCAACGGCGGTTTTCCAACTTCTTTTACAGTGAGCGTGTCGACTTTGCTGCCAGGCGTAACGGAAAACACTCGTGCTAACTGTGCCATCCAAAACTCTCTCTCTTGTTCAGGCAGTTGCTAAATGCGTGAAAGTGTATCACGCAATGCAAATGCGACAACAAGCACAGAAATGATTAGTTTTTACTCAGCTGTATTAAAGATAAACGTAGCAAATAGACGCGAACCTTTTTGTGGAAATGCAATTGAAGCCGTCAAAATCCTGGTGCTGACTTACGTGAAAGTGCATTGCAATCCAAAATAGGTTCCTAACTATACCCATGCAAGATGGATCACCATATCCAGATAACTATTCCCAAAACAGAACATACTTAACGAAAATCGGCTAAGGATTGGCTCAGTGTGAAGTTCTTTTTCGAACGAAGCAAGTTTCCTCAAATGGCTGCAAAGCAAAACCGACAGCGAAAAACACGAATACTGCCTGGGTATGCGCGCCAGACTCGGCTCAGAAACCAGGCAGATCCGCCGATCAAAAATCACTCATCTGTTTCATCGGCAGAGTGACCCGCAGAGCATTGACGACAGCGGCAAGATCAATGACTTCCTGAGCAATTGCTCCGAACAGCGGCGGCAGATAACCCGCTGCAGCCAATCCCATCCCCAAAACGCTCAGTAACATTCCGCCGATGGCACTTTGCATTGCAATCGAATATGTGCGGCGGGCGATGTGAATCAGCTCATCGACCCGACGCAAAGAGGAATCCAGGACGACCGCGTCAGCTGCTTCGGAAACAACGTCGCTGCTCTGACCGCCCAACGCAACGCTCGCAGTTGCAGCCAGCATGGCTGGAGCGTCGTTGATTCCGTCGCCAACAAACAGCGTGCGCGCGTGAACACTCGTCTCCTGCACCAATTTGAGTTTTTCTTCCGGCGTTTTGCCGGCATGGATCTGTTCAATGCCAACGAACCTGGCCATGTGTTCGACTTCGCGTTGGCGATCTCCAGAGAGGAGTATTACTTCCTTTGCCTGATGCGATGGTCCCAGATGACGGATGAACGAACTGCTGTCCGGTCGCGGCTCATCATGGAAGCGAAACAGGGCGGCAAAACGCCCCTCGATCAGGACGACGCATTCCAAACCTGCCTCGATCGGCGGCAATCGATTCAAATCGCGATGCTTCTGAAGGCTGTTGCGTCCAGTGATCAAAACGTGCCGTCCATCGATGGTGCCACTGAGTCCCTCGCCGGGTCGTTCCGCCACATCCGTTGGAATCGGCGCCTTGACTTCCCGGGACAGCGCCGCCTGGAGGACTGCCTGGGCCAACGGATGGCGCGAGTACTGCTCAAGGCCAGCAGCATAGAAAAGGACGTCGGTCTCTCTGAATCCCGGCGCGCACAGTATGTCACTTAGACTGGGTCGCCCGTAGGTAAGAGTGCCAGTCTTATCGGCCGGATCACAATGCCTCGTCTTGCCGCGAGTGAGATACCTCCGATGATGGCAACCGGGATCGCGATCAGAAGCGGACAGGGGGTCGCGATAACGATCACCCCAAAAACCTCTCAGCGCTTCCACCAGCAACCCAACCCACGATAGCGATCAGGAGAGCCGCCGGCGTGTACCACGCGCCCAGCCTGTCGGCGATGCGGCTCATCTCCGGCCGATGTCGCTCCGCCTCTCCCACAACTTTTAGAATGTGCGAATAACGCGAATCCACAGGCAATTTGGTGGCCCGGATCTTCAGCGCGGCGTTGCCATTGACGGCCCCGGAAAGAACGTGCGATCCAGGCGCCTTCCGGATACGAAACGGTTCTCCCGTGAGATACGATTCGTCCATCTCGCTGTATCCTTCCACGACTTCACCGTCTACTGGGCTCACCTCATGGGGAAAAACAGCCAGAACATTTCCCGGCACAATGCTGCGCGCATTCACTGTTGCTAGCCGGCCGTTCGTCACCAGATGGGCGGTCGCGGGCATTCTTTTAGCCAGCGCTCGAAGGGCGGATGATGCCCTCCGGGTTGCCGATTGCTCCAAAGCTGAGCCTCCCGAGAGCATCAGCACCACGATGCACGCAACCAGGTATTCATGCAACAGAACTCCGGTGACAATCGAAAAACCTGCCAGCATGTCCGAGCCGAAATGCCGCGTCAATGCCTGGCGCAAGAGCTTGACCAGTATCGGAACTCCTCCCACGATGACCGCGATATAGAGAGGCAGAAGATCGACGGCGCCTGCGCGAAACACGTAACGAAGCACCAGATGCGCCACAATAGCGGCTGCGGCAAGCAGGGCGATTAAGGCATCCAGATGCTCGCCTCGCAAGACATCGGCTGAACGCTGCAGAATACTGCGGCCACCGACACTCTGGACCACAATCGGACCAGCCAACTTCTCCGGCACAGTGCCATTGACTCTTGAGCGACGCGCCAAACCTGCGCTATCTGTCCTAAACCTCGACATAAGAATGCTCGTAGCTCTACGCTGTGGATGCGCTCTTTCTCTTAGATGATGTCGAACTGGTACAGCTGTTATTCTTCGCTGCTAACAGATAGCAGGCTGTGACCAGGCTCACATCTTGGCAAGCAGAAGAAAACGAGCTTTCTGCTCTGCGTAACTGCCCCTGAGATCTCGCGATTTGTCTTTCCCGCCACGATGTGGGTTAATTTACAGCGGAAGACAAAAGGGGCGAACGGTTGCGACCAGAATCCATGGATGTTCTGAAAAAGCTCTTTGAGCGGCATTTCCACCGGCCGGCAGAGCGAGTGCAGCCTGTGCAGGGCGACCTTGGCGGCTCAGGACGAAAGATTATCCGGCTGGCAAGCGGCGACGCGAGCGCGGTCGGTATCGTGTATGACGTGCGGGGAGAAAACGTCGCCTTCCTGGAATTCTCGCGCCATTTTCGCAGCCACGGCTTGCCTGTCCCGGAAATCTATGGCGAAGATCTGAACGCCGGAGCGTACCTGGAAGAGGACCTGGGTGACACCACGCTGTTTCAGTTCCTCTCCCAGAACCGCGACGGTGACGACATTGCTCGTGACGTCGTGGAGATTTACAGCAAGGTGGTGGCGGAGCTGCCCCGTTTTCAGGTGGAGGCCGGGCGCGATTTGAATTACAAGGTTTGTTATCCGCGTGGGAGCTTTGATCGCCAATCGATTGCGTGGGACCTGAATTATTTCAAGTACTATTTTCTCAAGCTGGCCGACATTTCGTTTAACGAACAGGAACTTGAGGTCGATTTTGGCCGCCTGACGCGTTTTTTGCTTACCGCGCCCCGCGATTATTTTCTCTATCGCGATTTCCAGTCGCGCAATGTAATGCTGCATGGTGGCCGGCCATTCTTTCTCGACTACCAGGGCGGGCGGAAAGGCGCGCTGCATTATGACATCGCTTCCCTGCTGTTTGACGCCAAAGCGGACTTGCCTCCGCCTCTGCGCCAGCGCCTGCTTGACGGCTATCTCAAACGCCTGACAGGATTCGTAGAGCTCGAGCGCGACGAGTTCATGCGCCACTACTACTCGTTTGTTTACGTGCGTATCATGCAGGCATTGGGCGCGTATGGGTTTCGCGGCTTTTATGAACGTAAGCCGCATTTTCTGCAAAGCGTGCCGTTTGCGCTCAAAAACCTGTGCTGGCTGCTGGAGAATGTGGAGCTGCCCATCCCGCTACCGACTTTACTGGGTGCTTTCCAAAACATGCTCAGTTCCAGGAAGCTGCTGGCTTTGACACCAAGAATCGAGGAGCCCAGCCCGGAACATGCATGGACAACGACAAAAGCTGCCGCGCCGGCCTCATCGCCGGACAAACTGGTGCTGAGAATCTTCAGCTTCTCTTTTCATCGCAGCGCTCCGCCGAAAGATGATGGTGGCCACGGCGGCGGTTTTGTCTTCGATGCGCGCGGCCTGCCGAACCCGGGCCGCGAAGAGCGGTTTAAACAGCTGACCGGCAAAGATGAGCCGGTGATCGAATACCTGGAAGAACAGCCCAGCGTGCACGATTTTGTGAAAGGCGCCACAGCACTGGTGGAGGCCAGCGTGAAGAACTATCAGGAGCGCGGCTTTAAGAGCCTGATGGTTTCGTTTGGCTGTACAGGCGGGCAGCATCGCTCGGTTTATCTGGCGGAAACGATGGCCAGGAACTTTCAAGGCAGGCCAGGGCTTGAGGTCAAGCTGCGTCACCTAGAGTTGGAGAAGCTCATCCAATGAAAGCCATGATCCTGGCCGCCGGGCTGGGTACACGTCTGCGCCCAATGACCAACGATCGTCCCAAAGCACTGGTGGAGGTCGCCAGCCATACTCTGCTGGAGATCACCATTGGGCGGCTCAAGCAGTTTGGCGTGCGCGAGGTGATCATCAACGTCCATCATTTTGCTGAGCTGATGATTGATTATTTGAAATCGAAGAATAACTTTGGCCTGCGGGTGGAGATTTCACAGGAAGACCTGTTGCTCGATACCGGCGGCGGGCTGAAGAAAGCGGCATGGTTCTTTCTTGAAGATGGCTCTGCAGACCCGTTCATCCTGCACAACGTCGACGTGATCAGCACGATTGATCTGGGAAAGATGCTGGACTTCCATCAGCGGCAGCAGGCTTTGGCAACGGTCGCCGTGCAGGAGCGCCAGACCTCGCGATATCTGTTGTTTGACCAGCAGATGGAGCTCTGCGGCCGGAGAATCGTAAAAGAACAGAAGACCGAGATGGCAAGACCCGCACAAAAACCGAGAGAGCTGGCATTCACAGGGATCCATTTCATCTCTCCACGACTGCTGGAGATGATGAGCGAAGACGGCGTCTTTTCCATCATAGAGATTTATCTGCGGCTGGCTGGTCTGGGCGAGAAAATCTCTGGATATGAGGCTGCCGGCGCTTACTGGCGCGATCTGGGTAAGCCGGAGAATATTGCCGCCGCTGCACAGGACCTGAAAGAGAAAATCTTCACCATTGGCCGCGCTTGACGCCGCAAGGTATTCGCAAATTCCTTACTGTTTGAGATGAGCCGTGACCCAGGCTACATCTGAAGGGTCGGCCAGCGGATAGCCCAACTCCTTCCACTGGTGAAAGCCACCCTGGAGCGGCCGCACACGTTTGATTCCCAGTTTCTGCAGTTTCTGTGCCACCCGGGCACTGGTCGCTTCGTTGGGTCAGGTGCAATAGAGGATGATCTCCTCATCTTTGGGCAGAGTGTCGGCGCGGCTGGTAACCTCTTCCGGCAAAACGCGTATCGCCCCGGGCAGAGTGCGGGGATCGGTCACGGAATCCAACGGATGCCGAAGGTCGAGGATCATCACATTCTCGCCTGAATCAAGCATCTGCTTGACCTCTTCCGGACTAATACGCGACTTGTACAACTCCTTGAGAAAGCTGCGGCGCTGCCAATATTTGATGGCGACATTCCCTGCCAGCACGGCCAGACTAGCTTCAAAAATTACCGGGGCCACAGCCGACGCCACGTGGATTCGTTCTACCGGCAGGTATCCGGCAAGCAGAAGCGCCACCACCCAGACAGCCGAGCCGGCGAGGTTGGTAAGGAAAAAATGCTGGCGGTCAACACCAGAAAGACCCGCGACGGCCGGGACCACGTGAGACAGCCCAGGCAGCCATTTGGAGAAGAACAGAGTTCGATTCGCGCCTTTCTCGAAAAAGACCTTGGAGCGGCGCACGCAACTATCGGGTTCAAAAGAGATACGGCAGAGCGTGGAGAGCACGGAATCGCCTCTCTTACGTCCCAACTCAAACCACAGGGCGTCGCCGGCAATGCAGGTGAGCAGAGCGAGCCAGAGCGCGACATCAAAGCGCGCCTGCCCTGCGGCAGACAAAGCCCCGGCAGCCACCAGGACCGGCGCGAAAAACAGCGGTGCGCCTACACGCTCGAGAAAACCGGCGGTCAGCAGTACGAGATAAGGATGGCTGACCAGCAGGTGCAATGTGGATTTCACTGCTTCCCCTCAGGATTCAATCAAACCACTCCAGTTTCTTCCCGCTTGTTAGATAATCTAAAGGTTGCGGAGATTCATGGTGCTAAAACTTTTTGCCGTAATCGGCGGTGTGCTGCTGGTCTTAGTCGTGCTATGGGAGACGTTTGAAACCATTGTACTGCCCCGGCGCGTGACGCGGCAGTTCCGCCTGACCCGCCTCTTTTATCGCGCCACCTGGAAACCCTGGGTGGCTATGGCCGGGCTGCGCCACACGAAAAAGAAGCGTGACTCTCTGCTCAGCTATTACGGCCCTCTGTCACTCCTGTTGCTGCTAGCATTCTGGGCGCTTTCATTGGTACTTGGATTTGGGCTGTTGCACTATGGCCTGCATGACAAGCTGGCCGGCCAGCTCGGGGCCAGCGATTTCGGCAACGCGCTCTATTTGAGCGGCACTACTCTGTTTACGCTCGGCCTGGGAGACATACTGCCGGCTTCGCCACTGGGGCGGTTCATTACGGTACTGGAAGCAGGCATAGGCTTCGGTTTTTTGGCTTTGGTGATCGGATATCTGCCGGTACTGTATCAGGCGTTCTCGCGCCGCGAAGTAACCATTTCCCTGCTTGATGCCCGTGCCGGCTCACCGCCGACCGCGGCAGAACTGTTGCGACGACAGCGCGGCGTTGAAGGCATGGAGGCGCTCACCGAGCTTCTTGCGGACTGGGAGGAGTGGTCGGCGGAGCTGATGGAGAGCCACCTTTCTTATCCTGTGCTGTCCTATTTCCGGTCGCAGCACGATAACCAATCCTGGATTGGATCATTGACAGCGATTCTTGACGTCTGTTCACTGGCCATGGTGGGGCTCGAAGGCATGTGCCAGTATCAAGCAAGAATGACCTTTGCCATCGCCCGACATGCGCTGGTGGACCTGAGCCAGGTTTTTGCCGCACCACCGGAAAAAAATGGGCGTCTTGACCGCCTGCCGCCGGAGGTTTTTGCTGAGCTCCGCCGCGTCATCACAGAATCGGGGTTTGTCCTGGCTGAAGGCGATGCGGCAACAGCAGAGCTCACACGTCTGCGCGGTTTGTATGAACCCTATGCGCTCTCCCTGGCGGAGTATCTTCGCCTCGACCTCCCGCCGTGGGTAAAAGGCGGTGTCGCCAAGGACAACTGGCAGACTACGGCATGGCAGCTGATCCAGACCAAACAGATCAAAGCAGTGCCTGCGCACGATGAACATGGATGACGGAGACCAGAGCAGAATCGCATTCCAAGACCCGGTCCGATTCGTAGAATGCTCACTGCCGCGCGTTGAGCTCTGAAGGTGCTTTTGAGATTTGAGCGATGGTCAATCTCGGGCTTTCTGCTTTATTTCTGTGCAAACCACTCCAAGGCTCTCCATTCATTCTGACAGCGGTGCTCGTCTCGATGGGCTCTAATTCCTGTGGTTACATAAGCATTTATGCCGAGAGAAACGAGAGCACAAACGGCGCCTATTGCAGGTTACCGGCCGTTCCTTTACGGCCTAATGATTGCGGCCATCCTGCTGGCCAGCCCGGACCGTGCATGGGCCCACGCCGTCATTGTAGATAGCACGCCTGCCGCCAATGGCGTAGTCGCCGGGCCGGAGCTCGAAATCAAATTGCGATTTAACGCGCGTATCGACGGCGGCCGCTCAAAGCTGACCCTGATTTCTCCGGACGGGAGTTCGCGCGTGATTACGCTGGCGCAGCAGACATCGCCGGACTTGTTGCTGGCGAACGCGACACACCTTGTTCCCGGCAAATACCAGCTGCACTGGCAGGTCCTGGCGGGCGATGGCCACATCACACAGGGAAACATTCCTTTCAGCGTGGTTAATCCCTAAGAAATCGCATGCGAACTCAGGCCCTCTTCGGAATGATCGCGGTTGGATTACGCGCAGCCACGCTGGTCTTACAGTCGCTGGTGATCGGCGGGATTGTGTTTCGACGCTGGATCGCCGCCGACACGCACGAGCCAACGCGGGAAGTTCTGTTCGTGCGTGCATCAGCCGTTGGGCTCGCGGTCACTCAGCTTTTGTACCTGGGCCTCAATACCGCGATCCTGGCCAGGAGCCTTGGGCTGGGCCTGGCAGATGTGGCGACAGCAAACTATTTTGTCACCGGCATGGTTGCGATCGTGGCCGCGCTTGTGATCGCTTTCATACCCGCCCGACGGCAGATGCATCCCAACAACCTGATCATTTTGCTTGCGCTGGTGCTGCTGGCCTGTGGCGTAGCAGGCAGCCATGCCATCTCGCGCATGGAGGATCGCGTTGTTCTGGCCGTATTCACGGCGGTTCACCAGTTCGCTGCAGCGGTGTGGATTGGCGGATTGCCGCAACTTTGGCTAAGCCTGCGAGAGCCTGAGCCTGGAGGCGGCTTTGTCACCACGCAACGGTTTTCGCGCCTCGCTCTGGCCTCGGTGGTGGCCCTGCTCGGCAGCGGCGTGGCCCTGGCGCTTCGCTACATCGATGCCCCTTCAGCAATGTACGGAACTTCTTATGGCCTTATGCTCGGGGTAAAGGTTCTGTTCTTCATGGTTCTTCTTTCCATTGGCGCGGCGAACCGTATGCTCCTTCGATCTCATGATCGCGAGCGCGCGAAGCTGCTGTTGCGCCGGCTGCTGGAAGCCGAAATCGGAATCGGAATTACAGCCATCCTTGCTGCCGCCTCGCTCACCTCACAACCACCGGCTGCCGACCTCAAGCTGGGCCGCGTCACATCAGCCGAGATATACGAGCGCATGAAACCCATGAGGCCGAGGCTCGACAGCCCTGAGCTTTCTGAGGTTTCTGCTTCGACGCTGCAGGCGGAAAAACAGGCGAAGCAGGCCGGGTTGCCGCCGCCTCAGGTTCACGCAAACACGAGCGGAGACATCGGCTGGTCAGAGTACAACCATCATTGGGCCGGCGTCTTTGTCCTGCTGATCGGCTTGATGGCTGCTCTGGCGCAGATCCGCGGCTTCAGGGGAATGCGTTACTGGCCGCTGCTCTTTGTGGGCCTGGGTGTTTTCATCCTGCTTCGCGCTGATCCTGAAGGCTGGCCGCTGGGACCGGACAGCTTTTGGGAGGCCATCCAGAACGGCGAAGTTCTGCAACACAAGGCGTTTGCTTTGCTAGTAATTCTGTTTGCTGTCTTTGAGCTGCGCGTTCAACTTGGGAAGGCTCGCGCGCGAGCGGCGTACGTCTTCCCTGCCGTCTGCGCACTGGGTGGCGCGCTTTTGCTCACACATTCGCATTCCCTGGACAATATTAAGGAACAACTGCTGGCGGAGTTGAGCCATGCGCCGATCGCGATTGCTGCGGTCCTGGCCGGATGGTCGCGCTGGTTGCAGGTACGTTTGCCGGCGGGTGAAGGCGGCTTTGCCGCACGCATGTGGCCGGCGTGCTTTTTGGTGATCGGCGCTGTACTAGTCAACTATCGTGAAGCATAGCAGTTCAATTTCACAGAGGTGAGAGCTTCCGGGAACGGTTAGAGCACTTCGCTCAATCGGCGCAGGCCTTCCTGAATCGCCTTTTCCCGCATGCGGTCATAACCCAGCAGGATGCCGGTCCGCACCGGCGGTTTCACGCAATACGGCGAGAGTCCATAAACGCCGACTCCACGCGCGGCTGCGTTCGTGATGACGGTTTGTTCCGCGATTGGCCGCCTCGGCCACAACACAACGTGCGCTCCTGCGCCGTCACCCGTGACCTCTACACGATCACCCAGAAACTTCTGAATACCTTCAAGCAGTGCCCGCCGGCGCTGCGCATTTCTGCGCCGGACGCGGCGCAGATATCGTTCATACATTCCACCGGCGATAAACTCCGCGAGCGCCTGCTGCTCCAGGGTAGCCGTGTGGCGATCGCTGAGCCACTTGGCGGCGGAAAATGCCTGCACCAACCGCTTGGGCGCAACCAGATAACCGATGCGCAGGGCTGGGAAAATCGTCCGCGAAAAAGTTCCGATATAGATCACGCGCCCTTCCCGATCCAGACCTTGCAATGACTCCAGCGGCTGCTGCTCATAGCGGAACTCGCCATCGTAGTCGTCTTCCACGATGATTGCCTGATTGCGCTTGGCCCAATCCAGCAAGGCCAGCCGTCGCGGCAGCGAGAGAATGGCGCCGGTGGGAAACTGATGTGAAGGAGTGACAAAGGCAAGCCGCGCGCGTGACGGCAGCTTGCGGGGATTCAGACCTTCGCGATCGACCGCCACCGGGAACACGCGAGCACCGGCCGCATGAAGGACTTCTCGCGTACCCTGATAACCCGGATCCTCAATCGCAACGCTCTCGCCCCGTTCGACCATGAGGCGGGCAATCAGGTCCAGCGCCTGCTGCGATCCACTGACCACGATCACCTGCGATGGATCACAGGCCAGAGCGCGTGACCGGCGCACGTGGCTGCAGATGGCATCGCGCAAGTCCAGATTGCCGGTCGCGGGGCCATAGTCGAGCTTTGCGACCGGCGCTTTTCGGGCGCAGCGCAGAAGGATGCGCCGCCAGGCTTCAAAGGGAAATGTCTCCAGATCGCTGCGACCGTAGGCGAAGTCATACGGAAGCGGCGCAGGCCAGCGCTGGGAGAAACTCATGCGTGACCAGGCCGCGGCAGCGGAAGAGCCAAAACGGGATAGGCGCGTCGGAATCGATCTTGGCGGCGCAGGTGTGCGGCTGGCGCCAACACTGCCTGCGACGTAGGTCCCTGAACCCGTGCGGCCCATAGCGAATCCTTCAGCCAGCAGCTGGTCATAGGCCAGCACGACCACCGTCCGTGAAATTCCGAGCTGCTCGGCTACATCGCGCGTGGAGGGAAGCTTTTCTCCGCTGCGAAACGATCCGGAAAGGATTGCTTCACGCAGGCCCAGGTAAACCTGCCGGAAGAGCGGGCCGCCGTGGCTCGAAAGTGGTATTACCAATGGCACAAAAAGTGGAGCTTTAAAAATACCACGCTCTGGGGCACTCTAAAAACTATAAAGACAGTTTTGCGGTGCTGACGAATCCGCCAGGAACCGCTGGACTACAAACGCGGAGGAAAGCAGAGATGCATCGACGAAAGTGGAGAGCCGGCCTTGTGCTTGGCATCGTTATGTTCGCCCTGCAATCAATGCAAACCCAAACGAATTCATCCGCGACGAGCGCTACGGCGCCAAACCATGAAGCGGCAAAGAAAGATGTTCAGCGGCCCTCTCCACAACGAGACGGCCAGCATGATTTTGACTTTGAGTTCGGAAGCTGGGACACGCACATACGGCGCCTTGTGCACCCACTGACAGGATCGAGTTCCTGGGTCGACCTGGATGGAACTTCAATTCTGCGAAGAATATGGGGCGGTCGCGCCAACCTCGGTGAACTTGAGGTGGGCAACGCGACGATGCATCTTGAAGGACTGAGCCTGCGCCTGTACGACCCTTCGTCGTATCAATGGAGCATTTACTGGTCCAACAGCAAAGATGGCACGCTGGGCACTCCCATGATCGGGCAGTTCACGAACGGCCGCGGCGAATTCTACGATCAGGAGCTCTTTCAGGGTATGGCGATTTACGTTCGTTTCATCTTTTCCGACATCACGCCAACAACATTCCGGCTGGAGCAGGCGTTCTCAGCCGACGGAGGAAAAACATGGGAACCAAACTGGATCGCGACGTTCGTCCGGAAGAAAGCATAAGAATGACCGAGCGCAGCCAGCTCCGCCGGCTGCCCAAGCGGGGATCACACGAGTCGGCAGTCATTCACGAGATCCTGGATGCCGGGTTTCTGGCGCATGTGGGCTTCAATGTCGCAGGACAGCCTTTTGTCATTCCCACGTTGTACGGCCGGGATGGGGACAAGCTGTACCTGCACGGCTCCGCCGCCAGCCGGATGCTGCGGGAACTTGAAGCCGGCGTACCCGCCTGCGTAACGGTGACGCTGATAGACGGGCTGGTCCTGGCCCGGTCCGCGTTTCATCACTCGATGAATTACCGGTCGGTGGTGGCGTTTGGAACGGCGCGCAAGATCGTTGACCCGGAGCAAAAGATCCTTGCACTGCGCGTGATTTCCGAGCACTTGATCGCGGGTCGCTGGAATGATGTGCGCGGCCCCAATGAGAAAGAGCTCAAAGCAACAGCGGTGCTCGAGCTTGTGATGGAAGAGGCTTCCGCCAAGGTCCGCAGTGGGCCTCCCCTGGACGACGAGGAGGACTACGAGCTGCCGGTCTGGGCCGGCGTGCTTCCCCTGCGAATGGAAGCAGAGACGCCAATCGCTGATCCGCGCCTCAGCCATAGCATTGAGCCGCCGGAGTATGCACTGAGATATCAGAAGTAGATTCACTCTAAAAGGAGAAACAACATGCAGCGATGGATATGTGTGCGAGCTTACTTCTTATTGGGTGCTTTGGCCTGTCTGTCATTTCCGGCGATCGTGACGGCGCAAGCCGCTTCCGGGCCGAGCAAACCGGCAATCGCTGAAAAGCGCGATGGCCAGCGTGATTTTGACTTTGAACTGGGTAGCTGGAAGATTCATTTGAAGCGCTTGCAGAATCCTCTGAGCGGCACCGCCCCGGCGTGGATCGAATTCGACGGTACGACGGTTACACGCAAGCTTTGGGACGGCCGCGCTGAGATCGAAGAGTTTGAGGTCGATAGCGCGAGCAGTCACATCGAGGGCATGACGCTGCGGCTGTACAATCCGCAGACCCATCAATGGAGCCTCTACTGGGCCAACAGCAAGCAAGGCGTGATGGGCGGCCCGCCGAATGTCGGCGAATTCAAGAATGGCCGCGGCGAATTCTACTGTCAGGACACGTACAACGGCAGAGTGATCCTGGTCCGCTATGTCTGGTCGGACATTACACCGAATTCGGCGCACTTTGAGCAGTCGTACTCCGACGATGGCGGCAAAACCTGGGAGGTCAACTGGATCACAGACCAGACCCGAGTCAGCGAGACAGGGGACAAGACACGCTGAGCTTTTCCCCATTCGCGAAAATCGCGCGAACCGGGGACCCCGACTCTGCCCCACTTCGCGAAAATCGCGCGAACCGGGGGCCCCGATTGCGGCGGCTGGATATACAATTTCCTCATGGTTACTACGCTGATCGACAGCATCACGTATTCAGAAGCCGCACGGCGGGTGTTGCGTCCGGAAGATTGCGCCTTGGCCGTAATCGACATGCAGGAAAGGCTTCTGCCGCCGATCTTCGAAAAAGAGCGCCTGGTGCGGAATGTACAACTCCTGGTGCGGCTGGCTGACATTCTGTCTCTACCGGTGATCGTCAGTACGCAATACGAAAAAGGTCTGGGTAGAACGATTGAAGAGATCAGCGTGATGCTGCCCGAGATGAAGCCAGTGGACAAGATGGAGTTTGGCTGCTTTGGCAATAGCGAATACTGTTCGACAGTGGGCAAACTGGAAAACCGGAACACCTTGCTGCTCTGCGGCATGGAGAGCCACATTTGTGTAATGCAGACAGGCTTGGGCGCCTTAAACCAAGGGTTGAATGTTCACGTCGCGGCGGATGCAGTCAGTTCGCGCACGGAGATGAACTGGAAGATTGGCTTGAATCGGATGCAGGCGGCTGGAGCAGTGATTTCGTCGACCGAGATGATGATCTATGAGCTGCTGGGCAAGTCAGGGACACCGGCCTTTAAAGAGATACTGAAATACCTGAAGTAACACATCAGCATTCAGTAGTTAGTAGTTAGTAGTTAGTTTTTAGCCTGCTTCTTCTTCGCTTTCTTCAATCACACGCTGGCCTTTGACGCGCGTCTCGCCGCCAACCAGTTCAAGGGTAATTGCCGCCTCGCCAGAAAATTTTTCAATCAGCTCTGCCAGGCGATGGGAGTGTGTGACCACCCATAGCTGAGAGAATTTGCCGGCATTCACAAGTTGGCGAGCCAGAGGTTCCAGCAGGTCGGGATGAAGACTTGATTCTGGTTCGTTGAAGGCCAATAACGCTGGTGGATGCGGGCTCAAGAGCGCGGCCAGCATGCAGAGATAGCGCAGCGTGCCGTCGGAAAGCTCACGTGCTCTGAGCGGACGGCGAAGCCCGGGCATGCGCAGCAAGACGGCGAACATACCATTGTCTTCGTCGTGCTCAATCTCGAGCGAAGCACCGGGGAAGGCCTGGCGCACGGCTTCGTGCAGATCCTGCGACTGTCCGACTTCATTGATGGTCTGCAGAGCTGCGGCGAGGTCACGGCCATCGTGGGCCAATACCGGCGTACGCACGCCGACTTGCGGGTGGCGCAGTGGAGAGTCGGCGTCGGTGCGGAAATGATGATAGAAGCGCCAGCGGTTCATCTCGGTGCGCAGCGAGGAAAGCTCGGGATAAAGATGGGGCTCACGCAGCTGCGAGAGCACGGATTCGGTGGGCAGAAGTTCGCCAGTGTAGTCGGCTAGGCGCTCGTCGTTGTCGAGTATCCAGGCGCCTTTGGGCGAGCGCTCAAAAAAGGTTACTTTTAGCCCGTGAGGTCCGTCCATCCATACGCGTTCTTCCTTGACTTCTGGATCGAGAGAAAACGCGCTCTTTTCCACGGGGCCGCTATGCTTGGGCAAGCCGCACACCAATTCGTAGGAAAACGGATCAGTCTTGATCCCCAGGCTCATGCGCGCCGGCTCCATGCGGATGGAACCTATCGAACGGCTTTTGCGCGTGCCCGCCCAGAGCACGCTTGGCATGCCACCCTCTTCCGCGATCACCTGGGCAAAACCGCCGGCGGCAGCTTTAGCCAGCAGGAAAACAGAGTTGTAGAGATTGGTCTTGCCGGTTGCATTTGCTCCGGTAAGCACGTTGATCTGGCTCAGGTGCAGCCGTAGGTTGCGCACTGACCGGTATCCGCTGACATGAATTTCACGTATGGCCACGATGGAATATTAACTGAAAGCTCCGCAAACGTGACAAAGTTCAGTCACATCGCCGCCGATTTTTTTTCTGGGCAGACGCCGAAATCCGGGGTTGCCAACTCCACCTGCCCTGCGCTTAAAATATCTCGATGGCCCGCTCTACCCTGGCTCCGCGCCTTCTGCATGACGACACCTTCCGTCGCCTGTGCCGGGCCCGCGATCTGATGGCTGCGGAATATCAATCTACCGTTTCGCTCCACCAGGCGGCCAGCGAAGCCTGCCTCTCGCCGTTCCACTTCCATCGCCTCTTCCGTACGGCCTTCGGCGAAACGCCGCACGACTTCCTAACCAACCTGCGCATGGACCGTGCCCGACGCCTCCTGGC
Organism: Candidatus Angelobacter sp.; assembly: GCA_036557225.1. Taxonomy (GTDB): domain Bacteria; phylum Acidobacteriota; class Terriglobia; order Terriglobales; family Acidobacteriaceae; genus Angelobacter. Next base: position 24,926 of record DATBHX010000105.1, read on the forward strand.
CTCCGGCGACATGACGGTGACTGAAGTCTGCCTTGAGGTCGGCTACAACAGTCTGGGTTCGTTCTCCACCAAGTTTCAATCGCTTGTCGGACGCCCGCCCAGCCAATACCAGCGCGAAATCCGCCGCGTCTTCGGCTATTCGCGACCGTGGAACATTATTCTGGTGCCGGTCTGCTACTTTGCCGCCTACAGCGGAGCCGCCTGAAGAAGCGCAAGAATCAAGAAGCGCGAACTCGTTACGGTCAGCTAACATCTCTCTGGTCAGCTAACGCTCTCACGGTTCGCTAACGTTTTCTGTCGAGGAGAACTCATGATCCAGCGCATGTCGCACTCTGCAATTTTTGTAATCGACCAGGATGTCGCCAAAGATTTCTACGTCAACAAGCTCGGCTTTGAGGTCAAGATGGACGAATCCATGCCCAATGGCTTCCGCTGGCTCACCGTCTCACCCAAGGGCCAACCTGATTTGGAGATCATCCTGATGAAAGTTGCACCGTCGCCGTTTGAAGGAGCGGGCGTTCAGAAAATCCAAACTAAGGACGTAGATGCCATCCGCGAACTGATGAAGAAGGGCGCGTTCGGCGCCGGCGTCTTCCAGACCGCCGACTGCCGCAAGTCTTACGAAGAAATGCAGGCCAAAGGCGTCGAATTTGTCTCCCCGCCCAAAGATCAGTTTTATGGCGTAGAAGCCGTCTTCAAAGATCCGTTCGGCAACTGGTTTAGCATGACACAGCCGAAATAAATCGGGAGATCGGGTCATCGGGTGATCGGGACATCGGTGGACTGTTTTTCGGCACCCAATCTTGCTCGGGTCCCCCCGCACGCCTGGTACCTTGCTAAGGTAGCTTTCCGGCGATTTCTGCAATTCTCTAATCCGCGATCATCCGCGTTGATCCGCGGTTAGTCTGCTTTTTTTGCTCGCTGCTTCCTCCCTCTCAACTTGCCGTTCGCTGATGCGAACGGCAACGACATTCCACGACAACCTTCCCTGCCGTCCCTTGTCGCTTGAGCCCCGGCCGAGGCCTCTCTTACGCTCAGTCTATTGGGCCGCAAAAACTTTCTGGCAAGAGGACCGGATGTCATCTCTCGATTGGGTACAGATCTTCATGGGATTTCGTTACTGCCTTCGCCGGATCATCATCCTGGCGGTGTTCGCTGTTGCGTGGATCCGGCCAGAGCCACTTGCCGTCGCCGAACCGGCAGAAAGCACAGAGGCTTGACGTGGATTCTCAGGCGCGACCTCATCCCATCTTCCCCACCAGTGTTCTCAATTCCAGAACCTCTAGCGGACAATCATCCCAATTGTGTTTCCAGCACACAATCATGTCGCAATCTCTCGGCGCATGCTGGTGTACCTGAAAATTGCGGCTCTCGAATTCAAATTCAATCCGCAGCTTCTGCCATTTATAGCGCTCCACTTCTCGCATTGCCTCGCAATCCGGATACTCCGTTCCCACGTGCGTAATGGCAAACCCCAGATCGCGGGCCATGGCGCTGAACATCACCACGACGCCCTGCTCATTGCTCGGAGCAAAGACAATCGGAAACGGGTGCAGCGGTGGTCCGTAGATTCGTTTATTCGAGGATAACCTGGGCTTTAACGTCGAGCCCGGGCTGAGCCTTGACGTCGGGTCCTGCCCTCGCGACACACGAAGGTGCTTGAGAACGAGGTGAATCACATCGTCCCATTCGCCTTCGAGCCTTCCCTGCCGCGCATACTCCAGCACTCTCTCCGGCACCTGGCTCCACGCTCCACAGACTCTCAACAGAGGCCGTATGCTGTACTTGCTCCGGTCTTGATATTCCGGAATCGTTGGGATCTTTCCCAGGTTGCGCACAATCGAGACCCATTCCAGAAAAAGAAATTCCCGGCTCACCTGGAATCCCGATCCTCCTCGCTCCAGACCGCACGCGCGCAGCGCCCGCATATAGGAGCTGAAAAATTTCTTGATCCGGTACTTGTTCACCTTCCCGGTCTTTTTAAGCTCGGTCAGGCTGGGCACGTGCCCCAACTGCTCGGCACATTCCTTAATGGCGGCAATCACTTCTTCCTTCGTCACGGTTTTTCTCCACAAAATGCAAAAGCCACCCAAAGGTGGCTGCTGTCTAAATTTTTGATTGGGCTTTCTCAGATGACCCGATGTCCCGATGCCCGGATATCCCGATCCACCAAGGCACACTTCAACTGTATGGGATTTGTCACAGCAGGCGAGCAGAAAGCTCGCGGACTGTAACGAGGGATGCTGGCCTTTCCGGGTCTCCCCGCCGACGCCGCTCTCGGTCTGGTACTTTCTATTATAGCGAAGAGGTAGCGAACCTGTCAAGAGAGGGCAGTGGTACAGTTTGAATTTCAAGGGCCTTAACTTTGGCCACTGACTTGTGTGATCATTCCTGCATGGCAAAACTCAAACTGCCGGAAGTCCTGCCAATCAGCCCGATTAATATCGCGTGTCCCTTTTGCAAATCCAAACCCGGGCAGGACTGCGCGACCAGCTCTGGCGGTTTCTCGCTCATTCATGTGGCTAGAGTCAAAGCTGCCGCCAACGCTGAGAACCGGCGCAAGCGGAAGACGTGAACCAAGCCGCTGCGCGGATCGTCCGGGAAGCTACCGGGCATTAAGCCGGTTTCTCCCGTCTGCCATTTCCCGAACGCAGGTGTGACGAATAGGCTTTGGGAAGTAAGCGATCTGGTAGCCCTATGGGAAGAACATAAACGGAGGGCGGAAAGAGCTGCGTAAACTTTATGGCCGACCGTCTTGATGATTTAGCGGTGGAACGTGAAGTTTTGCTGGACATCCAGAACGATTCAAAGATACTGCGCGAAATAGCTGCCAACTTATTGCGAACATCGCAAAAGCTCAGGAAAGAGGCCGCAGAGATTACTCATAAGGCGAGGGAAATTGAGAAAAGGAGTCAAAAAACCAGGAATGGTTCAAAGTAAGCCCACTACCGGGTTACCTGCTTAAACAAGGTTTTTTGGGTATTGCTGGTAATATTCTTGAAGAAGTCTCAACACATTGGGCGAAAGCACTCATTGCGGATCGCGGACACGATAGACAAAGAGATTGGCCCAGAATATCCGCCAAAAACCTAACCCGCTGAAAGGCGGGTTCTTCATTGTCTTTTGCTGGTCTCTGCCGTGAGTTGGTCTCTGTGCCCTGCCAAAATATCATCCACTACATCGAGGAATCTCTGAGGATCATCCGGGGATGCGTGAAGGTCGCATGGTACACGCTTTTCGTTTATCCGCTCAAGAGACAGGATTGGAGCATCGCAGCTCTCTCGGAACGCTTGAATCAAATGCAACTTGTCTTTGTGGGGTATTGAATGCCCAAGTATGAACAGATCGAACTCACCATAACGGCAATGCTCTAGCGCCTCAGTGTATCCCAGAGCGGAAGTGACGGCGTAGCCTCTTTGCTGAAGTAGCATCTCGCGGGTTGCGAGCAGAACGCTATCATACGAGACTGACAGTATGCGCTTGGGCATTGTTTCGACCCAGCAATAATTCTGAGTCGCTGGAAATGAGGAGTCAATGCCATACATACGCCAAGATACGCCTGCGGACTACTTTTTCTTGCGCTTCGGCTTCGCTTACGGTGGTTCGCTGCCGGCGTCACCTTTAGCAGATCGGGCACGGCCTCTTTGAACTTCAGCGGCTTTTCTTGCATCAAGCTCGCTTTAGCACGCCTATTCGCCTGAGGCTGCATTTTGTTCAGAAGCAAGATGCTTTCAGAATTCCTTCCTTACGCCTGTGGCCCGCGCGCAGCTGCCGGAAGCCCATAGAGCGGCCCGATTTTGGCCGCCGGGCTGGAGGTAGCGGAGCGCGCGGCCAAGTTATCCGCTTAACAAAATTAAGTTGCCGCGACGCCGCTTCACTTTCTTCGTTTTTTACTCAAGCACCTCACAGCCTATTGACTTCCACTCCCGCCTCATCGATATTCAAAAACAAAGGCGCAAACTTCTTAGTCTGCGCCTTCGCGATTCCTGAAGTTGTTCGACAACGCCAAAGCTAATGGCCAAGAGCCAAAAGCCAATGGCCGAACTTGTTGACTGAGCCCCCAAACACGCGCGGTTTTTGCGTGTTTGGGTTGTCTAGTCGGGCATCGCCCGGTGTTGAAGCACCGAGCGCGCCCTAACCGCAGTTCCACCTGCTAGAGGCAGGCAAACCTTGGCTGACACTCAAGATAAACACTCTCATCCCCGAGCACAAGGCTCGCGCCGTCGTGCTCAAGCTTCCACCCAACCCGCTTCACCTGGACTCTCACGCATAACCCGCAAACATCGCAGCCCTAAAAAGCCAAAAAAACGAGAACGGCTCCCTGCCTCCTTGCGCTTCACAGAAACCCGGAAAGGTAAAACCACCATCCGCCGCTACAAGAACCGCAGCTTCCATCGCTTACATGAAGTTGCCGGCAAGATCGTGGAGCACGTCGAAATATTTACCAGTGGCGAATACCACTCCATTACCGTCCGCTTTCAGGACAAAACTTCGCTTCACTTCGTGATCGATCCCGGCTTCACCCTGGACACCGAATACGACGACTGGAAGACCGACGAACTTCGCTGCCTCAAACGTTGGCCGCTCATACACAGCGCAAGCCTCCGCGCGTAACGCCCCCGCCCATCTCTTCACCCCGTTGCGAAGGGATGGGTTTTAATTCTCGCAATTCTGGCAATTTTCTCCGTGCCTCCATAGTGGAATTCGAACGTGATAAATTTAGATTGATCTGCATCGATCCCTCCGTATGCCCCTGACCGATAAACAGCTCGTTGCCGCATTCAAGGCCGTGGCCGACCCGGCCCGGCTCAAGATCCTGCGCCTGCTCAAGCAGAAAGGCCAGTGCTCCATCGGCAAAGGCGTGGGCATGTGCGCCTGCGATGTGCAGGACCACATCAAGCTCTCCCAGCCCACCATCTCTCATCACATGGGCATTCTGCGCAAGGCCGGACTGGTGCTGGCGGAAAAACACGGGCTTTGGATGTGGTACCGGAGAAATGAAAAGTATCTGCAGGACCTGGGTCAGGCGCTGAGCACGGAGTTGTAAAACGTCATAAAACCACAGAGGACACGGAGAACCACAGAGTTGATCTTGGAATTCCTCTGTGTTTTCTCTGTGTCCTCTGTGGTGAAAAGGTTCCTACCGCACCACTGAAGCGAACATCGGCGACTCAATCAACTGTTGGAAGTTCTTGTCATCGGCCTTGAAGTGGACCACCAGCTTGTTGGAGTCGGAATCCACGCTGGTGCCGTCGATCGCCGTCTTTTCTGTTGGCGTGGCGTCCATCTTCTTGAACAGCATCCCCGCCTTCAGCACTGACGATAAAGTTGAAGCCGTCACGTTGTCCGAGGTCACCACGTTCAGGTTGAAATCGACGCCATGGTCGAAATCCATGGTGTAGCGCGAGCCCAGGAGCTTCTTCTTAACGTTGTCAAATTCGCCCAGGTCGGCGGCGCCGCCCAATGCTGACTTCAGCATGGTCTGTGTGCCGGCTGCGTCAAGCACGCTCCACACCGTGCCCTGCTCCACGTTGGGAATCATGTCAGTGATGTCGCGGTTGGCGTTCAGGCTCTGGCTGGAATCGTCGCGGGCATCGAGCGCGGCTTTGACGGCGGAGATGTCGCCGAACAGCATGGTCCAGTCATCAAGAAATGTCATCTGCATTCCACCGGCCATGGGATAGATGGTGGAACCGTTCTTCTTGGTGCCCTTGATGTTCTGCTTGGAAATCTTGAGCATCAGCTTCTTGCGCGGGAACTGGCCTTGCGCAATGCCGATCATCTGCAGCCCGTGGTCCTTCTGCCGGAAGGAAGCCAGGGTAATCTGGTCGATGTCTTTATCAGGGTTCACGCCGATATCTTTGAGCGCGTCTTCAAACTGCTTCATGTTGGGCGGCAGCAGCTTGGCCTTCATGTCCATGGCCGTATCTGAGTTCTTCATGCGCCGGTAGTCCACGTTGATGATCTGCTGGACCTCAATGGGAATGACCGTGCGCGCGGCCGTCCCCAGCGACGCGGCAAAGCTGGGGAGTCCGCTCACGAGCAGTGCGAGCATTAGAACGGTGGTGCTTTTCATGTTCATATTCTAATCCGGTTTTCTCTGGTCTGATGCGTCCGGCAGCAGCTCAGGATGCTAAATTCACATTACTTAAGGTATTCACCTCTGGAGCGCCACCACTTTAGAACGTATCTCGTCGACGAAACCTGCATCTTTTATCGATCCCAGGTTAATGTCCACGTTGGCCAGCGCCCCTACAATCGCTGCGCTGGTCAGCGCCGAGGCCACCGTCAGGTCAGATGCCATATTCGGGCTGGTGATCGGCTTCAGACTCGTAATAATGTCGCCGACCTCGCGCGCCTTCTCCGCCGTCTCCATGGGAACACTGGTGGCGCCTTTCATTGCCGTCTCGATGACCGCATCGCCGTCGCTCGAAGTCTTGGCCAGCTTGTAAGCTGCCATCACCTGGTTGTAGCTTTCCGCGTCGGCGTCAATCCCTGCTTTCAGCTCTTCTCTGAGCTGCCCCAGCCGGGCCAATGCCTGGCTAAGCTGCGGCTCATATTGCACAAACGCCTTTTTAGTCCGCGACATTGCCGCCACCATGCTGCCAAGCGCAGCGGCCATGGCTGCCGTAGCCGCTGCAGCACTGCCGCCGCCGGGTGTTGCCGTGGGCGCAGCAAGCTGCTCGATGAACGGCTCCGTTCCCGCCCGCAGACCGCCGACCGCCATCTTGCCGCTGGTAACGGCAGCCAAACGGTTCTCCAGGATCATCGACGAATCAAAGTTCTCCACCTGCAGAAACCACTCCGCCGCCTGTTCCAGCGCTTTCTTGGGAACCAGGCCTACGATCTCACTGCTGACCGGCTGCACACCGTAGCGCGCGGCTTCGCGCTTGACGAATTCAAAGACCCGGGCAATCGGTGTCTGCTCAAAGTCGGTCAGGTTCATCGACACCTGGGCCATCCCGCGCACCTCAAACCCTGCGCCCTTCACAAAGCGCAGTCCGCCGGTGGAGTAGCGCACCGCCTTGGCAATCTTCTTGGCGATGTCGACATCTTTGGTATTGAGAAAGACGTTGTACGCAATGAGAGCTTTGCGGGCGCCCACCACCGTTGCGCCGGCTGTCGGGTGGCAGCGCGGATCGCCAAAATCCGGGCAGCGCGCCGGGTTGACCAAAATGTCTTCTTTTAAGCCTTCAAATTGCCCGCGGCGGATGTTCTCCAGGTTTTGTCGATCAGGCTTTGTAGCAGCGGATTCATAGAGATACACAGGAATCTTGAAGCGCTTCCATATCTCTTCTCCAACTTTGCGGGCAATGGCCACACAGTCTTCGATCGTGACTCCTTCAATGGGGATGAACGGAATCACGTCTGCGGCGCCTATGCGCGGATGCGCCCCCTGGTGCTTCGTCAGATCGATCAGCTCCGAAGCTTTGCCGACGCCGCGAATGGCCGCTTCCGTGATCGATTCGCGATCACCGACGATGGTGATGACGCAGCGGTTGTGGTCGGCATCCATCTCGCGATCGAGCAACGAGACACCGTGAATCTTCATAGCCTCGACAATGGCATCAACCACCGCTTTGTCGCGGCCTTCAGAAAAGTTGGGAACGCATTCAATCAGTGTGGACATCACTTGAGAGCATAGCGGGGAGGCATTCATCGTGCAACTCAAGTACCGTGCGCTGCCTGCAGATGCTTAAAACGCGATAAAATATGCATTACGAACCTACCAGGCCATGACCAGTAACACATCCCACCGATGGGCTTGCAAGAAGGATTTATGCCAAAGACGAAGCTAGATCAGGTTACGTTGAAAAACATTGCACAGATGATTTTTCAACGTCCCGGATATCCCAAAGATTTCTTTGATCGTATTGGCCTGACAAAAGCCGGGGGCGCGACTTGGACCGAAACAACTGTCGACCAGGCCTACCTCGCGTTGCGCAGCTTGAATGAAGGCTCTACTGGAGATTTGGTCGCTAAGGAAATCGAGCAGATCCTCTTGCGCTTGGTTAGTCCGCTGGAACACGAGAGTAGGATGGTGGACGTAAATGACGCCTTGACCAAGCTAAATCACTGGTTACAAGCAGAGGAGTTGGAGCTTGTACTGGATCACATGAGGCCGCGGCTCCAAGAAGCGGCGTCCGCTCCGACAGTCGTCACCGCCGGACGGAAGGTTTCGTTCCAACGGGAGCAAGCCCCAGACTTTCGCAAATTTGTAACAGATAATTCTCTTTCAAAAATACTTTCATTTCTCTGGGGAGAAGCTCAACGGTGCATCGAAGGCGGCGCTTATCTAGCGGCGGTGTTGATGATGGGCAGCATCCTTGAAGGTATGCTGCTGCATGTCACTGAGTCCAAGTTTGCAATAGCGAAAGAGGCAAAAGCAGCTCCCAAAGACAAAACCGGCAAAACGAGAGCCATTCACGAATGGACCTTGCACAACTTTATCGAGGTAGCTCATGAGTTGCACTGGCTCGGCGGTGACATCACAAAGTTCAGTCATGCTCTACGGGAATCTCGAAATTTCGTCCACCCCCACAAACAACGCCAGGAAGAAAGCACTACGGACTTCTATACCGCCGCAATTTCCTGGCATGTGGTTCGAGCCGCTGTGCATGACCTAATGCAATTGCAAATAGATGCCGCCACACCCACAACCCCATGATTTCCCGGTTTGTTAGAATCACCTGTCACCCATGGCAAAAAGGAAACCCTCACACGGACACTCGGTCCAAGGCAAGCCCGGCCCACGCAAGAACCACTGCTTCGTCTGCGGCAAGGACAATAAAGATGGCATGCATCTAAAATTCTTTCTTGATGATGTCACTCGCCACGCCATCTGCAAATTCAAGCTTTCGCGCCGCTACACCGGCCCGCCCGGACACTCACATGGTGGGATTATCGCTACCATTCTTGACGAAGCCATGGGCAAGGTGAATCGCTTCCGCAATGTGCTGGCCCTTACCAGTTCCATGGACATTCGCTATCTGAAGCCGGTCCCGCTGGGCAAGATGCTGACCGTGACCAGCTATGAGCAGTCGGTTGAAGGGCGCAAACACACCAACGTCGCCGAGATTAGCAATGAAGCCGGCGAAGTGCTGGCCCGTAGCACGGGGACGTTTATCGCAATCGATCCGGAAAAGATCTTCGCCGTTCTCGCCGGCGCTCGAGCTGCAAAATAGCCGATTCAAGTGGAAGAGAATGCAGGAACGGAGGCTCAGATCCGGCTTGGGCCGGCCTTTTGAATTGCGCGTCGCATGCCAAAACCAGCCAGACTTCCGGCCACGCTTAACGCGCTGACAAACAGGAACAGCAATACGAAGTCTGAAGATTTGGCCATGTGGGCCCTGGGAATGCCCATCTTCCAATTCCAGAGCTCGGACACCACAATGCTTAGCCCGAGAAGCGAACCTAAAATCAATCCAGCTTTACGAAAGAGAAAGGCAAGGATCCCGGCAAAGAGCAAAATAAGGCCCGCGATGATTCCGGTATCGTCAGTATGCAGGTTGCCCCGGAACAGGAATACTGCGGCAAGAATCGCGCCCAGGAGCGCGAACGGCCATTCGAGCTTCCGCATGGCAGTCATCCAAGGGCAAATAGTAACAAGAATCGAACCGCAACAGAGCAGACAAACGCGCTAAAATAGAGTGTTACCCCTTACAAGTGGTCGTGCTTATGGCACGAAATGGGAGTTTTCTTTATGTCTGAGAAGAATGGCAACACAGGATTGCGGCTGAAAACGGGCCTGGCAGAGATGCTCAAGGGCGGCGTGATCATGGATGTAACCGACGCCGGGCAGGCCGAAATCGCAGAGAAAGCCGGCGCCGCCGCCGTGATGGCTTTGGAGCGCGTGCCGGCGCAGATTCGCGCCCAGGGCGGTGTGGCCCGCATGGCCTCGCCCAAAAAGATTCGCGAGATCATGCAATCCGTCTCCATCCCCGTGATGGCGAAATGCCGTATCGGCCACTTTGCTGAGGCGCAGATCCTGCAGGAGCTGGGTGTCGATTACATAGACGAGTCAGAAGTGCTCACACCGGCTGACGAGGCCCACCACGTCGATAAGCACGGCTTCAAGACGCCGTTCGTGTGCGGCGCTCGTAATCTGGGTGAAGCACTGCGGCGTATTGCCGAAGGTGCGGCGATGATCCGGACCAAGGGCGAAGCGGGCACCGGTGACGTCGTTCATGCTGTTAAACATATGCGGCAGATCGTCCGTGAAATGAAGATTTTAACTGCACTTCCCGAAGAGGAACTTTACTCTCAGGCCAAAGAGCTGCAGGCCCCGGTAGAACTGGTGCGCATGGTGGCGAAGGCGGGCAAGCTGCCCGTTCCCAACTTCTCTGCCGGCGGTATCGCTACGCCTGCTGACGCCGCTCTGGTTCGCCAGCTTGGAGCAGAAGCTGTGTTTGTTGGTTCAGGAATTTTCATGGCAGATAGCGTCAACTTCTGCGAGTCCGCCGAAGCCGAAAAGCGCGCCAAAGCCATCGTCCGCGCCACCACACATTTTGACGATCCTAAAGTGTTACTTGAGGTGAGCGAAGATCTGGTTGGGGCGATGAAGGGTCTGGCCGTGGCCGCGATGTCGGAAGCGGATATGCTGCAGACTAGGGGCTGGTGAACATCCACCACGGAGACACTGAGGCACGGAGAAACCCAAATCAGCCGCAGATCTACGCTGATGAACGCAGATAATAAGAAGAATTCAGCGGCAAAAACATTTAGTCGCTATTTGTGCATTCAGAGAACAATTTCTAGTTCCCTCCTTGTCTTCGTGCCTCCGTGGTAAGTTTTCAGGTTGAGTATGAGAATTGGTGTCCTCGCGATCCAGGGTG
>DATBHX010000106.1:0-10453 GCA_036557225.1 Candidatus Angelobacter sp.
TCAGCCGCCGGCGCCTGGGGCACTTACAAGATCCTTGCTACCGGTCCGCCAACGCGCGACGGCAGCGCCTCGGCTCGCTGGGACTTGTTGTGGCCAGGCAACACCACCAATCTCGACACCACCAACATGGACGAAGACGGCGTTGACGCTCAGGGAAATCACAATGCCACAACGTACTATCTGCACGCGACCCTGGGAATCGCACCGCCGCCACCAGCGGCAGATTTTTCGCTTACACTGCCTTCCGGTTCTGCTGTATCCATCACCGCTGGACAGTCAACGACGATCGGACTCAGTATTGCCGGAACCAATGGGTTCAACCAGAATGTCACGCTGAGCTGCGCCGGCGCCCCTTCGGGTGCGACGTGCTCTGTGTCTCCGAGTTCGGTCAATCCAAATGGCAGCAGTGTCTCTGCTCAGATCTCGATTACCTCTACTGCGCGCAGTTCGGCCGCAGTTGCTCGGGCCACCTTTCCCGCATCATGGTTCTGGACATTCGGAATTCTTGGGAGCTTGTGGATCATCCGGCGCGCCACTAACAAAGGCGCTTCGGGAGCGCAATTGCGTACATGTTTCTGCCTGGTAGTCATCACAATCGCAGCTGGTTGTGGAGGCGGAGGAGGAGTCGTTCCGCCACCACCGCCACCACCTTCCGGAGGCGGCACACCTGCAGGAACCTATGCCTTGACGGTTACAGGCACCTCGGGAAGCCTGACGCGTACGACCTCAATCAACCTGACTGTCAAATAAACTGGGCTGCCCTAACCCTCGATACGGCTTTTCTATTAGTATGCAAGATCTTGCATATACTCTGAATTGGGCTTCATGATTTCCTCTTGCAGGTCACAAAACCTTGCTCACACGCACCGTAATCCATTGATTAATAAGCATTTAATTTCATTCTATGGGATGAAATGTGAACACCTGATTGGAACCTGATTTGCTAATACTAAGGCTACCAAGGAGTGCAAAAGGCAAGGGTGCAAATATGAAGAAAGTTAGATTAGCCGCGTTTTTCCTCACACTGTGTCTTTCATCGCTGTGCGCTTATGCGGACCATGATCACGACGATGATCGGGACAAAGACAAGCACAAGGGCGGGAAAACCGATGCAACCGAAATGAGCGTACTGGGTCTGGCCGCTGCTTCCGTATTGGGAGCTGGCTCTTACCTGGTGTACCGGCGCCGTGCCCGGGCACGCGGGTAGTTCGCAGGCGAAACGCGGAATGGCTGGCTCCAGCGCGCTTGAGCAAAACGAAAAAGCGCTCCACCGGTTATTCCCTGCAGGGCTTCGGCAGGCAATAGTTAAAGTTAACCAGACACCGTATTTGCCTGTTCTTGCTCTCACTCTGGGAGCTGTGTGCCTGGACTCCTGGCTGTTGCCAGACCTCAACACTGTGGCGCCGGCGTTCAGCTGTGGACTCCTGCTGATTCTGGCGCTACGCAGCTCCTTTAACAAATCGCTCTCAACACTGATCACAACGCCACCGATTGCTCCGTGGCGTCTCTGTTGTTTCCTGGGTCTTCACCTTGCGCTGATGAGCGCCGCTTTTGCCGGCTTGTGGAAAGGAACACACTCCACCGGCGTTGCCATGGCACTGGCAGCTTCCAAGTACCTGATCTTGCTGCCGACGGCCGTTCTCTTGTCTCGTGACGCATGGCGGCATTTTGACGGGATCTACCGGGCCCACTGGATAGCGGCTGCAATCGCGCTCGTTAGCTTCTTTCCCCTGCGAATCTTCAGCATGGCCTGGCCGTGGTACGGGCAGCTCCTGGGACGCTCCGTATTCGCACTGGCTCACCTTTTTGTTCCCGCGACACAATACGTTGCAACCTTAACGCCCACGCTCGTGGGCCCGAACCTGGAAGTCACGATCGTCTTTGGCTGCGGCGGGCTCCAGGGCATCAAGCTTTTTCAGATACTCTTCACGCTCATGCTGGTAATGGATTGGGATGAGCTGAATCGCCGGCGGGCCATGGCGGCGTATTTCGGCGGCTTGGGCGCAATGCTCATCGCAAACGTCATCCGCATTACGCTGCTGTTTCTTGTGGGAAACACATCGCTCCAGAATAGCGTCCTTGAATATCACCTGACCGGTGGCTGGATTCTCTTCACCCTGGCTTTCATCGCTTACCTACCGGCCACTTACCGCTGGATGCTCAAAAAAGCAAAGGCATAGAAAAATCTTCAGCCCCGGAATTACTGGTTATAGTCTTCGACCCGCAACGTAAGAGAAAAGCACTAGAAGCGCGAGTCAAGTAGAGGTAACATAGGCTTCAATTGGAGGCGCCAATGGCAAGCATAGTATGTGGCGACGCCTGCATAAAAGACGGAAAGCCGCATGTATGTAGTTCCAGGCCCGGCCACAAACTGTCAGAGCACATATGCTGCTGTGGAGCCACTTGGCGGGATACGGAACCCTCCAAACCGGTCCAGCAGCCTAGTACAGGTAAAACAAGACCGCAGTAATCCAATAGATCTTCGTCAAGGCGCGATTCCTTTTCAAGGCCGGTGAGGCGCCGGAAAACCGCCCCATCCGAGGCCCCCTACTTTGCGCCCTTTCCGATCAGCACTACCTTCGCCGTCTCAAGAATAATCGTGAGATCAAACAAGACGGACAGGTGTTTGATGTAGAAGAGATCGTATTCGAATTTGGTCTTGGTCTGCTCCAGGCTGGCGCCGTACTGGTATTTCACCTGGGCCCATCCTGTCAATCCCGGACGTACACTGTGCCGCAGATTGAAGAATGGGATCTCGCGTTCCAGCAGATCGCAGAAATACGGCACTTCTGGCCGCGGACCGACCAGGCTCATTTCGCCGCGCAGAATATTCACGAGCTGCGGCAGTTCATCGAGCCGGTACTTGCGAATGAAAGCTCCCACACGTGTGATTCTGCTGTCGCCTTCGGCGGTCCAGGATGGAGCGTCTTTATCCGAGCCGATGGTCATGGACCGGAACTTGAATATCTTGAAGCGGCGGCCACCCAAGCCGACGCGCTCCTGCTTGAACAGCACCGGACGTCCGCTTTCCAGCATGATGGCCAGCGCCACAGCCAGCATCACGGGCGCTGAGAGCACTATCAACACGAAGGAAACCAGGATGTCGGTGACACGCTTGGCGGCCACAGCAAAACGAGATTTGCGAAATCCTTCTGAGAGCACAAGCCAGCTATGTTGCAATTGCTCCAGGGGCAGGCGGCCAGTCAAGCGCTCATAGACAGATTGCGCTTCTTCTATCGGCATACCCTGCAATCTCAACGCCGCGAGTTGGCGAACCGGCATTATGCCGCGACGCTCCGCCAGCGAGATAACCACGCGATCCACCGCTTCACGCGCGGCAATCTCATCGACCTGCGAAACCGCCCCGATAATACCCGGCGTTACGAGCGTCTTGCACGTTGAGCCCATGGAACTGCCCTGTTCGTCCAAAAAGCCGACTACTTTGTACTGCAGTTCAGGGCGGCGCATGATCTCGCCGGCCAGGTTGATACCATGCGGGCCCATACCCATCACCAGAATACGTTCCAGCGGACGACTGAAGACCTTGGTTCTTTCCAGGGTCAGACGCCAAACAACCAGCAACGCGATGGAAAGCACAGCAGCCAGAAAACCTATGCCGCGTTCCATTCGAAAGGCGGGCACAAGATAATACAGCAGCGACAAAGCCATGAGCGCTATGCCCATGGCGGCAAAGGCCCGCGCCAGCTTCGCGCCGCGGCTGCTGGCGACCCGCACCTCATATAGTTCGTTGTAGTACAGAGCAAGCTGACAGATGAGTGTCACCGACGCAAAACGCAGCCAGTTCTGCGGATGAGAGAAATAGTCCCGCGCGACAGAAAGATCCATAAAGCGCAGTACCGTCGCCAGCATCAGCGCAGTCATGAAGATTACGCTTTCGCTTAAGGCCAGGATCAGGCTTCTGCGCGGAACGTAGTGCGCCCCGATCTTGACCAGCGTGCTGCCGTAGCTCCGGTTCAGCAGCTTGATGGGATCTGCCGAAATGGTGGCCGCGCCCGCCTGGCCCGTCGACCCATTCCAAACAATACCTTTCTCTCCCGGCACGTCTCTCACCTACCCTTCCAGCGCCTGGAGCAGCGATTGAACCACGTACTCAATCTGCTCAGGTTGAAGTTCAGGGAACATGGGCAACGAAAGGACCTGCCGGCAAGCGGCTTCGCTCACGGGTAAGCTGCCCTCGCTATAGCCCAGCGATTCATAGATGGTTTGCTGATGCATCGGCGTGGGGTAGTAGACCATCGTGGTCACGCCCAGGGCCGCAAGCTGTTTTTGAACGGCATCGCGATTGGGCACGCGCACGGTGTATTGATGAAAAACGTGAGCGCCAAAGCCGTTACGTACCGGTGTAACCACTCCCGGCATGCCCTTCAAAAGCGCGTCATAGCTATCTGCTACCTTACGGCGGTTGCTGCTCCACTGGTCCAGATAGCGCAGCTTCACACGCAGAATACCGGCCTGCAGCTCGTCCAGGCGGCTGTTCCAGCCCTGCTCTTCGCTGAAATACTTTTTGGTGCTGCCATGGGCGCGCAGCGAAATCAGGTGGCGATAAATCTCTTCCGAGTTCGTAACTACCATTCCGCCATCGCCATAGCCGCCCAGATTCTTGCTAGGGAAGAAACTGATGCAGCCCAGGTCACCCAGGCCGGCCACGCGGCGTCCTTTATAGGTGGCGCCGATCGCCTGCGCCGTATCTTCCAGTACTTTCAAATTGTGCTTCCGGGCAAGCGCCAGAATCGGGTCCATATCGGCAGACTGGCCGTAAAGATGGACCGGGATGATCGCCTTGGTCTTGGGCGTAATCAGGGCTTCGATTTTGCTGGGATCGATGTTGTAGGTATCCGGCTGGATATCGGCAAATATCGGTGTTCCGCCCAGCAGGCTCACGCAGTCCGCTGTGGCGATAAAGCTGAATGAGGGAACAATCACCTCATCGCCGGAGCCGATACCACAGGCCTTCAGACCCAGGATCAACGCGTCAGTTCCGGAAGCTACGCCTACGGCATATTTTGTTCCGCAGTATCCTGCGATTTCTTTTTCCAGAGCCTTCACTTCCGGGCCGAGAATGAAATGCTGGTTCTCAAGCACAGAGTTAACAGCTGCCTGAATTTCGTCTTTGATGGTGGCGTATTGCGCCTTTAGATCCAGGATTGGAACAGTCATTCTTGCTACAGTTGCGGTACTCATGGAATCCAGGAATGCCCTCTCTAATGATTTGGTGTCCACCAGGCTTTAATGCATTCTGCTCGCCAAAATCGCCATCCATGGCTAAGTCTGTAACTTATTGATAAAAAATAAGATAGAAAGACATGAAAGCAGCATGAATCGCCACGAACTCCGGTTGTGCAGAGGATTTCACACAAGGGGGAAGCGGGTAGGCCAAGGTCACTGCGGATCAGGAAGGAAAAGCAGCCACTTTCAACATGAAAAGTCTTGCACATAGCGGCATGCTGGATCGATGCCGCAATTTGTTGTCGGTGCGGCTGGTTCGCAAGCGAGAGAAATCCGAGACATCAATAGAATTAAGCAGATACGCGCTCCCAGCCCCTCAGCTACGTCGAAGCCTATCTCGTGGCAGGGAAAGTGCACTATTCCTGGTCGCTATGAATGCGAATACTACTTCATACACCCTGAGCAGCGCTGAGCTGCTTAAAACCAAAGTCGACGCGCGGACCGCCAAGATCGGGATCATCGGCATGGGCTATGTTGGCCTGCCTTTGGCCCTGCTCTTTAGCGAACAGAAACTGCGCGTGACCGGCTTCGATATCGATCCCGTCAAAGTGGAGACCCTGACCCGCGGCGGATCTTATATCGTACGAATTCCCGAAACAGAGATTCAGGCAGCCATCGCAAACGGCTTTCAAGCCACCAGCGACTTTGCCGGTATCGCGGACATGGATGTCGTCATCATCTGCGTGCCGACGCCTTTAAATGACCATCACGAACCAGACCTGAGCTACATTGTGGCGACAGGCAAGAACATCGCGCCGCACCTGCGCCCGGGACAACTGATCATCCTGGAAAGCACCACTTATCCGGGCACCACCGAAGAGCTTCTGGTACCGATCCTGGAGAAGAACCCGCTCGGCCTGAAGGCTGCGCGGAACGGCGCGGCGTCAGAGACCGAGTTTTACGTGGTCTTCTCGCCGGAGCGTGAAGACCCAGGCAATGACACCGTGGCCCGCCGCGATATTCCCAAGGTAATCGGCGGCTTGAACCCCATTGGGACCGAACTTGGCAGCAAGGTTTACAACAGCATCTTCAACCGCACCGTGCCGGTTTCGGCCCCTGCGGTGGCGGAGATGACCAAACTGCTCGAGAACATCTATCGCTGCGTGAACATCGCGCTGGTGAATGAGCTCAAGATGCTGTGCGTACGCATGGGCATCGACATTTTTGAAGTGATCAAAGCGGCCTCCACCAAGCCGTTCGGGTTCCAGCCGTTTTATCCGGGACCCGGCATTGGCGGACATTGCATTCCTCTTGATCCTTTCTACCTCTCCTGGAAGGCCAAGGAGTATGACTTCCACACCCGGTTCATTGAGCTGGCGGGCGAAATCAACATGGGCATGCCCTATTACGTTGTGCGCTCGACCGCGGCGGCCCTGAACCGGCACAAGAAGACCTTGAACGGCGCCAAGGTACTGGTCCTGGGCGTCGCCTACAAAAAAGACATCGACGATCTGCGTGAATCGCCTGCTTTGACAGTGATCGAACTGCTGCAGCAGGAGGGCGCAGAAGTCAAGTACAACGATCCTTACTTTGCCTTTGTCGGCCGGGGACGCAAGTACGATCTGCAGATGCCCAACACTCCACTCGAGAACCTGGGGCAGTATGACTGCGTGATGATCGTTACCGACCACTCAGACTACGACTACGAAGCCATTGTGCGCGAATCACAGCTGGTGATCGATACCCGCAACGCGACCAAAGGCATGCAGTCGGAGAAGATCGTGCGCTGTTAAGTTTTCACGGCACGCGAAACTGCGGCTCTGAAAAACCATGCCGGCCAGGCGCGCAACCACGCGATATCTGGCCGGCATATTTTTTTGTGAATCGAAAATTTCAGGGATTGGGTCGCCAGGCATTGGCTGCGGTTGTGTTTGACAGGGAAAGGCGTCCTGAGAAATCGTAGCTGCTGACCTCAATCGCCACGCCGAGAGAGTTCGCCGGCTGTCCCTCTTGCACGCGGACGATCCTGCCCCTGCAGCCTACAAACACCGGTTGCGTGGTAAGCGTGAGAGCTTCCGGCAGCACCAGGACACACTCCACCTCCTGGTCCAGATTGAAGTGGCCAACCGTCGTGCGGAAGAAAATACCTTGCGCGCTGACATTGGATGTCTGACCAAAAAAAATTTCGGGCCCATCCACGAGCGATATCTGCAATGGAACTTCTAGCAGAAGCCGTGACAGCTTACGCCGATCTTGATAAAGCATTGTCCGACCCCGGGGAAAGCTAGAAACGGATTGCACAAAAAAGTGCGGTGCTTTTAACTGCAAGAGAGTTGCCACTTCTAATGTTGTGCAACCTCGAATTGGCTCAATCACTTGCAGCCAATATTGCACGCGGCTTCCCGTCCGATGTCGCAACCCTTTTCGCAAGGTAGGTTGCTCACGACAATCGAAATAGCGGCTTTGACGAATGCGTGAAGATCAAAAATATCTAATCCCATCCTGGAATGCCCTGTGATATCAGTTTGAGACTCGAGCAAAGGGCCATCCGCACAGCGGAGTTCCTGCATCCCAACGACTCGGTCACCTGCATGACGGGGACGCCTTCTGGTTGTTCCCACAATGTTTGGTACTTCTGTAACCTTCATTGCTTATCCTGGAGCGGATATCATCAGTCGTATGGCAACACAGGCTCGTGTACGTTCCGCGCCCCAACCGGGCGCCAAATCGTCCCAGGAAAAAGCGGTCTTCCGGCGCTGGCAGCGCTACCGCCTCAATGTACCTATCCGGCTGATTCATACGCGCGACGGCAAGACAAAGATCATGAGCGGTCGTGGCAATGATATGAGCGAAGGCGGGGTCCTGGTCTTTGCGGGAATCGAGCTCAAGACCGGCGATGAGGTTTCAATCGAATTCACGCCACCATTTTCCGCGGGCCCGGTGCGAGCCAAGGGCGTAGTGCGCCACCGTCGCGGCTACAATTACGGCATTGAGTTTCTCCTGGAGAACGACACTGACCGCGAGCAAACTGAGAAGTTTCGCGGCCTGCTGCGGCTGGCCGCCGGCAATGCCACTGAGTAGTGTCCCTAAGATTCACTGAAAAAGAGAATCAGTCTTCTGCGGAAAACGCGCATTCATCCTGTTGTGAGCACGACCTTGCCCGTCGACTTTCGCTGTCGCAGCAAGTCCATCGCCGCCGCAACATCCTTCAGATCCATTTTGGCGGAAACGTGCGGCTTGAGCTTCCCCTCCTCGAACCAACGCAGCAGCTTGGAGTAAGAATCGCGCAGCAGCTCCGGTTTCCGCGCCTGGTACGACCCCCAGTAGAACCCGATCACATCAATGTTTTTTACCAGCAGGATGTTGGCCGGCGCCTGCGGAATTCTCCCGGATGCAAAGCCAATGATCACGATCCTTCCGCCCCAGGCAATCGAGCGCAGGCTGGCATCGAACGCATCGCCGCCAACTGGATCATAGACAACGTCTGCGCCTTTAGCGCCTGTGATAGCTTTCACGCCCTCGCGTATGTCGTCGCGTGCATAGTCAATCAGATGGTCTGCGCCGTGTTGACGGGCGATCTCCAGTTTCTCCGCTCCGCCGGCGCAGGCAATCACTTTCGCGCCCATGGCCTTGCCTATCTCGACTGCAGTCAGACCTACGCCACCGGCGGCCCCAAACACCAACAGCCATTCGCCCGGCTTGAGATGCGCACGCCAATCGAAGGCGCCATGCGATGTTCCATAGGCCACAGGAAAGCCCGCAGCGGTTGAAAAATCCATGCTGTCAGGGATCTTGACGACACGGGCGGCATCCACGACCACTTCTTCCGCATACGCTCCAGTGCCAGTGAGGGCCATCACGCGATCACCCGCTTTCAAGCCACTCACGCCGGCGCCAACTTCTGTAATCTTGCCGGAAATCTCCATGCCGGGCGTAAAGGGAAAGGCGGGCTTCTCCTGATACTGGCCAGAGATCAGCAGCAGATCGGCAAAGTTGATGCCGGAAGCGCGCACCGCAATCCGCACCGCGCCCTCTCTGATCGGCGGCGACGGAACGTCTTCCACCACCAACTTCTCCGGTCCTCCCCACTCTTTGCACAAAACGGCTCGCATAAACACTCCTTGATTGACCAATAGGTAGAGATCCTGAATCGTCACGCTAAACAGGAAGGCCGCGACGCACAAGCAACACAGTCTGATCATCCACTTGCTTGCCGTGTTGCAGCGATCGCTGGCGCAAGGCAGTGGAGATCTGTGGCAAAGGGTTGGTGGCCAATGTAAGCAAAACCTCCTTGAGAGGCTCCAACCCAAGTTCCTGGCCATGGGAGTCGGCCGATTCGGTGAGGCCATCGGTCAAAACCGCCAGCACATCCCCTTGTTCGCATTCAATGGAATCATCTTCGAATTGGGTGTCAGGAACAATCGCCAGCGGCAGGTTTCGCACCAATTTTTCTTCTACGATTCGCAGGCGGTTGCGATAGTGAAGCACCGGCAGGTGTCCGGCAAGCGCAAATCGAAGATTGCCGCCTTCTACACTGGTAATGCAGGCGAAGGTCACAAACACATTCGGCGCTGACGTCGACAACAGCACGCGGTTGAGATCTGTCAGCAAGACAGGCAGTCCCGCACCATCTGGCGGCCTCATCCGGGTTGCGCTCTTCACCATGGCCATGATCATCCCTGCCGGCACGCCATGCCCGGCAACATCGGCCACGTAAGCGGTCCATTGCCTACCCTGCTGCGCCACATCCACCAGATCACCGCCAATCTGGCCGCTGGGAATCGAAATTCCATAGATTTCATAACCGCCCAGCTTCTGTGAGATCACAGGCACAAGCGCACGATGCACTTCGGCAGCCAGCTTCACCTCGGCAGTCGTCGCAAATATGCGCGCTCCTTCCTTGCGGATAAATCCAACCACCAGTGTGTAGCCCGTGATGATGGAAAACATTGCTAGCATGCCCTCGATCACCAGCTTGTCCGTGATCGCCTCGCGGGTGAAGTCCATCTGCTGATAGGCAGGAACCTGCTTTCGCATCATGATTCCAATCAGAACGTTGACGCCCACCTGCACAGGCAGCAATATCACCATGATCCACACAAGCCGACGAAACCCTGCGTAGGCCCAGGCCATGGAACAGACGCCAGCCACAAGCGCAAACAAGATTGCCCAGGGAACGTAAATCCAGGTCTGATTCACAAAATTCAAAACGAAACCGAAGGAGGTAAAGAGAAAGAAAATTCCAGCCAGCAGCATTGCGTTGGCC
>DATBHX010000107.1:0-75302 GCA_036557225.1 Candidatus Angelobacter sp.
CTGCTCAAAGACCGGCAGAGTGGAAGTCAGGGCCACATGCTTATCGACCAGGGTTTTGATCGTGGTTTGGATCGGCTCGCTGGAGATTTCAAGCTTGGCTGCGGCTGCGGCAGCCTGGTTAGGGTTGGGGCAAACATCGGGTTTTTTGTCTGGATGAAACTCCGTATCGACGGCGAGGCCGTGCTCCAGATCGTCAATACCAAGCTCAGCGGCTTCGCGGAAGCCAATGGAGCACAAATGGCCCGTGACCTTGATGCCGTGCTTGTGGGCAGTGTCGATCACGGCTTTCAGTTCGGCGCGGGTAATGAAGTTATAAACCTTGAACGAGCGCGCGCCCTCAGCGACCCAGTATTCCACCGTGCGGCTCGCATCGTCTGGCCCGGTGAGCTGGTGCAGTTGCAACAGAGGAATACCTTCGCCTTCCATGTACGGGCCGGTGGCGTTGATTTTTGGACCTGGAATTTTTCCGGCGTCGATGGCCTTCTTGATTTCAAGATCGGTGTAAGGCTCCATGCTTCCGGTGGTGCGGATGGTGGTCACTCCCAGCGCAAGATAGAGCCGGGGAAAACTGAAGGGCATGTCATGGTAAAGACCGCCGCCCGAGGGATAAAACAAGTGGTCGTGCATGCCGACCAGGCCGGGGAGCGCCGTATAGCCGTTGAAGTCCATGCGATTCGCCTCGGCCGGCACCGCCACGGCACCGGCTTTGCCGATGGCCGTGATCTTTCCGCCGGAGAGCACAATGGTCTGGTCCGTCTGCGCGGGCGCACCGGTGCCGTCAATCACGCGCACATGCTCCAGGGCAATCACGGGCGACTGGACACGGATGAAGTCTTTGATGGGCGGCTGCTGCTGCGGCTGGGCAAAACACGCAACAGGGCAAACCATGGTTAGAGCGGCGAGTAAACGGCGCATGAAAAGCCTCCAGAAGTTTTGGGACCATGCAGCATAATCGCAGGGCCTAATCTCCTGCAAGGGTCGAGTGAGCTGTTACCCTTGATCGCATGACCACGAACAGGGACATTTATCTGACTGGCTCAGCTCAGCGAGCAAGCTGGAAAGTCTTCCCGTAGTCTTGAAGAATATCTGCGCGCACTTATCAGGCTCGTTTTGAAGTATCGGGATGCTGCGGACCTGAGAGTCGACGAGTTTACCGCCGCCCTTTCGGATGCTTTGGTCCTCGACACGCCTCCGTTCGATCCTCGGTGGGCAGAGAGCTACGCAGAAGATAGAGATCAATCAGGCGGCTTTGAGCAATGGTTGACTACCATCAAGCGCCAAATTGTTGATCTACGCGAGATGTCCGCTGCAGGAGTTTTTGAAAATACCATGCGCTATTTTGGCGTTTCATCTCCTCGTGGCACGCACTGGTATAACTTTGATATCGGGACTTACCTGGAGTGCGCAACGGCAGGGAGCCTCGGCGGGTGGGAACCTGGCGACGAAACCGGACGTGAGTTTGTCTCCGGGCCAGTAGCGGTCTTGGAACCTGATGGATCGATAAGTTCCCGTAATGCACAAGAGATCAAACACAAGGTGATTGCAGTGGATCGGGTGAGCTGGGCACGTTTCACCCGCATTTTAGAATGTGGCCAATGGTACGAATGAAATGACCAGCCGTCGGGGTACCTTAGCGGCCCGATGCTAAAATAGAAGACTAAAGCCCATCCGCATGGACCGCACACACATCCGCAACTTTGCCATCATCGCCCATATCGACCATGGCAAATCCACGCTTTCAGACCGCCTGCTGGAGCTGACCGGAGCGCTCTCCCAGCGCGAGATGCAGGCGCAGGTGTTGGATGCGATGGACCTGGAGCGGGAACGCGGCATAACCATCAAAGCCCATGCTGTCCGCATGAAGTACACGGCGAAAAACGGCGAAGAGTACCAGCTCAACCTGATCGACACGCCCGGCCACGTGGACTTTTCCTATGAAGTCTCGCGTTCGCTGGCTTCGTGCGAAGGCGCGCTGCTGGTGGTGGACGCTTCCCAGGGCGTGGAAGCACAGACGCTGGCCAACGCGTATCTGGCCATCAATCACGGGCTGGAGATTATTCCTGTCATCAATAAGATCGATTTACCCAGCGCCGATATCGACCGGGTGAAAGAGATGATCGAGCAAACGGTCGGCCTGGACACCAAAGGCGCCATGCTGGTGAGCGCCAAAAGCGGGCTGGGCGTACCGGAGCTGCTGGAAGCGATCGTGCACCGGCTGCCTCCGCCCAAAGGCGACCCAGACAATCCGTTGCAGGCCCTGATCTTCGATTCCTGGTTTGATCCTTACCGCGGCGTGATTGTGCTGGCCAGGATTTTTCAGGGCACTTTGCGCAAGAACATGAAGGTCCGCTTGTGGTGGAACGGCAAAGTTCTGGAGGTGGAAACACTGGGCGTGCTCACGCCCAAGTCGGTGGAGATCGACCAGTTGGTTGCGGGCGAAGTGGGCTTCATGATCGCCAACAACAAGAACGTTGCCGATACCAAAATTGGGGACACCATCACCGACGACGAACGCCCGGCGATTGAGCCACTTCCCGGCTTTGAAGACATCAAACCGATGGTCTTCGCTGGCCTGTACACCGTGGATGCGCATGAACACACAGCTTTGCGTGAAGCGCTGGAAAAACTGCGGCTCAACGATTCTTCTTTCTTCTTTGAGCCGGAGAGTTCGGCAGCGCTGGGCTTCGGTTTTCGCTGCGGCTTTCTCGGGCTGCTGCACATGGAAATTATTCAGGAGCGCCTGGAACGGGAGTTTGGACTGGACCTGATCACAACTGCGCCAGGGGTGCGCTACCAGATCACCAAAACCGATGGAGAAAAAATCGAGGTTGATAATCCTTCGCGCTGGCCCAACCAGAGCGAGATTGCGAAGATTGAAGAACCGGTGATCGTGGCCACGATCCTCACCAATGAAGAATACGTGGGCGGGATCCTCAAGCTGGTGGAAGAGAAGCGCGGCAAGCAAAAAGGCTTTGAGTACGTAAGCTCGAGCCGCGTGATGCTGACCTATGAGCTGCCGCTGAACGAGATCGTGCTCGACTTTTATGACAAGCTGAAAACCATCTCGCGCGGATACGCGTCGCTCGACTATCACCTGGCGGGAAACTGGGAATCGCCCATGGTGAAGCTCGATATCCTGGTGGCGGGCGATCCTGTGGATGCTCTCTCGATCATCGTGCATCGAGACTTTGCTTACGAACGCGGGCGCGCGCTGGTTTCCAAGATGAGGGAGCTGATTCCCCGGCAGATGTTTGAAGTCGCAATCCAGGCTTCGATCGGCGCAAAAATCATTGCCCGCGAAACGGTGGCGGCCATCCGAAAAAACGTACTGGCCAAGTGTTACGGCGGCGATATAACCCGAAAGCGCAAGCTCCTGGAAAAGCAAAAAGAGGGGAAAAAGCGCATGAAGCGTATTGGCAAAGTGGACATCCCCCAGGAGGCCTTTCTGGCCGTGTTGAAAGTGGGCGAAAACGCCTAGATGTCCTTTGTTAACAAAATGTTGCTATGGATGAATGTGCAAATCTTCATGTTCTGAATCCCAAGTTGCTCGCTTTCTTGTGCACCGTCTCGGTCCCAAAAAGGAACCTTGTAAATCTATGAAATCAGGCCGTTTGCAATTTGCAGCGGTAGTGGGGCAGAGGCGCTTAAATCATTGAAAAAACGCTTGCCCCAGGGTTCTACAGCAGCAAATATGCACAGAGTTTTCCACAACTCCGCAGGCCGGATGGATGTCCCCAGCCGCTCTTAGCGCTGCTGTCGAGTGAAGTGCACGGTAATGAAGGTCTCAACTTCCACCGGCTCTCCGTTTAAGTAATAAGGACGATACCTCCACTGGCTTACCGCGTCTTTTGCGGCTTGGGCCAGCAGCGGATGTCCGCTAGTCACGTTCAGGCTGATGATCCTGCCATCGCGTGCGATGATGGCGTGCAGTTTGACATCGCCCTGAACGCCGCTGATTACAGCAAGCCTGGGATAGACGGGCTCCACGCGGTTCACAAGCTGAGCAGGTGATATCTCCGATACGGGAATGCGCTTGGGAACCAGCTTCACGTTTGAGCCGTCACCGCTGGGGAGATCCGGCATGCCTCCGGTTCCTGTAGGGCTCCCCGGTGTTGCCAGCGTTGGATCAGTCGTAACCTCAGTGTCACGATGCCCCCAGATGATTGCATTTGGATTGTTGCTGACCAGCACGACCTCCATCGCCCTTGGCGCGGACGTTACCGTACCCGGCTTCGGCGAATGAGTGTCAGGTGCGGGCTTGACACGTTCAACGGGAACTAACGTCAACGGCGCAGGCTGCACGCGCGCCGAAAGAGGAATCACACCGGTGGAAAGCAGCGGCACAATCACCAGCACCGCGGCGATGATTGTCTCCACGGTGAAAGCCGTGGCCATGGGCCAGCGCTTACGTTTGCGCGCTGTGGGTGAGGATTCAAGCAGGGTTTCTCCGAACATCTTATCTACCTCCGATGAAGAAATTTGACACCGGAAGTAAGGCGCGATGTTCCGTCACCGGCAAAAATAAAAAGGCCGCCAATACCGGCGGCCCAGGATGATTGCAGGAACTATTAAGGCCTCTTCGGTGTCGGCGCTGACGTGGCCGGAGGTGCGGGCTTCGGCGCAGGAGCAGCCGGTCGGGATGCAGCAGCTCCCGCGGGCCTGGCAGCCGGCGCACCGGCAGGATTCTCCGCGTTGAAAGCATCCACCACCTCTTTGGTGATCACGGTGCCTTGTGTGGCCCAGAGCACGGGAGAAGTCTGTGGATTGGAGACGTCAAGCACGATGGCGTAGCCGTGGGCCTCAGCATACTTCTGTACCGTGGTCAGCACCTTTTGGCCAATCCGGTTCGCCAGTTCCTGCTCCTGCTGCTGATATTCAGCCTGGGCGTCTTCATAGTTGCGCTGCAGTGCTTTTTGCTTGGTCTCAATCACGCGCGCGCGAGAGGCCCTCTCGTCGTCGTTGAGCTTGGGACCTTGTGTTTCCAGGTCCTTTTTCAGCTTTTCAACTTCATCGTTCTGCGTCTTCAGCTCAGCCTGCTTGGGATTGAATTTCTGTTGCAGCGCATCAAATTCTTTCTTGCCTTCTTCAGAGGCCAGGATCGCTTCCTGAATATTGAGAACGCCGATCCGGGTAGGAGCCGGTCCTGCAGGAGTGCTTGCAGGGGCAGACGCCGGCGCGGATGCGGCCTGAGCGAAAGCGACCGGTGAGAAGGCTGAGCTCAGACCAACGCTGAGGGCCAGAATTTGAATTTTTGACATGCTCATGGGATTTGCTTGCTCCTTAAAATTTCATTTCTGTCGTCCGCGCCGCGCTTGAGGAGCAGACGTTACGGTTTCTTCGGTGTAGCCGTAGCCGCAGGCTTTGCCCCCGTTCCGGTGGCTGGCCGCGGAGCCGGATTACTGGCTGCCGGTTTTGCTGCCGGCGCTGCCACCGGTGACGCAGTGTTATAAGCGTCTACCAGGTCCTTGGTAATGTTCGTGGTCGGCGCCGCATACAGCACAGGCGTCTGCGGATTGGAAACGTCAAGGACCATCGCATAGCCATTGTCCTTGGCGTACTTTTCCATTACGTCCAGCATTTTCTTGCCCAGCCGGTTCAGGATTTCCTGCTCAGACTGCTGGACTTCATTCTGATAATCTTCGTAGTTGCGCTGCAGGGTTTTTTGCTTGTCGGTGGCGACTTTGATGCGGCTATTGCGCTCTTCGTCGCTGAGCTTGGGCCCCTGGGCCTCAAGCTGCTTTTTCAGGTTCTCCACTTCATCGTTCTGCGCCTGCAGGGCTGCCTGCTTGGTCGAATACTTCTGCTGCAGGGCTTCCAGCTCCTTTTTGCCTTCATTGGTGTTGGCAATCGCCTGCTGGATGTTGACGATGGCGACTTTACCGTCAGGCGAGCCGGCAGCCGGTTGCGCCAGAGAGCCTACGGGCACGCCCAGGGCCAGGGCGAGGACCAAAGCCGGAATGCTGCCTTTTAAGTTCTTTGCCATGAAATCTTGGACTCCTTAGAGATTGTTACGTAACAATTCGTTCGTCGCGATGCACGCTTTTTGGACCGCTCAATGAATGCAGTGAAATCTGCGGGGGGACGAATATCCTGAAATTATAGGTTGTGCCCTCCGGCAGCGTCAAACAAGGGTTTCTCCTTAGAAAGTAGTACTAATAGTGAAACGAAACGTCTTTTTTGGCTCCTGCAGGCGAAAATCCGGCGCCAGAGTTGCAATCGCTGACTGGAAGCTGAAATCGCCCGCAGCGCCCGGCGGGAACATGCTGCGCGAGATCGGGCTGGGCGAATGGACGATGGTATCCAGAGTCAGCGGGTTATACGCGTAGTAAATACGGAACGGCTGTTGCACGATCGGCAAGAGCACCTGCAGCTCCAGTCCCGTAGACATACGCGGCACGTAGTTCGTTCCTGCCACAGGCTTCAGATCTCCGCTGATGGGGATCGGAGTCCCGCCGGAACACGCGAAATTCACAATAGCCGGGCAGCCGAAAATCGAGCTGTTCAGCTGGGTCAGTGAATCGCTGGCGATCCTGAGCTGGGAATCAAGCGTGACAAAGTCCATGCCGAAGTCGGCGAACGGCGCCAGCGTCACCGGTCCAACCACATGAATGCGATATTCAATGTTGCTGACGAATGAGGTATCGCCGCCGGGCAGGGTGATGTTGTTCACCGGCAGAGGAACTGTCACGCTGCCGCGGCGCGGATTCGTCGGATCAACAGGCACCGGGCTGCCGTCAGGGTTCACCAGCGGGAAATTCTGCACGGTGTTCACGAAGACGTAAGGAGAGACGGTGCGTATGTCAAAGCCGCGCAGGTCGTTTTCGCCGCCCATGTAAAAGCGCTGGTAGGGCGGCGCTTCCGTACCGCCGAACCCGTTGATGAAGCTGGCCTGGAAATGTACTCCCAGCGTGTTCTGGTGATACAACGGCTTCCACTGCGTGAATGAGAACAGCGGCCGATAAAACTTCACGTTGCCCCCGAGCCCGGCAACTTCCGTAGAGAGGAAGAGGCTTCTGCCGCGGTGCGGGCGAATGGGGCTGTCAATGGTGCTGAAGCCGAACGAGGGCGTGACCGAACTGGTAATGATTCCCTGCAGGGCGTTTGGTCCGGAAATGTTGCGGAAATTCAGCGTCTGGAAAAGGTTGCGGGAGGCATCACTGAAGGTGTTGATGGTGGTGTTGTCCAGCGAATACGTAAGCCCAACGCGCTTGAACGAATGGCCCAGCAGGTAGCTGGACGAGGCGGTGAAGCCGGTGCTGGACTGGTTGTAATTCAGCAGCTGGTTGAGCACACTTTGCGGCAGATTGATTTGCTGGCCGGCAATGATCTCGGCCTGCCGCGCCTGGTTAAAGTCAAACTTGCGGCTGTAAACGGTAAAACCGAGCGTCAGAGGACGGTCAAACATATACGGCTCAGTGAAACCGAAAAGCAAGACGCGGGAAAGACTGCCCACGTTGGCCTGCACCTGCAGGGTCTCACCCAGGCCCAGGAAGTTATTGGTCTCATAATTGAGGCCAATGAACGATCCTTCCAGGCCGCTCACGCCGCCGGTAAGACCAATACTGTTCTTGCCCTTCTCTTTCACTTTGACGGTGAGATCCACCGTACCGTCCTGTTCGTTCAGCTTGCGTTCGGTGTCGTCTTCGGCTTTCAGGGTGTCAAAATAATTCAGCTGGTTCAAACGAAGAACGCTGAGCTCCCACAGGCGGCTGTTGAAGACCTGGCCTTCCTGCACCAGCAGTTCGCGCCGGATCACACGGTCGCGCGTAGTGGTGTTGCCCTGAAATTCAATACGCCGGACGAAAAATGGCTTGCCTTCTTCGGCTTCAATATTCAGCGTGATCTGCTTCTTTTCGTCGTCAATGTCCGTGGTCGGCACCGCTGAGAAATTGATGTAACCCAGCTCTCCGTAGGCTTTGCGCAGATTGTCGAGCCCCTTGCCGATCAGGTGATTGTCAAAGGTATCACCATCTTTGATGGGGAACAGGGTGCGCAACAGCGCGGTATTGCGGATGGCCAGCGTGTTCTTGAAGGTGATCGACTTCAGCTTGTACTTGTCGCCTTCTTCGACGGGAATGGTAATGTCCATGACCTTGCCCTTGCCGCTCTGGACAAAGGGCACATGCATCTTTGAGTTGGTATCGCGCAGCTGGGTCTTGGGGTCGTCGACCACGGCCTTGAAGTAGCCGTGCTGTTGCAGGGCATCACGGACGCGCTCTGCGTCTTCTTCGAGCTTTGAGGCGTCAAAGGTGCGAGCGAACAGGTTCTCCAGGAAAATCGAGTTCGGAATGCCGATGGGCTTCAGGTTCTTCATGGAAGCCCGTAGGGTGCGGCTGTTAACGTGTTTGTTGCCGATAAACTTGATGTTGCCGACCTTGATCTTGGGCCCTTCCTTCACGTTAAAGGTCACGGCCACCGACGCCGGCGGCACCTGCTGGACCTGCACCGTAATATTGGCAAACTGGCGCCCGTGCTCGGCCAGCAGTTGTTGCAACACCACCTTGGCTTTGATGATCTTGGTCGGGTCATAAGGGCTATCGACCGTGAGCGGGACTTTGGCCTTCTTGTATCGCTCCAGAACATCGCTCTGCGAGACCGCGTTCAGCCCGTGGTATTCAATGGTGCGAATCGTGGGCTTTTCCCTGACGTAGATGTGAATGATCCAGCCCTTGGCGGACTGCTCCCGCTCCATGCGGACATCTTCAAAATAGCCGCTGTTCCACACCGAGCGCAGGTCGCGTTCCAGAGCGGCTTCATCGTAGACGTCGCCTGCGCGCGTGTAGATACGCGACTTCACCGTCTCAGTGGGAATGCGGCGGTTTCCAACGACATCAATGTTCTCTATGATTTGCCCTGCTTGCTGAGCGGCATGGGCAACCCGTGGCATGACGCCGCATAGAAAAAAACCAAGGATCAGCGCCAAAGGCCCGATCCGTGCGACGTGCTTAGGACTGGATTCCTCAACAAACGATGAAGCTATGTGACTACCCTCAGAACAAGGTGGGAAAATCCAGATTATACGGGAGTTACCGCTGAAGTGCCACTTGGACATGCCCTTAATCCCTAAATCCTCAAACCAACCTTAGTTGAATAAAAGGAAGCCCCGAATTCCAGCCGTCTGCCCGCCCGGGCAGTCTACTCCCCAGACGTGGAACGCTGCCCGGTGAGAAACTTGCAAATAAATTTTGAGAATATTAAGGGTGGCCGATTAGCCTCTTACCGGCTCAACTTCCACCAGGCATGAGTAGAACGTCGCCCCGCCGCCGATATCGGTCAGCGTTTCCGAGGTCAGGCTATTGATGCTCTTGCCGTCAGGCGTGAAACGATTCGCGTTCAGACGGGCGGCCACCACCCCGGGCTGGACCGCGCCATTGACATGCGCGCGCAACTGGACCTGGCCACGCTGATTGAAGACACGCACCCAGTCGCCTTCGCGAATGCCACGCCTCTCGGCGTCATCGGCATGGATCTCCAGCAGCTCCGGCTTTTCCATCTTCTGAATCGACGGAATGTTGGTAAACGAGCTGTTGAGAAAGTTGTCGGCCTTGCGCGCCAGCAGTTCCAGCGGGAAATCCTTCGCTCGCGATGACAGCCGCGATTCTTCCGGCGGCACAAAAGAAACCACCGGGTCCAGGCCCTGCTCTTTAAGCGTCTGGCTATACAGCTCGGCCTTGCCGCTGGCGGTAGCAAAGCCGCCTTTGGCAAACGGCAGAAATGGCCCGTCGCCCAGGTTCAGGCGAATATGGCCTTCGGCCTCCAGTCGCTCACGAGTGATTCCGTCCAGCCACTTTTCCCAGCCCGCGGGGCGGCGGATCGGCGCCGCAGAGAGCGTTGTGTCGATGATCGCATCCACATCATCCTGGAAGGCGTCCTCGGTGAAACCCATCCGCTGTGCCAGAGATCGGAACATTTGTGTATTCGACCGCGCCTCACCCAGCGGATCAATCGCCTGGCTGGACAACTGTATATACGTGTGGCCGTATGCCTTATTGAGGTCTTTGTGTTCCAGGAATGTGGTGGCAGGCAGAACGATGTCGGCGTAGCGCGTAGTGTCAGTAAAGAATTGCTCATGCACTACGGTGAACAGGTCCTGGCGCAGAAAGCCGCGCACCACCTCCTGATAGTTCGGCGCCACCACAGCCGGATTCGAGTTGTATACAAAAACGGCTTTCACCGGCGGATCGGCAAGCTGATTCAGCGCTTTGCCCAGCTCTGACATATTGACGATGCGCGAGGGACGGCCAAGGGGACTCTTCGTCATCAGGTCCGGCCGCTCCAGCCCATGCACATTCATATAAAACGCGCCGCTGGTAGAGAGCTGCAGGCCTCCGCCGGCTTCAGCCCATGAGCCGGTGATGCACGGCAGCATGGCCACAGCCCGCATGGCCGAGCCGCCATTCTGGGCGCGCTGCACGCCATAGTTCACGCGGATCATCGCCGGACGGGTGGTGGCATATTCGCGCGCCAGCTTGACGATGTCGGCGGCGCTGATTCCGGTCCACTGGGCAACGCGCTCCGGCGGATAGTCCTGCACCCGCTCCTTGAGTTGGTCGAAGCCGAGTGTGTACTGGCTGACGTAATCGGCGTTGTGGAGATTCTCATGGATGATCACATGCATCATCGCGAGTGCCAGGGCGACGTCAGTCCCCGGATTGATGGGCAGATACCAGTCAGCGCAACGCGCGGTGCGCGTTTTATAAGGATCAATCACCACCAGCTTCGCGCCTTTGCGACGAGCCTCTTCAATGAACGGCCACAGATGGACGTTGGTGGCGTGAATATTGGCGCCCCAGGCAATGATGTACCGGGCGTCGCGAAACGCCTGCGGCTCCGGCGCCACGCTGCGGCCGATCACGGTCGCCAGGCCGGCAGTGCCGGCCGAAGCGCAGATCGTGCGGTCCAGTTGGGAAGCTCCCAGACGATAGAAGAAGCGGTGCGCCATGCCGGAATAGCTCAGTAAACCCATATTTCCGGCGTATGAGTAAGGAAGAATGGCTTCAGGGCCGAAGTCGTCAGAGATCTGCTGGAAGCGGCGGGAAATCTCTGCCAGCGCGTCATCCCAGGAGATGCGGGTGAAGTCGCTGGCGTCTCCCTTGCCCTGCCCCTTCGGCGCATTCCGCCGCATGGGATAAAGCAGCCGATCAGGCGAGTACACACGATCCAGATACTTGGTCACCTTGGCGCACAGAAAGCCGCGGGTCACCGGATGAGCAGGGTCGCCCTGCACGCGCGTGGCCCGCCCATCTTCCACTGTCACCAGAATTCCGCAGGCATCAGGGCAATCGTGCGAGCAGACGGCGTGAACAACCTTCTTCATATTCACATTATAGTGCGCTCTGCAAATCCGCTTCCGGAGTCCATTCGACCAGGGCAAACGATGGTAATGCGACACGCCGGACCAAAACATTCAGCCAATTGATCAAAAGCGGCGAGGCCTGGCATGTGCCGAGCCACGCGCCTCAGGCGCAGAAGTCTTAAGCCTGAAGCAGGTTTGGAGCGTAGCGACAAAAAATAAAGGCGCCAAGGAGAGAACCCCGGCGCCTTCTCAGGAGCTAAGTTAGCCTTACGGCAGAATGTACTTCAAGCTGACGAAAGCCAGCATCAGGTGTGCGTTCTTGGGCGCTCCGGCGGCGACGAACCACGGTGCGCGCGTGACATACGAAGTCTGAGTGACCAACTGCACTGCGCCGTACTGCGGGTTTCTCCAGAAGGTCTGGATCCAGTCGACCGTTCCTTCCTGGATGGCGCGGTTGTTGGAGTTGGCGGAATTCAGACCGCCAAAACCGATGATCGGTTTGGTAGCTGCCGGCGAGGAGATATCGGCAAAGGAATTGCGCTGGAAGTAGAAGCCGCCATAGTAGAAC
The DNA here is from genome assembly GCA_036557225.1 of Candidatus Angelobacter sp. Lineage (GTDB taxonomy): Bacteria > Acidobacteriota > Terriglobia > Terriglobales > Acidobacteriaceae > Angelobacter. The sequence goes on from DATBHX010000107.1 coordinate 11,865, forward strand.
CCGAATTGGGTTTTCTTGCCGGCTTGCAACTCTGAGCCAACAATCGTAGCGCCCGAGTGAACCATGGACAACGTGGCGCTGCAGCCTACGCCGTTGATGCAGGTCGCGCCGTCGGCGTTGATTGGAGCCACTACCGCTTGTGGACCGAAGCCGATCAGATAGCGGCCATTGCCCGCTCCGTACATGGCGTTAGCCAGCACGCGGAAGCCCTTGGCTAATTCCAAATTGAAGGCGCCATGGAACGTGCCGCCAATTTTGGTGTCATGAATAAAGCTCGCTCCAGCCACTGTCGGCAGCACCGTGATTTTGGCCGAGGTCAGGAACCCGCCGGCTTCAAAATGCATGTGCTTGCCATTCACATCGTCATCCAGGGCAAATTTGGTGTGAATGTCAGGGAAGGCATTGGGTACGCCCGTCTGGTTAGCTTGATCGAGTTGCGTGGCTAACTGCGCGTTGAACGCAGTTGGAAAAACAGTGTTGATGGCAAATTGATCAGGGTTTTGTATCGCTACGCCCCATTGGAAATGGTCACTGAAGTGGTAGACAGCACGGAACTCGGCTGCGCGCGTGTACGGCAGACCAACGTGAGTCTGTGCATCTTCACCGATGGTCGTAAAGACATCTGCCGGATTGGGCGAGAGGCCGACGCGGTTCGGTGTCTGCAAGCCCCAGGTTTGTCCACCTGTGAACTCCCAGCTGCCACGCCGCAGGTTCAGCCAGTACAAACGCAACCGGTTGGTATGGGGGTTTGAAGTCACGAAAACGTTGGCTGCGTCGTTACCGTTGAAGTCGCCTTCAATGTAGCCCGTTACCTTGTTCGCGCCATAGGTGCCGGTGATCTTCAGGTTGTAACGCGAATACTGGCCGGTGGAACGAAATTCGGTCAGATGACCCTGCACCGTGTTGCTGAACGGAATCGCGCCAAAGTTGGTCGCGATGTTGCTGGCCGTATTGGTAGTGCGGAAGACGTTTTCAAAATCCACGAACCCACCGGGGGTGAATTCCGTGCCGCCAATGCGGAAGGACAAAGGTGATTCCTTGGGCTTTTCCGTCTCCTGGACCACCGTGGTGGTAGAGACCGGAGTCGCTGAGTGTAGAGCAGCGTCGGCAACACGGGGCGTGCCGGAGGTCTTGTCCTGCAACTGCTGTTGCAGATTCTGGATCTGCTGCTGCTGCTGGGCGATTTGTTTCTGCTGATCACTGATGGCCTCGCGCAAAGCCTTCAGTTCATCTGCGACTGACCCTGTTCCAGAACCGCTATTGGAAGCGGTCGCCTGGCCCAGCGCCAGCCCAGAGGCCAGCACCATGAAACACATCTTCTCTAACAATCTCATTGAGCTTTTTCTCCTCTGCTTGTTCGTTTCTCGGCCCGTCAAGGTTGATAAATCCAGGTCTCGTATCATTCACCCTTTGAGACCCGTTGATTCTTACGTAAAACTTGCGCGTCAATTTTCACACCAATAACTGGGGGTTGTACATAGTTTTATGTGGAAGTAACGTTAAGTGTGCCCTTTTCTTAACGTCTTCCAATTTTGGAAGAAACTGGGCGACTCCATGTGGAAGTTAATAGCAGATGATTTTCGCCCGTAAAAATGCGGCCCAGACGAGAAGGAGAGAGACTCCGGGCCGCTATCCATCGACTGAAAACTGCGCCGTTAGCGCAATGCCTGCTCGGCGTTGCTTAGATCGCGAAAAGAAATCGCATTCGCGATGTTTGGATACAACTGTCCATCCAATTCCACATAAGGAAAGATCAGGTAATTCACTCGATCACCGTGCTGGCGAGGGCTCAGTTCAATGTCGCGCCCCATGCTGAATTGCACGCGGTTCACATCATGCGCGCCGAAGAAATAATCTTTTTTCTCCTGGTGCTTCCACGCTTCGGAAATGTCCACCGGATACCAGCCTCGGTCGCGAGTGTAGAACTCAGCCCAGCAGTGATAACCGGCGATTTGTCCCTCATTCTGTCCTTCCGGTAGCGAAAGGCCCATCTCAAAGCGCGCGGGAATCTTCTGCGAACGCGCCATCGAGATGAACACGGAATGGAAGTCAGTGCAGTTGCCGCGCTTGGAATCACAGGCCCAAAGCGTGTCGCCTTTGCCCCAACCGGTCCCGGTCTTGTCATACTTCATGGTGGCAAAGACGTAGTTATAAAACGTGTGCCCTTTATCCAGATCAGACATGCCCGATTTTACCTGCTCCGCGGCCAACTCGGCCGGCTTGCCTGTGATCGGCACCAGTTTGTCAGCCTGTAGAAAACGTGCCAGCTCTTTTTCTGAAGCCGGCTTCTTCACCGAAACCGCGGCCAGATGCTCAAGACGCACCACGTCATACTTCACGGTGAAGTGATACTCCGCCTGGTCAGCTTTGTCCGTATGGGCATAGAACATTTTGTTGCCGTATTCCGCCTCGGCAGTCTCCTTGAGCGGAAGATCACCGCTCTGGGAGATGATTTTCACTTGTTGGAATTCGTTCGACGGTGCGATGGGAAACCAGATATCCAGCGGCTTGCCTGGATCGGTCACGCGAACGGAGAAAGAATAGTTCAACTCAAAGTGGCGCGACTTGCTCTGCGCAAACGCGCCAATCGTGAACAACAGAAAAAACGAGACAGCAGAAATTCTGCGCAGCGTCATTCTCAGAAACATGGATTTCTTCCTTTCGGCTCAGTTTGGGTGGTGACAGTAAAGGGAACGTCCGGGACCGGAGGTTTCTCGGACTACCGTCAAGTGAAGCCGTGGAAGCAGCGAAGCATTGCGGAAGAATTGTACTCCTCGAAGCTCGAGAATGACAAAACCCGCGATTCAGTCACTATCGCGGCGTAAAGGGGTTGTCGATCACAAATTTCCAGGAACCGTCTGCCTGGCGCCGCACAACCTCGGTGCTCAAGCCATGTCGTGCCGTGCCACCCTCGCCGGCAGGACCTTCGACGGTCCAATCGCCGTGCAGGACGGCAAGACTCTCGTCAAACATCACCACTGAGCGCGTGCTGAGGGCCATGCGCGACCGGCGGGCAAGAATGTTTTGATAAGCAGTTCGTATCGCAGGCAAGCCGGTCACGGGCTGTCCCTTGACGATCAGCACGGCATTCGCTTCATACAGTGCTACCAGCGCATCGACATCACCGGCGTTGAACGCCTCGCAAAAAAGAACGTGGATTTGAGCCGGTTCGCTCGCGTTCATTTGACCTTACCTCACTCTGCCTTGGCCACGAACTCCGCTGTCTCTATCTTTCCTGCGCGCTTTACCTGCACAAAGATGCGATAGTCGCCTGCCTTGGGAAAGCCATAGGGAAACGAGACCTCAGCGCCGCCGGAGTTGTGGTCCATGTTTTCCATGCCGGCCTTTGGATTGCCAGCGAGGTTCACGGCCGCCATCGAGACCGACCCTGCCGGATGCACGTGCGCAAAGACGTTTCCGTCAGTACTCATGAACACCGCATGCCCAGCCATCCCCATATAAGGTTCAAGGTTGGTAGCTGGTTTTCCGTCTTTGTCTTCCACACGAAAACGGAACCAATATGGCTGATTGGCTTTGAGGTTGGGTATTATGCGTCGCTGGCCATTCGGGCCTGGAGGAATATCCCGTTCCCACACCATGCGGTACCCATCTGAGAGCTGCGCGACTTTGTCAGCGGGCGTCAATGAGACTGACCCGGCATCGTCTCCGCTCATGGTTTCGCCGGCGACGGAAGGAAGGTTTACTGTGGCTACCTGTGTCTCAGGAAAGCCGGTGTGATGAACGATATCGGCATAGAGCTTGTACTGCCCTTCACCCATGATCGGCAAATTCTGAACAAAATCTCCGGGCTGCGTCTGGTCCGGATGCAAATGCCAGAAGGCCTTCATATCGGGCATGCGCACAATGAACAGGTGCATGAGATGGCCGTGGTCTGGGATCAGGTCATCCAGACGAATGCGGTCAGGCTGCTCGCTGCGAAAGCGCGTAGGCTCAGCTTCATTGGGATTGTCCAATCGCAGCCGCAGCAAACTGCCGCCCAGCAGTGACGGGTGCATCTGCGGAACTTTATAGTTCAGCCGAGCATTAGCGCTGGCTTCGCCGCCCCACCAAAGATTGCCGAAGATGACTGCGGCCAGCACTATGGCTGCAGCCACAATCATGCCGATCAGTCCTCGCTTCTTCTGTGCCGGCGCGGGCGCGTGCGCTGGAGGAAGTCCCGCATCACGCATGGCGGCAACAATAATGCCGATCAGCCCCGCCGCCAAAGCCAGCCCCAAAATCGCCAATAAAATTCCTAAGCCAGTCTGCATTGGTTGAGCGCTGGTGGAGACGGCGGGAAGGGGAACATCCAGTTGCGCTGCGCCTTTCTGACCGTTCGCTTGTATCTGGACCTTCCACGATCCTCGCACCATGATGCACAAGCTTCCGGTAAAGAGCTGAGGATCGTCTGCCGACCGCTTCGCCAGGTCAGGAACAGGCGCCATCTTCGCGCCCACGCCGATCATGCGCAGCGGCAGAATCTTGACTTGGTTAACGTCATTGCCGACGCTACGCACCTCGATCTGAGCCACTCCCGGGACCACCGCCGGCGGCCGCAACGTAACCAGCAGATGATACGGGCCGGCATAGCCGTCAAAATAGACGTCAGGACTGTTAACGTGCGCAGTCGCCGCCAGCGGCAGAAACAAAACTAAAATACTGCGAAGAATGCCCCTCATTGAGCCACTCTGCTCCTGTTTGCAAGACACTTGGTTGGAACAACGATCAAGACTTGGTAAGGCATTGCTAATTTCGATTTTCTCAGTGTCTCCGTGCCTCCGTGGTGAAAACTCATCTGCGGATTTTCTTCAGCCACTCACCCCAATAAATCCCGATCCACATGCTGGCAATCGAGCACACAAACCCAAGTCCCATGTTGCGCCAAAATTCCTGGGTTGAGCGCTCCCACGGCACAAAGACGTGCCGGACCGTGGGCGATGTAGGTAGTGCAAAATAGGGAAAGTCCACGGTGGCGAAAAACCGGTTGCGCGCCGCCGGTGACATGAGAAACGTGGCAAACGGCCACTCCACGGCAATCAGAATTGCCATAAATGCTACGCCGCCAAACACCGCCCACTGCCATTTAGGCGCCTCTTTGAACACCGGCCAGATCAGGTCAAGAAAGAACGCCGGAACCACCAGCAGCATGGGAAAAGGCAACGGCACCATGTGCGTGATGTCCTGATAGACCGGTCCCAGTTTGGGCTGCGCCGGAAAAATTGGCAGCACCCACATCATGGCCAGAACGAACGCTGAGTAAACGCCGGTCATAATGGTCCGCCCCCAGCGATGGCCGGAGACGCGCGCCAGCCCCTCCAGCAGAAGCAGCGTTCCCATGCCGATGACCAGATACGAAATCGCGCTGTGTAGCAGAACGCGGTTCGTGTATTCGAGCTTCAGCGTCATGGTCTGCACCACCACAAAGCCGCCGATGAACAGCAGGATGCGCTGCAGCCGCTTCCGCTCTTCGCCCTCCGCCCGGTTCAGGTGCGACGCCGCCAGAATCGCTCCACCCCACATGATCCCGGCGATGCCCACCGCCAGCAGAACGTGCGGCGGGCTGATGATCTTCACGTCCAACCCGTAAGCCTCATGCCACCAGTTATCAAACGGAGCCGAGGTCAGCATCGCCCCGCCGCCCCACGCTGCGATGAATGCCCCCAGCGGAGCACGGAACCCAAGCACATTGACAGATTCGCTCCGGGCCTCGGCGTTCCCGCCGAACGTAGTGCGCATAATCACCCACGCCGAGCCAAACGCCGCCAGCACCGCGCCAAACTGGATCAGCAGGTGGGCCGGTGTCCAAAAGCTGTCACGGCCAATGGTTTCGTGCCAGGAAATGTCCCAATAAAGCCCGGTCGCAATACAAACGGATGCAATCACGTTGGCCCAGACCAGCCAGGGAATACCCTGCTGCCTGGACACGCTGGATGTCGCGATCATAGTGCCCCTCGGTGGTGAGCAGTTTCTTGGAAACTGACTCACTCTCGGTATCAGCGTCTAGCGATTTGCTTGCAAAGCGCGTGCCTTTAGGCAGACGTTCATCGCGACAGCGATGAAAACCCGCGTATTCACATGCAGCTAGACAAAAGTAAAGTTCGCCAAGCTTTGATCCAACTAATCTGGCCCGTGGATTAGCTCTTGAAGCTGAAGATTTGTCTTACAGAATACACTGAATGGCGATTCAGTCGCAGACCATCGTCGCGTCTGCAAACTTCGAGCGCGCAGCTTCATTGCTTCGGGAGGGAAGCCGTAGATTGCCTTTACTCCAGCGAGCGGCGAATCTCCGGTTCGACGAAATGGGTCTCGCCGATTTTGGCGCGCAGCTCGTTGGCCGTGTTCTCGTTGGTTTCGATCGTGACCTGCTGTGGATCGCTGGAGTTGACCACGGTAACGCCGGGATCAGCCGACACTGCGTCCAGCGCTGAAGGGACCTTGCCACGTTCAGAGCGGCGGGTTGTAACCAGATAACGCATTTTGCACCCTGTGTAAGGGGTTGGAACCCAATTTTGAGCTAGAGGGTTGGCAGACCTCGTCCTTCAAATTTTACCGGTAATCCGAACGGTTTGCAGTGCTGCGCCAGCAAAAGGGCCGCTCTCTTGGATCGTGAGCTATCGCGCGGAAGAGATTTATAGGTCGCATCCTTCGAGAGGATGACCGCAAGCGCGCCGCACGCGGCTGGGCTCGCCATTGATGTTCCGTCCATCTCCATATAGACGTTGGTAAAACCAGGGCGATTGGGCACGGTGGATACAATGCCGACTCCCGGCGCTGCGCAGGCCAGAGTAGGTCCAAAGCAACTGAAGGCGGCCAGAAACAGATTATCCTGTCCCATCTTGCCCGCTTCGCGCGGGCGATTATTGGCAGAGAAGGTTCCCGCCGGCGCCCATCCGACCTTCCCAATCGCGGAAACGGCTGCGCACTCCGGGTAGGCCCCGGGAAAATCAATTGGACCAGCCTCATTGCCGGCCGAGCAGATGCACAGCGTTCCCCGCTGCGCGGCATCGCGGATCGCGTCTTCTTCGGCGTCTGACCGTGGCCCGCCGCCCAGGCTCATGTTGATGAGATCGCATTGATGGTCGCGCGAGAGCGAATCAATGGCATTGATGATGTCTGCCTGCGTCGGCCCATCCTGCGGACCTTCGCCTTTGAATACGCGGGCGTGAAAAAGATCGCAACCGGCAGCCATACCGGCGTAGTCAGCCGGTTTTGAAGGCCTGGCGCCAATGATGCCCGTGGTGTGCGTGCCATGCTCCGCCACATCGGTAGCCTGGCTTGCGGGCAAAGTCTTGCCGTCAACGAAAGCGCCCACCAGCGTCACATGCTTCAGATTGGCATGAGGTCCACAGCCGGTATCGATCACGCCTACCTTGATTCCTGAGCCACGCTTGGCCTGGCCCACGTCAATTCCCATGGCTTCATGCCACCATGCGCGGCCTCCGGCCCCGGCCTTCGGGATAGCCAGGCAATCAATGGTGCTGCCGGAGGGCGGGGCTTCAGCAAACATGATCCAAAACTTCGCATATGGGATCGGCTCGACGAACGCAACCACGAACCCAGGCTGTACCTGAAATGTGAATTTTCCTCGCGCATCGGTTTTGACAGTCGTCGTCTGGACCTGCCCCGCAGGATCGCGTAAGTAAAGCATCACATCAATTTGCGCCAGCGGAGAGCCGCCTGCAGTGACAGTCAGGGAGTAACTCGACGCGCCGGCCCTGGACGCTGCCAAGGTGTGCGGGATCGCCGGTTGCAGCTCAATCGGAATACGCCGGTGAAGGTTTCTACGCACTGCCGGCTCAAGGATTGAATCTGCCGGCAGCTTTGAGCGCAACGCCGCCACCTGATCGGCATCAGCATTCAGCAGCACGACACTCCGGGCCAGCGGGTCTTCCGGTTTGTGATCGGCGACGATGCGTGCATTTGGCAACAGGCTCAGGGTTGTTGCCACCGAAGCCCGGGAAGCCATCTTTGCTTCGCTGGTATATAAACCGCTACGACGATTGACCAAAACGTATTCCGGCATGGTCTCTCCTTACACGTTCGACTGCTTGCCAGGTCCGGCGGTCGGCGCCGGACGTCGGCAGCAGTTGTTACTCAGCTTTTGTTGCCCTACTTAGTCGGCGGCGATGAGCGCCCAGCACACAATCGCGCTGCAAACTGTGCTCCAGCGGCCAAACCCCTTGTAGATGCTCGCGGCCAGCTGTTTCTGTTGTTTCAGGGTGCCAACAGCCTTGATCTGAGGATCGGAGACATTGCGCACAGCAAGCCAGCGCGGAGCGCTCGCTCCCATCTCCTTGGCCACCAGTCCCAGCACCGCATCACCCATTTCCACCGCAGCGCCCAGCCCCTTGAGCTTATAGTGATTGTCTGATATATCGAACCCGAAGAAATCGGTTGTGACCACCGACTCACTCAATCCCGTGGGAGTAGCGCGTACGATTCTTGGCGCCCGGTTATTGTCCTTGGGAAGCTGACCGGAATTGGCTTTGAAAAGCTTTTTGGCTTCAGCAAAGAATTTGTTATGTGACGACTTGCTTGAGTAATGGGCATTGTGGAAGGGTTGGCTTTTGAATTTCGTGGTGCAGTCGAAGCGCACAATGGGGCTGACCACCACATCGCCCACTTCAGCGTCTGCGCCAATCCCGCCGGCCGTTCCCGTGGTCAGCACAAGCTTGGGCTTAACTTCATCAATGATCTGCCGCCAAACATCGAAGTTGGGCATTTTGGGCCCGTCCTGCGAAAAGTGTGAATCTGACTTGAACACAACCACTTTTTTCCCCGCGATGGTCGTGGTCCAGTAGGCGCCCAGCCGCTTGGCCTGGAGCGCAGGAGCGCCGGCACGCATCTTTTTTGCGATGGCTGCATAATTGTGCGTGTACGAACGGTAATCGTTGCGCGAGTCCTTGCCCGGAGTCAGTACCCGGCTCGTGGCATGGCCCTCATCCACGGTCCAGGTGACAACCAGCACGTCGGCCTTGGGCAGCGGCGATGCCGAGGTCCCGCTCGGCGCCGGGCCGGTTTTCGGAGCAAGCCCTTTGGGCCAGGGGATATCGGTAAACCGGGAAAGGCCGGTTGCCGTGGTGAAGGCAAGGAATGCCTGGCCTTCCGGCGCTTCAGAGTCAAAGTCGATGATCTCGCGCTGAATGTCTTCGTCTTTTGCCTCGGTTTGTGAGGCAGGCACTACTAACGCCGCTTCGGGTAAGGCTCTCTCCGTCGGATCATAACCCAGGTTCCGTTTAATCCATGCCGCATCAGCAATCATGTTTTCTCTCCTGGCTGCAGTCCTTCTATGCAGAACGAAACTTACGCTGAACTCCCTGCATGAGAAGTCCAGTTTTTACGGTTTTCTGCCGTTCGCCCGGAGGGGCTGCAAGCTCAGCGTGCGACGAGCAGAAGGGAGTCTCTCATATTAGTGAGGAAAACGGCGAGAGCGTTTCATAATTTCCGGTTTTGGATAAAACTCGGGCAAACCCTGCGTCTTTGACTCCTAAAAAACTACCGGCCGGACTTGAAGCCCGGCCGGCTTGGAACAACTACCATTTAGTCGCGTCCGCTGTCACGGTCACCATCCCTGTCGTGGTCTTTGTCCCGATCGAACTGGAACATATCGAACAGGTCTTTCGACAGAAGACACTCATCATCCTGGTCAAAAACCCTGAAGCCTACGTTGAGCGCGGCAATCCGCTCAAGCGCGCGGCGAACAAGGCAAATTACAAGATGTGCGGCAGCCCGATTGCAATCACGGCAAACACTTTGCAGATCGGCTTCCCGGAACTGCTCTCGATCTTCCAGCAGTATCAACAAAAGTTCGGCCAGGCTTTGAAAGCATCTCAGTAAATGCTTCCGTGCAAATCCGCCGCTTAGCAGAGATGTCCGCTACTTCGCTGCTTCCAGCGCCTCAGCCATCGCCAGCATTTTAGTTACGCTATTCCAGTTGCGCCCCGTGCCGAAGGTGCCAAGCGCGCGTTCGATCCTGGCCCACGGCAGCTTGGAGCGGCCTTGTCCGTCAGGGAAATAGATGTAGGCTTCGCGGCCGATGAAATGGGATTCTTCCGGGCTGGTTTCAATGGCCTGGGCGTGCTTGCGCGCTTCCTTGCCCGGATCATCGGCCAAAAAATTAACCAGCAGCCTGCCCGGCTCGATCCCCGCGCGCCCGGCGAACGGATTCTTTGCGATCACACTACGAAGCTCGGCTGCAGTGCGCAGGACCACACTGGGCCGGAACCCAAACTTCTTTTCCAGGGCGTCTTCGATGCGTTTTGTAAGCTTGCCCAGGTCCTTTTCTTCCGTCGCGAAGATCACATTGCCGCTCTGGACGTAGGTTTGCGGATCTTTCAGTTTCAGCGAGACGCACAGGGTTTTGAGCGCGTCCATTTTGATCATGTTGCGCCCGCCAACGTTAACGCCGCGAAGCATGCAGATGACGACTGGCATGGGAGAAAGTATAGGGCAGAGTTTGCGACAGGGATGGCAAAGATTTTACCCCGGGATCCTTACCTTCTGTCTTGGGGCAGCGACAAAGCCTGTAGAAGAGACTTGAAATCCGGAGGCGCAGCACAATCAACCGAGATACGCTCCCCTGATCGAGGATGAATAAACTCCAGATGCGCTGCATGAAGAGCGACCCGGCCGATGCGCCTCTCCGTTGCCTCTGCCGGGTGATGCTTTCTGTCACCGATCACCGGGTGCCCGATTGCCGAAAACTGTACCCGGATCTGGTTCTGCAATCCCGTCACCAGCGTGACACGCAGCAGTGAAGCCGCGCGAAGCGGCCGTTCCACCGAATAATGAAGTTCAGCTCGCGCTCCCTGCGGGTCGTTTGCCCTGGTCAGCTTCTGAAACATTCCTTCGCGGCGAAAGTAATGGACCAATGTCCCCTCCCGCTTACCGGGATGCCCGCGAACCACAGCAAGATACTGCCGTACCGGAGTGTGGTTAAGAAACTGTTGCACCAGCGCATCGCGGTCCTGCTCAGTCTTAGCGAAAAGCATGATCCCAGAGGTAAAACGATCAATGCGGTGCACCACGAAAGCGCGCTGTCTCTTGCGTCTGAGCTCCGCGGAGAGCATTGACCACGCTGACGGCGCATCCGAGCCCTTCACCGGCACAGCGGCGAGCCCAGCAGGTTTATCAACCGCCGCCACACTGTCATCTTCATAGAGAATGCCGGGCTCTCGCGCAGAACCGTGCCCGCGATCCGGCTTTCTGGAACCCGAGTTTCTTGATCGGTGATCTCTGTTGCGTGATGATCTGCTCACAATCCGTTTCGCTCAGCCCTGATGCTAAATCACATGCGCGGGTTCTGGGAAAAACCTATCGGGCTGCGCCGGCAATCGCATGCGCCATCGCCACCGGCCGGATCGGCGCCGACAATCCTTCCATCAGCCGCGCGAATTCATCCAGATTGAGCGACTGCGCTCCGTCCGAAAGCGCGCGCTCGGGACATGGATGCACTTCAATGATCAGCCCATCGGCGCCAATCGCCAGTGCCGCGCGACTTGCTGGCGCGATCAGCTCACGCTTCCCTGTTCCATGCGATGGATCGGCCACCACCGGCAGATGGGACAGCTCGCGGACCAGAGCGACTGCCGCCAGATCGAGCGTGTTACGGGTCATCTCGCTTTCAAAGGTCTTGATGCCCCGCTCGCACAGCACGACGTTGGGATTGCCTCCGGCCAGCAGGTATTCCGCGGCCAAAAGCCATTCCTTGACCGTCGCCGAAGGCCCGCGCTTGAGCAACACCGGCTTCCTGCACTTGGCCAGCTGGCGCAGCAAATCGTAATTCTGCATGTTGCGGGCGCCGACCTGCAGCATATCGGCATGGTCGCTGATGAGCTGGATATCGTTGGTGCTCATCACCTCGGTCACCACCGGCAGGCCGACTTCGTCGCGCACGGCGCGCAATAGCCGCAGCGCTTCAATTCCCAGACCCTGGAAATCGTACGGCGAGGTGCGCGGCTTGTAGGCTCCGCCGCGCAGAAGCGTAGCTCCGGCGGCCTTCACCGCGCGGGCCGTCGCAAACAACTGCTCATGCGATTCCACGGAGCAAGGCCCGGCAATCACCACAGCTTCTTCGCCGCCAATCATCACGCCGCCGACGTCCACCTGTGTGCGCCCGCTCCTGGTCTGCTTGCTCACCAGTTTGAATGGATGCGCGATGGGCACCACGGAATCCACCCCTGGCGCGGCCTGCAAGGCTTCCAGCGCCATGCGCGATCCAGCTGAGCCGACCGCGGCCACAATCGCCCGCTCCGCTCCGCGCGTTACATGCGGCTGAAAGCCGCACTCGATCACACGATCGATAATGTGTTGCAACTGTTCTTCACTTGCGCCTGCTGCCATATTGATGACCATTGGAGTACCTCTGCTTTTAGAACTTAGTGGTTAGTAATTCGTGGTGAGCGGCTTCAGCCCCTGCATCCGCTCCGTACCCAGCCGCCGGGTTTCGTGAATGATGCTGCGAAAAATCGCGCGCACGCTCTCATCGTCGAACGGCCCATCATTCTTCGCTGCGACGCGATCCAGCACCTGCTCCTCCCGTTTCGCGTCATAAGCCGGCAGTCCGTGAGCGATCTTGATCACCGCGATCTCGCCGGCGATCGCGGCGCGCCGGCTCAGCAGCCGTAGCAGCTCGGTATCCAGCGCGTCGATTTCCTGACGCCAATCCCCCAGCGTCTTTTCCCCATTTCCGTTTGGTTGGCCCATAAAAAGCTCCTGAAAGCAAAAACCGCGACCCCTTGGGATCGCGGCTTGCGGTAATTTATGATGTCTAACTTTTTATTGCGTTGTCAGCACACCATCCGCGTCGCCGCTACCCGTAAAGTGGTAGCGGTAAGTAAACGCGAAGTTAAATCGGCTGGCGTGCATGCTGGCTGGATAGTAGTCTAGGCCTTCTACTGTTGTCAAGAAAGTTAATGAATTTAATATGAAATGTTTCGCAGGAGGGGCTTTATGCCGTCAGGTTCTTCATTTCGGTGCTCTATCGCTCCCTGGCTGTCGGTTCGAAACGGGGCTAAGGCCGTTGATTTTTATAAGGCAGCTTTCGGGGCAATCGAGGCATTTCGCATCGACGCTCCTGATGGAGGCGTGGTAGCAAGGCTTGCCGTCGATGGCGCGGAATTCTGGCTGGGCGACGAGTCCCCTGAGCACCACAATTACAGCCCTCAGTCGCTTGGCGGCAGTACGGTTCGTATGGTCCTGACCGTCGCTGACCCCGATGCCGTTTTCAAGCGCGCCGTCAACGCCGGGGCGTCGGCTGTTGTTCCCGTGCAGGAAATGCATGGCTGGCGTGTCGGCCGAATCGCAGATCCTTTTGGACATCACTGGGAGATTGGCCGCGAGCTTTAACATTCCGCGAGGCCAGACAAAAACATGAGCAAAACTGCTGATCAGAAACCCACGGCTGCCGCTACGCACCAAGATTTCAACTGGCAGAAATACATAGAAGACTTCCGTCGCGCCGGCCATGAAACCGTCGACTGGATTGCGCAATATCTGGCGAACGTAGCAGATATGCCGGTCCTGGCGCAGACCAAACCAGGCGAATTGCTGGACGCGCTGCCTGCTTCGGCGCCAGACAAGGGTGAGCCGTTTGATGCCATCCTGCGCGACTTTGACCGGCTCGTGATGCCTGCAGTCACGCAGTGGAACCATCCGCGTTTCTTTGCCTACTTTGCCTGCACCGGATCAACGCCCGCCATTCTGGGCGAGATGCTGGCCGCCGCGCTCAACACCAACGGATTGCACTGGCGGACCTCGCCCGCCGTTGTGGAATTGGAGCAGCGTACGCTCGACTGGTTGCGGCAGTGGATGGGACTCTCCAGCGGGTGGTTTGGCGTGGTCTATGACACGGCTTCCACCAGCAGCATGCACGCCATCATTGCCGCGCGAGAGATGGTCGATCCCGAAGCGCGCACAACCGGCAGCCGCAATGATCTCGTTCTTTATACCTCCAATCAGTCACACTTCTCGATTGAGAAGGGCGCCATTGCTGTCGGCATTGGCCAGCAGAACGTGCGCAAGGTCCCGTCTGATCGCGAATTCCGCATGATCCCGGGAGAACTGGCCCGGATGATCGAAGAAGACAAGCGTGCGGGCAAGCGGCCGTTCTGCGTGGTGGCGACTGTGGGCACCACTTCTTCCACCAGCATCGATCCGGTGGCGCAGATCGCCGACATCGCGGAACAGCATGGCCTGTGGCTCCACGTGGATGCCGCTTACGCCGGCGCTGCCGCCATCCTGCCGGAGCACCGGCATATCCTTGATGGAGCCGACCGCGCACACTCGCTCGTTCTCAACGGGCACAAATGGCTGCTCACGCCCATCGATCTCAGCGCCTTCTATACGCGCCGGCCTGACATTCTCCGTCGCGCTTTCTCCTTCAGCTCAGACTATCTCAAGACCCAGGAAGATCCGCGCGCCTACAACCTGATGGACTACGGCATTCCGCTGGGCCATCGTTTCCGCGCGCTGAAGCTGTGGTTCGTCCTGCGCTACTTTGGCCGCGAAGGCGTGGAAGCCACGCTGCGCTCGCACATCCAGTGGGCCAAAGATTTCGCCGCGCTGGTGGACGCCCATCCAGACTTTGAACGTGTCACTCCAGTTCCATTCTCCGTGGTCTGCTTCCGCTACAAAGGCACTGACGACCAGAGCAAAGCGATCATGGAAAAGGTAAACGCGTCAGGCCGGGTGTTTCTTGCCAGCACCGTTTTGAACGGCAAGCTCACGCTGCGGCTTGCCATCGGCAATCTGGAAACTACCTGGAAAGACGTGCAGGAAGCCTGGGAGCTGCTGCAGAAGGCGTCAAAAGAACTAACCTAAGTATCGTTCCGCGAAGTACGCGGCGTAGCACAAGGCGAGAAACACGGCTTCCAATCCCACAAACGCAACCAGGAAGCTGTTGTGGACGCGCAACAGCATTCTGTTGTCGGGACTCCATTCGTTCACTGGACGCCGTATTTGCATGACGTGGTACAGATCGCGGGCGACCACCACAAAATAGCGCAGCAGAAGGAAATAAAATCCCACAGAAAAGACCACCCAGAAGAGCGGCCCAACGCTGCCAAAGAGGCCGCTCAGGCCATAGGCGCTGCGGCTCAGTGCAATGTGCAAAAAAATCAGCAATACCAAATTCGGCCAGAGCCCTTCTGCGGCGGCGAAGTAGAGATAAAAATCGGTAATTCGTTTGGCCAGGCGGCTGCGCGAGAAGTCCCTCTGCCCACCCTTGCCGACTAAACCGGCAGCCAGCACCAGCGCCAGCGAGAAAACCAGCGGCGTTCCTGAATTTGCGATCGCCAGGGCCGCCTGCCGCGAGCGCAGCTTGTGTTCCTGCAGCGCTGCCCTCTCCTTATATTGCTCTTCCGATCTTTGCGACTCATCCAGCGCGCTGTTCAATGCCAGCAACGCCTCTTCCCGTGTCATCGGAGCATCTGAGAGATGTAGTTTGAATACATTCCTGGGCGAATGGGAGATCCTTGCAATCTCAGCCCGCGTGGCGGCGATGATCTCCTGCTGGCGCGTGATCTCGGTCTGCGCTGTTGTTTGCAGGGTCGTAATCTGGTCTTCCAACTTGCCGGCATGGCGCGTGATCTGCCAGTTCAGCAGGGCGGCAAAGAACGAAAGCAGCACCAGGCCCTGCAGCGCAAACATGCGTGGCGGAATCCAGCCCTCAAGCGCCGCTGTGCCAGCGTACGGCAGCAGCTCAACGTTCTTGTCGATTACACTCTTTTGCCGGAGAAAGGGAATGAAGCCAGGCTGCTGCCGCCACTGCAGCCGGATCTGGTCTTGTGGGGTAAGCGCTGCTTCCTCAAAGACCTGTTCGTCCTGATACACCGACTCCATCGTACTGGTCTGTGTAGCATAGTTTGAAAACCATCAACAAGCACCAGGAGTGCATGGGGCAGATGCACTGAGGGTCGCGGCCTTCTGCGGCCTGATGACTTTAGCGGCCGGCCAGGGATCGAAGACTGGGAGAGAAACGACTCTGCGCTACTCCTGCGCCAGCGTGATTGCCGTTCCTCCTGCCGCGAGCGGAAACGGCGAACCCTTAGTCGCCTTCAGTACGCCGTTCGTTCCGATGCCAAACGTAGCAATGTCATGCGTGACCTGATCCGTTACGTACACAATTGTCGTATTCGGATCGACGGCCACGGCTGATGGGCCGACTCCCCCGGTGGCAAACGGAGACCCAGTAACCGCGCCCAGCGCTCCGGTCTTGGAGTCGATAGCATATGCGGAAACGCTGTTCGAGCCGTTATTGGCTGCAAACAGCAGGGCTCCCTGCGGATCAACCGCCAGTCCACTGGGTACCGATCCCGCGGGAAAAGGCGAGCCGTTGATCGGCGTAAGCGCGCCGTTCTGTACAGCGAAGCCCAGCACGGCATTGCCGGCCGGGTTCGCGACATAGACAAAGCGTCCGCTGCTCTCGGCGACAATCGAGGTAGGCGTAACACCCGCTCCCGCAGAAAAAGGCGAGCCGGGCGCATAGCCCAGGACGCCTTTGGAATCGATCGTCAGGACCGCGATCGTTCCCTGCTGTGCGTTGGCGATGTACAGAAAATCTCCCTTGGGAGAGATGGCCATCGATTGCGGATTGACCACGATCGGCGGCGCGGGCGGAGCAGGCTGCTGCACGACCGGCGTGGTGCCGATCAGGTTCAAGCCGCCGCTGCCGGGATCGGCCGTAAAAGCCGTGATATCACCCGAGCCCTGGTTGGCGACAAAGATAAACGGATTCGTGGGCGACATGACGACCGCAATCGGCGTGGTTCCCGTATTGAAGATGTTGATCGGGTTCACCGGCGCTACCACGCTGCTGCTCACTGGCACTGAGAGTTCGCCGTTGCCGCGGTTGATTACCAGTTGCGTCAGGTTATTGCCGGCGGAGTTGGCGACGTATAGAAAATCGCCTGAAGTATGCACCGCCATCGCTGCGGGATTCGATCCGGCGGGAAAATTGGGAGCGCCCAGCGGCGTCAGCGTGCCATCACGCTGCGCCCGGAAGGCAAATACCTCATTGGTACCCACGCCGACCACGTAGGCAAACTGCTTGTGTCCGCTGGCGCAGCCCGACACCAGCATGCCGGGTACAACCATGGCTATAACGATGAATAAGGCCGATATGTTCCTCGCCTTCATTGATTCTCCTAGTCTGCAAGAAAAAAGGGAGCTGGCAAAAGAATACATGAATTTGCAGGCCGCCCGCATCTGGCCCATCAGCCGTGGTCACTTCAGGCCAAACATCGTGTGCATCCGAACAGGGAACGCCTTGAGCAGCAGGACTTGCGCCAGAAAACCCGAACGCGAGAGAAATCGCAGCGGGGAGCGACTTGCTACTCAGGATTGAATTCTTCCGGGGCCCAAAGGCAGCTAGATTCGCTTGCGGGCAGCCGTTATCGTTTCCCCTCGATCTTTGCCATCGCAATGACACCTGTCGTCAGTTTCCGAATATCAGGCACAGTAGGGGGAGCCTGAAAACTGGAGTTAACCAACAGGGCAGCATAGTCGCTACCAAGATGGGTCTGGCTATGCCAGCTCCCATTTGCCTCGATATCCGTGTAGGGGGAGTCCGCATATGGCTGGACCCACCATTTTCCGCCGGCCAAGGCGTACAACACAATTCGGCAATCTTTGTCGTTGAGGTGCGTGACCTTGCCTGCAATCCTCTCCATCGCAGATTCCCCGCCTTTACCGGCATGCGGCACATCTGTGATCGAAACCTTGGGTATACCGCTCTGGGCAGCCGCCGGTAGCATTAAAACGAGCGCGGCAAGACCTATCATCCAATACCACATTGGAGCTTTCGATATCGTATCTTTCATGATCGTTCCTTTGTCGTTAGCACGTTTAATGGGTGGCATCGCGGGCAATCACGTCCTTATCGTCAGCCGGCAGAACACCTTGTGTGGGATTGAAGTCCCTGGTAACCAGGAACGCATAGTACAGCTCGCCCCGATGCGTCTGACTCACCCATGTGTTGTTAAGAATCGGTGTGAACGGTTGGTCTTCTCTTGGCTGGACATAGCTTTGGTTGTTGCGAATTACAAAGATAACTACCCTATAGTTTGAGCTTGGCGGCACGCCAGTGACCGTCCCCTCGATGATTTGAGTTTCCTCTGGATCTGAGGTGATAAAAGATGGAAGCTTGGTAATCTTGATCGCAGGGTGCGTACCGGCATCCCTACCGCTGGATGCTTGCGAAACTACGATGATCGCAGCGCCAAAGATGACAATCACGGCAAAAAGCAGGAGGAGAAGCAGGGCCTTGGGCAGGAATGCCTTATTCTTCTCTGAGAAGTATGCCACGATACCGATTGTGGTGACACCAAAGGCAAAAATCAGCAGTGCGAGCCTGAGATAGAACGCATGGGTCTCACTGAGCCCACCTTTTGACTCCAGGAAATCTGAGCGGCCCGTAACTACCAGAAACGCGCCGATAGCAATGCCCGCTAGGCCGGCTATCTTGCCGAAATTAGCAACCCAACGTCCGTCCATCTTTCTCTTGCCTTATTTATGGCGAAGAATACTACCATATCGAATCTCGAACCTTCCTGGAGATTCTTGGCAGCTAGAAGCTTGGCCTATCCTACTTGTCTATGCGCACATGCCCTCAGACGCAAAAATCCCGCCTTGCGGCGGGACCTTTGGCTCATCGAACTGGCTTGGCTTGCGGCTTTAGTGCTTATTTCAAATACTTCGCCCGCGGGTCGAGCGCGGGGTTGGTCTTAGCGGCCAGGGCGGCACGTTGTTTGCGGAACTCCGGCACTACGACGGCCTGCTCAATCAGCGGAACGTTGAGCGCGGCCAGTTTGGCTCCCAGACGCCGGGCGTTGCCCTCCTGTCCGTTCTTTTCATAGGCCAGGATCAGGCTGCGCATGGAGATGGCGTTGGAATCGTCTTCCTCAAGGTGGCTGACGGCGTCAGCGTAGTTGCCTTCGCCCATGGCTTTGGCCCCAGCAGCGGCGTGCATGGCGGTCTCGATCAGGCCATCAGCGCCGTTGTTGGCTGCCAGCTCTTCCAACTGCTTGAATGCAGTGGCAGCGACTTCTTTGTTGTTGTCCTGCAGGGCGCGCTCCACGCGGGTGCGCAGCACTGCCGCCAGTTCCTCATTCAACAGCGATTGCGGAACTTTATGATCTTCCTTCAGCACGGCCTCGGCCTTGGCCAGCAGGCGCAGTGAAGCAGCACCTTCAATCTGGTACAGCGACATGCTACGATAAGCTTCGGCTTCGAGGTTGGCGAAATCTTTTTCGTGGGCTTGCTGGGCGACGGCGTTGAACGCGTTGTCTGCGCCGGCCAGATTGCCTTCACGCACGTAGCTTGCCGCCGACTGCAATGACCACAGCACCTTCTGCACCGGCGAGCCGCTGGCGATCGCTTTGGCATATTCTTCCCGCGCGCGTTCTTCCTGGCCCATCAGAGCGTAGGTATCGCCCAGGCCAAGCTGTGACTCATGGAAGCTGGGATCGATCTTGAGCGACATGCGATAGTGCGCCAGCGCATCTTCAAACCGTCCGGCCATGCGCGAGATTTCCGCGAATGTATCTTGCGGGTTCGGCTCGTTGGGGACCAGTTCGGTGTAGTGCTTGATGTTGGCAAAGGCCTTGTCAAAGTTGCCCATGCGCGCGTAGCAATACGCGGCTTCGTTGTAGGCATCGGCAAATTTGGGATCGATCTGCATGACGCGCTCAAACATGGCGACGGCGCGCTGCGACTGATTGTGGTCCACCAGGAGCCACCAGCCGGCCAGCCAGTGCAGATGCTTGTCATGCGGATATTTTTCCAGGGCTTCGTTCATCGCCTGGATGGCGGGAAGGGAGCGGCCCTGGCTTGAGTTGGCCAGCCAGTCAATAATCAGCCCTTCTTCCGCGTTGGCGTTGGCGCGCGTGGCCAGTGCCTTGTCGCGCTCCGCGACCTGCTCGGTCGGGTCCTGCGAGAAGAACATGATCACGATGTGTCCGAGTGCGAATTGCGGATCGGCCTTCACGGCATTGCGAAAGTTCGCCAGGCCGTCTTCGGTGTGCAGCATCTCCATCTTTTCCATGCCCTTTTCAAAGAAGACATGCGCCTGAGGCGACTTGGTGGAGATATGCATGCCCGTTGGCGTGTCATGGGCAATGGCCAACGTGCAGAAAGCGAACAGCGCCGGAAGTAGAATGCGAAGCTTGCTGGACCCCATTGTGAAAACTCCTTATGACCGCTTGCTGCCCGGCAGTGCTTTTCCACGGCTGCCACGCAGGCTTTGAGTTAGTTGCCCTTGAGGTAATATCCCTGCTCCAGGGGAAGCTTGCCGTCCACCTTGAGCACGTTGACGCGACCGTTAATGGAGTAAACATCCACCAGTCCTACCGCGCCGGGAATGGATTCCACCGATTTCAACAGCTCATCTTCCGAGCGCACCATGATGACGCCGCTCGAATGCGCGGCCAGCAGAGCTTTAAACTCGTCCGGCTGCATGTGGTAGAGCTTCTGGATCGCAGTTTGCATTTCCGGTGTAGAAGGATCGCGCAGCACCAGGATCACGGGCCGGCCGTCGGGCCATTTGTGATTGTCAAACTTGAATACCTTGGTCAATTCGGCCGCCGACAATCCACCCGTGCTGTTGGTCTTGTCAACTATTACCGCCAGCTGCTTGGCTTCAGACGAAGCTCCCAGGCTTGCAGCCAGCAAAAGCAAGACGCAAATACGGCTTCCTATCTTCATGACAAGGGAGTCTATGCCGAAATGGAAAAGACAATAAGATTACTGAGGTAATAGGTGCTTTAGTTGCTATAGGTTGGAAAGACCTGAGAGCGGGTTTCGGGCCCGACGAGCGACGGCCGGGGGCTGCAGAAACTCGCAGTTTACCGAGCGAATCGCACGCTTCAGCGAAGATTTCGTGATGATTTCCCGCCTTACCTACTTCCCAGCAGCCGTAATCCGTGTCATATTGGTTTTGCAGAGGCGCATGTCCCGATGATGAAACGAACCAATCTCGATCTGCATAGACAATCGACGCCGGAACCCCGGCACGATTGCTATTGGGCGGCGTCCGCGCTATTTCAATAAGCGCTCCTTCTTTCAAGCCTCTGCAAATCAGCGTCGCCAGATAAGCAAAAACGTGTCTTGACCGTGATCTTCACGGCCGCCGGACGTCTTGATGCGCGAAAGACGCTGCAATTTCAATCATCGCAGTGTGACCGGTCACGGTCATGGTGCGCTGTGCTTCGCTCTCTACGTGAAGCGGAGCGACTTGGAAAGAAGGAGTATGAGATCGGACATGAAGAAGGTCGTGGTGGAGCGGCCGCGTGGGCAGTCGTCTGTGCCGAACCGCAAGTTCGGCGCGCGCCTGCGCTATATTCCCGGCCACGACTATGAAGAGCAACCGAAGCGCGTGGGCATTTCCGCCTCGTATCGCGACTACGGCTACTCCGCGAAATGGTTTACCGACGTTTTGGGACCTCTGCAGAGATTCCTGCGGAGAAGCGTCGGCCGGCCATGGAACGATGTTTACAGTGAGATGTGCGCCAGCCTGGATAAACGCAAGACCACCGGCCAGCACATTTTTGACCACGTGAAGGATATGGTTACTGCAAATTGCTTCATGGGAGCCAACGGAAAAGTTTGCCATTTGCGTTGGGGAAGGGACCAGGTCGAAGTGGAGGAACTGTATGTTCATCCACAAACCGGGCTGCTTTGCTGGGCTGAACCGCCTAATCAACGTGAGCTCAAACGCCGGCGACTGCTGGCGGAAGAGGTCACGTGGCTTGCCAGTGACAATGAAGTCGGGTTCCGCAAGCATGACGGAATCTGGTATCGCGTGACTTTCAAGCACGTATACGTTTACCGGCGCCAGGAGCCGCCGAAAGTCCGAGACATCTTTCTTAAGAAAGATATCTGGCTTGGCTGCGGCTGGAACCTGGTGCTGCTGGCAAAGAAGCAATGCAATCGCGAGGAGCTCAAAAGAGTGCGCTACCTGCTGCAGGAGCGCGAACGGAGGATCAAAAATCGATAACCGGTTTGCCGGTGGCGAAGAACACAGCTACTTCGGGACAGCTAAATCGCCGCAGATAACGCAGATTGACGCTGATTTCAATTTACTAATCAGCGTTTCTCATTGCCTATCTGCGGCGAATCTTATTTCTGCGCCGGCTTTTGTTCCACGGGCGCAGGCGTTGCCGGCGGCTTATGGAACTTTGCGTCGTCGACCGGCACGTTCTGCTGCACGTCGCTCACCTTGATGGTGAAGCGGCCCAGCGGGCGCGCCACGGTCCACTGGAAAGGGATCTTCACGCCGCCCTCACTGCGATAGTCGGTGTAATCCACCTGCGTGGGGTTGCGCCCCAGCGGCGTTTCCGAATAGCGCACAGTGCGCAGGAGCAGGCCGGACTCTTTATCAAAAAAGAAGCGCAGCGGCGGCTTGCCGGGTTTGTTGCCGATCAGCTGATACACTTCGTGGCCGCCGATTTTATCGGGTGCTGGGCGCACAAAGAACTGGGTAAACATGTTCTTCATTTCCACCGGCAGATAAAACGCTGCGTCGAAGCTGATGAGTTCGGCCTCCTGCGCGGTCATGTCGCGCGTCTCCCTGCCTCCGGGAATGCCCAGCCAGCCGCCATGACCGTCATAGGCGGTAATGGAATCGCCATTTGCCAATTGCACCGAAGAGACCCGCTTGTTCGGGGCCTTGGCCACGATGGTCACAGGAAATTGTTCGCCGCCGAAAGAGATGGTCCCTTTCGACACCCGGCTGGTAATCTTCTGCACCGCGTCAGCGCCCCCGACGGCCTGCAGATACTTATCCAGGATCTGGTCGGCTGAAGGCAGCTCCGGCCTGGCTCCCTGGCCGCGCGCTGCTTCCGCGGGCTTAGGCTCTTCGTCGGCGACGGCGGGAATGGCCGCGGGTTCATGAGCGCCGTGGTGGCAGGAGTTGCAGGTGATTCTCTGATCGCCTTCAAAATGGTCCTTGTTGATGGCCATCTGCATCGTGATCATCTTGCGCGCCATCAGCTTGGATTTCTTGTCGTCTTTTTCAAACGCGTTCTGCACATGGCAGAACTCGCACTGAACGCCCAGTGAACTGGCGATGAACTGCATGGACGGCTGCAACTGGTCAGCCGGTATTCCTTTTAATACCTGGATGTTCTTGAAGACCTGCTCCGCGGTTTTGCCGGAATCGGCAGCAGGATTCTGCGCGCCCGCGCGATTCACCGCCGCTGCCAATGCAGCGGCCAGAATAAAAATGATCAAAAGGACGTGAAGCCGGGTCTTCGTCATTCGCTCTCTCTCCTGAACAGAAAGGGGGAAGTGTAAACCATCTTTGCTGTGAATTGAAGTTATTGTTGGAGATATGTCGGGCCAATTTGAAATTCTTCAGCGAATGCGCAAGATGTTGCAAAGGGCCGTTGCATCAGCGCATGGGCTTCTGCAGCGCCGCTGTAATCTCCGTGAGGGATTTGTCTTTCCAGTGACGAGTATAGTTTTCCACCGTCATCAGTGTGCGCGGATACATGCGGTCAACGTACATGGCGCCGCCCAGATGATCGATTTCATGCTGTAGGATGCGCGCGTACCAGCCGCTGGCTTCAATCACATTCGGCTCGCCTTTTTCGTCAAGGCATTCCACGCGGACTCTTCTCGCGCGCGGCACGAGCGCCATCAGATTGGCCAGGCTCAGGCAGCCTTCAAAGAACTCAACCTGTTCGTCGCCAAGCAGAGTCAATTTCGGATTGATCATCACGTGGAACGGCACGACCTTGCGCTCGCGATCAGCGAGCTGCTCCGGCGTCCAGTCCTTGGTATAGTCCGGGCGGTCTTCAATTATCGCGAGCTGAATACCCTGCCCGATCTGCGGCGCCGCCAGCCCAACGCCCGGCGCGGCATACATGGCCTCTTTCATCTGCTGGATCAGTTCACGGATCTCGCGACTGCGAATCTCATTCGGCCGCAAGGGACGAGCGGCTTTGCGCAGCACCGGCTCTCCGGCTTGAACGATGGTGAGGGGCATAGGGACGGACATTGTACATGGGAAAGAGATCGGGACATCTGGTCATCGGGACAGCGGAACATCTGCAGTTCGAATCACCCTAAAGCCGACTTAAAATTCCGAAACCCGTTTGCCAACGACTTCCAGGATTCGGCCTGCGGATGACGCGATGCACCCGATCTCCCGATGTCCCGATTCACTACCACACCTTGCACACTTTCTCCGGCGGATTCACCATCGGCTGGCCGGCTTTGCAGGAAAATGCTTTGGCAAATTCCGGCATGTTCACCACAACGCCGTTGATGCGATATTTGTCGGGCGAATGCGGATCGGTCATCGCGCGCAGGCGCATGTCCTCCGGGCGATCATTCGCACAAGCCCACTGGGCAAAGCCGACAAAGAAGCGCTGATCGGGCGTGAGCCCGTCTTCCGTCTTCAACTCTTTATCTTTGGTTGCGCCCTGCCATGCGATATAAGCCAGAATCTCTCCGCCCAGGTCGGCTACGTCTTCACCCAGGGTGAGGCGGCTGTTGATGTGCACGTCGTCCACCACCACGTACTGCGCGTACTGGTCGGCGACACACTTGGTGCGTTCTTCAAACTGCTGTTTGTCGCCTTTGCTCCACCAGTCCCGCAGATTGCCTTTCGCGTCAAACTTGGCGCCCTGATCGTCAAAGCCGTGCGTCAACTCGTGTCCGATGGTGCCGCCGGTATTGCCGTAGTTCGGGGCATCGTCCATCTTCGAGTCGTAGAGCGGTGGCTGCAACACGCCGGCGGGGAAATTGATGTCATTCATGGAGCCGTTGTAATAGGCGTTGACGGTCGGCGGCGTCATGCCCCACTCGCCATGATCAACAGCCTGGCCGATCTTATTAAAGTTGCGATGGCGCTCAAATTCCGTGGCCCTCTGTACGTTGCCGAGAAAATCATTGCGCGCGATCTTCACCGAGCTGTAATCGCGCCACCGTTCCGGATAGCCGATCTTGTTGCGGATGCCGTGCAGCTTGGCCACCGCCTGCTCCTTGGTTTCAGCGCTCATCCAGTCCAACTGCTCGATCCGCAGCGCCATGGCATCTTCAATCCGGCGGACCATATCCACCGTGCTGGCCTTCAGCTGGGGTGAGAACACCTTGCGCACGTAAGCCTGGCCCAGCGCTTCGCCCAGGTCACGATCCGTGAACTGTACGCAGCGGCGCCAGCGCGGCTGCATCTCTTTGGCGCCGCGCAGGTACTTCAGGTAGAAATCGAAGTTCTCCTGCACAAACGCGGCGGAGAGATACGGCGAGTATCCGTTGGCCAGATGGAAGCGCAGATAATTGCGCATGTTCTCGACCGGCTCTTCCTTGAGCCGCGTTTCCAGTTCCTTGAAAAACGCCGGAGGAGCGACGTTGATGATCTCAAATTGCGGCGTCTTCAGTGTGCGGAAATAACCCGGCCAGTCGAAGCTCGGGACGAGTTGCTCCAGGTCAGCCAGCTTGATTTTGTTTTTGCGTTTGTAGGGATCGCGCAGCTCCACACGGGTCATTGAGGCCATGGCCAATGCGGTTTCAAGCCGCATGACCGTGGCCGCATTTTGCTGCGCGACTTCAGGCTTGTCACCCAGCAGTTCAAAAATCCTTTGCACGTGCTGGAGGTAACGCTCGCGCGTCTCTTTCGACTTGGCATCGTCCTTGGTGTAGTAGTCGCGGTCCGGCAAGCCGAGACCGCCCTGGTTCAGGCCCGCAATCTGCTGCTCGGAATTATCGGGGTCCTGGCGTGAGCTGCTGCCGAACATCACCGCGCCGCCCAGGTCGAGTTGCAGGCGCGCCACCAGCGGGGCAAGCTCGCGCGACGACTTCAATTGCGCGATCGCGGTCAGCTCCGGCTTCAGCGCTCCCGCGCCGGCCTTCTCCACCGCCGTCTCATCGATACAGGCCGCATAGAAGTCGCCGATCTCCTGCGTCACGGTGTCGCGCTGGCTTTTGGCTGCTGCGGCCTGCTCCAGAATCCCGCGCAGAAAAACCAGATTGTCCTGGTACAACTTGCCGTAAACGCCCCACGACGTCTGGTCCGGTGGAATAGGATTCTTTTTTTGCCAGCCGCCGCAGGAGTACTGATAAAAGTCCACGCAGGGATCAATTGCCTTGTCCATGGAGCTCAGGTCGAGGCTGGGCGAATACGGTAATGCAGGTTCGGCCGCAGCGTTGCCGGCGCCCGTTGACTTTTGTTGTGCCGGAACAACTGAAACCAGACCAATGATGAACAGGAGGAGACAGACGAGGAAAGGCTTTTTCATAGGTTGTTTTGACCTGAGCTGAGGAAAAAGTTAACGCGCGGGGACTATCGTAGTTGCTCTCGCTGGTTTTGCCAATGCTTCCTTTGCGGTCTTTTCGAAGTCTACCGGGGCCCTCGTTTCACTTCGGGGTTTCAGAGACATCCGTCCGGATCGGCCGCGTCTCCCAATGGAATTTCATGGCCAGCATACGCAGGGTGAATCCGGAAAGAACACCTGCGAGGGTGGCCATCTGTCGCGGCATGCGCAGGGCATCGCAGACAAGGTAGGTTGCCGCGCTCAAGGCTGCGGGAATGGCATAGAACTCACCGCGTTCGAAGATTCGCGGCGTGCGTCCACTGAGCACGTCACGCAGGCTGCCGCCGCCGACGGCCGTCGTCACGCCCAGCAGCAACGCCGGCAGCCAGCTCATGCCGGAATGAATAGCGCGCGTGCTTCCGGCCACGGCAAAGAGGCCGAGCGCAACGGCGTCCATGAAGACGATGACGCGCTCCGTATTCCTGCCGGCTTGCCTGACAAACAGCATGCCCAGGGCGGCGCCGGCCAGGGCAATCATGAGATAACGCGGATCGGCAAAAGCCAGCGGAGCCCCGCGTTGCAGAATCAGATCGCGAGTGATGCCGCCACCGAGTGCGGAGACGATGGCCAGCCCGGTCACGCCGACAAGATCGTACTTGTAACGCGTGTCGCGCACGGCCGCCAGCGCGCCACCCAGCGCGCCAAAAAAGACGCCGAGGAAATCTATCAGCGAAAACAGCCTGTCAATCGGCAGATTCACAGTCGGCAGGTCCACAGCTGGCCATTTTACTCACTCTGGAGCAATTTCCGGGGCGCATGTACCCACGTAACTTTTCTAAAAGCAGCGCAGTGATACATTAGGCGCTCCCTAATTCCTAGTTTCCTTCAATTTTTTTCAAGAGGGGCGGCGGTTGTAACAACCGCCCCAACCCCTTCTATGAACATCCCATAAAAGTTGTGGCACTGCGGCCCCCTCGAAAGCTCATCTGCATTCAATGGCGCTGGACACCAGCTTCAGTAATCTTCAGCTGCTGCGCCGGACCATGGCACCATCCTTGCCATGCCGCACTATCCCCAAGCACAAAGCAATTCGCGCTCTCCACGAGTCCGGGTCCCCAACAGTGAATCGATTCGTTTCAACCTGGGTGGCCGGCAGGTTTCAGCCGTTCTGCAGAAAATTTCGCTGACCGGAGGACTGGCGGAATTCTCTTCCAGTATCGGCAGCGCCACCATCGCGGAGATGAAGTTGAACACCATCTCCGGCCAGGTCAGCGGGCTGGTGGAATTTTTGCCTTCACCGGATGGGAACGCTACCTATCCGTTTCGCTTCATTGCGTTGAGTGACGAAGATTACGCGCGGTTGAACAGCACGATCAAGGTGATGCAGCAACAAGGTTTCGGCGCGTAAGCTCCGGCAGGAACTGCCTTTCTGATCGCACCGCAGGAGTTCCATCTCTCATGCTTTTACAAAACTTTACTTCCTTGGTTTGAGTTCTTACACGGAGCCATCACAGCTTGTGTTTTCATGGCTAAGCGCCGGGCTGTTGCCTGCCATCCGGCCTGAACATTTCAAAAGGAGACGCATTGCAGATGACTACGATAAGGAAATTTCTGTTGCTGGCGGTATGCCTGATGGCCGTGGGCGCGTGGGCGCAGCAAAATCCGCCGGCCCAGGGTGGCGACGACGACCAGGGCCGTCCGCGCCGCGGCATGCCCAGTGTTGAAGATCAGGTAAAGACTCTGGCAGACAGACTCAGCTTGAGCGATGACCAGCAGACCAAGGTCAAGGCCATTCTGGAAGACACGCGCAGTCAGATGATGAAGTTGATGCAGGATGACTCCATGTCGCGTGAGGACAAGATGGCCAAGGGCCGCAGCCTGCGTGAAGCGGCCAACGGCAAAATTCGCGACCTGCTGAACGACGATCAGAAGAAAAAGTTCGACGAGTTGCAGAAAGAAATGCAGGACCGCATGCGCCAGCGCCAGCAGAGCGGCGGCGACAGCAGCAATCCCAAGTAGCTTTTGCGGAAGGGCGCTCGCACGTGGCTAGCGCGGCGTCCTTCTTCCTTATTAGTTCCTGTCTCAACAGCGCTTCCACACCTCGCGCGTAAGCTGTTTTTTTCAAACCAGAATGGCTGCCGTAAGGCGGTTGCAGAGTTGCTCGCCGTCCCCGATCCAGAGTTGCTCGCGGCTCTTTGTACCCTCTTCCCGGTTCAGCAATCGAGAGCTGGCCTGCCCTCCTCTGCCCGCAAATGCGCATCACACAAGGACTGGCCGCCATACCGGAAGGAGACCACAAGTCAATGAATAAAGTCAGGGCCGTAATCTTTTTATGCACAGCATTGCTGGCAGTGGGGGCATTCGCGTATCAGTACCCATCTGGCAGCCAACCGGCACAGCAGCCGCAGGGCGGCATGCAGTCGTCCCAGCCTTCACAAACGCAACCGCCGCAGACCCAGCCTTCGCAGAACCCAGGCGCAATGCAGCCGGGACAGAGCCAGCAGCCCGGTGCTACACAGCCCGGTGCGTCTCAACCAGGTTCCGCGCAATCCGGCTCCGCCGGTTCGAACATCGATGAGCAAGTGCAGGTATTGGCACAGCAACTGAGCCTGACACAGGACCAGCAGGCCAAGGTCAAGACTGCGCTCGAAGAGCAGCACACGCAAGCAATGTCGATCATCCAGGACAGTTCGCTGCAGCGTGAAGACAAGATCCAGAAGATCCACGCGCTGCGCGAGAGCACGATTTCCAAAGTGAGGGCCACGCTGACCAGTGACGACCAGAAGACCAAGTTTGATCAGATGGTCCAGGCCCAGGACGATCGCATGCATCAGCAGCAACAGCAGCAAGCTCCACCGCCTCAGCCGAAGCCGTAGTTTTCAATCCAACTTCGGCCCAAAAAAGGCGCCCTTCAAAAGGCGCCTTTTTTTGCAAATAGCAAATGGACATTGGCAATCAGCCAAACACTTGCGCACGCAAGCTCGGCCAAAGGGTGAGACTATACTCTTGGTTGAATCAACACAGTTTCATCTGGAGCACCGATGCGCATCGCGGCCGGCATCTTCATTGCTTTTTGGGCTTCACTGGGCGCCCAGCAGCCGCCCAATCTGACACCTGACTGGTGCCACAACCTTCCTCGCCCCGAATATCGCCAACTGGAACGAATCAGCGTGCCGGACAAATGGTTTGAGCTTTACCGCATACGTCCCGGCGTCTTTGCGATCTACGAACCGCATCAGCAGGAAGAAGTCATTTCGTACCTCATCCTCGGCGACAAGCGCGCGGTCCTCTTCGATACCGGCATGGGCATCAGCAACATCAAACCGGTCGTGGAACACCTGACCCGCCTGCCCATCAGCGTAGTGAACTCGCACACGCACAATGACCATGTGGCCGACAACTGGCGTTTCAGCAGCGTTTACGGCATGGACACGGCCTTTACTCGTGAAAGCGCCAAAGGCTCAATCGCCGATTCGCAAGCCGAAATCACCCCGGACATGCTCTGCGGACCATTGCCGGCAGGCTTCAATGCCCGTGCTTACCGCACGCGCCCGTTTCGAATTACAAATTGGCTACACGGCGGGGAGAAGATCGACCTCGGCGGCCGGCTCCTCGAGGTGATCCCCACTCCAGGCCATACGCCGGACTCGATCTCGCTGTGGGACGCAAAGAACGGCCTGCTCTTTACCGGCGACATGTATTACCAGGGACCAATCTATTTGTACCGGCCTGAAACTGACCTGGACGCCTACGAAGCATCGATCAAAAAGATGAACGCGCTGGGCGCAAAGCTGTTATTACCCGCCCATAACATCCCGGTGGGCGATCCCGCAGCTCTGCCTCGCGTGCTCGCCGCCATGCAGCAGGTGCGTGCGGGAAAGGTCAAGCCGGTGAAGAACGGCAACCAGGTTGAGTATAAGTTTGAAGGGTTTTCGTTTTTGATGAAACAGTAGTTAGTGGTTAGTACTTAGCAGTTAGCCAAAGCTGCGTGTTGCAACAGCGTTGGCTAACTACCAGTTGCTATTTGCCAATTGCTTCTTTTTCCAGCAGCGTCTTCTTCCTGTTCACGCCCCAGCGATAACCCGCCAGGCTGCCGCTCTTCTGCACCACACGATGGCACGGCACCACCACGGCCACCGGGTTCGAAGCACATGCATTGGCCACGGCGCGCACCGCTTTCGGGCGTCCGATCGATGCAGCCACTTCGGCATAGCTGCGCGTCTCGCCTGCGGGGATCTTGCGAAGAGTCTCCCACACCAGCTGTTGAAACGCCGTGCCCTGGATATCGATCGGGATATTCACCGCGCCAGGTGATCCTGACAGCAGTTGCTCCACCTGCGTGGCCACCGGCGCCAAACGTTCATCGTCACGGCTGATCTCGGCTGCTTCGAAGTCATGTTTGAGCTCGCGCAGCAAAGCGGCATCGCTCTCGCCGAAGCGGACTGCGCAAACGCCGCGTTCCGTGGTCGCGATGAGCATCCTGCCGAGATCGGTCGTCAAGATGGCATAGCGGATCGCAACTCCCTCGCCTTTGCGCCGGAAAGCTGAAGGCGTCATGCCCAGCTGGGCCGGAATGCTTTCATAGGCCCGGCTGCTGGAGCTGTAGCCCGCTTCATAGATGGCATCCGTGACGCGGCCTTCGCTCAGCAGAGCCTGGCGGAATTTTCCCGCGCGACGCGCCTGCTGATACTGCCGCGGGCTGATGCCCAGGATGCGCTTGAACAAGCGCTGGAAATGGAATGGGCTGATGGCCACATGGCGCGAGATGGCGGTCAGGCTCAGAGTGATATCGAGGTTCTCATCGATGTAACGGCACGCCGCCTCAATTTTCTGCGCCTGCGGGTTCGGTTGCAGCGGGGAGCAGCGCTGGCAGGCCCTGTATCCGGCCTGCTGCGCGTGCGCCGGCGAGTCAAAAAATTCCACGTTTTCGCGCCGCGGCCGGCGGCTGGGGCATGATGGACGGCAAAATACACCGGTCGACCTTACGGCATAAACAAACCGGCCATCGGCCCGGACGTCGCGCGCCAGTACCAATGACCACTTCTGATTCGAGCTGCCTGCTGTTTGTAATTGCATTGTTTTTTCTCCGCAAACCCACTCTATGGATTCGCGGCACGAGCGACTATCCGCTGCTTGCTCTCAAAACGATTTCCCGGATTCAATTTTAAGAGCTTCGGGCAACGTCCCGCCAGTTCCGTTTAATGCAGAAAGCAAAGCACTTTCACGACAAGATTAATTTTTTCTGAGACATCTGGCCGTAGCGGGGCGAGACCTCCGGACGGCGGATGGTCCATTTTTTGACCAATATTTATCAGCCAGTTGCAGCTACTCCATCGAATTAGTGCATCTATTCTAGTTGTCCGAATGATGTAGAACGCCTGACGCTAACTGCGCGTCAGAGAACATGTTATGCTCGGAATTGCCCACTCGTCTCCACCGCTCAATTTGTAGAGCAGGAGAACAAGCTAGATGCATTCCTCCCCTGCGGCTCGCGTGCGCATGATCTCGTGGGTCGTTACATTTTTATTGCCCCTAGCCGCCTGGAGCGTGGCCAGATTTACTCTGCCTTTTTTCCATCCTGGTCCGGGAGTGTTTTTTATTGCCGCCGCAGGTATAGCTGCGCTTCTTGGCGGCATGCCCACAGCCCTGGCCGGGGCCCTGCTGAACACCGCCGCGCTGAACGCATTTGCTTATGTCTATCAGCCGGGAAATTCAATTACCAGTACCAGCAATGAGCTGTGGTCAGCCCTGCTGATAGCCGTAGCTCTGGTGATAGGCCTGGCGCGGCAACGATGGTCGGCGGCGGAGATGCTGGCCGGCCGGCTCAACAGCGATCTTGCGCGACTGCGCGATGAACTGGAATCGCAACGCAGCGACCTCAAGCGCTTTCATGATCTGAGTGTCCGTCTCTCCAGCAATCTGGAGCTGCAACGGTTGTTGAGCGATGTTCTGACGTCCATTGCCGCATTGCAGAAGACTGACCTGGGCATGCTTCTGCTGTTGCCCGAGCCTTTGAGCAAGAGCCTGCATGTGGCTGCGCATACCGGCTTTACCCAGGAGCAGATCAACCTGTTTGGGGAGTTACCCGCTTCATTCTTCTCGCCTGACCGTCGTGTGCTGATTGAAGACATCCATAAGTCGGGAACGCTTTTCCCTTTTGAAGATGTTGCCGCCGAGGTGGGCTTCCGCGCGATCTTCAGCGTACCCATCATCAACGCCCGGGGCGACGCGCTGGGCGTGGTGGTTACGTTCTTCCGCAAACCAAACTCGCCTAGCGACCGGCAGTCGCGGCTGGTTGAGTTGTATGCGCGTCAGGCCGCCAATGCCCTGGATAACGCCCGGCTTTACTACGACTCCCTGCAGACGCTGGCGGCGGAGCAACAACGGACCGCGGTGTTGCGATCGCTGGCGGAAGCCTCGGTCAAGATCAATTCGGCGCTGGCGCTGGATTCGCTGCTGCAGGCCATCACCGATCAGGCACGAAACATCATCGGCGCGCGACAGGCGCTGGCTACGCTGCTGCCGAAGGGCGAGTTGAACCACAGCATCACCTGCGTCTCCGTAGCGGAAGGCCAGACGGCCATTGAGTTCGCAAAAGAAAGCTCTGAGATGTTCATGCTGGCCTGCAATCTGAACAAACCGGTACGGCTGAACGCCGGCACCCGCACGAACACCTGGGGGCCAGTACGGCGGGCAACGGATGCCGCGCGCTACGGCTGGCTGGCAGCACCGCTGCTCACCCGCGACGGACGCAATCTTGGCTTGATCCAGCTCTCGCAAAAGCTGAACGGCGATTTTTCTCCCGATGACGAAGCCATTCTTGTCCAGCTCACACACATGGCTTCGGTGGCCATTGATAATGTGCGTCTCTATCGCGAAGCCCAGGAGCAGATCGCTGAAACCAAACGCGCGCACGAGATGCTGGAACGCGGCAAAGAAAGCATGCAGCTGGCGCAGGAATATGTAGGCATCGGTATATGGGAGTGGGACCTGCAGACCGGCGCGCTGGTATGGTCCGACGAGATTCGCCGGCTGCACGGCATTGAAGTAGAAAAATTCGATGGCCGCTATGAAAGCTGGATGGAGAGCATTTTTGCGGAGGACCGCCAACAGGTGCACAAGTCCATTACTGACGCGCTAGCCAGCAACGGCGAATATGAAGTGCAGTATCGAGTCGTGTTTGCCGATAAAAGCGTGCACTGGCTGGAGGCGCGCGGCCGGACGATTTTGATCGGTGACGCGCCGGTGCGCATGCTGGGCGTAGCCATGGATGTGACCTCGCGCAAGGCGGCGGAGCAAACCCTGCGGCAGTCAGAAAAACTGGCTGCAACCGGACGTCTGGCTGCCAGCATCGCGCATGAGATCAACAATCCGCTGGCCTCAGTGATGAACGCGTTGTATATCCTGCGTACCAGCGCGAAGGTGCCCGAGTCCGCGCTGGTCTTTGTCAGGACCGCGGAAGAAGAGCTGGCGCGCGTCGTGCACATCACCAAGCAGACACTGGGCTTCTATCGCGAGATCTCTTCGCCGGTGATGAGCTCGATCCCGCAGCTCTTTGAAGAGGTGCTGACGGCCTATGACTCCAGGCTGGAGCAGGGCCGGATCAGCGTGCACAAGGAGTTTGCCGACGTCGGCCAGCTGGCGGCGTTTCCCAGCGAGCTGCGCCAGGTTTTTTCCAACCTGGTGCTGAATGCGATTGAAGCCAGCTCGCCCTCCAGCAGCATCTTTATCCGCGTCCGGCAGGCCCACAACCGAGATACCCTGGCCGGCATTCGCATCACGGTGGCCGACAACGGCTGCGGCATCGCGAAAGAGAACATGTCGCGGATCTTTGAGCCGTTTTTCACTACCAAGGAATCCAAGGGCACAGGTCTGGGACTGTGGGTGAGCCAGGGAATCGTACAGAAACATCAGGGCAAACTGCGGGTGCGCAGCCGTACCGACGAGGTGCATCACGGCACCTGCTGTACCGTATTTCTTCCTTTTGCGGAATCGGAGATGTCGCCCCCGATCGAACCTTCGCCCGCGCCTGAGCAGCCGGTACATGACGAGGTGTTGCGCGCCGCCTCCGGCTCGGGTGATGACCGTTCCGCGGCGTAATACAGTCCGCAAGCGCCGGCATTTCTGCAATGCAGAAAAGCCAGAAGCAAGGCGAGGCGCGGTCACGCCCTGCATTCTGGCTTAGCGTCTTGCCATGGTTAAGCCGATTTCTTCACGGCGGCGCCTTTCCAGGCAAGGACCTTTCCTCTTGCCTGTGACGGGGTCAATGCACTTGGCGCTTTTTTGAAATTCGCCGGGATGTAAAACTCAATCAGCTTACCCATGGCTTTCCTCTCTGCCACCAAGGCTAGCAATCGATTCCCGGGAAGTTGATTAAAGCGGTATTAGAGACTCTTAGAGTTTTCCTTCCTATTCATAGCGCAGCGCGACCATCGGATCCACCTTGGTGGCGCGGCGTGCGGGTATAAAGCAGGCCAAGAGAGCCACCAAGGCCAGCAACGCGATGATGGCCGCGAAAGTGGCGGGATCGGTTGCGCTGACGCCGAAAAGCAGGTTGGCCAAAACACGTTTGAGCGCGAAAGCCAGTATCAGCCCGAGAGCCAGGCCAATCCCGAGGCCGACAGCGGCCAGGCGCAGGCCTTGGGAGATCACCATGCCCAGGACAGCAGGCCGCGAAGCGCCCAGGGCCATGCGAATGCCGATCTCGCCGGAGCGCTGCGTGACCGTGTAGGACATCACGCCATAGATGCCTATGGCGGCCAGCACCAGGGCCAGCAATCCGAATGAGCCCAGCAGAATTGCTTCCAGCCGAGGCTGCGCGGCGGACTCGGAGACCACTTCATCCATGGTCAAGATACGGGCCATGGGCAGGCTATTATCGAACTGCGCTAATTGACTGCGAATGGTATCTACCAGCGTTTTGGGATCGCCATCCGCGCGTACGGTAATAAATGGGCCCATAGAGTAATCGTGCTGCTGCACCGAAGCGTAGACAGTTGGCAGCGGAGCGCCGTTGAGGCTGCCGTAATGCACGTCAGCCACAACGCCAACCACGGAAAAATGCTGGACGTGAAAGCCCGGAGGAAACTGATCCTTTGGGATCAGGTTTTCAGGAGGGTTCAGAAGCACGATCTTACCGATTGGGTCCTGTCCCGGCCAGAAGCGCCGGGCCAAGGTTTCATTGACGACAACCGAGTAGGGGCTGTTGGGCAGGTCATGCTCGTTCAGGAACCGCCCTTTGAGCAGGGGTATTCCCATCGCGCTAAAATAATGGCCGGCGACAGCGCGGTATTGTATGTCGGCGATCTGGTTCGTCGATGTGGGCAGCGGACGATCAAGAGGAACAAAGTATTTGCCCCAGGTTTCCCCCTGCAAAGGAAGGCTGGAGACGGCGCCTGCCGCCTTGACGCGTGGAAGTTGCTCAATCCGCGTCAAAAACTCCTGGAAGAAAGCCACAACGCGGGGCGGCGCGCCGATCCTCCCCGGCCCCTGGTCTGGATCGTACACATCCGGCAAGGGGACAACAAAGCTAAGCACGTGGTCGGCGTTGAAACCACGATCGGCATGGAGCAGGTGCGAAAAGCTTTTGAGAGCCAGTCCTGCACAGACCAGCAACACCAGCGCCAGCGCAACCTCAGTCACCACTAAGCCCTTGCGTAGGCCGCTCTTGCTGCTGGAATCGGAGGTTCGTCCGCCCTCTTTCAATGTGTCGTTCAACCCCTGGACGTGCGCATTCTGCACTGCCGGGAGCAGCCCGAAAAAAACACCGGTCAAAACCGAGATCAAAAACGTAAATAGCAGTACCCAGCCATCAAGCTGGATCTGCTGCATACGCGGCAAAATGTTTCTGGCCAACGGCAGGAGCTGCAAGCTGATATAGGCGAGCCCCAAACCGCAGGCTCCGCCGATCAAAGAAAGCAGAACGCTCTCGGTAAGGAATTGCTGGAATAGCCTTTTTCTGCCGGCGCCTAAAGCGGCGCGAATAGCAATCTCCTTTTGCCGGCTGGTGGAACGAGCCAGGGCCAGGTTGGCCACGTTGACGCAGGCGATCAGCAGCACAAAGCCGACCGCGCCCAGCAGGACCATCAGCGCCAGGCGAACGTCGCCCACCCAGATCTCGCTCATCGACTGAACATCAGCTCCGATGCCCTTGTTTTCTGGAAATTGTTGCGCGATGGAAAGCATGATGGCGTCCAGATCCGCGCGGGCCTGCGGTTGCGATGTCCCGGGCTTGAGTCTTCCCACCATGGTCAGAAAATAGTTGTTGTGGGAGTCAGCATTATCCTTGGGCTTCCAGGCCATCGGCAGCCAGAAGACAGCCGGCGTCGGAGTATAGAAACTGGCCGGCATCACGCCGACTACGTTGTAGCTTTCGCCATTCAGATTGAGGGTCTTGCCATTGATGTTCTGGTCACCGTTCAGATGACTGCGCCAGAACCCTTCGCTCAGAACCACAACACGATGCTCGCCCCATTTTTCTTCCTGAGGCAGGAACGCCCGTCCGATCATTGGCTTCACCCCAAGGGTGGTGAAGTATTCTGACGAAACAATTTCGCCTCTCAGTCTTTCCGGCTGTTGCCCCGTCGCCAGATTGAAGGACGCGGTATATAGCGCTGAGAGATTCACCAGGGTGCGATTGCGCTCACGCAACGTCCTGAAGTCCGGTGGAGAGGTAACGGAATCCGGCAAGCCGCGCTCAGGAGCGTGGCTGAAGACATACACCAGGCGGCTGGGATCTTCATAAGGCAGTGGCCGCAACAGGACACCATTCACTACGCTGAAGATGGCCGCATTGGCTCCAATCCCAAGTGAGAGGGTGATGATCGCAACCACGGCAAAGGCAGGCGACTTACGCAATACGCGCACGGCATAACGGAGGTCCTGCATCAGGACTTCCAGGAATGGCAGACCAGCCTGATCACGATATTCTTCCTGAATGCGGGAGCGGCTCCCCAGAGCCAGGGACGCCTGGCGGCGCGCTTCCTCGGCGGGCACACCGCGCCGGATGTTCTCTTCAGCAAGCATATCCGCGTGGGCGCGCAGCTCTTCTCGCAACTCACGGTCAGACTTGGGGGGATGAAAGGATCCTCTAAGCCGCGAAGCAAATGAACGTAGCCATGCCAGCATGAAATTCCTCCTACTTTCTCCGCTCCTGTTGATTACCAACAGAGGATCGACGCACGCAGAGGCGCGAGCTTCTTAAACTTCTTTGATCCGCAACTCGTGAGCGTTGCGGCTGATGTAGCAGGCTAGGCCTGCTGACCGCCCAAAAGACGGGCCATCACTCCTGATATCCGCTCCCAATTCCTGGTTTCGGTCGCAAGCTGGCGCCGGCCGGCGTTCGTGAGCTGGTAAAAGCGGGCTTTACGGTTGTTGTCTGAGGTCCCCCACTCTGATTTAATCCAGCCCTTCTGTTGCAGTCGCAGCAACGCCGGATAGAGTGTGCCCTGGTTGAGTTGGAGCAGGTTTTCTGAGACCTGTTCAATGCGCCGTGCGATGCCGTAGCCGTGCAGAGGACCGAGCGCTTCCAGAGTCTTCAGCACCATCAGATCGAGCGTACCCTGCATGACATCGGTTTTGGCGTCGGCCATGTCCCTGCACTCCTGTTGTTTACCAACACAAGCTATAAGATTCTGGTGTTGATTGTCAACAGGAGGGGCCCACGCCGGGCTGGCAGGCAATGGGGCTTATGAAGCCCGCCAATAGCCACCACAAACGTGCCCCATTTTGGATCATCGGACCCGGTCTGCAAGGCTTTGCACATGCAGCGACCAGTAAGATTTTTCTAAAGCGATCGAGCGTACATTGAATGTAAAGCACTTACGTAATCAGGCATATTTGGGGCCAAGGGTAAACTATAAATTAATCAGCAATTCTGGCTTTTTACGGTATCCTAGTACGCACTAAAGCCGTTACGTTTGTGCTATGCCCATGGTAAGAACACAAGGCGCAATCAAGACTTCAGGCCGCAAACACGCAGGGTTCAGCCTGGTGGAGGTCCTGATGGTGGTGATGGTGATCCTAATCATCGCTGCTATAGCTATTCCCAGCCTGGTGCATGGCAAGATGAAAGCCAATGAAGCTTCCGCCGTAGCTTCAGTCAAGAACGTCCAGATGGCGGAAACGCTCTACGCCAATAGCTATCCCGATGTTGGATTCTCCGGCAGCTTGCCCAACCTGGGCAGCCATGGCAGCTCTTGTGACAAGCCGAGCCGCACCAACGCCTGCATCATCATGGACGATGCGCTAACCAGCGGGATCAAGAGCGGCTATATTTTTGAACTCCTCAACGACGGCAAAACGCCATCTCTTGGTTACACCGTGAATGCCACGCCGGAATCGAATGCAAGCGGACGCTGCTCCGTGAGCGGTACTGAAACCGGCGATCTGCACTTTTCCGTGACCGCCGGCCCCGGAGGCGGCGGAGGCCGTTCCGTAGGTTCCGGCAGCGGCGGCGGCTGCGACCTCTAAACCCAAAGGTCATCTCACTTTTTCATTCGCCCGCGTCATTCACCCCGGAGTTACTCCGCTTTTACGAGCACTGAAATGCGCGTGTTCTCCCAATCCAGGTTCAGGTCAGCGGAGCTCTCGCTCTTTTTGTCGAAGGAAATCGTGAACTGTTCCACGGTCTGCGGGAGCGCGGCCTTCTTCATGTCGATGCGCGCCAGGTCCTGGCTTTCGTCGTATTTCGTGCCCCACTGACCGGTCTGTTTGTTGACGATCAGCTTCCACGTGCCTTCCGAAGGCAGAGTCCACAGCGTGTACTTCCCTGCCGGGACCTTTGTTCCGCCGATGTTCAAATCAACTTCCGTAGTAAGCGTGGTGGCTTCATTCGCGCCGGTCCGCCAGACTTTTCCGTAAGGAGCCAGTTCCTGTCCCACTTTGCGGCCTTTGAGAGAGGGTCGGCTGTAGTCGATGGTGATTTTCTTCCCCTTGAGCGTGACCTCTGCTGTGGCAGGAGGGCTGGGGCGCTTGCTCTTGTCTTCCGGCGTCTGTTGGGCAAAAGCCATGACTGCCGTACTGAGTACGAGAAATGAGACTCCAACTGCTAAATGCTTTGGCCGCATGTTTTCCTTTTCCTTTCGCGACCTCCAAGGTATCATCGGCCCGGCAGCCGCGTAAATGTCTGGGGCGAGCGGGCGCGTCTGGTCCAGCGGATTTATTGGGGTCACCAAAGTGCAAGGAAGAGCGTAGTACCAGGTACTCCTTTTCTTAAAGCCCGATGTCACATAAAGTTATACCGAACTGATCCAAAGAAAAACTGACGTGAGGCATTCCATGAAAAAGTGTCTGGCCATATTGGCATCTCTAGGCCTGGTGGCAGGAACGGCGCTGGCACAAACTGCTGCCCAGCAACCTTTGGCCCAAACAGCGTCTGTGCATCGCACCACCAAAGCGGTGAACTACCGTCTGCGCAATGACGCCGTCAAGATCGACTTTCACGGCACCGAACTGATGCAGAACGCCTCAGGAGAGGCCAAGGTCACGGGCAAAAAGAGCAGCGTGGAGGTCGACGCGAAGTTTGACGGCCTGGACGATCCCACCAAATTTGGCCTGGAATACCTCTCGCTGGTGCTGTGGGCGATCTCGCCCGAAGGCCGCGCTGTGAACCTGGGCGAATTGGTGGTCGATCACAACAGCAGCCATGTAAAAGCAATTACCGACATGCAAACGTTCGGCATGATCGTAACCGCCGAGCCCTATTTTGCTGTGAACCAGCCGGGCAATATGGTGGTGATGGAAAACATTGTCGGCGCCACAACGGTAGGCCGGCAGGAGAATATCGACGCCAAGTATGAGTTGCTGGGACGCGGCACTTACTCGGCCACCAACACCAAGATCCAGGACGCGATTTTCGGCATCGACCGCAAAACGCCGCGCGTGCTGTTTGAAGCCCGCAATGCTGTCCGTATCGCCAACCTCGCCGCAGCCGATCGATACGCTCCTTCCATCCTGACCAAGGCCACGGGGCAGCTTCGCCAGGCTGAGGAAGCCTATGTACAGAAGCGCGACAAGAGCACAGTGGAAACTTTGGCGCGTGAAACCGTGACCACGGCGGAAGAAGCTCGTGTGATGGCGGTAAAGCAAAGAGCAGAAGAGGAGGCACAGGCCAAGGCCGCCGCAGATAAGAAAGCCGCAGAGGACCGCGAAGCCAAGGCCCGTCAGGACGCTCTGGATGAAGCCAAGCGCCGCCAGGAAGCCGAGCAGGCGCGTGTTCAGGCTGAGCAGGCCCGCCAGCAGGCGCTGGCTGCACAGGCGGAAGCAGAGCGCATGAAGGCCGAGGCGGAAAAGGCCCGTAAGGAAGCCGATGCCGCACGCGCCGCTGCTGAACAACAACAACAGGCGCTGGCCGTTGAGGCGGAAAAGGCCCGCAAAGCCGCTGAAGAGTCTGATCGGCTGCGCCAGCAGGCAGAAAAAGAAAAGGCCGATCTGCGTGCACAACTCCTGCAGCAGCTCAACCAGGTCCTGGCCACGCGCGATACGGCGCGCGGCTTGATCGCCAACATGTCTGACGTACTATTCAAGACCGGCAGCTTTGAATTGCTGCCCGGAGCGCGTGAGCGTTTGGCGAAGGTCAGCGGGATCGTGATCGCCCACCCGGGCCTGCGGCTGGAAGTGGAAGGCCATACAGACAGCGTCGGTGGCGATGACTATAACCAGCAGCTCTCAGAGAAGCGCGCCGGCGCAGTCCGGGACTATCTGGTGCAGCAAGGCATTTCAGGTGGCGGAATTGTGGCACGCGGCCTGGGCAAGACCCAGCCGGTCGCCACCAATGACACACCGGAAGGCCGCCAGCAGAATCGGCGCGTCGAATTGGTACTCTCCGGCGACGCCATCGGTATGAAGACCGCCGACGCGAGCACACCGGCGGCAGCGACGGCGCCAAAGTAGCACGGTCACAGTTTTGGGACTGACAAGAGGAACCCGAGTCGGTTCCTCTTTGTTTTCTGGAATGTTCCCTGCTACCTCACTACCTCAGCGGCTGAAGCCGATCATTCCGCAAACCATCGCGCAGGCATCAATGCCTGCTCCACCCTCGTACAGGAAACATTTTGTCAAAAGAGTATCTAGATGGCAGCTGGCCGTATTTCGTCGCGCCGCTGCAGGATCTTTAAGACTGACTTGAGCACGCCTTCGCGCGAGTCGCCGGTAACAAAGCTGTTCCCGTCGATATCGGGGCGGGTTCTTCCCATTTGCAGGATGGGCGCATCGGGCAGGTAGTGGCGGATGGTAAGGCCGATGGCTTTCTTCATCTTCGGTTCAACGCTATCTGCAACCAGAACGATATCAAAGTGCTGAGCATGGCAAGCCTGGTCCACGTCTTTCAGACTGGACGCTGTTCGAACGTTGTATCCAGCACGTTCAAGCCAATCAAGCCGCAAACGCAGGGCCGGCTCTGTTGCCACGATCAGTAACAGCACAGCAGGGGGATGTTGAGCCATTCACTACACTTCCAAAACCAAGGATTAAGATACTCTAAATGTCTTTTGTGCTTTCGAACAGGGGCTCTGGTTTAATTTTTTGTTTTCAATGAGTTACACGCACAAGCGCGTGCACTGCAATTAAAAACTCCAATAAAGATCTGCATCCAAGAGGGCTGCATGTAACTAAGCAGGCGCCTGCAACGTACTGCTCTCAGTTGGATGCGACCCCGTCATCATTTGAGCAAAAATTTTGTCCGGGCCGAAAGACACAAAGGAAAGGGTTGGGATAAGCTTCCAAAGCAGGATCAAGACCATGGCCAGCTCCCCCGCAGCGACGACCTCTACTCCCTACACGCTGAAAACCATCCTGAAGTACAAGCCTTTTCGCACGCTGTGGCTGGCACAGTTTGTCAGCATTTTCGGCGATTTCCTGGCCTTGTTCGGCGTCATCAGCCTGATTACCTTCCGCTGGCATGGCACTGCGGTCCAGGTCACGATGGTGACGATCGCTTACATGCTGCCGTTTGCCGTGATCAGCCCGATTGCCGGCGTGTTTGTCGACCACTGGAATGTAAAGCGCCTGATGATTTCGAGCGATCTCATTCGGGGCGCGCTGATCGTGCTGCTGCTTTTCGTGCATAGCGTTCCGCAGATTTGCGCGATCTTCTTTGTGTTGAGCGCCGTCTCCAGCTTTTTTACGCCGGCACAGTCGGTCACAGTGCGTACGATTGTCCCCGCCGAGGGACTGCTGG
The DNA here is from genome assembly GCA_036557225.1 of Candidatus Angelobacter sp. GTDB lineage: Bacteria > Acidobacteriota > Terriglobia > Terriglobales > Acidobacteriaceae > Angelobacter. The sequence continues at coordinate 54,294 of DATBHX010000107.1, forward strand.
CTGCCAATGCGCTGATGGCACAGGCGTTTTACGTCATCCGGCTCCTGTCTCCGCTGGCGGCCGGCTTCCTGGTAGCAGCACTGACCGAAAAAGCCTGCTTCTATCTGGACTCAGTCAGCTTTGTTTTCTCGGCCGCGATGATCTGGCAACTGACAATCGACCGGCCCACGCGCCAGGGCGAGAAGACGGTGAAATCACTCACGGAGGATTTTCTCGCCGGCAACAGATTCATCTTTACTCACGCCGGGCTGGCATTTGTGTTTATCGCCATGGCGGTGGCGATGTTTGTGCTGAGTTCGTTTAGCCCACTGATCTCGATCTATATTCGTGATTTTTTGCTGGCAGGAACAAAGATGTTCGGGGTTATCAGCGCGATGGTTGGCGTGGGGATGATTGTAGGCACGCAGCTGGTAACGCGGCTGGTGAAGAGCCGGTCAAAATCGCACGTGGTGCTGGGCGGATTGCTGGCGCTTGGCGTCGGCGCAGCCTTACTCGGCGGGTTCCACAATATTCCCCTGGCGGCGCTAAGCACCTTTACCATTGGTTTTGCCATCGCCTTTGTCTGGGTCCCGGCGCAGACCATGTCACAGCAGGAGACGCCGCATGCCATGGTAGGCCGGGTCAGCAGCAGCTTCATGTCGCTTATCTCGATCTCCCAGGTCCTGGGCCTTTTGCTCTCTGGTTACCTGGCGCAAAAGCTGGGAATCAGACCGCTGTTTCTTGCGAGCGCCGGGGTGCTGGCCCTGATCTCCGGCGCCGGCTACCTGATGATGCGCGGACGTCCGGCCACCGCAGCGGCTCAAGTTCCCGCGGCATCCCCTGCTCCGGCAACCAATCCGGAATAGGCGTTCATTTCTGTCGCCAAGCTCTAAACCGCTAGGGGCCTGGGCTAAGCCTTAAATCTTCTTGAAATCTTCTTGCTCCTGACGCACCGGGCTCGCCCGCGCTCGCCCTGATGTTTCCGAGTCCGATTCCACGTTACTTTCGTGACTTTGTGGGCATGAGTGTTTTTGATTAGGATTCGCTTACTAAGTGCCCAGCCTGCGTAACGGGGACCCGCCGTTTTTGCAGGCTAATTCTGAGGAGAAGAATGGTGAACCGTAATAGTCGCCATGCACGCCCGCGATGGATCCGAACCGCATTTCTCGGTTGCCTGATGGCCGTGTTCTTGCTGTTTTCATATCATCCGTTTTTAGCCCAATCCAGCGCGCGAAAACTAAGAACGCGCATTGAACCTGAATATCCTGAACTGGCCCGTAAGAACAACATCAGCGGAAGCACACGCGTTGAGCTGCTGGTGGCGGCTGACGGCAAAGTAAAAGATGTAAAAGTTTTGGGCGGCAACCCAGTGCTGGTTCAGGCTGTGGTCACTGCCGTCAGCAAATGGAAGTATGAGCCTGCTTCCGAAGAATCCACGATCGTCGTGAAGTACGATTTCAAACCCTAGTTTTGGTCCCTTCGTTTTGTACAGTCTCTCCTGTTGAATCGGTTGGCCCGGAGAAAGCTATCCGGGCCGTTTTTCTTTTCATGCGCCTCCGGTTCACGCGCGACAGCGCTCACCGTCCGCTCACCCGAGCGACGGTTGCGCCTGCATTTTACAATTCGGATTTGGTGGCGGCGGCTGGACTCGAACCAGCGACCTACGGATTATGAGACCGTCGGACTTTCATTCAAGGGGCTTCGCCCCTCGCGTCCGGTTCGCGCACGACAGCGCTCACCGTCCGCTCACCCGAGCGACGTCATGTCGGCATTTTTACAATTCGGAATTGGTGGCGGCGGCTGGACTCGAACCAGCGACCTACGGATTATGAGACCGTCGCTCTAGCCACCTGAGCTACACCGCCAATCGAAGGAAGGGGCCAACGGAACAAAAAAGAAGCTGCGCGATCAGGCGTCGGCAGCAGTCTTGATTGTAAAGTTGCCGTGATTGCAGTGTCAAATTGCAACCACCGATCGAGCCACTTTTCCGTTTCGATCCAACCAACATCTGCCACGACGCTGCTTCAGATACAATCAATGTTTTGTCCAGTTTGGCGCGCGATACTCTAAGGGATAGTGCTACAAATCCATGTTGCGTTACTTTACCGCCGGAGAATCACACGGAGAGGCCCTGGTGGCCCATCTCTCAGGCATGCCTGCCGGCCTAGAGGTAGACCAGGCGTTTCTGGATCGTGAGCTCTGGCGGCGGCAACAGGGATTTGGGCGCGGCGGTCGCATGAAGATCGAAACTGACCGCGCGCATATCGTCTCCGGTGTGCGCCATGGCAAGACGATCGGATCGCCGATTGCCCTTCTGCTGGAGAACAAGGATTGGAAGAACTGGCAGGAAGCACTGCCGGTGGAAGCGGGCGACCAGCAGAAGCACAAGCGCGTGGCTTCGCCTCGCCCCGGGCACGCCGATCTGGCAGGCGCACTGAAATACAACTTTCCTGAAGCGCGCTATGTTCTGGAGCGGGCATCGGCGAGAGAATCGGCGGCGCGCGTGGCCGTGGGCGCGATCGCCAAGCTGTTTCTCCGTGAACTGGACATTGAAGTCCTCAGCCACGTGATTGCCGTGGGTAAGGCCGCACTCAGCAATGCCGAGATCGCGTGGGAAAAGCTTCAACAGCTCCATGCTCGCGATGAGGTCCTGCTGAACTGCGCCGATCCGGAGGCCGAGCAACGGATGAAAGCCGAGGTCGACCAGGCGCTGCGCACGGGCGACTCCGTTGGCGGCGTATTTGAAGTGGTTGCGCACGGCGTTCCGCCAGGGCTGGGCACATTCGCACAGTGGGATGAACGACTGGACGGCATGCTGGCGATGGCCGTCATGTCATTGCAGGCAGTCAAAGCCGTAGAGATCGGGACGGGCGTGGAGTCAGCGCTTTCGTTTGGCTCGGCTGTGCATGATGAGATCGGCTACAACAAAGAGAGTATGCGACAGCCCTTCACGGGCTTTACCCGCGCCTCAAACCATGCCGGCGGGATCGAAGGCGGGATCTCCAATGGACAAGACATCCTGGTGCGCGGCTATTTGAAGCCAATCTCGACGCTGCGGCGGCCGCTGGGCTCAGTCGATTTCGCCACGCGTGAGCCGGTCAAAGCGGCCTATGAGCGCTCCGACGTCTGCGTAGTCCCGGCTGCGGGAGTGGCGGCGGAGGCGATGGTCGCGCTTACGCTGGCGCGCTGCGCGCTGGAAAAATTCGGCGGCGATTCCATGACAGAAACCAAACGGAATTTTGCCGGCTACAAACAACAATTGCGGGAGTTTTAGCAGAGAGAATGATTTATCCAATCGTGTTGTACGGCAACCCGGTGTTGGACACGCCGGCTGAACCGGTAACAGAATTCAATGACGAGCTGAAGAAGCTGGTCGAAGACATGTTTGAGTCAATGTACGCGGCACACGGCGTGGGGCTGGCCGCGCCGCAGATCGGCATCGGCAAACGCGTGGCCGTGATCGACGTTACTTTCAAAGAAGACCCCGCCGCCAGGCTGGTGCTGGTGAATCCTGAGATCATTCGTCGTGAAGGCAGGCAGACCGGGCAGGAAGGATGCCTCAGCCTGCCGGAGTTCCGGGAAAACGTGACCCGCGCCAATATCGTGACCGTCCGCGCGCAGAACGTGGAAGGAAAGTGGTTTGAAAAAACCGGCGATGATCTGCTCGCCCGCGCACTGCTGCACGAGACTGACCATCTGAATGGAAGGCTTTTCATCAGCCATGTGAGCGGGCTGAAGCGCGACCTGATCAAGCGGAAGATCAAGAAGCTGGTACGCGCCGGCGAGTGGGCATGAAGCTGGTTTTTTGCGGAACACCCCAGTTCGCCGTCCCCAGCCTGGAAAAACTGGCAGCAGAGAAGTTCGACCTGCAACTTGTGGTGACGCAGCCGGATCGGCCGCAGGGTCGCGGTATGGAACTGACCGCCCCGCCGGTAAAACAATCAGCGCTCAAGCTGGGCTTGCCGGTCGTTCAACCGGACAAGATCAAAAAGAATGAAGAATTTCAGGCGCAGCTGCGCGCGTTCAATCCTGACGCGATTATCGTAGTCGGGTATGGACGGATCATTCCGACGTGGATGCTGGAGCTGCCGCGCTTCGGCAACATCAATGTGCATGCATCGCTACTCCCGAAATATCGCGGGGCCGCGCCCATCCAGTGGGCGATCGCCAGTGGAGAAAAAGTCACCGGAGTGACCACGATGCACCTCAACGAGGGGCTCGATACCGGCGACATCCTGCTGCAAAAAGAGATGGCGATCGCCGGCGATGACACATCTGTCACGTTGGCGCCGAAGCTGGCGGTGCTGGGAGCAGATCTGCTGGTGGAAACACTGCACGGGCTGGAACAAGAGCGCATTGTCGCGAAGCCGCAGGACCATTCCCAGGCGACGCTGGCGCCGATCCTCACCAGGGAAGACGGCTTGGTCGATTTCAACCGCACGGCGGAACAGATTCACAACCGGCTGCGCGGATTTCAGCCGTGGCCTGGAGCGTATATGCAATTTCGCGGGAAGAATCTCAAGCTTGTAAGTGTGCGACCCGCGGGTGCGGATGCGAAGAATCGTCCCGGGCAGCTTTCGGTTGTTGGGGAGAGTCTCTATGTTTCGTGCAGCGGCGGATCAATGCTGGAGCTGCTGCAAATTCAGCTTGAGGGCAAAAAAGCCATGAGCGCCCGCGAATTCATCAACGGCTATCACCCGGAACCTGCCGAACAATTGGGCTAAGCTAAAGTCATGCCTGTTTCTGCAGCTCGTCAAGCGGCTTTCACGATCCTGCTGCGAGTGGAGCGCGAGTCGGCGTATGCGGATGAGCTGCTGCATTCATCGCTGCTGGATGATCTCTCCTCAGCCGACCGAGCTCTCGCAACCGAGATCGTGATGGGCGTGCTGCGCTGGCGCTCCGTCCTGGACCAGACCATCGCGAAGCTCAGCTTCACGCCCTTTCGCAAGCTTGACCCGGAGGTCCTTACAGCGCTGCGGATGGGAGCCTATCAAAAACAATTCCTGAGCAAAATTCCTTCGCATGCCGTGGTGAATGAAACCGTTGAGCTGGTGAAGCAGGCAAAGAAGACTTCGGCAGCGGGGCTGGTCAACGCCGTGATGCGGAAGATCAAGCGCAGCGGCGATGGGGCTACTGGTGGCGCAGCCGATAGCCAGGCCGAGTCAGCTCATCCGAAGTGGCTGGTAGAACGATGGGCGGAACAGTTTGGTCCCGAAACGGCCGGGTTGATCTGCGCATACGATCAGCATGTTCCGCCAGTAGCGATCAGGCTCTGGTCACCGGAAGCTGCGGAGACGCCCAGCGCGGCAGGAATCGATCTGCGGCCAGGCGTATTGATGCGAAGCGCGCGCATTGTTGCCGGCGGCGAGGTTACGGCGACTGACCTGTTTCGTAGCAGGCAGGTTGCTATTCAAGATGAAGGCTCGCAACTGGTGGCTGCGCTGGTCGGTGATGGGCGGCGCATCCTCGACTGCTGCGCCGCGCCCGGAGGCAAGACCAGCGCGCTGGCGAACAGGCTTCCCGAAGCGGAGATTTTTGCCGCTGAGCTGCATCCGCATCGCGCGCGTCTGTTGCGCAGGCTGGCGCCGCAGAAGAATATCCATGTGGTGACAGCAGATGCGCTGGAGTTGCCCTTCGCGGAGGCAAGCTTTGATCGCGTACTGGCCGATGTTCCCTGCTCCGGCACGGGCACGCTGGCGCGTAATCCGGAAATCAAATGGCGTCTTAAGCCGGATGATCTGCGCGATCTGCAATCGCGGCAAACGGCAATTTTGCGCGCAGCCATGAAGCACGTTGCACCTGGAGGCCGGCTGGTGTATTCAACCTGCTCGCTTGAGCCGGAAGAGAATGAGCAGGTGGTGGCAGCCTGTCTCAAAGACAGCCCAGAGTTCAGGTTGATTCCGATCAGAGAAGAGTTGGAGCGGTTGCGGCAATCGGAAGATTTGGTATGGAAGGAAATTGATAGTTTGATCCGTGGAGATTTTCTGCGGACAATACCGGGTGTGCATCCCTACGATGGGTTTTTTGCGGCGATATTGCAACGAAACTGACTTACCTCAGTGGCTAAAGCCAACGGTTAAAGTGGCACCTACCGTAGGCATAAACGCCTGCTCCACCCCGCGATATACGCCTCTTCTCAAGGGGAGGCCTATTTCCTCACATCAAAGCTGATGGTTGCGCCGGCGGCGATTTTTTGCCCTGCCGATGGGTACTGGTGCACGATGGTTCCAGGGCCGCCGGACGGAGTGCTGTCGGCTGTCGCTGCAACCTCACGTACTTTGCCCATGGTGAAGCCGGTCTTGAGGACAGCGGTGGCTCCTTCAGACAATGGCCGCCCGACAAAATTGGGCATCACGTAGAGCTGAGCGTTATCGGCGGCGGAGAGGAGAAGACCCACACGGGGCGACGCAGCTTCGGTGGTGTCCGGAGGCGGGTTCTGGCTGACGACAGTACCAGGCTGCACCCCGGGCAGATGCAGGGTGCCTACGGTGCCCAACTCGAGGCCGCGACGGCTGATATTGATGCCGGCAGCGTGCTGGCTCTGTCCGAGAAGATTAGGGACCGCAGCGCGCTGCGGCCCAAGGCTCTCCGCTACGCGCACTTTCCATCCGCGGCGGACAGGCGCATTGGGAGCGGGGGCCTGCGAAACGATGCGGCCCTCAGGAACGGCGGGGCTGTAAAAGCGGCTCTCAATGGAGAGCACAAGGCCGTCAGAATTGGCGACGCGCTCGGCTTCGGCGGGAGTCAGGCCGGTGAGGCGGGGCACTTTGACTTCGCGCCCCTGGATGGCAAAGCGCATGGCCAGAAGCGCCGAGGCGAGAAAAACGAGCAGCATCACCAGCGCGCGAAAGGTATATTTGAGCAGCTTGCGCAGCAATCAGTGCGCCTCCGCGTCACCGGCGGTACGCAGCGGCGTGATCGCGGCGCGCTTGATGCTCGCCAACTTTCCCCGGTCGTCGTGCACAGGAAGGAAAGCCTCATTCTTCCGCGCGGGATCAGAGACGGCGGCGTGCATGAAATCAATCCAGATGGGAAGCGCGGCGTGGCCGCCAGTTTCGTTGTCGCCGAGGTTTTTCTTTTCGTCGTAGCCGATCCAGACGCCGCAGGTCACGCTGGGAGAGAAACCGATGAACCAGGCGTCCGTGTAGTCGTTGGTGGTGCCGGTCTTGCCGGCGACAGGATGGTTCAATTTTCGCGCCGGGCCGCCCGTGCCGTGCTTCACCACTTCCTGCAGGAGTGAAACCATGGTGCGCGCCGTGCGCTGGCTGATGACGTCTTTGGCGTCGGGAAAATCCTGTTCGAGCAGATGGCCTTCATAGTCGGTGACCTGGCGGATGTAGCGCGGCTCGATGCGCAAACCATCATTGGGAAAAACGGTAAAGGCTGAGGTCTGTTCGAAGAGAGTCAGGTCGGCTGCGCCCAGCGCCGTGGGCAAATACGGAGGCAGCGGAGAGCTGATGCCGAAGCGGCGGGCGTAGTCGGCCACGGTGGGCATGCCGACTTTTTGCGCCAGCTTGACGGCGGGAACGTTGCGCGACTCGGCGAGCGCATGGCGCAGCGTGATGTTGCCTTCAAAACGGCGATCAAAATTGCGCGGCGCGTAAGGCGTGCCCGCGCTGTTGAAGGTGGTGGGCGCGTCGAGGATGATGTCGTCGGGTTCGGCGCCTTGATCAATGGCGGCGGTAAAGACGAAAGGCTTGAACGACGATCCAACCTGGCGGCGGGCCTGCGTGGCGCGGTTGAATTTTGATTCGTCGTAATCGCGGCCGCCGACCATAGCTTTGATATCGCCGGTGGCGTTGTCAATGGCAAGCAGCGCGGCTTGCGCTCCGGAGTTTTGCTCCAGCGAGACCCTGGCTGAGCCGTCAGGGTTTAAGGCCAGTACTTTGACATAAACGATATCGCCCGGCGTGAGAATCTTGCGCGGCAACTTGTGCCCCGTCCAGGCAAGTTCGGCTGGACCAAGGTAGGCGCTATAGCGGCCAAGCTTGACCTTGCAGAATTGAAGGCCGGTATCGATCACCAGCGCGTTGAGATAGTCACCAACGAGAATCGGCTTTTGCCAGTCAGAGTCCTGGTATTTGCTGATGGATACGCCGCTCTGGGTCACATTTTTCAGCTGGCCCTTCCAGCCATGGCGGCGCTCATAGGCAGCAAGGCCATCGAGTACGGCCTGAGTGGCGGTCTTCTGCAGATCCAGATCCAGCGATGTGTAGACACGCAATCCGCCTTCGTGGACCTGGTCAGCGCCATATTTCCTTTCCAGATAGCGCCGTACCTCTTCCACGAAATATGGAGCCGGAGAAACTTCCGGCTGGATATTCAAGCGCAACGGCGCGGTCTTGGCCCGGCCGGCTTCTTCGGCGGTGATCTTGCCGTCCTCGAGCATGTTGTTGATGACCAGATTGCGGCGCTTCAGGGCGTGGTCAGGATAGTTAATCGGCGAGTAACCTACCGGAGCTTTGGGCAAACCGGCGAGCAGCGCTGCCTCTTCCAGCTTCAGGTCTTTTGCATGCTTATTGAAGTAATACTGCGCGCCGGCTTCAAAACCGTAGACCCCATGGCCAAGAAAGATCTGGTTACAGTACATGGTGAAGATCTGCTGCTTGGTGAAATGGCGCTCGATCTGCAGGGCCAGGATCGCTTCCTGTATTTTGCGGCTGAAATGGCGCTCGGGCGAGAGAAAGAGGTTGCGCGAAAGCTGCATGGTCAGAGTGGAAGCGCCCTGCGCCCGCGCTCCGGAAGTAATATCGCGATAGGTTGCGCCCATCACGCGCCAAAAGTTGATGCCCCAGTGCTTTTCGAAACTTTTGTCTTCGGTGGAAATAATGGCATCGCGAAGCACTTTGGGAAAATCGTCATACCCGGCCAGTACGCGGCGCTGCAGGGCAAACGATCCGATCTGGCGGCCCTGATCGTCATAGAGTTCGGTAATGGTGCTGGGGCGATAGCGTTCCAACTCGCTGATCTGGGGCAGATCAGTGGAGTAAACCATCAGCAGCCCCGTGGCTGCGCCCAGAAATGCCGCGATCAATATCAACGCGCCAAACACGACCCGGCCGGCCAGGAGTTTTGCCGCTACCTTGAATGCCGGATGCTCAGACAGGAACTTCATTGGAGGAGTGTTTGGGACAGGCCAAGAATAGCATGGATAGGACCTGGAGGCTGGTTACAAGAGGGAATTGCCGCGTGACATCACGGCTCGTTCCTTTTGTCGCTTCGCTCCAAACCGCTTTGGCAACAAGTCCGATGGCTAGACCTTTTCGCCCTGCATCGCGCGGTTCGGCGCGCAGGCTGGCCTCACCGCTTCTTTCATGGGCACAAAAAAGCGCGCCCGAAAGCGCGCTTTTTTGGGAGGAGGAGTACGAGCTAGGTTTTCTGTTGCTTGGCTTTCAGGACTTCAATCGCGCGGCGCAGCTGTTCATCATCCTTCTGCTGCGGCTTGGGCGCTTCTTCGGGCGTAGTGCTGTTATCGTCGTCATCCGAGATGGTGACAACGTCATCGGTGGAAGCCACCAGTATGTTGGGCGTGATGCCGGTATCCTGAATGACCTTGCCGTTGGCCGTGTAGTACTTGGCCACCGAGAGAATCAGGGCCGAGCCATCCGGCACCTCGATCAGCTTCTGAATGGAGCCTTCGCCGAAAGTCTTGTCGCCGAGGATATCGCCACGCTGGTTATCCTGAATGGCGGAGGCAACAAGCTCCGCAGCGCCGGCGGTCCCACGATTGACCAGAACAGCCAATGGCAGTTCAGTGATCTTCTTTTGCGGATCCGCGGTGTAGGTGACCTTGTCATACTTCTGGCCCTGCAACGAGCCGATGGTGCCTTTGTTCAGGAAAAGGTTGGCCACGGCCACGCCTTCTTCTTCATCGCCTGTCGAGTTGTAACGCAGGTCGAGCACCAGCTTTTTGGCGCCCTTCTTCTGCAGCGACTTGATCTTCTCAGCAATTTCCTGCGCCTTGCCCTTGGTGAGGACCTGCGCTTTGACGATGCCGGTATCGCCCTGCAACTGCTCCTGTACGGCCGGGAGCGCGACTACTTCGCGGACCACCGTGATCTTTTGCGGCTCAATCTTGCGCGTGCGAATGATGGTGAGATCGAGGCGCGAGCCGGGTTCACCGGCCAAGTGGTTCTTGATGGCCTGCAGCGAGAGATCGTGCGTGCTCAGGCCGTCAACGGTTTCAATAATGTCTCCGGCATTGAGGCCGGCTTTGTCGGCGGGGCCTCCGGGAATCACAGAGACAATGGCGGCATAGCCGAAGCGCTTGGAAATCGTGGCGCCGACGTCGGCTTTACCGTCACCTTTCTTCAGTTTGAAATCCTTATATTCAGACGGCGACAGATAGCTGGAATCCGCATCGAGCGATTCCAGCAGGCCGTGCAGCGCGCCGTTGGTCACCACACTCATGTTCGGCTCTTCCACATATTCCGCGCGCACGCGATAGAGCACTTCACTATAAACGCCAATGTGCTTAAGAGTGACATCACCACTGCTGCTGCCGGAAGCGTGGACACCCAGGCTGCCGAGCAGGATAAATGCGATGACTAACATGGAGCTGGTGAGGAGAAGAACTTGGATCTTTTTGGACATCAGAGAGACCTATCCCTTTAAAGACGAAAAACACCCTTCAAGGTGAGCTACCAACCTATTATAGCTACCTTTTTTGGATGCAGCCGGGATTTCCGGAGAGGCAGGAAATCTTCAGTTACTGCCCGATTTACCTGCGGGCGGTCAGAATGCCCAGGATCTCGCGAAGGCCCTGGCGAACCTGTTTGAGCTCGGCCCGGTTCGCTGGCGGGGTGGCAAAGGGCAGAGGCGACTGCTTCTTTTTGAGTTCGGCGCGCAGCTGCTGCCGTGCCCCGGCAATGGTAAACCCTTGATCGTAAAGGAGGTTCTTGATGCGTAGCACACCCTCCACATCCAGCCGGCGGTACATGCGCTGGCCGGTTCCGCTCTTGGTCGGTTTGAGCTGGGGGAATTCGGTTTCCCAGAAACGCAGCACGTAGCTGGGCAGGCCACAGAGACGGCTGACCTCGCCGATCCGGAAGTAGAGTTTGTCGGGAATGACGACCTCGCCGGAAGCGGGTTTCCGCACGGCAGTCTTTGCAAGCTTATGCATCAGGAAAATCCAGAGACGAGGCGCGTCTAGAGCGGATATTAAAGTCCGATGAAGCACCCCGTCAACAGAAAATAAACATTACTTGGCGGTTTGCACCGTTATTGTGGCGTGGGACTGGCCTTGGGAGCGGTTTTGTCCTCTACCTTGCCGGCGCCCTTTTTCGTGGCATGTGCGCTTTTGTTGACCGCCTTCTTGGTTCCCTGCTTAACCTTGTGTCCGGTTTTCTTTGCCGCATTGGCGGTGGAGTGCGCCGCGTCTTTTGTGTCCTGCTTGATACTGCCGTTGTCGTTTTGCGCCCATGCGCCCAGAGAGAGCGCCAGGCTAACGAGGGCGAATGCCAGCTTCAGTTTCATTTTTCTGTCACCTCAGTTATTGGCTTGGGATTCTGGCGGGCTGGACGAAGTTGCCTTCCCTGCGCCCAACAGCAGCGCTGATGCAAGCGAAAAACAGCTCGCGATGACACTGCCTTGCGGATGATGCAACTCAAAAGCGCGGGTTTTCGTCTTATTCAATAACGGACCGGAAACCTACCTCGACAAACCGGCGGTTCTTTTCGAACGTAAACGGAATAGCACGTATCGCGCACCTTAGCAGGCCCTCCCCTGAAGCCTTGACCGGGATCGCGACGGCAAGTCCCGGAGTCGACATCAGGAGGGAAAAAATGAAAAAGATTCTTGCTTTACTGTTGGCCGCGCCATGCATGCTGTGGACGGCCGGATGTTCACAACATCACGTTGCCACCACGGCTACGGGCAAAACCGTTTACGGCGAACAGGCGCAGATCATCGACCGGTTGCGCGGCGCCGGAGACGATCTGAAACAGTTGATGAACGCGCCTGACAGCGCGATCCCGCAAGACGTGTTGAAAGATGCCAAGTGCGTGGCTGTTGTGCCGGACATGGTGAAAGGCGGATTCGTCTTCGGCGCGAACCATGGGCGCGGCGTAGCCACCTGCCGCACCGGTAACGGCTGGAGCCAGCCGGCGTTCTTCGCGATTACCGGTGGGACGTGGGGCGCGCAGATCGGTCTGGAATCGGTTGACCTGGTCATGGTCTTTCTGGGCGATGCCGGAATGAACCAGCTATTGCAGTCACAGTTCAAACTGGGCGCTGAAGCAGGCGTGGCCGGCGGGCCAGTCGGCCGCGAGGCACAGGCCGGTACAGACTGGAAGATGAAAAACAAGATCCTGGTGTATTCGCGGACGAAAGGATTGTTTGCCGGAATCGATCTCAGCGGCGCGGCCGTGAAGCCGGATGATGATTCAACCCGCGCTTACTACGAAAAACCAGTAAGCTTTCAGGACACCCTGACCGGCCACGGCCCGAAGAATGAAAACTCCAATTTGTTCCTGACCGATGTGAGGCAGGCGTTCCACGAAGCAAAGGTAAAGGAAGCGTCGGGCGATTAGTTTTACGCGATCGCGGCGGCTCAGTTGCTGCGGGATTTTGAGATGAAAGGTCCGCAGGCAGAAGAGCGTTCAAACAACAAAGCGCACCTGCTCTTCGAGGGGTGCGCTTTTTTCCCGCAACGATGGTCGATCGTCGATATTCAATCAAAGAAAGCGCTTGGCCTTAAGCTTATCGCCGCGCGCCGGTCAGAAAGGTTCCTTGAGCGCGGAGAGCTGCTGGCGATGGCTACGGCTCAACGTCACCTGCTTGCCGGAAACGAGGGTCACCAGGTACTTGCCGCTGAATGAACGCCTCAGTTCCTGAATGCGGTTCCGATTCACGATCACGGAGCGATGAATGCGCACGAAATCACGGCCGGGCAGACGCTCGGCAAAAGTGCTCAGCGTTTCCCGCACGCGATAATGCCCTGCTCCTGCGTGCACCTGTACGTAGTTTCCTGCAGCTTCAAAAAACTCGACTTCGTCGAGCGCGACGAAAACGGTGCGTCCGTTTTCCTTCAGAGGTATCCTTCCGCCTGCGATCACAACTTCTGCTGTGCTCATACACGACACCTGGTCCGGTCTTGTTTGCTGGTGATTTAGACGAGCGAAAAAAAATATCGTCACAATATTTTTTTAAGAAATCGCAAAAAAAAATTGCGCCCCATGCGATGCGTTCGTGTGTGCACGGGGTGTGTGGAACTCGCATTTCCGTAAATGTGGATTTCATCCGAATCAAAGTTTCCAAAAATGAAAGCTTCCAGACACTAGAACATTGGCTAGAAGTAACCTCTAGCATTCACAGAATTTCCATATAGTTTCTTTGATCACTTCTTCCTTACCAGTCGTCACGAGCGTTTCGCTATTCGTCACAATGCCACTTTCAGTCAACATCAGGTGCTCTGGGTGGAAGCGCAATTGCTTTTCTTCATGAATAACTGCGCGCTGCGAGCGCACTTTGCGCGCGGTAATTCATAGGAGAAGAAGATGAATACTAAAGGTCATCGGCCAGTCGTGAGGCTGGTGCTATCCATCGTAACTCTGGCACTACTGTTGGCGGTCTCATCGGCAGCCCAGGTCTTGAAAGGATCTATATCCGGTACGGTTACAGATCCGCAGGGCGCGGTCGTGTCAGGCGCCACCATTAAAGCCATCAACGGGGCGACGGGAGCGACACTGAACACAACCAGTGACGCGGCAGGCTCGTTCCACTTTAACCTGATCCCGGCGGGTGAATACAAAGTTGAGGTCTCGGCCAGCGGTTTCAAGACCGCGGTGCAGAGCAGCATTGTGGTCGCCGCCGGACGCGACAGCGGACTGGGCTCGATTCCTCTCACGGTAGGCGAGGTCAGCACTTCGGTCGAGGTGGACGCTACGGCGCCACTGATCGAAACGACACAGTCACAGGTAACCAACACCTTTGCCGGCGCACAGCTCACCACGTTTGCCGGAATTAACGAAAACCAGGGACTGGACAACCTGGCGTTGTTCGTTCCCGGTGTCAGCTCCGCCCGCGATAACAATTTTTCCAATACCAACGGCGGCGGCGGATTCTCAGTGAACGGCCTGCGCGGCCGCAACAACGATCAGCAGATCGACGGCCAGAATAATAACGACAACAGCGTTGCCGGGCCGGGACTCTTTGTCAGCGACACGGAGTTCGTGCAGCAGTACATCCTTATTACCAACCAGTTTGGGCCGGAGTATGGCCGCAACGCCGGTTCAGTGGTGAACCTGATCACCAAGACCGGATCCAACGCGTGGCATGGCAGCGTCTATGCGCACGAAAACAACACCGTGCTCAACTCCATGACCAACTTCCAGAAGCGCGGAGCCGGTTTCACCTCAGACGCAAACGGCAATGCGCTCACGAGCATTCCACGCGCCAACGACGAGTTCGGCGGATTCACCATCGGCGGTCCTGTAGTGAAGAACAAGCTGTTCTTCTTCGGCGGCTTTGACCAGCAGCTGATTTCACAGAACTCGCTGTACACCGGCACCGGGCTTACGCCGACTCCAGCCGGATTGGCCACGCTTGCCGCTTGCTTCCCCACCAGCCAGAGCCTGGCTGCGCTGCGGGTGTTTGGGCCGTATGGTGTTTCGGCCGGCAATCCAACGCCCCTGAATGCGCATGCGCCAACCTCGGCGGCTGATGTGAACGGCGTAGCCTTCATTCCCTCCTGCCCCGGAGTTGAGTTTGGCGGAGTGGAGAGAACGCTGCCTACGCACACACACAACTTCAACTGGGTAACCCGCACAGACCTGCAGCTGGGTAGCGACACGATCATGGGCCGCTACATTTTCAACCGCGGCAACAACTTCAACATCGACTTCGGCGACGGCGCTGCCGGACTCCCGGTAAGCGTACCCGCGCTGAGCCAGGCGGTCCTGATTGGCGACACGCACAACTTCAGTTCACACCTGGTGAACGAAGCGCGCGTGGGCTTCAATCGCCTGAACGTGACCTTCGCGACGAACACGATTGGAACTGTTCCGGGCGACAACGGCGTGGACCAGGCAATCACCCGCGCCACCTTCAACAGCCCGCAACTGCTGTCTTTCGGCCTGAACGGCGCGTTTCCGGAAGGGCGCATCGTGAACACCTGGCAGGGACAGGACAACCTGAATTACGTTGTCGGCCGCCACACCTTCAAAGCCGGCGTGAACTACACCTATCAAAGATCGCCGAATACCTTCCTGCCCAACCTGAACGGCGCGTTCCGGTTCAGCAGCTGGGAAGCGTTCATGGACAACACACCGAACCGCGTTCGCGTAGCCAATGGAACTTCAACGCTGGACTTCCGCGAGCATGACACCTTCCTCTATGCCGGCGACGATTGGAAGATCGGGCAGAACCTGACGCTGAACCTGGGCCTGACCTGGACTTACTACGGCCAGCCTCTGAATCTGTTTAACGACATCACCAACCCGCGTGAGAGCAACGCAGCAACGGCCTTCTGGCGGCAGGACATTCCGCTGGCTGCCCGTACCTTCCCGACGCTCGATGCCACCAAGAACAGCTTTGGTCCGAGCGTAGGCTTTGCTTACACGCCGCACTGGGGCGGCTTCCTGACCGGCAACGGCAAGACCGTACTGCGCGGCGGCTATCGCATGCTCTATGATCCGCCGTTCTACAACATCTATCTGAACATCGCCAACTCGGCCCCGGTGGTTTTCCTGCAGAACTTCACCGGCGCATCGATTACACCCAACATGATCCTGCCCAGCCAGCCCTTTGGCCCCGTCGTGCGGGGTGAACTCTCAGGCCAGCTGCAGACAGGCGTGTTTGATCCGCGCACCAATGTGGAAACAACCGTCAGCCCGAACTTCGGGCCGGACAAAGTCCATAGCTGGAACATTGGCATGGAGCGCGAGCTCACCAAGAACTCCGCGGTTGAGTTCCGTTACGTGGGCAACCACGCGACTGATCTCTTCCAGAGCGTCAACGGGAACCCGATCGTGACCGGGAACTCAACAGCGCCTGCGGGACTCACCGGCTGCGCGACCTCGAACGTCCTCCTGGGTCCCGGACAGACGGTCAACCCCGCCCTGGGACGCGCCAGCTGCGACGAGGGCATTGTGTTGGAGCGCAACAACGGCGGTTATTCCAACTACAACGCTTTGCAAACCGAGATCCGCGCTAACAACCTGTTCAAACAGCTGACGCTGCGCGGGGCTTACACCTACAGCCGGACGCTCGACAACGTGAGTGAGATCTTCAGCACGCTGGTGGGCGGCAACACGAGCGCGTTCGCTGCGAACCCATGGAACACGGGCAGCGGCGAGTACTCATTCTCCGGCCTTGACTTCCCGCACCAGGTATCACTCCTGGCCACGGAACAGTTGCCGTTCTTCAAGGGCCAGCATGGCTTCACAGGACACGTGCTGGGCGGCTGGGCGGTTTCGGCCAACTACGTCTGGGCTTCGGGGCAGCGCTACACGCCGGTGCAAGCCGGTCTGGAAGCCGCGGCCACCGCTCCCAGCGACAACTTCGACGCCAACTTCCTGCTGAACGTAGTAGGACTCGACAACGCACGGCCGTTCGTGGGCAGCTTGACCGCTCCGGCGACGAGCGTCGGCATCTTCGCGGGTGATGCCTGCAATCTGTTCGGCAGCTCTTGCGCGCTGGCGCCCAATCAGTTGGTCAACTTCGACCAGAACGTACAGGCCGGCGTTGACGGAACCACCACGCAACAGAATGCAGTCCGCTACATTCTGAACGCGTCCACCGCGCAGGGCATCTTCGGCACGCCGTTCGGCGCCCGCCGGAACCTCTCGCAGGACGCTCCTACCAACGTTGCTAACCTGGCGCTGTACAAGAACGTAAAACTGAATGAGCGCTCCAGCCTGGAATTCAATGCCACGTTCCAGAATGTGTTCAACCATGCCAACTTCCAGAGCGTGGATACGTTCCTGGAAGACGCGGGCATTGCCAAGAACCTGCAAGGACCGGGCGTAGGCTTTGGCGATCCCAGCGTGACGAATGACGTGGTGGGCAATGCTCTGGGCAATCGCATTGTTCGCTTCGGGCTTACCTTCAGGTTCTAACAGAACTCTCGGATAGCCATGCTTTGCCCGCCGGAGAAATCCGGCGGGCTTTTTTATTGGGCAGTTGTTGCAAAAAACCGCAAGGTCCCTCAGGGCTACTCACCCGCTCGACCCATTCACGCCAAAAGCAGGCGTGACCGGGCCCCCGAGAACGCGGGCTCGCTTACGCCCATCGGGATGACGTTCATAAATGGGTATCGCGTTATCGCGGAGTCATCCATTTGGTCCCATCTGGCGCAGCACTCTTGTGGGTAGGTTTTTGGCGGAAGGTGGGTTATGCTTTGCCTGTTCGAATGCCTCTCAACCCAGCTAAACCGCAGAGCGCGGCGGCCCTGGCGGAACTAGACTCGCTACGCGACGAGTTTCGCGCACGCATCAGCACGTCCAGAAGGCCGCAGGCTTTCACTTCGCGCACCGGTGTAGTTCTTTCCGGGGGCGGGGCCCGCGGGGCCTATGAGGCCGGCGTCCTCATGGCCTTTCAGGACGCGCAGGTTCCTACCCACATTATTACGGCGACATCGGTCGGCAGCATTAACGCGGCTTCCTACGCGGCGCATGCGGAAGGCTACATCGGCAGGGCCGAGCCGCTGCTGCAAGCGTGGATGGAGTTGACGCCGGCCACGCTGGGCATTGACTGGTCCCGCTACATCTTTCTGCTTGCCGGGTTGGTTGCGGCTTCAGCCGGCATCGGCAACTTCATCTGGTTGTGGCTGCAGCAGCATGGGATTTTTTTGCACGCGCATCATCCCAAGTTCACCTGGTTTGCGCTGGCGGTGGCCGGTATTTCGATTTTGCTGTTCGCCGACAAGCTTTCCTATGTGGCCTACGTGATCATGAAGTTCGTACGCAAGAGGAACTGGCAGCCGGACTGGGGTAAGACCTGGGTTTCTCTCGGCGCCAACATGCTGGTGTGGGGATTTCTGGTCCTATTTCTCGGCTTTACCTATATTCACTTGCCGTGGGAAGGGCCGATCGTTCTGGAGTTGAGCACGCACGTGCCGGTGCTGGTGGGGCTGCTGGTGGCGTTGCTTGTGTATCGATTGCTGAAAGACCCGCTGAGCAAGCTGAGCCATCGTTTTCTGCGCATGCCGCTGCGCACAGGCCTGTTCCCCAACTTCGACCGCATCAAGTTTCTGCGCGCACGCATTCCGGCGGAGAAGCTGCGCAATTCGGCCATAAGGGTGATCATGACCGCCACGGACATTCAGAGGGGCTGCGCGCGCTTCTTTTCCAACGCATCCGTCGACGCCCTGTTGGACGATGCCGGCGTGCAGGAGGACTTCGTGCGTAGAGAAGTGGAGCAACCGCAGGACCTGGTGCTGGCCGCAGTGGCGTCCTCTTCTTATACGTTTGCCTATGAAGCGGTCGACATGGATGGGCGGCTCTGGACCGATGGCGGCATCATGACCAATCAGCCGGTGCTGCCGGCGCTGCGACTGGGCGCGGACGTTCTCTTCCTGGTGTTGATCGCACCGCTGACCGGCGAAGACCAGACCGGCAAGATCAAGACCTTCCTCGATGTCGGCGTGACGGCCGTGGACATTCTGGTTTCGAAGAACTTCAAGTCAGACATTGCTCTGCTCAGCAACATCAACCGGCTGTGCTCGATCTATGCCAACGAGATCGGAGTGAAGCCGGAGCAACTGGAGCTGGAGGTGGGCAAACAGCGATACCGTTTTGTGAAGTTCTTCAATATCGCGCCGGACGAGCCTCTGCCCGCCGGCGCCCTGGACTTTGAGAGCGAGATCATCGCGCCGATCATTGTGCAGGGATATCGCGACGCCGGCCGGGTGATTCAGCAGTTCCTGGACTATGAAGCTTCGCGCCCGACGCGGGAGTCACGGCGCATGGTGAGGCTGGCGGTGGAAAGGCCGGAGGGAAATTACCGGGTAACCAGGCCTCCGCGAGTAAAGCCTAAGGCGTGATCCGCCGTCTCAGCTTACTCAACTATTTCTCTGCCTTGGGCGCTTCAACCCATACGACAAAGCTCAGGGTCTCCCCGGGTTGTGTGTAATCGCCTGTTATCGATAGTAATGTTGCCATCCATTAGGTCGCTCTATACGATGCGTGATGATGAACGAATGGCAGCAGTTTGTTTGGCTTTGTGAACGGGCAGCCCAATTCATTCTCTTTCCACCCGTTCTCATTTGTGCAACGGTGTTCGGCATTATCGCTGCCTGCGCAAGCTTCAAACAACGACCTCTAGAAACGCAACTTTGGCGCAGATCGTATTGGCTAGTGTTTACACAGCTTTTGTTCTATCCGGCCATTATCGGTATGGCAGTACGTGGCCCGAGTCAGCAAGCGAGCCCGCTGGCTTCGCTGTTCAGCAACATTCTCTTTTTGACCTCGTTGGGTTTAGCCATGTTCTGGATATGGCGTATGAAAGGATTGCGATTATTAGCAATTAGCTTAGTCGGGCTGCAACAACTGCTTTTGCTCGGAGCTCTTCTAATGGCGGGTATGGCCATTTCAGGCGATTGGCTTTGATTGGCGTTCTACCGCAGGAATAAATGCCTGCTCCACCGCTCATCCTTTACGGCCCGTCTTCTGTCTTGTACACAATTGTCGAGAGAACTCCCTGATGCGGCATGGTCACATGAGCATTCTCGGGGTCCTTCGACTACGCGACGCTTGCTGCGCAGCGTCGCTCCGCTCAGGATGACAGGGTTTTAGGGTTATCGTAAATTTCTGAGGTCTTTAAACGTTTAACGAGCGCGAGCTTCGTCGAACTTTGCGCACATGGTCGAGAACAATGATGGTTCCCACCCAGACCGTCGCAGCCAGATATCCAGCAAGAACGTCGCTGGGATAGTGAACGCCGAGGTAAATGCGCGAGAGGCCGATAGCGACGATAAGCAGGGCAGCGGCAGTCCACACCACGATCCGCCAGGGCAGCGATTTGATGCGCGCGCTGAGCAGTCCAGCCAGCACACCGTAAAAACATAACGAGCACAGGGCATGGCCGCTGGGAAAGCTATAGGAAGATGGCGCAGTACCAAAGAAGGCCGTGGGACGCGGGCGATGGTAAGCGAATTTGAGGGCCAGATCGAGCACCAGTGAACCGATCATGGCGATGGCCAGCCACAAAGCAGCGCGCTTCCAACGGAGTTTGGCGAAGATGACGAAGGCGATCATCAACTCGACGATCAGGACGTTGTAGCCCAACAGAGAAATGAAGCTCATGGCGCGGGTGATGCCGGGCGAGGAGAACTGGTGGACCCAGCTGCGGACAGCCTGGTCAAAACGAAGCGTGTCCCCGGCGCGCATCTCGCGCCCCAGCCAGCCGAAGAGGAACAGGCAAAGGATCGCGACGGCGAGGCTGATGACGATGGCGGCCTCAAAAAATACCACCGGCTCGGCAGCAACTTCCGGACTGCGGGGTTCTTGGGCTGCGCCAGGTCCCTCGCGCGCTTCAGGCATTGCGGCCTCTGGCATTCCGCGTTGAGAGCGTGGCGACAAGTTCATCCACCTTGGCCAGGAGTGCCTGGTTTCCGCTGCGCGGATACGATGCGAGCTTTTCTGCGTAGACCGGCAGGTTGAAGAGGAAAGACTCGATTTTCTCTTTGCTCAGCTCTTCCCAGAAAGCGCCATAGCCTACCTTCTCGACATAATAGGCATTAAATATTTGCTCAAACTGGTTTTGCACCGGAATCGCAAGATAAGGTTTGCCCAGATGCAAGGCTTCGCTCACCAGCGAGAACCCGGCGTTGGCAATCACCGCACCGGCGCCCGCGAGATCGCGCAGGAAGCCATCCATGCTGGGCTTCTTGAAGAGGACATTACCGTCCTGGCCTTCACAACCAAAACCATAAGCGATGAACTTATAGCGCACCTGCTTCAGCAACGCGGCCAGCTCTTTGGCCGGTGAGGTCACGTAGACCAGAGCGTAGTCGCCACTGCTCGGCGTGGTGGAAAGCACTTCCTGGCGCACGATGGGCGGAAAAACGAAGGTGTTGCGCCGGTTGGCTGC
>DATBHX010000108.1:0-13741 GCA_036557225.1 Candidatus Angelobacter sp.
TTTGCCGGCCGCATCACTTACTTCAAAGTTTTCTCCGGCGTGGTGAAGAATGACGCTACGCTGCAGAACTTCACGCGCAGCACCTCGGAGAAGCTCTCGCATCTTTCGATCCCGCAGGGCAAAAACCTGGTTGCGGTGCCGGAACTTCACGCCGGCGATATCGGCGCCGTGGCCAAGCTGCGTGACACTCTCACCGGTGATACGCTGGGCGAAAAAGCCAACCCCATTCGCTTTCCCGCGGTCATGCTGCCGGAGCCGGCGATTACCTTCGCGATCGAGCCGAAGTCGCGCAACGATGAAGACAAGCTTTCCAACGGCCTGCACAAGCTGATGGAAGAAGATCCCATGGTGCGATTCTTCCGCGATGAGCAGACCAAGGAATTCCTGATCGCCGGTACCGGCCAGCAACACATTGAAGTCATGGTCTCCAAGCTCAAACGGCGCTATCACACTGAGGTCAATCTGAAGGCGCCGAAGGTTCCCTACCGCGAAACCATTCGTGGCAAGGCCGATGTGCAGGGCCGCCACAAGAAGCAGAGCGGCGGACACGGCCAGTACGGCGATTGCAAGATCAAGATGGAACCCTTGGAGCGCGGCAAGAATTTTGAATTCGTCAATGACATCTTCGGCGGCTCCATCCCTAAGAACTACATTCCGGCCGTGGAAAAGGGAATTGTCGAAGCAGCGGCGCGCGGCTATCTGGCCGGGTATCCGGTGGTCGATTTCCGCGTGATCCTCTATGACGGCAGCTATCACGACGTCGATTCCAACGAACTTTCCTTCAAGACCGCAGGCCGCATCGCGTTCAAGAAGGCCATGGAGCAGGCCAAACCCACGCTGCTGGAGCCGATCATGAAGGTTGAGATCACCATTCCTGACGAATTCGCCGGCAGCATCATGGGCGATCTCAACTCTCGTCGCGGGCGCATCCAGGGCATGGACAACAAGGCGGGCAAGACCATCGTAAAAGCTGAATGTCCCATGGCGGAGATGCTCAGCTACGGCGCCGATTTGACCTCCATGACGCAGGGCCGCGGCAGCTTCAACATGGAGATGTCGCACTACGACTACGTGCCGGCCATGCTGCAGGAAAAAGTCATTACCCAAGCGAAGGCGGAAAGAGGCGAAGTGGTGGAGGTGGAAGAGTAGCTCCACCGGTTCAAGCTTCGCAGAGTAAGCGCCGCTTGGTTGCGAAGCCGCTTCTATTTCTTTGCGCCTACTTCTGGCGTGTGAGAGTAATATTCACTTTCCAGGATTGTCCTGCGCGGCTGCCTTCGCCGGTTCCTTCCATCCGGTCGCCATTGACCGTGAGATCAAAGAACCACTTGGATTGCTCCCCGCTTTCAGAGTCGGTTGATGTGGCTGTGAAAGTCAGATGGTTTCCGGTATAGATTGCATGCTGAATCGGCCAGGAGTGTTCCTTTCCCGGGCCGGTTACGCCAGTGATTTTCCCGTCATCCTGCAGGAGTTGTAGGTAGGCGCTGCTGCGGTTGCCCTCTGTATCCGTTATCTCACCTGTCCAGGAGCCGGTAAGCCCTCCCGTGGTGAACATTAGCGCTGCAATTACCGCGAAAATGCGATGTCTCATAGCCACCTCCCGCTGATTGCCCTCAATAGATAGTTTTCTACATAGCTATAGACCCATTGCGGCGGACGGAAGTTCCCAAAGAATCGCTTTGCCTTCGCCAACTTCTGACCGCGCTTATACGATTTGACGTAATCCCTTATACTAAAGAGCTTTATGTCGTCGCCCGCTGCCCCGGCAAACCAGGAAAAATTTCGTTTCAGGTTGCTCCCCACTCTCAAACGTGGAGAGATGTGGCGTTACTTTGGCCCGGCCTTTGTAGCCAGCGTGGCTTATATCGATCCGGGAAACTTTGCCAGCAACTTTGAAGGCGGTGCGCGGTTCGGTTATACGCTTCTGTGGGTCCTGCTGTGGTCGAACGCCATGGCGATCCTGATCCAGTATCTTTCCGCCAAGCTGGGGATCGCGACAGGAAAAACGCTGCCGCAGAATTGCCGTTCCTACTTTTCTCCCAAGATCAATTTCGGGCTTTGGGTTGCCGCTGAGCTGGCGGCACTGGCGACTGATCTGGCGGAATTCCTGGGCGCGGCGCTTGGCTTCCATCTGCTTTTCGGTATTCCTCTTTTCCCCGCGGCGTTGATCACCGCGGTGATTGTGTTTCTCATGCTGGCAGTCGAACTCTACGGCTTTCGCCGTTTGGAGCAGCTGATCATGGCCTTCGTCTTTGCCATTGCCGCCTGCTATGCGTTTGAAATGTTTATCGTGAAGCCGGATTGGGGTGAGGTTGCTAAAGGCGTGCTGGTGCCGAAGATCAACTCGGAGAGCATTTACGTCGCCGTCAGCATGCTGGGCGCCACGGTGATGCCGCACGTGATTTACCTGCACTCGGCATTGGTGCAACATCGGGTCAAAGAGAACGCAGCCAGCGATCATCCGGAGAAGTGGCGGCTGACCATGCGCCATCTGCGCTACGAGCTGTTTGACGTGCTGGCGGCGATGAACGGCGCCTGGCTCATCAACTCCGCGATGATTGTGATGGCAGCCGCGGTGTTCTTCAAACATCAGGTACCCTTCAACTTCGATGAGGCGCACCTGACGCTGCAACCGCTGCTGCCCGCGGTATCGAGTACAGCCTTCGGTCTGGCGCTGCTGTTTTCCGGACTATCGTCTTCCACTGTCGGCACCATGGCCGGGCAGGTCATTATTGAAGGATTCCTGGACATCAAGTTCAGCGTCTTTGTCCGCCGGCTGATCACGATTATCCCCGCGCTCGTGGTGATCGCTCTAAGACTCGACCCGCTGCGAATTTTGTTACTATCACAAGTGGTGCTGAGCTTCGCGATTCCATTCGCTCTCGTTCCCCTGGTGGCCCTGACTCGCTCGCAAGCTGTGATGTCTGACCTGGTGAATGACCGGCGGACAACCTACATGGCGTACGTAGTGACGGCTGTGATTGTCGGCTTGAACCTTCTGCTGCTCTATCGCATGTTCGGCGGCGAATTCTAGCGCCAGTCCGCTGCGTAGTTTGTGGAGCGTCCCGGAGCGATTGTGAATCCAATAAAATGGGAGGGTGATCATGAACACATTTGGCAGTCGCTCAAAATTGCGCGCCGGCAATCAGGAATATGAAATCTACCGGCTGGACGCATTGGACAAGCACAATTGCCCCCCGCATCGCCTTCCTTTTTCACTGAAAATTCTTTTGGAAAATCTTCTCCGCACAGAAAACGGCCGCAGCGTTACTGCTGACGATGTGCGCTTTCTCGCCGATTGGAAACCGCAGGCAGTGCCGGACAAGGAGATCGCCTTCACGCCGGCGCGCGTGCTGATGCAGGACTTTACCGGCGTTCCCGCTGTCGTTGACCTGGGCGCCATGCGCGATGCCATGAAGAAGATGGGCGGCGATCCTGCGCTGATCAACCCTTTGCAGCCTGCTGAACTGGTGATTGACCATTCCGTGCAGGTGGATGAATTCGCCACCGCCGGAGCTTTTGCCGTCAACGCGCAGCTTGAATTTGAGCGCAACAAGGAACGTTACGCTTTTCTGCGCTGGGGGCAATCGGCCTTTGCGAATTTCAAAGTCGTTCCGCCGGATATGGGCATTGTTCACCAGGTAAATCTGGAGTATCTGGCACGAGTCGTGTTTTCCGAAAAGCGGGATGGCGTGAACGTAGCTTATCCTGACACGCTGGTGGGAACCGACTCGCATACCACGATGATCAACGGCCTGGGGGTGCTGGGCTGGGGCGTAGGTGGAATTGAAGCTGAGGCAGCCATGCTGGGCCAGCCTGTTTCCATGCTGATTCCGCAGGTGGTGGGTTTTAAGCTGAAGGGGCAATTGCGCGAAGGCTCCACGGCTACCGACCTGGTGCTTACGGTGACGGAGATTCTGCGCAAGACCGGTGTGGTCGGCAAGTTCGTGGAGTTCTTTGGGCCGGGACTGGCGTCATTGCCGCTTGCAGATCGCGCTACGATCGCCAATATGGCCCCGGAATATGGCGCGACTTGCGGCATCTTCCCCGTGGATGAAACAACGCTCAACTACCTGCGCACCACGGGCCGCAAGCCCGAGCTGATTGCGCTGGTTGAGGCTTATTGCAAAGAGCAAGGGCTTTTCCACACGGCGCAAACTGCAGATGCTGAGTACTCTCAAGTTGTTGAGCTTGACCTGGGTACTGTGGAGCCCAGCGTAGCTGGGCCGCGGCGGCCACAGGACCGCGCCCCGCTTTCGAAAGCGAAAGAGTCGTTTGAGCAGGCGTTGCCTACTCTGATCGGTCCGCGTCCGGCGGCCCCAGCGAGAAAAGTTGCACCGCAGCAGGTCGAGCGCTTCGAAGGTGAAGGCGGGACGCCCATCGGCATCGCCGAAGATCCAACGCTTCCAGCCGGCACCAAAGAACTCGATGAAGATGTTTTTGAACAGCTGCACGATGGCTCCGTGGTGATTGCCGCGATTACCAGTTGCACCAATACTTCGAATCCATCGGTAATGATGGCTGCCGGTCTGCTGGCCAAGAAAGCCGTGGAGAAAGGCCTCAAACGCAAATCCTGGGTCAAGACTTCGCTGGCGCCGGGCTCGCGCGTGGTGGCGGAATACTACGGAAAGGCCGGCCTGATTCCATACCTTGAGCAACTCGGCTTTCACATCGTGGGGTATGGCTGCACCACGTGCATCGGCAACTCCGGCCCGCTGCCGCAGGACGTCTCTTACGCGATCACGGAGAAACAACTGGTAGCTGTTTCTGTTCTCTCTGGAAATCGTAACTTTGAAGGCCGGATTAACTCTGAGGTGCGCGCGAACTATCTGATGTCGCCGCCGCTGGTGGTGGCCTATGCGCTGGCTGGCCGTATCGATCTGAACATCACCACAGATCCGCTGGGCAAAGATAAAAATGGAAAGCCTGTCTATCTGCGCGATATCTGGCCGACACAAAAAGAAGTGCAGGAAGCCGTGAGCCAGGCCATCAATTCCGGCATGTTCAGCAAGAATTACGAGACGATCTTTGATGGCGACAGCGAGTGGAAGCAGCTGCGCGTTCCCGAAGGCGAGACCTACGTCTGGGGCGCCGATTCCACCTACATCAAACGCGCGCCTTATTTTGACGATATGCCTGCCCGCCCGGGCGCGGTCAAAGAAATCAAGGGCGCGCGCGTGCTGGCCAGGCTGGGCAACAGCGTAACCACCGACCACATTTCCCCCGCAGGTTCCATCAAGGCCAACAGCCCGGCGGGAAAATATCTGCAGGAGCACGGCGTGGAAGTGAAGGATTTCAACTCTTACGGATCGCGCCGTGGCAATCATGAGGTGATGGTCCGTGGAACTTTTGCCAACGTTCGCCTGCGCAACCAGCTGGCGCCAGGCTCAGAGGGCGGCGTGACACGACACTTCCCTGACGGGCAGACGATGTCGATCTTTGATGCCTCGGTGAAATACCAAGCGGAAGGCGTGCCGCTGATCGTGCTCGCCGGCAAGGAATACGGGTCTGGATCGTCGCGTGATTGGGCGGCGAAAGGGCCGTTGCTTTTGGGTATCCGGGCTGTAATCGCAGAGAGCTATGAGCGCATCCATCGGTCAAACCTTGTAGGCATGGGCATACTGCCGTTGCAATTCCTGCCGGAAGAAAACGCAGAAACCCTGGCGCTGCAGGGCGATGAGGTCTATGAGATCGTGGGGCTGCCGGCGCTGCTGGCTTCGAAATTCACTGGCAGCAAACAGGTTACGGTCCGGGCGGTGAATTCGAGTGGGGTAACAACGGAATTTCACGCTCTGGTCAGAATCGATACGCCGCAGTAAATTCAATATTACGAGCACGGCGGTATTTTGCAGTATGTATTGCGCCAGTTGCTGGCCAGCAAACCCAAGCCGGAAACCGTGGGAGCAAGATAAAACGTCCGGGAGAGCTAATCTTTATCCTGCTCTTCCCTGGCTTCTGACAGGATCTGCCAGAGAGCTTTGCCGCAATCAACGATTTCTTTGCGCCCACAGTTGGGGCATTGGTATTCACGCATGTCACGGCCGCTGAAGGTCGTGCGTTCGATCTGGTCCATGGCAACAGCGCAATCAGGACAGTTGAGATCGCTCATAGGAATACCTGCAAGCGGTTTCTATTGTAATCTGCGCGCTCTAACGAGTCCTAAGCGTAAGCTTAACCGGAGTTTCTTGGCGGGGCTGACGTTCAGGCGTGGAATGCTATATCCTCACAAGTCGCGGTAAATGCATCCTTAATTGTTTATGAAGGTACTGGTCATTGGCGGAGGAGGCAGAGAGCACGCGCTGGTGTGGAAGCTGCGCCAGTCGCCCCGTTTGCAACAGATTTACTGTGTGCCGGGGAATGGCGGCATCTGCGAAGAGGCCACATGCTTGCCCGGTGATCCCAAGAACCTGGCCAGCCTCTTGGCTGCCGCGCATCAAGTCCATCCTGACGTGACCGTAGTCGGGCCGGAGGTGCCGCTTGGGCTCGGCGTCGTCGACGAATTCACGCGTCGCGGTCTCAGGATCTTTGGTCCAACGCAAAAAGCTGCCCAGTTGGAGACGAGCAAAAGCTTCGCCAAGGAGTTCATGCAGCGTCACCAGATTCCGACAGCGCATTATGCCGTGTGCTTGTCGGAAGACGACCTGCGCAAGTCGCTGGGGCTGTTTTCACTTCCGGTGGTAGTGAAAGCCGACAGCCTGGCAGCGGGTAAAGGCGTGGTGATCGCCGGCACCAAGGAAGAAGCCGCAACCGCAGCGCTGGAGATGTTCAACGGCAAGCTGCTGGGCACGCCCGTGGAGCGAGTGGTGCTGGAGGAATTCCTCAAAGGCGAGGAGATTTCCTTCCTGGTGCTGAGTGATGGCGAGCGCGTGACGCCGCTGGTACCGTCACAAGACCACAAGCGTGTGGGCGAAGGCGATACCGGAGCCAACACCGGGGGCATGGGCGCCTACTCCACCGACTCGTTGCTCGAAGCAGGCATGGCGGATTGGGTGGTGAACCATATCGCGCAGCCGGTGGTGGCGGGCATGAAGTCAGAGGGAGCGGAGTACCGTGGCATCCTTTACTGCGGGCTGATGATGACCGCTCGTGGACCCATGGTGCTGGAGTTTAACTGCCGGTTCGGCGATCCGGAAACCCAGGCCGTGCTGATGCGGCTGGATAGCGACCTGCTCGATGCGATTGAAGCCTCGGTGGATGGGCGCGTGAGCGCCGGTGATTTTAGGTGGTCGCGCGACGCTTCCTGCTGCGTCGTGGTGGCTTCCGGCGGATATCCGGGGAGCTTTGTCAGCGGCAAGCAGATTTCCGGGCTGGATCGCACCAGCCAGTTCACGAACGTCAAGGTCTTTCACGCGGGTACCAGCAAGCGCGATGGCGTTTTTTACACCCACGGCGGCCGCGTGCTGGGCGTGACTGCGCGGGCGCCGCGACTGGATGAGGCGATCGAGCGCGCCTATGAAGCCGTGCGGTTGATCAGTTTTGAAGACATGTATTACCGCAAGGATATCGGGGCGCGCGCGCTGCGGGCGCCAAAATAATTCCCAAGGAAAAAAGGACAACATGGCAGAAAGCCCACTTATTTCAATCGTAATGGGGTCGGACTCCGACCTGGAGATCATGAATGAAGCGGCCAAGGCGCTCGACGACTTTGGCATAGCCTATGAGATCGATGTGACCTCGGCGCATCGTTCGCCGGCGCGGACCTCAGAGTACGCACGCAATGCCGCCGCACGCGGGATCAAGGTGATCATCGCGGGCGCAGGCGGCGCGGCCCATCTGGCCGGTGTGATTGCCGCCGAGACGACGATTCCCGTCATCGGCGTGCCCATTCCTTCGACGCCGCTGAACGGAATGGATTCGCTCCTGGCCATCGTGCAAATGCCGGCAGGAATTCCCGTGGCCACCACGGCGATCGGCAAAGCCGGAGCTACCAACGCCGGAATTCTGGCGGCGCAGATCCTCGGCCTGAGCAATGCGACCGTGGCAGGCAAGCTAAAAGAAATGAAAGGCAAGCTGGTCAAGAGCGTGGAAGAGAAGTCTCAGAAGCTGCAGCAGCTGAGGAAGCGTGGGTGACAAGTCAGTTCACCGCGATCGCCATTATCCCTGCCCGACTGGGCTCGACACGACTTGCGCGCAAAGTGCTGCGGGAGATCGCCGGCAAGCCGATGGTCGGGCACGTGTATGAGTCGGCAAAGAAGTGCTCGCTGTTGCGGGAAGTCATCATCGCTACGGATTCTGACGAGGTAATGCAACTGGCCAAAGCGCGAGGCTGGAATGCGCAGATGACCTCGAGCCAGCATCGCAGCGGCACCGACCGTATGTATGAGGTGGCACAGCGCGTGGCGGCCGATGTTTACGTCAATATCCAGGGCGACCTGCCCATGGTGAAGCCGGAGCACATTGACGCACTGCTGCGGCCGATGCAACGGCCGGAGGTGGTGGTTTCAACGGTCAAGACGCGCTGCAAGCCGGAGGAGATCGGCAATCCCAACGCGGTGAAAGTTGTGACTGATAAGAATGGCCGTGCGCTGTACTTTTCACGCTCCACTGTTCCCTTCGATCGCGATAAGAGCGGCGCGATCGAGTATTTCAAGCATCTCGGTCTCTATGCGTATCGGCGGGCAGCGCTGGACAAGTTCTGCAGTTTGCCGGAATCGAAGCTGGAGGCGGCAGAGCGGCTGGAGCAGCTAAGGCTACTGGAAAATGGGATCGATATTTATGTAGAGGAGACGCCGTTCAATACCGTTGAGGTCGATACGGAAGAGGATTTACGCCGGGTGGAAGCGATCTTCAGAACTGCTATGTAGCTAAACTTGGCCGATGGCTTTTTGCCCAGGCTTCTGCGGCAGCAATCCGTTTGGAGATAGGCGGATGGGAATGAAAAAGCAGCTCAACCAGCCGTGAAGGATTGCTTTCACTCAGGTTCTGTTTTCCTAACTTCTCCATCGCACTGATGTATGGCGCCACGTTGGCCACGGACTTCCAGCAGTAGAGATCGGCCTGGCGCTCGGTGAAGCGGGAATAGGCATTGAGAGCGGGCATCAGCAGCAGTGAGAGGCCGCTGGCCACCAGCGCGAGCAGCGGCAGGTTGGCAAAGTTGGTGAGATTCTCGAAATTAATCGATCGAAACAGCTTCTGTTCATAGGTTGCCCAATACAGCACTTGATGCGCAGCCCAGAAGCCGGCCAGCGTGACCAGCGCCTGCACGACGATCATCTTGGTCATATGGCCGTGAACGTGATGGCCGAGCTCGTGGGCCAGCACGGCTTCAATCTCGTCATTGCTGTAGTTTTGCAGCAGCGTGTCAGCCAGGATGATGCGGCGAGTATTACCCAGGCCAGTGAGAGCAGCATTGGCTTTCCTACTCTTCTCTGAAAGTTTCCACTCGTACACGCCGCGCACGCGCGTGCCCGCGCGCTCGCCCAGACGCATTAATCTAGCCTTGAGTTCTTCATTCTGCAGCGGAGCAAATTTGTAGAACAACGGGAAGAGCACCACGGGCGCAATCTGCGCAAAGAAAACGAACAGAGCAATGAAGATGATCCAGGCCAACAGCCACCAATACTGCGGTGAGATACGGATCAGGGCATAGACTATCTCCGCCAGGACTGCGCCCAGAACCAGGCCCAGCACCCAGCCCTTGATCTCATCCTTGATCCACGCGCCTGCACGCTGATTGGAGAGATTGAAGCGGTGCTCCAACCGGAAGCCATATACGTCCAGCGGGAACCCCAGCACTTTGCTGAGCACGCTGAGGAACAGGACGTAGAGAAAGAGGTTCAGCGCGTAATGATCGCCGCCCATCCGCCGTGCCAGCGCACTGAGCGTGTTGGTCCAGCCAGTCACCAGGAGCGCGATAAGGAAGCCGAAGCTCAGAACCAGGTCCCCGATCTCCAGCCAGCGCCGGGCGCGATTGTATTCGCGCACCTCGGCGGTATCGGATTGCAGGTTGGCTTCAGTGATGGTCATTGCGCCGGCTTCTCCGCTTTGAATTCAACGGTAACAAACTGCAGGGGTCGCGAAGTGTTGTTCACCAGCGTGTGCGCCACGCCCCCGCCGGGTAGCCAGGCGACCTCGCCAGACGCTCGCTTCACCGTTCTGCTGGATGAACCCAGTTCCTGGGTGAGTTCCAGATCAGAGACCGGAACAAAAAGATGCGGCACAGACCGGGCATGGCTTTCCAACCGCGATCCGGGTGGAAACTTGATTAGCAGGACGGTCCACTGGTCAGAGGAGATCAGCGGGGCAATCGTCGGACAGATGCCCTTTTCTGATTCGCATGGAGCGGGCATTTCGCAGGATTCCGTACAGGTTTTTACATTGGTGGCAGGCTGCAGGAGCTCGATCGTCGTGTTGTGAAAGACCTGGTCCCGGTCGTTGATGGCAGCATGGGCGAAATTTCCCGGCGTATAGCGGACTTCGCCATCCTTAAGATGCAGCGGTACTGGTTTTTCGCCTACGCGCGTGTTGGTAACATCACTATCACCCAGGGTGACGAAGAGATAATCATGGCCATGCCGGTGGATCAGAGTTGACGTCTTAGGCGCCACTTTGACGTCAAAGACGCGTACGTATTCGTTTTGGAGAACCAGATGATGGCTGGGTTCGGAGGTAATCTCCACTGGCTGCTGTTGCTGGGCCAGAGTGGCTGTGGCCAGAAACATCAGCCCCACCGCATGGGACTTTCTCATAGATAACGATTGTAAGAATATCCGTTGACACCCGCAAGCCGGTAAAAGCCTGAAAATCACTGAGCCGCCGGTAATTGGGCTTCTTACAGGCGGCCCATGGTTGATTACTTGAAATCTATGACCGCCACTTTCGCCGCGGTCGAGCCAGTGTTGGTGACGGCGTGGGTCGTCGGCTCGTTCCAGATGATATCTCCGGCCTTCGAATGCAGTTTTGTTTCTGCTCCCTTTTGCGGCTTGATGGTTACATCGGCATCGGCCAGGGCAACGTTCAAAAACGGCCCGGCATGCGTGTGTTCGGGATATTTGCCGCCGGCGGGAATCGTAACCATCGTGACCGTCCATTGGTCTGAGGCGAAGGCTTTGTTCGCAGATGTGCACTTGCTCTTGTCTGCCGAGTCACACGGAATGGCAACGGCACATGACTCGCTGCAGGCCTTGGCGTTGGTGGTCGTGCCCAACAGTTCAATCGTGGCATTGCGAACCGGAGTGCTGCCGGTATCAGCCACCGCATGCACGAGTCCTGCGGGTGCAAACCTGACATCACCGTCTTTGAATGCAACGGGGGCCGGCGCGGCTCCTTCTTTCGTGTTCGTGGCTTGAGAATCTCCAATGAAAACGGAGATGTAGTCATGCCCATGCTTGTGCATCAGGGTTGCATCCCCTGGATTTACAGAGAACGCGAAAGCGCGAACAACCTTGTTATCGACCACCAGATGGTGGTGGGGTTCAGCGGTGATCTCCACCGGCGCTTGCGCCTGCTGGGCCAGTAGAGGCAGGACGATCAGCAAAAGGAAAACCAGGTGTTTTCGCATAGGAGAGACATTCTAGACCCGACGGGACAGAATGCAACCGGAAAGCTGCAGCGCAGGAGCTGCCAGAACAACAGGAGCGGCCCACGGCCTACGGGATCTTGGGGAGCTCGCGGCGCAGATCACGCTCAATGCGCCGTTCGTGCCACAGGCGAAGCGGACGGGAGTAGTTGATGATCCCAAATGCGGCGATCGCAGCCATCAGGAGAAGGCTGCTGATGATCAAAAAGACCCGCGCAGCTCCGGTCTGCGCCACCTGCAGGATCACCAGCGCATTGCGTGGCGTGAGCAGCATGGAGGCTGCAAGAGCCAGCATGCCGATTCCAGACAGCAACCCGGTTACGTTCTTGGCCCAGCGACCGGTGGCGTGATATTCCGCGAAGAGCTTGAATCCGTACGAGATGAGCCCTGCGATCACGATGAAGTTAGCGACAATGCTGATCCACTCTTTGAAATCCATAACAATGGTAGGACGCATCCTGAGCAGATGCAGGTTGTGAATGGACGTAAAAGATCTGCCGGTTTAGAACACCCAGCTTCAGAAGGCCTAGCTTCAGAACACCAGGAATTTCTTCTTCTTCTTTGCCGGCTTGCTCGTGTTCTTTGGCCCTTCGCCGTTCGCGGCCATGATGACCGGTTTATTGCCCTGGTTCGGGCTGGCGCCGGTATCTGTGAAGCCGGTCTTGATATCGATATAGGCCTGCTCCCGCAGCTTGGTGAGGTAAGCGCGCGCGGCAGGCTCCAGCCGTTCCGTGTAGATGGCTTCGCGAATCCTGTCCGAGATGTCTTTGACCGGAGGAACTCCAGCCGAGCGATGCGCCGTCACCTTCAGGATGATGAACCCCTGCTTGGTGCGAATGACGCCGGTGGTTTCACCCGGTTTCAGGGAGAAGGTCTTGTCTTCGAGATCTTTGGCCAGCTCGCCGCGCTTGAAAGTGCCGAGCGTTCCGCCCTGGGCCGCGGTTGGCCCGTCAGAGCTCTGCTTCGCCACATCTTCAAACTTCGAGCCTTTTTTCAGCTGCTCCAGAAGTTGATTGGCTTTGGCTTCAGCCTGAGCTACTTTCGTGGGATCTTCCGGTAGAGGCTTGTCCTGTCCGGCGGCTTTGTCTTTTTCCTCGGCATTGGGCAGCTGAGTGCCGACCATGATCTCACTTAACCCGATCTCTTCCGGTCCGGTGAGTTCTTTCTGATGTTTGTCATACCACTCCTGAATTTCGTCATTGGTGATATGGATTTTTGATCCGACTTCCTGCCCGATCACCTGCTGAGTGACGGCGCCGATCCTGATTTGTTCTTTAAAGTCTTCGTAAGAAACACCCTGTTTCTGCGCTTCTTTTTCCAGATCGTCAATGCTGGCCAGCCCCATTTGCTGCCGCAGCTGGTTGAGCCGTTTGACCACATCGGTCTCACCGGTAATGCCCAGCTCTTTGCCTTTTTCCAGCAGTAGCTGCTGATCGATCAGGTCGCGCAGGATGTCCTTCTGCGTTGTGGTCCATTTGGCCTCCCAGTCTGAGGGGAAGCGCTGCTTGAGCTCTTCTAAATTCGCCGTCTTGGCCTTCTCCATGTCAGAGCGAGTGATGATCTCATCATTTA
The DNA here is from genome assembly GCA_036557225.1 of Candidatus Angelobacter sp. Lineage (GTDB taxonomy): Bacteria > Acidobacteriota > Terriglobia > Terriglobales > Acidobacteriaceae > Angelobacter. The sequence continues at coordinate 13,088 of DATBHX010000108.1, forward strand.
CGCGGGCAATGATCTCATCCACAATGTTGTCAGCGCGCAGGGCGACCGTCGCCAAAACCAGCGCTGACACAATCAAAGATAACTTTTTAAGCATATTCGGAGACCTTCAATACTCGGGGGCTTATTGCACCATTTTAGCAGCTTAGGCAGACTTGTCCCCAGCCTGAGAACGTCGGGCCCGTCTTATTGTTGCGGTTTTTTCTTCTGGTTCAGAAGCCCGCCCAATACGCCCTTAAGGTCCGGTTTCTGCTGGCCTTGCGCGTTGTTCCCGTTGCCCTGCAGCGAATGCATCACATTCTGCAGGCCGCCCTTCATTGAGTCACCTAGTTCAGGGCGGAACGTGGGGTTTGAAGTCTTGCCTTCAATCAGAAAAGGCAGCCCGTTCTGCCCCATGGAAACTCCCGTCAGGCTGCCGAGCATATTGTTCGCTCCGCCGGAGAGCTTGAGCAGCATCTTGAAGTTCAGGGAGTTGTCATTTGCAATAACGCCGTTGCCGGTAAGCGTGCCAAGTGAAGGCACATCCAGCACAATGTTATCGGCCTTGATCCCGTCCGGCGCCACATGCAGCGCGGAGCTGCAGGTTTGAATCAGAGTGTCAGTGCTTCCCGACTTATTTCCGGTGAAAGCCGCAAGAGCTCCCAGTTTTGACGTCAA
>DATBHX010000109.1:0-40920 GCA_036557225.1 Candidatus Angelobacter sp.
TCACTATATTATAGATAATTCCACTCGCTAACAGAGGAATGGAAGCAGCAAGATCAAAGGAGCTGAACGCCATGCTCATGTTCCTGCGCAACTTTCCCTGGAGACAGACGCCGCTGGTTATCCTCGGGTTTTTGGCCAGCCTCATCCTTTATCCACTGCTGAAGGAAAAGCAGAGCAGATGACGGAGCCAGGCATGAACCACGGGCGCAGACGAGGTCAAGGCCGAGATTTACGAGGCGATGGCGGTAATCAACCGTGCGTTTGCCCAGATCGCCGGCGCGCTCTATGGACTGGAGTCGAAGGGCGTGCTGGCGGAGGATTATCCGTTCAACCAGGAGGTGGCGCTCAAGGAGATGACGGCCAAGATCAACTGCGAGATTTTGGCCAAGGTCACGGAGAGGGAAGTGGACGACCGGAAGCACTATGGAAAGGTGCGGGAGGGGCTGGCGAGGAGGAAAGGGTGAGGAATCGCCGGGATCGCCGTAATCGCTCTGAATCGGACTCGACCTCGGTTGCCCTCAAGAGCCGCTGGGAGCCGATCCCTCGCCTGCCAGCCCCACCACGCGAAACCCGCGCGTGGCGGGGACCCCACTTTGGGATGTGATCACAACGGACCGTGGTGCGCGGCTCGGGATGACATACCACAGACTGAGGCTCTTCCAATAGATCGGAGTTCCTCGTGCGGCTGAACACAATTCATTCTAAGGTGTAACCCCTAGACAAATAAGGTCTTTCACTGCTAACCCCAAAAATAGTAACTATTTAGTTCACATAAGGTTCCGGGCGCTGTAGAATACCTAAGAGATAGGGGTTTTTTCCGGTTATCTTCGTAGTAAAATTGCCGGTAAACGGCCACTCGTCAAGCTTTTATACCTTAGGAATGCCAGTGACAGCTGTACCGCCGTTTAAGGAATCATCCCGAGAACTGATCGCCGAAGTGGCGCGTGCCCTGGAACCTTATTTTCCTGACATCACCAACAAATGGCGTGAGCAGCTCACCAAAGAATTTGGTTTTGACGGTCGAACGCTGGCAGCCGTGGAGCGCCTGACGCTCGCGGCCGGCTGCTCCTATTTCTGTCACGATGATTATCCGGCGTTCCAGGAGAACCTGCAGTACTTCGGCACACGGCTTTCGAAGTTGCAGGTGGATACGCGCGCGGTAGCGCGGGCGCTGGAGCTGTATCAATCGTGCTGTGAGCCTTATATTGCCGGGCTCTTCCCCGACCGCGAAGCCGAAGCCAAAGCAGCTCTGGAAATGCTCTCGTCGGTTTCGTTCGTGATTGTTTCGGGCGCCTACTTTGACGCCAAGACTCTGGAGTCTTCCGCTCTGCTTTCCTTGCTGGATGCAGAGCTGGTTTCGGGCGACCTGGATGCGCTGCTGAAGAAAGTTCTGGACGTGACGACCGAAACGTTTGAAGCGTCACTGGGCATCATTCTGCTGCGCGATCAAGAGAGTGGTGTACTGCGGGTTGCGTGTTCCGTCGGCATGGGTGTGAACCTGCCGGAGGATTTTAAGGTCGAGATGGGCAGCGGCTTCTCAGGAAAGATTGCGGTAACGGGCGAGCCGGGAATGATCCTGGACATCAATGCCGAAACGGGTTCTCTGCGCCCGATGGTGCGGGTGAAAGCAAAGTCACTATGGGGCGTGCCGCTGAAAGCTGACGGGCAGATCATCGGCGTGATGATCATAGGTTTCCCAAAGCCCTACGAGTGGCTGCCGACGGAGCGCGAGTTGATGCGGGCGATCGGCGACCGTACGGCGCTGGCGATTGAACGCGCACGGATGACCGACGCGCTACGCGAGCGCGAGCAGCGGATCGCAGAACTCTCCGGCCACCTGCTGCGGGTGCAGGAAGAAGAGCGCAAGCGCATCAGCCGCGAGCTGCACGACGAAACGGGGCAGGCGCTGATGGTGATCCGGCTGTACCTGGGGATGATGGAGACGGGAATCACTGGCCGCAACGTGCGCGGCAAGATCCGCGAGACGGTGGAAGTGGTGGATCGCACGATTGAAGGAATCAGAAGGATTATTGGCAAGCTCTCTCCACTAGTGCTACAAGAACTGGGATTGGTGGCTGCGATCCGCAAAGAAGCAAAAGATTTTGCCCGCAACACCGGAGTGAAGGCGCGGGTGCTGATTTCGGATGACGTCGGCCGGCTGGCGCCGGGGACAGAGCAGGCGATTTACCGCGTGGTGCAGGAGGCGCTGCATAACGTCGCCAAGCACGCGCAGGCCAAGAATGTTACGGTGCACTTGACGCGTGAAGCGCGCGAGGTGCAGATGATCGTGGAAGATGATGGAATTGGAATCCAGGCAAAGAGCGATTCACGCGACCAGTCATTTGGGCTGGCGGGGATCAAGGAACGGATTGCCATGCTGGGCGGAGCGTCGCGCGTGATCTCCGCTAAAGGGAAAGGCACGCGCATTGAAATTAACGTACCTGCAGATGAGCCAGCGCAGGTCGTGGAACGACCCATGGCCCAGGCGGCACATGCCGCACATAGACCGAATTAGAATGAAGAGAAGAGGAACTCCCCCATGCCGAAGATCAAATGTTTGCTCGTAGATGACCACACACTGTTTCGCCAGGGCGTACGCCGGCTGCTGGAAAGCGAAAGCGATTTTGAAGTCGTAGGCGAAGCCGCCGATGGCGGAGAAGCAGTGGAGAAAGCCCGCGAATTGCGGCCGGACATCGTGCTGATGGATATCGGCATGCCCGGGCTGTCGTCGTTTGAATCGGCGCGCCAGATCAAGAAGAACCGCATGGAGACGAAGATCCTCTTCCTCACCATGTATGAAGACGAAGACTATCTGGTCCAGTGCCTGGAGGTCGGCGCGTCCGGCTACGTGCTGAAAGATACGCCCGCGCCGCAATTGCTGACGGCGGTGAAGGACGTCTACAAAGGCGGGAAGTATCTGAGCTCGCAGGTGCTGGGCAAGCTGGTGGAGGACTTCCGCTCGCGGGTCCGCGATACCAGAATGCGCCCGCGCATCTCTACGCTTACGCCGCGTGAACGGGAAATCCTGAAGCTGCTGGCGGAAGGCAACTCCGTGAAGGAGATCGCCGTGATTCTGGGCCTCAGCGTGAAGACGGTAGAAGCACACAAATTCAACCTGATGCGCAAACTCGATATTCACAACAAAGCTCAGCTGGTAACGTACGCGATCCAGAAAAAAATCATCAAGATACCCGTAAACCAATAAGCTCTAGACCCTCCCCCAAGAAGACGGCGCTCGTTGAGAGCGCCGTCTTCGTTTTTGCAAGAGTGAAATTGTTTTCAACTTCTCGCCGGCGCGAAGACGGAATCTCCCTGGGCTCCTGCAAAATAGCCCGAGAAAAAAGACATCGCTGATCGTTGTATGTTGAGCGCGGTGCGATCTGGTGTATAAGAAGCCATAGCATCCATCACCTTTGAGGAGAAAAGAAACCGTGAAACCACGCCTTTCCACAGGATTGGCCCTATGCCTTCTGATGGTACTGGGCGCCTCCCTAGCGTTTGCTTTTCAGGCGCCGCAACCTTTTTCCGCCGACATGTCCGTTACCTCGTCAAACGGGAACGTACATATGAACGGCAAGGCCTTTTTCTCGCTTCCCAACATGCGTGTAGACATGGCGGACACAGGACGGCAGAACGCCGGCCCCATGGGCGGCAAGGTGAGCTTCATTGTCGATGGCGCGAAAAAAGTTTCGTACATGCTCATGGTTGAACAGCAGATGTATATGGAATTTCCCGTCGATCAGGACAATCCCTTCTCACAGCGCATGCCTAAATTCCAGAGTTTCGCCGGCGATCCCTGCTCGGTCACCCAAGGCGCGACTTGCAAGAAGCTGGGCACTGAGACCATCAACGGCCGCAGCTGCGATAAATGGGAGATGACACAGAAGAGCGGCGAGAAACAGACTATGTGGATCGACCAGAAATTGCATTTTCCCATCAAATCGGTGACAGACAAGGGCACCACCAGCGAGTTCACCAACATCAAAGAGGGCGAACAAGATGCTGCTCTATTCAAGGTACCGCCCGGATATCGCAAGTTTGACGCCAGCATGATGGGCGGCCAGCGGCCCCATTAGAGATAAACCCAACTTAGGAATAGAAAGGCGCCACAAGGCGCCTTTTCCATTAAGCTTGCAGGGCAAAGAAATCGTATGTTGAAGAATGATCGATTGTCGCATTGGTGCGTGGGAGCAGTGCTGTCATGGACTACTGCATTCTTTTTAATAGGCTTGCCCATTTTTCATTTTTGGCTGCAAGCGTCGATCAAGAAGATCGCTCTTTTCACAGTTCTCGCTTGCGTTTTACAGCTTGCGGTCACTCCGTGGCTATTTGAGGCGCGAGCCAGTGCTCAGAATCCAACGGGTATCCGTTCAAAACGCACCGCTGCGGTTGTTATCTGGTTGTCATTACTTATCTTCCTTTTTAACTGCTTTGTGTTGCGCGATGCCGCGCCGGATTTTGGCGCCAGGGTAATTTTCCTCGGCGGTCCAATCCTGCTGGGAACGCTTACTTTGATCATTCGCAAGATCGTTGTTCGTAAAAGGGACGACTGATCCAATTCCGACTGAGCCCTGTCGAGCCGCACGATTCACGTTCGAATTCAGCAGCGCGCATCTTCTTCAGCGTCTATACTGTTACGTTTTTCGCATCTTCAAACTCGAGACCTTCTCATGATCCGGCAAAAACAGTTCTTACCCGCCCTCGCACTTCTTTTTGTGGCCATTGCCACGCCTGCTTTCGCGCAGAAAACTTCTCACGTCCCCACGCCCTCTGAGACTCTGGGATTTGAGGTCGGCGCGGACCGCAAGCTGGCAGACTACCGCCAGATCTCAACTTACTTCAAGGCTCTGGCCGCGGCTTCCGATCGCGTCGAGGTTGAGGTATTGGGCAAAACGACCCTGGGTGAAGAGATGTTCATGGCCGTGATCTCCACTCCGGAGAACCTGCGCAACAAAGCCAGGTATCAGGAGATCGCCCGCCAGTTGGCCGATCCGCGAGGTCTCTCCAAAGAGCAGATTGACGCGCTGGCCGGCGAAGGCAAAGGCATTCTTCTGCTCACGTGCAACATTCACTCCACTGAGATCGGTTCCAGCCAGATGGCCATGGAGTGGGCTTACAAGCTCGCTACCGCCAAAGACCCTGAAATGTTGCGCCGCCTCAATGATGTGATCGTGTTGCTGGTGCCTTCGCTCAATCCTGACGGCGAGACCATGGTGACCGAGTGGTATCGCAAATATCTGGGCACAAAATATGAGGGCGGCAACATGCCGTACCTCTATCACCACTATGTCGGGCATGACGACAATCGCGACTGGTACATGCTCACGCAAAGTGAAACCAAAAACGTGAACCACGCTGTCTATCACGAATGGTTTCCGCAATTCTGGCTTGATGAGCACCAGATGGGCTACTACGGCCCGCGCATCTACATTCCACCCAACGCCGATCCCGTCGCCAAGCTGGTCAACCCGCTGGTTCACCGCGGCAACAATCTCGTAGGCGCCGATATGGGCTGGCGACTCGAGGAAGCCGGCAAATCCGGCGTGATCTACAACTATTCATTCGATGCCTATTGGCCGGGCGGCACGCGCAACACCGGCTGGTGGAAGAATATGTACGGCGTGCTCACCGAAGTTGCATCCGCGCGGATCGCTACGCCCATGCAGATTTCACCCACGGAGCTACAAGGCGGCACCAAAGGACTCATCAGCTATCAGCAGCAGATCAACTTTCCCAATCCCTGGCCCGGCGGCACATGGCGGCTGCGCGACATCATGGATTACGAACTTATCGTCTCTGACGCTGCTCTGGAGACCATGAGCAAGTATCGCCACGAGCTGTTGCGCGGCGTGGCCAGCATGGCGGAAGAAGCGGTTGCTTCCGTACCGGCAAATGAAGCGTGGCGTATCAATCTCGAAGAACAGCGCGACCCATCTACAGCTATCGGTCTTGTGGATCTTATGCTGGAGCATGGCGTTGAAGTCCGCCGTTCTGCTGACAGGAAGTCCTACTACATTCCTACGGCGCAGCCGTATGGCCGTTTTGTCGACGAGATGCTCGGCATCCAGCGCTACCCTGAAGTCCACCCTGCATCCGGCAGCGGAATCCTTGAGCCCTACGATGTGGCCGCATGGTCATTGCCGCTCATGATGGGCGTGATGACAGAGAAAGTGAGGCTTACCCAGCAAGAGCAATCATCCTCGACCAGCATCAAAAACACGGGCGGAGACGCCGGAGGTGCTTTGGTGGGGGCGGGCAAGTATTATGAGATCCCTCTTCAGCAGAACAGAATTTTCCAGCTCATCAATGTAGTGCCTCGCATGAAAGGACAGGTGTTTCTTGTTAAGAAGCCGAAAGAAACACCCATGGTGATCTTCTCGGATCCTCCCCAGGGCGCGCAGCCGGTGAAAGTCTCTTCCGAGGCTGACAAAGCTATTCCCGCGAATGCGACGCTGGATCGCGCCGCAGCCAAGTTTGGCCTGCGATTCCATGCCATTTCCGAAGTACCCAAAGATGCAGCGCCGCTCAAACCCGTCCGTATCGGCCTCTACAAATCCTACATCCCTTCCATGGATGAAGGCTGGACGCGCTTTGTGCTGGAAAAATACGGTTTCGATGTCAAAAACATTGAGAACAAGCAAATGCGTGCCGGCAATCTCAACGCTGCGTTTGACGCAATTATCCTGCCCGACTCATCGCGCGAAGTGATTGTTGACGGCCGCCAGGGCCGTGAAGGCTATCAGGAAGAGCTGCCTCCGGAATACATCGGCGGTATCGGCAGGGAAGGCGTGCGCGCGCTCAAAGACTTTGTCGACAAGGGCGGCACGCTCATCACCCTGGCTCGAGCTGCTGAAGTGGTGATGGGAGAAGAATTCAATCTTCCTGTCCGCAATGCGCTGGCCGGCGCCGGTGGTCGTCCCCTGCCCGCTTCGGACTTCAACATTCCCGGTTCACTCCTGCGGGTCTATGTAGACAATCAGCAGCCCGTCGGCTATGGCATGCCCAAAGAGGTGGCTGCGTTTGTCGATCAACCGCTGGCCTTCCAGACTACTGCACCGGCGCCCGATACCGGGCGCTCCGTCATCGCCTGGTACCCGGACGATGCCAAGGACATGCTGCTCTCCGGCTACGCTCACGGCGCAGAGCGACTGGAGCGCAAGGCTGCCGTGGTCAGCTTCACCCGCGGGAAGGGCAAGGTCGTCCTGTTCGGCTTCCGTGTACAGCACCGCGCCCAGACCGAAGGAACATTCCAGATGTTGTTCAATGCGATTGAGTGGGCGGGGATGGAATAGCGCTTCTTTTTTCAGTTGCTTCTTCCGCCAGGTACGCATTCACTCCCCCTGCCAGAGTGAGCAGCGTCTTGCCCCGGGCTTCTGCCTCGGCCCGGGCCACAGTCTCACTGAAATTGGCATCGGTCTGGCTCTTCTTCATCGCGATGTTTTCTGTGGCTTTTCCCGTATGCACAACAATTCCGGTGCGCACATCCAGCAGGACTGCTTCGGCTATGCACTGCGCATGGATTTCATCTGATTTCAAAAACCGGTCTCGCCGAAACGACTGGATCCGAGATGTGTAAACGAACAGCAGATCGGCCTGGATACGGGCCGCAGCTTCTCTCAAGTACGGTACCGTTCGTTTTTCCGGGACGAGCAATGACGGTAGCAGCCGGACTTCAGTGAGCTGCTGGGATGCCTTGAGCGCCTTAACCAGATCATCAAAGTTCCTCGCCTCAACGTCGGCCAAATCTGCTGACCAGTTGTAACTCGAATTGAGATTCAGGATCGCCATGTGGTGACGATCGTTGACCTTTATTTGTGTGCCCAGAATTCTGGCAATGTCCTGGTCAGAGAGCACGGCCTGGTCGCCTTTGAACAGTGAGTCTTGCAGCCTGTCATTGCCGGATTCCAGGATTGTCTCTGGCGGCGGTGGCGGCAGGGGCCCGGCCATTTTCTTCGTGCCGCACCCAACCATCAAACTGGCCATGACCGCAACGAATAGAGCCGCAAATCTGCAATTCATAGAACCCTCCTTAGGAAGGCTCTAGTTATCGCAGGCCGCAGCCGTTGAAGCAAGCTTGTTTTTTGGTTTTCGACAGGCCCTATGGCCTCAAGCGCAGTTACTCTCTTCGCAACGCTTCCAGCGGGTCCACGTGCGCCGCCCTTCGCGCGGGAAGATACGCTGCGATCATTCCTGAAACCAGCAGCACCAGGCTCACAGTCAGCATGGTCCACAGATCGCTGGTTTTCACGCCATACAAAAATCCCGCCAGAGTGTGGCTGAAGAAATAGGCCAGCAGAGCCCCGATCGCTGCTCCGCCCAGCAACATCCAGCCTGCCTGCCGCAGCACCAGTTGAATAATCGACCCGCGCTGCGCTCCCAGGGCCAGGCGCACGCCCAGCTCCTGCCGCCGCTGCGCCACCAGGTAACTCAACAAGCCGTAGAGGCCGGCCAGCGCCACCAGCAGTGCCGAACCGGCAAACAACTCCAGCAGACGCGCCGCCAGAAGCTGGCTGCCCATGGAATCCTCCACCACCTGGTCCATGGTGGTAAAGACGCTGCCTTTCAGATCAGGGCTCACTTCGGTCATTGCGCTTCTGAGATCGGGAATGAATTTCGCCGGATCGTTGACCGTCCGCACGGCCAGCTCAACATGCACCTGCATGGTGGGCTGATAAAAGCCGTCCGTCTCCTTCAACTGCGGAGCGCAGAAATCAATTTCCGGGACCGCCGGTTCGTTGATCGAGGCTTGATGGAAATCATCCATTACGCCCACGATCCTGGCTTGCCGCTCTTTGCCCAGGCCCACGCTGGTTTTGTCCACCACATCGCCGCCCGGCGCGTAGAGCTGGGCGAAGGCGCGATTCACCACGGCCACCGGCGCTGAGTCAGCAGTATCTTGCTGGTTGAAGTATCGCCCCTGATACATGTGAAAGCCGAGTACATCCTGCAACTCCGGTCCAGCGGCGCGCAGCTTGGCGTCAATCCGTGTGGGTGGCCCGGCATTCTTACCATGTCCAACGAAGAACGTGACCATGGAATCAAAGCCCTTGCTCAGCGGAACAACCGTGGTCAGGCTGGCGGAGCGCACGCCGTTCATCTGCTTCACCTGCTCCAGCAGCGGCTGATAGACCGCGCGGTTCAAGTCCATGCCGCGATATTTGTAGCGCGGAACTTTTGGCTGCACCATGAGCACATGATCGGTGCGGAAGCCGAGCGGCACTCGGCGCAGCGCGAAGACGGTGCGCAGCAACAGTCCGCAGGCGATCAGCAGGACCAGGGAAAGCCCAATCTCCGCCACCACCATGGCCTGTTGTAGTTGATGCCGTTTGCGGCTGCTGCTCGATTGCTGCTGTCCCTGGCGCATGGTGTGCTCAAGCGGCGCGCGCGCCGCCAGCCACGCCGGGAGCAAGCCGGATACCAATGCGCTCAGCACGCTCAAGACCAGCAGCGCTCCCAGCACCGTTGTGCTTGGAGCAAGATGCTCAGGAAGATGCAGCTGCGCGCTCAGCGCCTTGTCAAATATCTTGAGCGAAAGTTGCGCCAGCGCCAGCCCAGCCAGCCCTCCGGCAAAGCTAAGCAAGAGGCTTTCCGTGATGAACTGTCGTAGCAGCCGCCAGCGGCTTGCGCCCAGCGCTCCGCGCACGGCGATCTCCCTCTGCCGCGCCATGCCCCGGGCCAGCATCAAATTGGCCACGTTGGCGCAGGCGATCAGCCAGATGATGGCGACCGCCAGCAACAACGCCCGCAATGCCGGCCGTGCATCTCTCACCAGCGTGTCACGGTAGCGCGCCACCTCCACGCGCGAAGGCGCAAGGTCGCTTACGTTTTCTTTCCCGTACAACGGGGCCAGCCTGAGCTGAATGGCCGTCAATTCTGCTTGCACAGCGGCCATGTTTGCGCCTTTCTGCATGCGCCCGATAGACTCGCAGGGCGGCGTGTTGAAGTTTCGCTGGTGATAGTTGGGCGTTGTCTCCAGCGGCAGCCAGATCTGCGTGGTGGGATCGTCAACGGGGAAGGCGAAGCGCGGCGGCATCACGCCCACCACTGTGTGCGAAACGTTGTTCACGGTAATCTGTTTGCCGATGATCTCAGGATCGGCACGGAGCAACGTCTGCCATGCCCGATCGCTCAACACGACTACTTTTCCTTTGCCGGGGACCTGTTCGTCGGCGATAAATCCTCGCCCCAACGCAGGCGCGGTGCCGAGTACGGTAAAAAAGCCGGCGCTGACCGCAGGAGCCGACACCATCTGGTCGTCTCCGGACGCTTTCACGTACGCGCTGTTGCGCAGGTAGCACGCCACCGAGGACAGCGTGCGGCTCTGCCGCTGCCATTCCTCGAAGTCGGCATAGGTAGAAAAGCTCGGTGTGCCTTTGGCATCGGCCGTAGTCAGACGCAGGATTTCATTCGGCCTGGAATACGGCAGCCAGCGCAGCAGTGTGGCATCGATTACGGAAAACATCGCTCCATTGGCGCCAATGCCCAGCGCCAGCACCAGCAGGACTGTAATGGTGAATCCCGGAGCGCTGCGCAGCTGGCGAAAGGCGTAGCGGACGTCGGAGCGAAGATCGTCCCAGGCGCGCAGGCCAATCGAGGCGCGCCACTCATCTTTCTGCGCCGCAACCGAACCAAGCTCCGCTTTCGCGCGACGTAAAGCTTCTTCCTGCTCCACGCCGCTGCGTGCGAGATCGGCGGCATACGTCTCAATATGGAATTGGAGTTCGGTCTCCACGTCCTGCTCAGCCAGCTGCCGGTTGCGCAACGCCTTCCACCATGAACGCACTCGCGATGCAGTGCTCATGCTTCCTCCGGCTTGCGGCTCAGGATGGACCCGATCACTTCAGCCATGCGGTTCCAGTTTGCGGTCTCTGCCTGCAGCCTTTTTCTGCCGGCCGCCGTCAGCCGGTAGAACCTGGCTTTGCGGTTATTTTCTGATTCGCCCCACTCGCTGCCGATCAGGCCCTGGTGCTCCAGCCTGTACAGTGCCGGATAAAGCGATCCCTGCTGGATTTCCAGCCGGTTGCCGGAAATTTGTTGTATGCGCAGCAAAACGCCGTAGCCATGCAGCGGCCCGAGCGAGACGGCCTTCAGAATCAGCATGTCCAGCGTGCCCTGCAGCAGTTCCAGCTGTTCACCCATTGGCTCTCTCCTAGATATTCTAGGAAGATAGCAAGGTGTCTCCTAGATTGTCAAGGAGAGTGGCACGGGCGAAAGACATGCAGTTGCAGGTAAAATGGTCGCGTCCTCAGGAGTACTCGCCATGCCTCCAACGCTCGGCCACGGAAAGATCTGCTACATCGAGATGCCCACCACTGACATTGCCCGCTCAGCAGCCTTCTACAGCAAAACGTTTGGCTGGAACGTGCGCAAGCGTGGCAATGGCAGCACTGCCTTTGATGATGGCGTCGGCCAAGTCAGCGGCGCATGGGTGTCCGGCCGCCCGCCTTCAACCGCGCCCGGCCTGTTGGTTTACATCATGGTGGAGGATGCAGCCGCGATGCTGGAGAAGATCGTTGCCAACGGGGGAGAAATCGTACAGCCCATCGGCGCCGATGCCCCGGAGATCACCGCCCGGTTCCGTGATCCCGGCGGCAACGTCATTGGTATTTATCAGGAACCTGAAGGAAGGTAGCCGCACTCACTTCGGCGGTTGCTGCTCCTGCGGGACTTCCTTCACACCCGGCAGGATCGTGATCGATGTGCTGAATTTCTTGTAATTGGAAAACGTGTCTTCCTGCTCGATGGCTGCATTCTTCAACAACGCGATCCTGGCGCCGCCATTGATGTAGAGGCGCTTGATCGCCCACAGCTCGTTATTGATGTGCTGATTCTCGAGGGTAAAGCGCGAGCCGGGATGGATGCGGAACAGAAAGAGCCCGAAAGAGATGGTGTCAAAGGCCTCCGCCTCAACTTTCACCCAGTTGTAATCCTTCTTTTCTACCCATATACGGCCTTTAATCTTCTTGAACATGTCGGCATGTGGCTGGGTCGGCTTGAAGTCCTTGCGCGGTGTGCCCTCGATCACCCAAGTGTCTGCGCCGTCGATCCGTTCTTCGCCCACGATACGGAAATCATATGCATTCAACAGATCGCGGAACGTTGCACGGCCCTCTTCCCGCTCTTTGCGGTCCTTGGCTGCGCGCTTTTCGCGATCTTCTTCGCTTTCCTTGCGGCGCTTGGAAAGAAATTTGTCCAGCTTTTCGTCTTCCTTTTTCTGGTCGCTCTCGCTCAACGGCTTGTCGTCTTTCTGGACCAGACGGGAGTAGAACTCGCCAAAATAAAAATTGAGATCGTAGGTCTTGATCTCCGTGGACTTGGCGTTGCCGTGCTTGTCCAGCTCTTTGGTGACCTCATGCTGGGTAAAGGTGTACTTCTGCACTTTTTCAAAGTTGTGATGGTCCACCTCCACGGCCCGCCGGACAATCTCTTTGGGATCATCCGTCGGCGGGAGTTTCGCTTCGGCGTCGTCGCTGTTGTCTTCATGCGCTACGGCTGGCGACGGCTGTACGGAAGCCGGAACCTGCGCGGGCGTCGGCGCAGTCTGCAGCGTCGACGACTGCAGGGCCATCCCCAGAGTCGTGATCCCCGCCAGAACCAGGCTGAGAAGCGGAACACTGTGTTGCTTCAATTTCATTACTTCCAAAATACACTGTATTTTGTTAAAAGTTGCGCCTGCACACCACGCATATATTCGTTAAGACTTGTCAGCAACCTCGAAAATAACAATCAACCGCCAATTAAATGTCGTCTTGGGATGGCCCGTTCCGTTCCTGAACCCTCTTTGAGGTGTGACCTGCGTCACGGCGCCAGATCCACCAACCGGCCAGAATAACTGCAAATGATTCAGACAGCTGCTCCGGCATAAGCCAGACCGTCGTGGAGCGCTGCTGATCGCACTACCGTGCCCCGTTGCGCGCGGACTTCGCGGAATGGGGAACGGAACACCGCCGACAAGTGATCCTTTTTGCGGAGGTCACTGACAGTCAAGCATAGCAACCCGGGTCCTGAGCCCGGGTTTTTTATTGCGCGCAGGCCGCGCATCCTGGGCAAGCCTACATTGCCGTCTTTCGGCTTTGTTCCACCAGCGCAGGCTCCACGCCGATATCTTTGCGGAAGAGGATTTTCATGATCGGCGGAGCGACCAGCGTGGTGATCCCGGTCATAAAAATCACCAGCGCATACGCCGACTCAGAAACAATATTCATCTGCAAGCCGACCAGCGCGACGATCAACCCAACCTCGCCACGCGGCACCATGCCGACGCCTACCTTGGCTGCCGTCTTCCAGCCGGAGCGCAACACCGGCAGGCCACAGCCGACGAGCTTGGAAAGGATCGCCAGTAGCGAGATCACGATCGCCGAAACCAACAGCTTGCTGTCAAAAACGTTCATATTTAGGCGGGCGCCCATGCTGAAGAAGAAAAACGGCGCCAGAAATTCGTTGATGGAGAACACACGCTCGCGCAGGTTCCATCGCGGCGAGTACTCGGCAAACGCCAGCCCGGCAAAGAACGCGCCGATAATCGCCGCCATGCCGATTTTTACTGCGGCGGAAGAAAGCCCCAGGCAGATGGCCAGGGCGATGATCAGCGGCGCATCGCGCGTTGACATGCGCTCCACGCCCGGCTCCATACGCCGTACCACGCGCGGCGCATAAAACATCATGATCAAAGCGAAGCCCACAGCCTCAATCGCAGTGATGAAGAGCTGGGCCCAAGCCAGTCCTGTTGACGAAACCATGCCTACCACGATCGCCAGCACGATCATGCCCAGCACGTCGTCAAATACGGCAGCGCCCAGGACGATGCGCGCTGCGCGCGTCTGCATTACGTTCAGGTCTCCGAGCACGCGGGCGGTGATGCCGACACTGGTCGCCATCATGGCGGCGGCCACAAAGATGGCTTCATGCGGCGGATGGTGGCGCAGCGTCATGTAACCGTAGCCGAGCAGCAGAGGCACGGCGATCCCGGCCAGCGCCACGTAGAGTGACGTGCGTCCAACGCTGATCAGGTCCTGGGGCTGCGTTTCCAGGCCGACAGTAAACAGCAAAAAGATGGCGCCAATGCCGGCAATCGCATAGATGGCATCGGTCGGGATCACCAGCCGCGCGCCATAGGGCCCTAACACCACGCCGGCAAGGATTTCCCCTAATACCGCGGGAAGGCGTAAGCGCTCAAAGGCTTCGCCAAAGAGTTTGGCCCAGACAAAGATAAAAAACAGCTGGAGTAGAAATGGATCTGCAGTATGCATTGCGCCTTAAATCATTGCCGGGCCCGGGCGAAACCTTAACCTGTAAGATGCTTCCGGGCCAAGCAAAATCCAGAGTAGCTGCTTTCAATGGCAGCGCCAATCTGCGCCTTGCTCCTGCGGAAAGTTGTACGGGGGGAAATGAAAATTTCAAGCAATCAAACTGGCCATCCAGCTCTCGATTTTTCCCACATCTACCCTGTCTTCTGACATCCTAACGTGTGACTGATTTTCGTATGCAACTGATCCATATCATCAACCGGACTGGAATGAAGAACGTTGCCGGCAAGCTCTGTTCCGCCCCCCTGGTTGACGCCGCCATCGGCGCGACGGTTTGCGGGCTTGCTGCCATTGGAGCCAGTGCCGTGGCTGCCGGGCATTCCTGGCAGAACCTGGTTCCGCTGGTTTTTGTCCTGGTATTGCTGGTAATCGCCGGCATTTTCGGCTCCAGGGCCGGGATTCTCGGCACGGTGGTGGCGGCGCTGATTTTTGCTGCTTTCCTGTTTACTCCGACCCGCAGTGTGAGCATTGCCAGTGAATCAGCGCGCAGCAACCTGGGGTGGATGTTGTTGATCGGCATCGCTTTCTCATTTCTGTTCGCGCCCCCCACGTCGGGCTTCCGGCGCCACTAAAATGCGCTCTTGACCCCGCCAAAGGCCCGCTAGAGTAGCAACGATCATGGCTGGTCAAGCATCCTACAGACTTCAGGAACAACCTCTCGGGTCTTGGTCTCGGCCCGATGGCAAGGGGAACTTTCCATGGCAACGGCGCCGCAGATGCCCGCTACGCGTCCTCGTTGGGCGCGTTCGCCTTTCTACTTCAATTCCGCCTCGCACTTGCTCCGCATCAGCCGGGAGAAAGCGACGAACCTGCAGGAGCTGGTGGACGCACTGCGCAGCTGTTCGGAGTCTTCCATCTTTCAACACACTTTCCAGACCCTGGAAGAACATCACTTCATCAACAAAGGTTTTTCCAACGATTTTTCGCACTGGGCCTTTGCCGCCTGCAATGAAGTGGAGCTGGCCGAACGCCTTTCCGCCATCGATATACGCGAGTTCACCTCCATCGCGACATTGCGCGAGCGTCTGCTTCACATCATTGAGACCTACTTGCAGAAAAACCCTCGCGCGGCCACACGCGTTGCCATGGAGCCTTTTTACGTTATGGCATCTGACCTGGTGGTCGTCCCTACGCCGTATGTGGCCCGCAATCTGGAAGAGTTTGCCGGCGGGCTTCGCCAGGTAAGCGTTCATGCCATCTACTATCACTTCATCGATGCCCGTTTGCGCTTGAAGCTCAACACCAATGATTTTTCCGTCTGGCTGGAGCAGGAGATGGACATGGCGCAGGCGGCGGACCGTATTGATCGCATCGATATCTATACTTCGTCGCTGGAAGGGGTTCGCCGCAGCATCCTGAGGGTGATTGAAGCAGAAATTGTGCGGGCCTCAAGTTGAGCGCGAACTTCTGACGTTGAATTCAGACTGAGATCGTGGAGCAGCCATTCGATGAAAGATAAAAACCTGGAACGCAATAACCTCAGCGAGACCAACAAGGACCAGGCCGGCGGCCAGGACCGCTCAAACAAGGCTGCTGTCGCCGAAGAGCCGGTTGAGGGGAGAGCACCGGGTGGCAAAGAGCGGCGCTTCCGCGATACCGATCTGCCGGCCCATTTCATTGAGCGTCGCAAGCATCCGCGCATCAACACGGAGCAGCCGCCTCCTCCGGCGCCTCCGCGGTTGGACGACTACGCTGCCATCATCGGCAAGCCGGAGCTGGATGAAATCCGCTTTCTGGCGCGCCTGCTGCGGAGCAAGACGGTCAAGATGGTGAACTCAACCGCGGTCGGCGGAGGGGTGGCCGAGATCCTCAACCGGCTGATTCCGCTCATGAACGAACTGGAGATTCCCACTCGCTGGGAAGTCATCACCGGCGGCAATGATTTCTATGAAGTCACCAAAGGCTTTCACAACTCGCTGCACGGCGGCGAATACAACCTGACCCAGCAGATCAAAGACATCTTTATGACCTACAACGAGCAGAACCGCCAGCGCATGGAATTCGCTGAAGACCTGTTCGTGATCCATGATCCGCAGCCCGTGGGCCTGGTGCGCTCCAAATCGCAGACGCGCGGCCGCTGGATCTGGCGCTGCCACATTGATCTCTCCAATCCGCACCAGGGGGTATGGGATTTCTTGAAACCGATGGTGGAGCAATACGATGCATCCATCTTTTCCTCTCCGGCATTCACACGCCAGCTCTCCATTCCGCAGTATCTTTTTTATCCTTCCATCGATCCTCTGTCGGAAAAAAATAAAGAGTTGCCGGAAGAGTTCGTCAACAAGGTGTGCGATGACTTTGGCATTGACCGCTCACGGCCAGTGATCACGCAAATCTCGCGCTTTGACCGGCTGAAGGACCCCGTGGGCGTGATTGAGGCCTACAAACTGGTGAAGAAGTACGTCGATTGCCAGCTGGTGCTGGCGGGGGGCGGCGCAACTGACGATCCTGAAGGCGCGGTGGTACTGCAGGAAGTCATGGACGCCGCAGGCGACGATCCTGATGTAATCATCCTCAACCTGCCGCCATGGTCGGCGCTCGAGATTAACGCGCTGCAGCGCGCCTCTACCGTGATCGTGCAGAAATCGCTGAAAGAAGGTTTCGGCCTCACTGTAACCGAAGGGTTGTGGAAGGAGAAGCCTGTGGTCGCAGGAGCGGTTGGCGGCATTCCCACGCAGATCATCCATAAGCTTACCGGAGTGCTGGTGCATTCCGTGGAGGGCTGCGCTTACCAGATCCGTTATTTGCTTACGCATCCGGAGTTCGCTGCGCAGATCGGCAAGAACGGACGCGAGCATGCCAAGGAAAATTTCCTGATTACCGTAAACCTCAAGCGCTGGCTGCTGCTGTTCCAGATTCTGCTCGGCATGGCCAAGCCGAATGAGACGATCTGAGTTTTGTCTCTGATTTGGAGCGATAGGACAACTCCGGACCAGTTCGTCAACTAGAGAGCGGGTCTGCTCGCGTGCGAGTTCCGCGAAAAAGGTTTTTTTCGTCCTTTCGCTGGAGTAGCATATTTTGAGGCGAATCTTTCGCCCTTTGCGCTGTTCTTTGCCCTTCCCGGCATTTTAGGAGGTGTCTATGCGCAGATTTTCAGCTCTTATTTTCTTCCTTGCAGTTTCCGCCATCTTTACCGTGACCGTTTCCTGTGGCGGAGGTTCCATGTCAATGGGCCGTCAGCTCGAGAGCATCACCGTTACGCCGATGACCGCCAACGCCATGAATTTTCCTTCCGGCATGGTCCAGTTCAGCGCCATGGGAAATTTCAACATGGCGCCCATGACGGCGACAGTGCCGGTGACGTGGTCGCTCATGATGCCGAATTCCACCATGGCTCCCGCGGGTGTGAGCATTAACCCGATGACGGGCATGGCCCAGTGTTCCGGGTTCATGGGAACCGTAACCGTGATGGCCGCGAATTCCATGGGCTCGGATATGCCCGGTTCAATGGCGGTGCAGGTCGTCGGCCGGGCGCAGCTCACCTGCCCGTAGGAGCACTTGCGCCAGGAGCCTGCCCGGCTGTGATCTGCAGCTGCCGCGTTCATTTTGCCGGCACTCAAGGCGCGTAGGCTGGAGACGAGGGACCTTGGCAGCAGGCGCATCACCCTGCTTTTTCCGGCCACCATACCAGGACATCGATCGCGCGGGAGTAGTGCAGAAGAGGCTTGCTCTCCGGCAACTCGATGCCCGAGGCCTGCGCCATGGTGTTGACCTCAAACTCGGCCTCGGCGTCCTGCAATTGCCAGGGAGCGTGGTGAATATACGCTCGCAGAACGCTGTCTCGATGGATGGTGTAAAGGCAATATCGCTCCGTAAGAAAGTGTTCGATGGAGCCTTTCTCCCGCACTCGCGGCTCTGAGACTGGCCGGTAGCGCCCGTAAAAATTTGCCGGTCGCGGCATCTGCAGGCGGCTGCTGCTGTATTGAAATTCTTCTCCGGACGAACGAATCAGCATGGCGGCATGAAAGTACGGCAGTTTGTAGCTGGCGCGCGCTCCCAGCACCGCGGGCAGGCTTCCAGCGTCGAGACTAAAGAAGTAAACCCCGGGCATGCCTTTGTAGCGAACATAGGTGCGTACGTTGAGCTCACAAAATTTGTAGAGGAAAGGCAGGGGCGGGTAGTACCGTCCGCGAATGCCGCTCATCCAGAACGGAGCCACGGCAACCCACGCGCTGCAGTCGAACAGGTCCAACTCAAGTTCGCCCGGCACGAGCGGCTTAAGCTTGTCCGGGGCGATAGGCCAGTGAGCAAACAACAGATCATGCCATCGTTGCTTCATGATCCATTGGCCGCGAGGCATGGGAATGGGGCGGTGCGCGGTTTGGAGCAGAAGCGGGTGCATGGTGGAGGACTCATGATTCTAACTGAACCTTTATCATGGAACCTCTTTCGTCGCTCTCGCGTATCCAAAGAGCGAAGCGACTCTGTAGACCTGAGGAGAAAGAATGAGATCCCGTGGCGCTGTCTTCCTTCTGGCGATCCTGCTGACATCAAGTGCTGCACTCTTTTCTCAGGCGGACCATCACAAAGTGGCGCTTGTGGGAGCCAAAGTTTATCCATCGCCTGAGGCAAAGCCCATTACCAACAGCGTGATCCTGATTGAAGGTGGCAAGATCACGTTTGTAGGACCGCAGCAAGAGGCCAGGCTGTCGCCGGACACAACCGTCCTCAACTGCCGTGGGATGTTTGTTACCGCCGGATTTCAGAACAGTCATGTGCATTTCACGGAACCGAAATGGTCCAATGCTGCCGGTCTTCCCGCCGCCCAGTTAACGCACCAGCTTCAGGAGATGTTGACCCGCTACGGGTTCACTACGGTAGTGGACACAGGCTCTGTCGTTGGAAACACGGTCGCATTGCGTAAAAGGATCGAAGCAGGCGAAGTGCAGGGCCCGCGCATTCTTACCGCCGGCGGTCCGCTTTACCCGAAAAACGGGATCCCCTACTACTTGAGTGACCTACCTCCGGAGATTCTGCAGCAGCTGCAGCAGCCTGCGACGCCGGAGGAAGGCGCCGCTGATGCAGCCAGGATGCTGGACGCGGGCGCGAACATTATCAAGCTCTTTACTGGTTCCTGGGTCAGTCGCGGCAAAGTTTTGCCCATGGATCCAAAGATTGCCGCGGCTGCCGTTGAGGTGGCGCATCGTCGCGGGGCGCTGGTTTTTACGCATCCCTCGAATGCCGCCGGACTTGAGGTTGCGCTTACGGCGCATGTGGATGTGCTGGCCCACGCGATTGAAGACATGCGCGGCTGGACGCCGGCGTATCTCGAACGCATGAAGGCCGCGCACATGACTCTGGTCCCCACGCTTTACCTCTTCAGTAAGGATGATGATCTTGCTTCAATCCTGAAGGAAGTCGGCGATTACTCCCATATGGGTGGCCAGATCCTTTTCGGGACTGACGTGGGGTTCCTCAATCACTATGACACGACCGACGAATTCAAGCTGATGCAGCGCGCTGGGCTGGGCTTTCCTGAAATTCTTGCCTCACTCACCACCACGCCGGCAGAACGATTTAAGGAAGAAAAGACCCGCGGCAGAGTGGCGATGGGCATGGATGCTGACTTGGTTGTTCTCAGCGCCGATCCGGCAACCGATGTCGCTAACTTTGCTCAGGTGCGCTACACAATTCGCAAAGGCCGCGTCATCTACGCCGCCGAGCCTCCGTCAGAGCCCGCAACCAAGCCGCACTGACCGACGCGGCGCAGCTCGAATAGAATTCTTCTGTGGCCACAATTTTCACCATCGGGCATTCCACCCGCGACCTAGCGGATTTTTCCCGGATCCTGCAGGCGCACGATATCCGCCTGCTGGAAGATATACGCGCCTTTCCCATGTCGCGCCGCCATCCGCACTTCAACCGCGAGCACCTGGAGCTCTGGCTGCCCGAGATCGGCTGTGATTACCTCTGGGAAAAAGATCTGGGCGGCCGCCGAGGCAAGCAGATGCCGCCGGAGCAGTCGCCGAACATCGCATTGCGTAATCCGTCATTTCGCAATTACGCGGACTACATGCTCTCGGACAAGTTCCGGATGGCTATCGAGCGGCTGGTCGAGCGGGCCGCGACGCGCAACACGGCCATTATGTGCGCTGAGCAGCTCTATTTTCGCTGCCATCGCATGCTGGTCTCAGACTATTTGCTCAGCCAGGGGCATACCGTCCTGCATATTCTGGATGAAAAGGCGCCCAAGATACATTCTCTAACCAAAGATGCGCGCGTGATCGACGGGCGGCTGGTCTATCGCGGCGACTATCTGCTCTGAGCAAAAGACAAACAGCAGCCGACGCAGCGGTCGCAACGGGAATCGGGAACGGAATTCTGTTTCCGCTTTGCGTCCTTCGCGTCCTTTGCGGTAAAAAGGTTTGGCCACAATTACTGAATGCCGAACCATAAAAATCTTGCCCGGCTGGTGGACGAGTTGGAGCGGGCGCGCGCGCTGACCGGCTCAATCCGTGAGCAGGAGTTCCTTCACCTGCTGACGCGCGTCAGCCATGCTTCGTTTGGAAAAGACACCAAGGCGCTGATTCGCGCGCACGATGCCCTGCTCTTTCTCCGTGCTTTTCCCTCAGGTCCGCTGGTTGTGAAGGTAGCGGACGCGCTGCTGGCCCGGCTTGAGGCCAAGATCAAAGCCGCTCTTGCCGCGGGCGCCGACCCGGAAGATTTCGCGCCCGAAGAAGTGGCGGGCATGGCCGGTACCGTGGTGGAAGCAACGTTCAGCTATCCCATGGTCTGCTGGCTGGCGGAACGCTATGCGAAAGACATCTCCATCAACTGGGAGGCCTTTGAGCGCGAGACGCAACGCGCCGCCATCTGGCCGCGCTTTTTTCCGCTGATGGAGGAAGATTCGCTCACTGAAGCCAACGTACCTTATCTTGACTGGCTGGCCGCAGCGCGTGGGCGTAAGGATGAATTACCGTGGCTCATTGAGCGTTTTCGCAGCCTCCCGGTGAGCGAGAAGGAAAAAGCCGCGATCTACGATTCTCTGGAAATCATGGTGCGCTGGTCGATGAGCGGCTCACGGGCTTCAAGAACATTGGCGCGCAAGCCGGTCCGGCAGTTTTATTTTCATCACACGCCCCTCATCCAGCGCCGCCAGGTTTCGCTGGCCGAGGAGCTGGCCAAGCCGAAATTACCGGTGAAGGTTTTGCCTGCAAAGCAAGCGGAGAAGATTCTCGATCTGGTCAAAGAAGCAACGGGTGTTCGCTATCGTGAGCTTTATGGCACCGCCAACGCCGATCCGGCATGGGTGATCCAGATCAATCCTGGCCGCGGTGTGGAGATCTATTTCTGGGGCCTGCCGGCGGAAAAGCGCCTGCCGCTGCGCTCCTACCTCGCGGGATTCACGGTCAAGAACGGCGTGCCCATCAACTACGTGGAATGCATCTCTCTTTTCGACTGGACGGAGATCGGCTTCAACACATTTCCAGCGTATCGCGATGGCGAGACTGCCTGGACCTACGCGCAGACCCTGCACCTGCTGCGGCACCTTCATGGTGCGAATGCGATCTCGGTTTATCCCTACCAGATTGGCGACGGCAATGAAGAGGCCATCGACTCCGGGGCATTCTGGTTCTATCGCAAGCTGGGCTTCCGCTCCACGGATCCGGAGCTCGAGAAGCTGGCACAAGGGGAAGAAGAGAAGATCAGGGCAAATCCGGAATATCGAACGTCAAAGCGCACGTTGCGCCGGCTGAGCAAGGCCCATGTGGTTTATGAAACGCCTGAAGCGGAACGTGGCGTATGGGACCAATTTGCCATGCGCAACATCGGCTATGCGCTACAACGACGTATGGCCCGCGGTTTCGGCGGCGATGCGGACGCGATGCAGCGGGCAAGCGTGGCGAGCCTGGCACGTGCCTTAGGCATAAGGCCTGGGAAGGTAGCCGCAAAAGAGCAGAATTCGTTCACCGACTTTGCCATGGTCATGAGCCTTGTGCCGGGTTTTGCGCGCTGGAGCGCCGAAGAGAAGAAGCAATTACGCGCTATCATCGCGGCCAAGACGGCAAAGACAGAATTGCGCTATCAGAGGCTGCTGGCGGCGCATGATCGGCTGCGCAAGGCTATTTTGCACCTGGGATCTCGGAAACCATAGACTGCGCGAATACACAGGAAATCGAGCTCGACACCACAGAATTAGAATTTGTTCCGCTAAACCAAGCCATTTAAACATCAAAAATCCCCTGCAAGAACTCTGGATTACTCCGTTCACTTGCCAGTAGCAGGAGAGCGTAGTTATGAAACCGCGTCTGTTTGCGGCTGCAATGGCAGCCGTGGGCCTCATCTATTTTCTGATCATTCTGAATCCGCAAAGCGCATCTGCCGTGCAGACCGCCGGGCCGAGCCAGCTCGAGATCGTCGGTAAAGACGGCAAGCCGGCCGGCTTTGTTCCGCTCAAGCACACCGGCATCAAGACTGAGATCAGCGGGTTTGTTGCCCGCACCGAAGTCACGCAGGAGTTTGAAAATTCCCTGCCCAATGCGGTGGAAGCCATCTATGTCTTCCCATTGCCGCATGACAGCGCCGTCGACGGCATGACCATGACGGTGGGCCAGCGCGAGATTCGCGCCGTGATCAAGGAGCGCGAAGCAGCGCGCCAGATTTATGAGGCTGCGCGCAGCGCCGGCCATACCGCCGCGCTGCTGGACCAGGAACGTCCCAACATCTTTACCCAGTCGGTGACCAATATTCCCCCGGGCGGTACAGTGACTATCAAACTGTCGGTGATCGAGCTCCTCAAGTATGAAGCCGGTGTCTATCAGTTTGCCTTCCCACTCGTGGTAGGCCCGCGCTACATACCGGGAGCTCCCACCGGGCCGCCCGATCGCGGCACCATCCCAAACACCAATCAGGTTCCTGACGCTTCCCACATCAGCCCTCCGGTGGCGGGAATTCATACTGACGGCATCAATGCCGGACATGATGTGTCGATGGAGGTGAGCCTGGCTGCGGGCGTACCGGTGGGCGACGTGGAGTCGCCGTCGCACAAAATCTTTGCCGACCGCACCGGAGCTGATTCGTATCACGTCAAGCTGGCGGACGACCTGGTGCTGCCGGACAAGGACTTCATTCTCAAATACAAGGTGGCGGGCGCGGAGATCAGTGACGCGGTGCTGACGCACGCAGATAAGAACGGCGGCTACTTCACGCTGATTCTGCAGCCGCCGGAAAAGCCTGCGGAGGAATCACTGGTGCCGCGGCAGCTGATCTTCGTGCTCGACACCTCCGGGTCCATGTGGGGCTTCCCCATTGAGATGGCGAAGAAGACCATCGCACGGGCGCTCGACAATCTGCGCAAGGACGAGACCTTTAACCTGATCACCTTCTCCGGCGACACGCGCATCCTCTTTCCTGAGCCGGTCCCGGCGACGGCGGAAAACGTAGCCAAAGCCAAGCAGGTGCTGGCCGGGGCTTACGGCAGCGGCGGCACGGAGATGATGAAGGCCATCCGCACGGCGTTGGGCGACGATGCCGGCGCGGGCAAACCCATGGAAGCTGATCCAGTGCGCGTAGTCTGCTTCATGACCGATGGTTACGTGGGCAATGACGCTGAGATCATCGCTGAAATCAAAAAGCATACTGATGCTCGCGTGTTTTCCTTCGGCATCGGAACGGCGGTGAACCGCTTCCTGCTGGCCAAGATGGCGGAAGAGGGCCATGGTGATGTGGAGTTCGTGACCGCGCCGGGCGAAGCCCAGGCCGCCGCGGACCGCTTTTATGAGCGTGTGCACTCGCCCGTGCTGACCAATATTTCCATCGACTGGAACGGGCTGCCTGTGACGGAGGTCTATCCGCGCGAAGTTCGAGATCTTTTCTCAACCAAGCCGATCATCATTACCGGACGATTTACCGGCAATCCCACGGGCAAGATCACCATCAAGGGGTATCAGGGAACGGGCGATTTCAGCCGCACGATCCCGGTTGATTTTTCTGCGGCCGGCGCAACTAACGCAGCGCTGGAGAAAATATGGGCTCGACACAAAGTGGCAGATCTGATGTCGCAGGATTGGAGCGGCATACAGCAGGGTAATTCCAAACACAAAGCTGAGATCATCCAGGTTGGCCTTGAGCATAGCCTGGCCACGCAGTACACATCGTTTGTCGCCGTAGAAGAGCAGACCGTCGTGCAGGACGGCAAGCCGGTGCGGATTGAGGTTCCGGTCGAGCTGCCGAAAGGAGTATCACCGCTTGCCGTACCAGAACGGCCTCTGATCGAAACGACGCAGGCTCAGGTAGCCAACACCTTCTCCGGGGTTACGCTCTCGACTTTTGCCGGTACGCAGGAAAACCGGGGCCTCGACAACATGGCTCTGTTTGCTCCCGGCGTCAGTGCGAATTCAACGGTTGAAGTCGCCGCCTCGGCGCCGATGGTTGATTCGAGCTCAGCTCAGGTGACGAACACGTTTTCTGGAAAGGAGCTGCATCCGGGAGCGGACCCGGGCAACGGCCCGGGAATTCTTGGCGGAATGCATGACAAGCTGGAAAAGAAGCGAAAGGACGAATGGGATGCAACACTCAAGCTGGTGCAACCCAAGTTCAGCGCAGACCTGGTTTCGTACTACCAGTGCGCCAGCATCGGTTCAACGCCTGACGGCAAGACTTGTGAGCCGAAATCGTCAAAGGTGGTCAAGGTCAAGATCGAATTGGCAAGCACGGGCCCCGCTGTGGCGCACAAGCTGGCGCTGGCTGGATTCACGGTGGAGACCGGCAAGGGGACGCTGGAGCTGACCGGCAGCATCCTGGCCTATCGTCTGAAACAACTGGCGCAGATCGCGGAGGTGAAATCAGTAGCGCTCAACCAATGAAGTGACAATTCGAGGAGAGAGAAAAAAGGGGCGACTTGATGAGCGCCCCTTTGTATTTGCCCTGGGTTGAGCTTATTTCACTTCGATCGACTGTTTCAGTTTGAAGCTGAGCGCGCTCTCCGGCGAGAGGACGATCTCCTTATTGCCGGTATAAGCAGCGCCGGCTGTGCCTGCACCTGCGCCGGCGGCAGCGCCAATCGCCGCGCCTTTGCCGCCGCCAGCCAAAGCGCCGATCAAAGCGCCTGCGCCTGCGCCGCCGCCGATGAATCCAGCTGAACGTTTGCCTTTTCCGGCCAACTGGCGCGCCACCATGCCGGTCTGAACCGGAGTCTCTTTGCCTTCGATGGTGACGGAATCAAGTTTGACTTCGAGCAGTGCGCCGCCTTTGAAATGGCCCATGGCCTTGGCGTCAACCACCGAGCCATGCGCGGATGCGCCTTCCTTAATCACGGTTTTGCCATCGACAGTAACCGGTTGCGCCACCGTTGCGGCAAATCCATCGCCCGCACTGCTGGTCTTGGAGCTTAGCGTACTGCCCAGGCGCACCGTGATCACCGTGCCTTCTGGAATCACAATTGCTTCATGGACCGGCTTTGTCTCTTTGACCGGCTGCGCCGATGCGCCGCCACTGGCACCGCCGGACGAGCCGCTATTCGCTGAACTTGAATTATCCGAAGACGTTGCCGGCGTGCTTGGAGAACTGTTACATCCCGCCAGCACCAGGCCGAGCACAAGAAGAACAACAACATACAGCGACCGAGCTTTCACAAAAAACCCCCTCAGTGACACTCACGTGGTGTCGGGAGGAATTATATCCGCTCCAGCAACTCTCAAATGGAGTTTGTGTTTAGGGATGCGGAACCATCAGAGCTACGCCTTTTGGTCTACGGAACCATACTTGATCCAGCCTGTGGAAAAATGAAACTCTCGCCATCTCTCGTTGTATCAAGAGCAGGTATTCGTTCTTACCTGTAACACCTTGGCGGCTGACGTCACTTATATTTAGGCAAGCTAGCGTTTACGGACATTTCAGCAGGAGTATTCGAATGGCTGATCAGGATGGCATTCTAAGTCTCGCGATCGTTGATGTTTTCAACAAGAACATTCAGGAAGACGTCACCATTGTGCTGAAGAACCAGCAATTGGTAGACAACCGCACGCTGAAAGGCGAATCAGCCGCAGATTTTATTCGTATCGGCGGCCTCTGGCGCACTCCCCAGGGCCTTTACATGATTGAAATCGATGCGCCCTCCTATCACGCGGTATCGCAATTCATCAGAATCAATGCCTCGGGCGATACCGGGCTTACAGTAATGTTGCCGGTTGATCCCGCACGCGTAACCTCAATGGATCGCCCTGCGTATGATGACCTGTTGCCCGACCTGAAGACCTTCCTCTCCATCGCCGACGTGCTGGGCTTTTCCGGCAAAAAGGATGAGGCGCTGTATGATGCGCTGCCGGACATTCCATGCGCCGGCTTGCTGAACCTGGTAGCCAAGGCGCGGCATACGCTGGTCGATGGCCAGCCGGTGCTAGCGTCGCTCGGCACCATGGTCGACCTCCATGGTGACCGTCTGTTTGCCATGGTGGATCAGGATTTTAAATCCGTATGCAGCCGGGCCACCGATGTCCTTCACCCGGTGGAGGACGCGCTGCATGATCCCAAGCCAGGGTTTGTGCGCGCCGGAAGCTTCAAGACATTCGACCATTACGGCAACCTGCAACTCACCTTTGCTGTGAACCAGGAAGACCCGTCACAGTGGATGGTAGACATGGATATTGATGACGCGCAGGGGTTGGAGCACATCTTCCAGGTGGTGCACAATGCCGTTACCGGCGATCCAACGCACCCCTATAACATTCATGAAATCCTGGTGGCGTTCCAGCAAATTGACCCCGGCTATACGCTCAACGTGGAGGCGACCCACGAGGCCCTGGCGGTAAGAACAAAAAGAGGGGCGGCGCGCGCATAGCCGGTCCGTGGTTGGTTTCTAAAATACGTCAGGGTGCCGCGCCAGATTACTTTTCTTCCCCGGCAGCGGCTGCGTCAGCGCTTTCCTGCGGCTCCGGTTCGGCGGGAGCCGCTCCGTTTGCGCTCGCAGATTGTTTCTTCTCCAGAAAGCGTTTCGAGTTCAGCAGCGGACGCTCCAGGCTGGAGTTGTAGGTGGTCCACTCGGCTTCCGGCTCACGCTGGAAGTGCGCGCGCATGGCTTCCATCTTGGAATCAAGATCATCGAGATAGTGCAGCATCAGCGCCTCTGGGAACATCGGCATCTTGGGGCTGCCGAATTCGTACTTTCCGTGATGGCTGATGATGAGGTGTTCGATCAGAGTTTTGTATTCGCCGGGGAAGCCGGGCACCTGTGTGATCTTTTCATGCAGCATTTCCAGCTCGATAATCATGTGCCCCAGAAGCTGGCCGCGCGTGGTGTAGGTGAACGAGCGCGCAAACGTGAGCTCGTGGATCTTGCCGATATCGTGCAGAAACGCGCCGGTCAGCAGCAAATCGCGATTGATGGTTTCAGGATAATTGCGGCAGGCCAGGTCGCACAGCCGGAAAAGCGAAACCACGTGGTCCAGCAGCCCCCCGATGTAGGCATGGTGCAAGGTCTTGGCCGCGGGCGCACTTTTGTACGCCTGCTCGATCTGCGGATCGGCCATGAAGGCTTGCAGCAGCGCTTTCAGATGAGGATCGTGGAAGGTCTCTACAAAATCCCTGATCGTCTGCCAGAGCTGGCCGATATCTTTCGTGGTGCGGGGCAGGTAGTCGTCAAAATCGACTTCCGTCTCCTGCAGAGAGCGGACCTTGTGCACCGTGAGCTGGAAGCGGCCGTTGAAGCGGTTGAGCAGACCGCGTATTTTGACGAAATCATCCTGCTCAAAGCAGTTGATGTGGTCCGCCACGTTGTCCCACATCTTGGCATCAAGGTGGCCGGTACGATCGGCCAGCGTCAGCGCCAGGTAAAGCTCGCCGCTCTTCTTGGGCTTGGCCTGCTTGGAAACCACGACAAACGACGTGGTGATGACCTGGTTCTCAAACCGCGCCGCGTCCGCAATGTAGAAATCTTTCATGATCGGATGGTGAATGTAATCTTACTCGAAATCGGCGTGTACGCCATCAGTGAAAGTCAGTAGCCGCGAGGCTCGACCTTCCAGCGATCATAGATGCGGGCGGAGCGAAAGATATCAAACAAACCGGCGTCCAACTCGCCGTCATTCACGGAGAGCTCAAGGATTTCCAGCGCGCGCTCAACCGTGACAGCTTTCTTATAGGGACGGTCAGCGGCGGCCAGCGCATCGAAAATATCAGAGATGGTCATCATGCGCGTCTGCACGGGAATCTCCGCCGCGGAGAGCTTGTAAGGATAGCCGGTGCCGTTCAGCTTTTCATGGTGCGCGCGCGCGATCTCGGGAATGCCGCGCAGCTCGGTGGTCCAGGGAATCTGTTGCAGGAAGCTCACTGTATGCAGCACGTGCGACTCGATCTGCACCCGCTCTTCTTCATCGAGTGAGCCCTTGCGGATGGAGAGCATCTGCACCTCGTCCGGCGTCAGCAACGGGCGCTTGTGGCCTTCCATGTCTTCGTAATGCAGCCGCGCGATCTGCTCGAGCAGATCAAAGTTTCCTTCGGGCAGAACGGTGGGCTCGTTGGCCCAGATGATGGCTTCCGCGTATTCTTCAATCTCGCGCAGGGCCGCTTCGAGCCTGCTGTCAAGCCGGGTTTGCTCGGCCAGAAATTGTTCGCGGCCTTTTTCCATCAGAAATTGCATCTTGGAACGCAGGGTTTCATTTTCCAGAGTGCGCCGCATCAGGCCAAAGCGCTGCTTGATGACCTCCAGTTGCGCGGGATAGAGCTTCTTGGCCTTCACCAGCACTTCTTCGCGCACGCCGACCTTGCCGAAGTCGTGCAGCAGGCTGGCATAGCGGATTTCGCGCATCTGGTCGCGAGAGAAGTGAACATTCTTGTAAAGACCGCTTTCGGCGCGGTCTACCGATTCGGCCAGAGCCACGGTCAGGTTGGCGACGCGAAAGGAATGTCCGGAAGTTGCGGGATCGCGAGTTTCAATCGCGGTGACAGCGGCGCGAACAAAGCCTTCAAACAGCCGCTGGATGGAATCGTAAAGCTGGCTATTTTCGAGAGCCACGGCAGCCTGTCCGGCCAGCGAGAGAACGATCTCCTGCTGCCGCGCCGTGAAGGCAATCACCTGATCATCGACAGCGCCGGCTGAATCCAACCGTGCGGTGCGGTCGCGCTTGGCGTTGATCAGCTGCAGTACGGCGATGATTTTTTCCTTCTGGTTGCGAATGGGCACGGCCAGTACGGACTTGGTGCGATATCCGGAATCTTCATCGAACTTGCGATTGATGGAGTAGGGCAGATCAGCCGGCAGGTTGTAGGCGTCTTCAATGTTGACGATCTCGCCGGTCAGCGCCACGTAGCCGGCCACCGAGTGCTCGTTGATCTCCATGGTGGCCTCGCGAAACGGCACGGCGACAGTATCATTCTGCGCCAGCTTAAAGCGCAGCTGCTCGCGCGCGGCTTCTTCGGGTTGGGGCGCTCCGTCCGCCGCCGGAGCAAAGAGCAGCGACTGGCGCTCGCTGTCGGCAAGGCTCTCGACCAGATAGACCGAGCCGGCATCACTGCAGGTGAACTCGCGCGATTTGGTGAGAATCAGTTCCAGAAGAGTTTTCGGATCATGCTCCGCCGAGAGCGCCATGCCGATCTGGTTCAACTCATGGATCTCGCGGCTGGCGCCGGCCAGCCTCTGGTTGACCTCATGCCGCGTGTGGACCAGATGAATATGGTCGAGCGCGTTATCGACCATGCGCTCCAGCAGTACTTCGGAAACGTCGGGTGGAAAATAGGCGTAGATGGCGCCATCATTGCGTGGATCTTTGAAGCGCGAATTGGTCAGCGCCAGCACGCGCGTATTGGGCGTGCGCAGATGGTTGTAGTGCTCTTCCACCAGGTCTTCTTTTGACACCAGGACAATGCGCTCAACGTCGCCGTGGTCAGCGGAAAGTTCCTCAAAATGCATACGGCGGAAGCGCTGTACGCCGGTAAAGTAGCGTGCGGCGACCGTGTCACCGGCAAAGTAGGCGAGGATAGGCAGGGCGCGCATGCCGGGAGTGTCGCGTCGTTTTGAGAAGACCGCAGTGCCCATGTAAGAAGCCGCGCCGGAGGAGAAAGTAGTCCCAGTGAATCTACTGCCCGCGATGATGGCCCGATCTTACCAAATAGCCCGCAATTGCAATAGGTGACGATTGCAGTACTTGAGGCATGGTTCCGTAGGTGCTTAAGGCCATGGCTGGGAGGAACGCCTTAGCATTGGCGGTGTGGGCGGGCGATTTTGACACACGGTCCTGATTCGGATCGCTGGGCGAAGCACGGGAAAGCCGTCTTGTACAATATTCCTATGCCGCGAATGGTGAAATGCGTAAAGCTGGGCCGCGAACTGCCCGGCCTGGATGAACCCCCGTTCGATACGGAACTGGGGCAGAAAATCTACGAAAACGTGAGCGCCGAAGCCTGGCGCATGTGGGCCGAGCACTCTAAGATGCTGCTAAACGAATATCGACTCCAACCCTGGAAGCCCGAGGCGCAGCAGTTCCTGGTGGAGCAGATGCAGCAGTATTTCTTCGGTTCCGGCGCACAGCTGCCCAAAGAATACGTGCCGCCACCGAAGTAAGCTACGCGATTTTAGAGCTTCGTGAAGCAAACCGCCTGAAACCAATATCTGCGCGTGCTCTGCCAGTCATGTGTAATGGCGATTTCTCAACATCCAAGTAGACGCCCGCCTTCTGGGTTACAATCCATTCGCCCATGCGCCGCCTCTTTGCTTTTGCTCGCTTCGTGCTCTTTGTGGTTCTGTTCCTTGTTCTCGGCGAAGCACTCAATCGCGTTCTGCCGCTGATTCACTTTCCTGACCGCTCCTTCACCTGGCACGATTTTCTCGCCAACGAGCTCCTGGACTTTGTGCTCGTCCTGTTCATCGCCTGGATACTCGCGCTTGTCTTTCGCGAACGCTTTTCTACCTATGGATTGCCGCTCGTGCCGGATGCCGGCCGCCTGCTTTTGAAAGGGGCAGTCTGGGGATTCATTCCTTCCGCCCTCATTCTGATACCGATTTTCGCCGCAAGAGGAGCCTCTTTCCATGGATTCGCGTTACCCTTGGGACAGCTCATCTTCTATGCCGTTGCCTGGGCCATCGCCATGCTCACCCTCGGCTTTGCGGAAGAGTTCATGTTCCGCGGCTACTCACTTAAGACGCTCTCCGAGGCGGTCGGCTTCTGGCCAGCTGCCATCTTCCTCTCCTCAATCTTTGGTCTCGTTCATTTCTTCTTCAAACCACAGGAAGACTGGATCGATCCTCTCAGCATCGCTCTTTATGGCATCTTCTGGTCGCTCACTCTCAGACGCACCGGTAGCCTGTGGTTTGCGGTTGGATTTCATGCCGCCTCCGACTACGCTGACATGATCGTTTTTGCCGAACCCAATACAGGCAATCATGGCCAGCCGATACCCGGACATCTGCTCGACATTCGCTACTACGGCCCAGATTGGCTAACGGGAGGCCCTCGGGGTACGGAAGCCAGCCTGCTTGTTTTCGTCGTTCTCGCGGGATTGTTCTACTTCTTCGACCGTCAATATCCTTCTAAGCAGCACCAGTCCCGCGCAGCCGCCAAAGTCCAAGCTGGTTAAATGGACCAGAACAGGGGTAGAAAAGCGAAAAAGAACTGGTCGGGACGGGCAGACGATTTTAGAACTCGTTTGCTGCGTTGCGGGTTTACGTAAGGGCAACGCGTGGCAGGATCCCACCCTCGTTACACGTTTCATTAAGTTCGAGGGTGGGATTCCTGTGTCATTGCTTCATGCAGCTTTCGCCTGCTCCTTACGTTGCTTCTCCATTTCGCTCATCATCTTGCGCATCGTCGCGATGTTCCCTGGGTTGCGCGTCTCATTCCACACCTCGAAACGCTGCGCCGCTTTCTCGATATGACTGAGGAAGCTCTTGTTGTTCCACATCTGGCGGCCTTGCTCGATATGGGATTTCACGCGCTCCCATACTCCAAAGAACTCTCCTGTCGTTTCAAAGAAAAGGTCTTCGTGCAGCAGGCCATAGTTGAGCAACGCGCAGGTCTGCTCCCAGTACCCGAAAACCATCATCACGTTTGTTCCTGCTTCGGTTCCCATCGGCCCGACCTTCATTGCCTCTTCCATCGTGTTGGCAAAGTAGTTCTTGAAGAACCAGTCGCGCGCCTGTCGCAAACGCGGCTCGCGGCGTTGTTCAAAAGCTTGCAGCTGGAGTTGGGCCTGTTCGTGGGTAGGTTTCGTCGCCATTTCGTCTGTCTCCTTTTATTTTAGTTATGTCTGCTCTTGAGTTTTCGATCAGACTCGCATGTTGCTGGTTGAGGGTTTCTGCAGATGACTGCCAACCACTCCAAGATGTGCGATTTTGTGATTGGGATGAAAAACTTCATCCCGAGGTAGCTACCTTTCGTCCCTCGTTTTCCACAAGCCGCGAAATTGGCGATGATGCGATGTTGCGCCAACAACCGTCCACCAGATTGACTTCCCTCTGCAGCACCCGTACGATTTTTCTGCTGCTTTTATTCCCAATCAGAAGGCTCAGTTCGGCCCCCACGTCAGGAGGAACACTGCTGTGTCCATAAATGAACAGAACTCTTTGCCTGGAGGAAGCTTCTCTCAGCCTGGTTTGTTGAACCGCAGAAATTTTTTGCTGGGGGCAGCCGTTGTTACCGCTGGCTCCCCTCTCATGGGAGCACACTTGCGGCCTGAAATGGTCCAGGCAAGCGAATCGAATCCGAACGTTTTTGGGCCTAGACCCGGATACGGACCACAACTGGGAAATTTCATCTCTGAGCTAACCTGGATGCGCGAAGCCAATGGCGTGATCAGCGCCACCAGGGACTTGACCGCGGCGGATCTGGACCACCTCATAGATCCCAACGCCAACACCATCGGGGCCCTGATGCTCCACCTCGCTGCCACTGAAACCTACTACCAGCTCAATACTTTCGAAGGTAAGAAATGGGGTACCTGGCCCGATTCAGTAAAGCAGCAGTGGGATGCGGCGATGAATCTGGGAGACGCCGGCCGGAAAGCGATCAAGGGGCACGACCGCGACTATTACTTGAACATCCTCCGGGAAACTCGTGCCAAAACGCTGGCGGAGTTCAAGAAACGCGATGACTCTTGGTTTATGGCTGTTGACAAAGACTTCCCCTGGGGCCCCACCAATAACTATTGCAAGTGGTTTCATGTCTGCGAGCACGAGGCGCACCACACCGGACAAATTGCCTTTCTGCGAAAGCGCCTGCCTGGCGCAAAGCCGAGCAGCGACTGATCCTCCGCGACTTTCTGTGTAAGCTGGTTCGGAGAACTGCGTGAAGCACTGCTCGCGGCTGCCGCTCGCCGGCTTTTCTTTGTGCGCCTCCGCTAAGCTCCGGCGTAATCACCTTGAGGTGCTTCGTGGATCGGCAACACCAAAACTGAGAGGCTCACGGCTGATTGTTGATAACTGGTTGAATGGTCGGGACGGGCAGATTTGAACTGCCGACCCCTCGCACCCCAAGCGAGTGCTCTACCAGGCTGAGCCACGTCCCGACGACAGGAAACCGCTGCGAAAAATTGGGGCTCGCACAGCGGAAGGGTCTGTGAGAATTATAGCTCAAGGGCCTTTTCTTCGGGCCATCCGCTGGGCAACAGCACGCCAATTTCAGGTAGACTGTTAGGAGCAGAGCAAAGAAGGTAGATCGTCAGCAAGGCCCATGGTTGCTTATGACCTTCAATGTTTATGTGGCGGGTCCAGCCCCCCAGAGCGAAATTCGTGGCAGATTGAAGAATTGGGCCAAAGTCCTGGTTTTTTTGGCTGCCAGTTGCATTTTTGGGCCACGGAAGCAGGCGGAAGGACAGCTCCGTTGGCAGTTCCCCAATAAGGTCCCGATACGGGTGCGGCTCGTGGCCGTAGCTTACGCTGATCATCCACGCTCTTCGTTTTTTGCCAGCCAGGAGATCTTTGTCGCCGAAAGGGAGGTCAGCCACGAAGAGTGGGGTTTGATCAAACTCGTCTTTACCTTCCTTCCATACCAGCCGCGGCTCTCGGAAACCGGCTTTGATTACTCAGTGGTCCACGAGGTTTCAGCCTGGCGACATGAGGATTGCGACCAGACAGTTGACCAATTAACAGCGCGAAGCCTGCCGGATCGTCATGAACCGCTGATCTATTCGCGCAACTTTCCCAGAAAAGACCTGGATCGAAAGCGTATTCCTCTGCGCTGTTATGAAACCAATGCCGATGACTACATCAAAGCCAGCTTCGAGCCTGTGGCTCAGCCGCCAAAACCCGTCCTGAAGGCACGTCCGCCCGAGTAGAACATCAGTCAGAATTACCGTCGATGGCGGAGCTGCCCGTTCCCATGGCAACGCGTGTCTGGCGCCTGACATCGACATCAGGTATTGCCCGGAAAACTCAAAGAGCAGAGATCAGGTAAAGGAGAACGGCTTATGACAATGGTCGTGAAATGCAGAGACGTCGGCGTGGATTGCGATTTTGAAGCTCGCGGCGAGACGGAACGCGAAGTCCTGAAAAAATGCGCCGAGCACGCACGTAATGAGCACGGCATGGATTCAATGCCCACGGAGCTGGCAGCCAAGGTGAAGGCGGCGATCCATCCGGAAAAGGCCGCGTAGGCAAAACCCTGGCCGAAATCAACAGCGGCCAGCGCGGATCTGCCGGAACTATGCTGAGATTGTGACCCAAGGCAGCAGTTCTGATCGCTAGTCTCCAAAGCGAAACACCAAGCCGGTAGAAAAACGCGCGTTGCCCTGTGACGGCAGGGGATCGAAGAGATTGGAGTGCAGGTAGTCGCCCTGCAGGCGGAAGGCGAGATGGCTGGCGATATTGGCGTCCAATCCGCCGCCAACGGCAAAGGAGAAGCCTGTAGCTGAGGCAGTGCCTCCGGGCGTGGACGGGGTCAGGTCGGCGTGCTCGTGAGCGACGCCAAACAACCCATGCACAAATGGCGTTATGTGCTCCAGGCGAAGTGAGAGCTGTGGGCCGAAGAGGAAGGTGTGATACTTGGTGTCGGCCTTGAACGGGCTTGGCGTGGTCATGGGGCAGGTAGGGCAGGTGAGCGCAGTAAAGGGCGGCAGGCGGTGTGAGCCATAGTAGCCGCCGAAGTCGGCGACTGCGCCCAGATAGCGGCTGAAATTGATTGCCGCAGAAGCATTCCATCCCATTTGGGTGATGTGTTCCTCGGAAAGGCCGTTGGTGTCATCGATGCGGGCGAGCGCATAGCCGCCAAAGAGTTCAGCTCTGGGCGTGTCTTGGGCGGATAGAAGCAGTGTAGAGAGGAGCAGAACGAGCAGAAGGCTGCTTGGCTTGCGCATAGGGTGTCTGTCAGAGCTACGCCGAAGATTGTATCGACGATTCCCGGACGAACCAGAGAAATGTGATGAGTAGTCAATCGCCGGTGACGAAAGGGGCTTTGTAAGTTATTGATAACGATGCGAAGAAAATAAGAATATTTATATTTATTTTGTTCGCCTTAAATGCTATAAAATCCGAGCCGGAAAGGGGCGCCGGCATGCCGGTTTACCAGGGTTCGATTGGTAAGCGGAAAAACAACCTCGCACGGGCCTGTTGGCGGCCGGGCATTTGTCCGGCTGGGAGCGATCCCGGATGTTCAGGCCAGCCGCTTGTGCCAAGATAAGGCGGAGAAGTGTGTAGGCGCACTTCCTTCCTTCTTTCCATCAGAGGCAAAGCCCAAATCAGACACCCATAGCCTCGGCACGGCTAAAACCGTGCCCGACCCGTTCTTTGAGAAGCATTGGAGTAAGATGTCACGGCACGGGGACGGGGTCACGCCCAGCCTACGCGTGGTTCCCTTTGAGAGGAGAGCTGATGAAGAAATTATTTGCCATCGCATTTGCGCTGGCTTTAACAGTCCACCTGGCGACAGCGCAGACAGGAAGCAACAAGGCAAGTACGCCAGCGGCGAGCAGCAAGCCCACACCGACACAGGCGTTAGAAAAGAACCCGACAAAGCAGGATAAAGTTACGTTGAACCCACAGCCGCTGCCGCCGAAACCCCTGCCGCAGACAACGCGGCGCAAGACAGTGAATCCCTCAGACAAAGTTGCGCTGAATCCGCAACCGCTGCCGCCGGGAGCCAAGAACAAGACGGTGAGCCCGGCCGACAAAGTGGCATTGAATCCACAACCCCTGCCACCGAAGACACAGCACAAGACAGTCAGTCCGTCAGAAAAGGTGACGTTGAACCCGCAACCATTGCCGCCGAAAGAGGGCCACAAGACGGTGAGTCCGGCAGACAAGGTGACATTGAATCCGCAGCCGCTGCCACCGAAGCCGAAGCCGGACACGGCGACGAAGAAGCCGACGGCGCAGAAGTAGCCAGGCGATCCACCCAGGTTAGGGGCCTCAGACGACAACGATCAAAGCCACCCAGACGGGTGGCTTTTTTATTTCAGCCCATTCACGCCAACACCCACCCTTCCGCAAAGAACGCGAAAACGGATGGGCCCGGTGACACCGGCAGCGCGAATGGGGGCCCCGGTACTCGCGCGCTGATGACTGCGCGCGCCTCGCTTTACGGGGTTCGGGATGACGAGCCTTATAAAAAGGAATTGGGTTGGGATCAGCCGCGTTTTTTGTGGCGTTTTTCTGCTCGCTTGGGTTTTTCTTCCAGAACGGCGAACTGGATCTTGCGCTGGAGGTGGTCGATGCGGTCGACCAGCACGCGGACTTTGTCGCCGATGGAGTAGCTTTTCTTCGTCCGGGCGCCGATGATCTGGCGCGTGTTGTCGTGGTAAGCGTAATTGTCGTCGGTGAGCGAGTTGAGCGGAACCAGGCCTTCGATGAACAGCTCGGTCAGCTCGACGAAGAAGCCGAACTTGGTAACGCTGACGACCAGCGAGTCAAAGTCTTCACCTACGCGCTGCTCCATGAATTTGAGCTTCTTCCATTCCATGAGCTCGCGCTCGGCTTCGTCGGCAGTGCGTTCAGTCTGGCTGGAACTCTCGGCGATCTCATGGAGTTCCGGCTCAGAGATCGGGCCCTGGGCGGAAGGAGTGGCGGCACGGCGGCGGGCAGAGGAGCCTTTTTCTGCGCGCTTGGACCAGGGGCTGGCCGCTTCGTGCGATTCTGGGGCGCGGAAGCGAATTCCTTCTCCAACATCACCACCCACATTCTCGTGATGCATGGCCCACTTCAGCAGGCGATGGATGATCAGATCAGGATAGCGGCGGATGGGAGAGGTGAAGTGCGTGTAAGTGGGCGAGGCCAGAGCGAAGTGGCCTTCATTGATTTCTGAATAGCGGGCTTGCTTGAGCGAGCGGAGCATCAGAAATGACAACACACGCTCTTCCGGCTTGCCGGTGATCTTCTGTACCAGCTTCTGGTACATACGCGGGGTGACGTGGACTTCTTCCGGAAGTTCGATGGTTGGAGCGCGTCGACCTGAGTCGCGGAAGTGGCGCTTATCGCCTCTGGTCTGTACGCGCTTGATGGGCAAGGAGCCCACGCCGAGCGAATAGCCGAAGCTCGCGGCAATGGTTTCGAATTCGTAGATGCGCTTGGCATCGGGCTTTTCATGGATACGGTACAGGCTGGGGATGGCGAGCTGCTCCAGGTGCGCGGCTACGGTTTCATTGGCGGCAAGCATGAACTCTTCAATCAGCCGGTGTGCCCAGTTACGCTCGGAGGGCGAGATGCTCTTCATGATGCCAAAATCGTCAAACTCGATGACTGGCTCGGGCAGGTCAAAGTCGATGGAGCCGCGCTTCACGCGCTTACGGTTGAGGACCTGGGCCAGCTCATACATGAGATCGAAATTTTCGGCGAGCTCGCGGTAGCGACTACGGATGTTTTTATGTGCGTGGTCTGCTCTCTTCTCCGCAGGCGAGGGCGCCTGCGCTCCAGGGCTCTCTTCGATGATGGCGTTCACGTCGGTATAGGTCATGCGCTGGGCGGAGCGGATGACGCCTTCCGCCAGCTCATAAAAAATGACCTCGCCCTGCGGGTTGATTTCCATGATGCAGGAGAGCACGAGACGTTCAACGTCAGGGCGGAGGCTGCAGATATCGGTGGATAGTTCCAGGGGCAGCATGGGCACGGCGCGGTCAGGGAAGTAGACCGAGGTTCCGCGCTTGCGCGCTTCTTCGTCGATGGCCGAGCCGTCTTCGACGTAATGGGCCACGTCGGCAATATGGACCTGGAGCTCATAGTTGCCGCCGTCAAGACGGCGGACCAGGACGGCATCGTCAAAGTCGCGGGCGGTTTCGCCGTCAATGGTGACGATGGGCAGGTCACGGAAGTCGCGGCGCCGGGCGATCTCTTTTTGCGGGATGACGGGGGTGAATTCCTGTGCCTCTTCCAGAACTTCGGTGGGGAAAACGTGCGGGATATGGTGCTTGCGAATGATCATCTCAACGTCAACGCCGAAATCATCTTCATAGCCGAGGATCTCGGTGACGCGACCGCGCGGGTTCTGTGTGGCAGAGGGCCATTGGATAATTTCGACTTCGACGACGACGTTTTCCAGGTCGTCCCAGGCCTGCTTGCGCTGGGCTTCATTGCCCAGGACACGGTGGGGGGATTGGCGATCTGGGTGAGCGGGGGAGGGAGCTTTTTTTCCGACCGGGTGATCGGGCACCGCCGAGGGCGACGGTGCCACACGAGCATGTTGCTCCGCTACCTTATCGCGCGCAGGCGGGGGCACCTCCACCCCAGCACGCGCAAAACCGGCGCGCTCAGGGGACCCCGGCGCCTGCGGTCCACTATCGTGGTGGGAGCCCGGCTTTACCTCAGTACGCGCAGCGTCCCGACCATGGCGCAAATAGCGTGGGTCGGATGGTGCTATGCGGGTGTGGGCGCTGCCGCCAGTCCGGATATCGCGGTCGTCCTCGGTTGGCGCTTCTTCCCCGTTTTCCGCCTTGGGATACTCCATGCCGGGGGGAATGATGATCTCCATAGCGACTTTTTCGTCGATGGGAGTCACGTAGTTATGGCGATCGCCATAGTGGAAAATGCCCACCACGGTTTCCTGCTCGCGCTCCATGACGCGAATGATCTTGCCTTCAGCCCGGCCGTCGTGACGGATGCGGCCCATTTCGACCAGCACCTGGTCACCGTGCATGGCATTGCCGACCTCCGGTGGAGGAATGAAAATGTCACCCTGCAGCTTGCCCTGGGCGCGCGCCGGCAGGGAGCCTGGCTCGGGGATCACGAAGCCGTAGCCGTCGCGATGCATGCGGAGCCGGCCGACGACCAGGTCCTGGTTGGACGCGGTGGTGGGCAGCCCCCAGCGCTCTTTGCCGATGGCGATGAGCTTACGGCGATGGGTCATTTCACGGAGGAGCTGCTGGAGGTGGCGGCGGTCGCGGCCTTTGAGACCCAGATCATGGATGAGCTGCTTGAAGCCGGCAATGTGCTTGGGCTGTTTGGCGACGTAATGGAGGATTTGTTGTTCGGAGACCATGAAGTAAGGGACCGTTTCGCCTAATTGGTAAATTGGTAAGTTGGTAAAGTTGAAAAAACAGGGTTGCTTTCATTTGCCAAATTACCAATTTACCCATTTACCAATTCGTTACCAATGCCGATCAAAGTTTAGATGCGCAGCCTTAACCCTACCCCAGCGCGAAAGGATTTTCCATCTAAGGGTCTTGCCCGATATAAGAAATGCCGGTGAGGGGGGAATAATTACATTCGCTAAGCAGTGTTGAGGCGCCGGATCAGGGTCGCGTCACTGCGCTAAAGCAGCGCCAATCCAGCAGTTCTGGAATCATGGGCTGCTC
The DNA here is from genome assembly GCA_036557225.1 of Candidatus Angelobacter sp. GTDB lineage: Bacteria > Acidobacteriota > Terriglobia > Terriglobales > Acidobacteriaceae > Angelobacter. The sequence goes on from DATBHX010000109.1 coordinate 39,951, forward strand.
CGGGGAGTTTGGTTACTAACGTGCCGATAACTCACTGGATATCCCTGGATACCAAAGAACGAATAGCAGACGGCGAGATGGCTGGCTGTGCACTGCCATTAAACACGAAAGGATGTCAGAAGTATGTGGAAGCCTGCTAGCACCACCAATCCGAACCCCCAACCCAAACCCGCCACGGAACCGGAGAAACCAGTTATGAGTACAACATCGAATCTCCCCAGCGAGCCGACGCCGGTCGCCGCGCCTCGCAATGCCGTATTGAATAATCAGGAGCAAGCCACCATCGGCAAGTCTCTCGTCATTAAAGGCGAGGTCACCGGCTCCGAGTCGCTTTACATTGACGGTCGCGTGGAAGGCGCCATCAATCTGCCGGGTAACCGTGTCACGGTTGGCCGCAACGGCCAGGTTCAGGCCAACATCACTGCCAAGGAAGTTGTGGTTCTGGGCAAAGTTAAGGGCAACGTTACTGCCAGCGACCGGGTTGATATTAGGAATGAGGGATCACTCGGGGGCGACGTCACGTGCCAAAGAATTTCGATCGAAGATGGCGCATGGTTCAAGGGCTCGATTGACATTCGGAAGCCCGGCCAGAAAGAAATGAACGGCGCTGCCAAGGAAACGTCGATCACGGAAGCTCCGCGCATGTCCACTGCAACCGCATAAGTTTTCCCGTCAGGGCGCTTCCATCGGAGGCGCCCTAACAGGGTCGGCAACAAGGCGAAGAAGTTATGGTCAACAAAATCCTGCAATTGCTCTCGATTCGCTGTTCGCACAAAAAGCTCTCACAGCCCTTTGCCTCTTCCTCCCAGGTCTCCATACGACGCGCCGTCAACTCTGATTGGGACGTTCCAGCGCCCGCAGGCCAGCACTACGTCGTCTGCCTCGACTGCGGTCACAAGTTTGAATATGACTGGGCCAATATGCGGGTGATCGACTAGGTAGGTGTAATCCCGAGCGCCAGCGAGGGAGC
>DATBHX010000110.1:0-54052 GCA_036557225.1 Candidatus Angelobacter sp.
CCAGGTCTTCAGTTCGCCCATGTGGGTCAGCGTGGTGGAGCGGTCAGGATCGTAAAGATTGAGAATCGAGGCCTGGGCGAACAGGTCCGTAGCGCCCTTGCTGGCCGGATGGTCTGGATTGCCTTCAACCTTGGTCGGACGAAATTCATGCGTCTCTACCACCAGAGGCAGAGCATGGCCGTGAAACGGCATGGCCGTGGCATAGAAGACCGGCCGGCCGGGAATGAAGTGCTCCGGCTGGCGAACATAGGGAAGGATCTGCTCCAGCGGCTGCCGGGTGCAGCCGGCTAATCCTGCCAGCGCCATGGAAGCGCCCGCCAGCTTAAGGAAGTTGCGCCGCGTGACCGGGTCGACCCACTCGGAGGCCTGACGAGGAAACTCACGCTCCAGCAGCTCACCGAACGCTTCCTGATCGGCCAACTCTTCCAGGGTGCGCCAGTACTTTGGCCCTTTGGCGTCCGCGAGTTTCCGGCGCACAGCGTCCAGTTCCGGAGTGGCCGGTTTGATCTGGCTGGCGGAAATCAGATTTGAACTTGAGTCGTTTTTGCTAGACATTCGTTTCCATATTGTTTCCACCTCAGCGGTGGCAGGTGGAGCAACTGGTTATGTCCTGCGTCGTGCGCAGGTGGTACGTATCCCGCAGTGCCTTCCCCAGCTCAAACTGGCTGGTAAATGACTTCTTTTGCCCGTTTAAAGCGACTTCCACCGGATGCTCCCGGCTGGGCTGCTGGTACTTCATGTTGAACACTTCTTCGCGTGGCCGCAGGAACTTTTCCGGCTCGCGATGGCAATCCAGACACCACTCCATCTGCAGAGTGTTCTCCTGGTACATCAGCGGCATCTCATCCACTTGTCCATGACAGCTGTAACAGCCGACGCCCTTGGCCACGTGAATGCTGTGATTGAAATACACGAAATCAGGCAGATCGTGAACGCGCGTCCACTGCAACGACTGCCCGCTGTTAAAGCTGTAGCGGATGGGCTCCAGCATGCTGGCGCTGGTCCATATCTGCGCATGGCAATTCATGCATGTCTTGGTGGGAGGAATGCCGGCAAAGCTGGAATCCTCGACCGAGGTATGGCAGTAACGGCAATCCAGCCCTAGGCCGGCTGCATGATGCTGATGGCTGAAAGGAACCGGCTGCTCCGGCGCCAGGTGCTGCCTGGTGACGTAGGGCGAGCGTTGCAGCTCCATGAGAGCTGCGCCTACAGCAGAAAGCAGAAGGACTACGCCAAGAATGCTGGCCCGAGCCAGAGTATTTGAACTGCGGTGAAAGATCTGCGCCATTGATTGAGACTGTTTCCTCAAGAAACCGTCGCGCTTGCCACCACGGGAACGCGATACGGCAGTACCAAGGAATCATCAGCAACCGAAGTCACTGATGAAAACGGATGATTATAAACAAGTGCGAGGCGTTCAGCCACTCTCTGGGTAAAAAAATCTGAAAAAATATTTTCTGCATGAAAGAAATCGCGAATTTGATTTTCTGCGATGCAAGGCCGTTTCATTCTTTCTCATCGGAACTACGTTTTTGTTCGTGCATTTCCTTTAAGGCCTCGAGTTCCGGGAGCACATTTAGGTCCTTCGCCCTACCCGCGGCACGTTTGGAACGAATCAGAGATTCAAGAGAAACCACGCGGCACGAGTAGCCAAACAGTGGCATCGAGGCTGCGTCAACTGCTACAGCTGGGAATTCGCCCAGGCCATCGATATGCCCAAGCAGATCGATGTCGCCCAAATCAGTCTGCAGAGTGAAGTTCATCCCCTTGGACAAGGTCTTTGCATCAAAAATAAAGGGCAGCTCTGCTGGAGCGCCACGCAGGCGCGGATGGTACGGTCGAAGCGCGGACACAATTCGTTCCATGTTTTCTGGCGTTCGTTCGTAACAAATGTCCAGATCTCGCGTCAGATATGCGGAACCATGCAGAGTAGCGGCATAACCATCGACTACAACAAAGTTGGCTCCTGATCCAGATAGTTGCTTTAGTGCAGCTTCGAAGTTGATCATTGCTTGCCGTCGGCCACTGCTGCCTGACGCAATGCTTCCGCGAATCTCATCGCAGCCTCCATTTCGAGGACACGTTCAGTCGGAGTTCGCGTCAGGCTCCGCAGATTAAGCGTCAGATCTATGCCATATTCCTTGGCGGCTTCCATCTTGCTGCCCGGCGGCGGGTTTTGCACCAGCTCGTACAGCCGTTGATGTTCTTCCCTGGTCATGATCCTGAGTACATTTTACTCCGCCTGATACGCTGTCATTTAAAAAGGTCATTTTTTGGAGCCTGTTTGCAGGCACCATTTCGCAGGCCAACCTTCATCTCAGAATGCAGAGGAAGCGTCCGCCGTCTCTCCCATGGAACGATTTGTCTGTATTCACGCCCACTTTTATCAGCCGCCTCGGGAAAATCCCTGGATTGAAGCCGTGGAGCGGCAGGACTCCGCCTATCCCTACCACGACTGGAATGAGCGCATCACCGCCGAATGCTATGCACCCAACGGGGCTTCGCGCATCCTGGACAGCGCCGGCCGCATTCGTCAGATCGTCAACAACTACGCGCGTATCAGTTACAACTTCGGCCCCACGCTTCTCTCCTGGATGCAGGAAAGATCACCCGATAGCTACGATCGCATTCTGAAGTCAGACCAGGAAAGCCTGAAGCGGTTTTCCGGACACGGCTCGGCCATGGCCCAGGGATATAACCACATGATCCTGCCGCTGGCCAATGCGCGCGACAAACGCACGCAAGTTGAGTGGGGCGTCCGCGATTTTGAGCACCGCTTTGGCCGTCCGCCGGAAGGCATGTGGCTGCCGGAAACCGCGGTTGACATCCCCACGCTCGAAGCTTTGGCTGCCCGCGGAATCAGGTTTACCGTGCTGGCGCCGCACCAGGCAGCGCGTGTACGCAAGATCGGTGGACGCAGTTGGAAGGACGTCGCCGGCGGACGCATCGATCCCACGCGCGCGTATCTGGCCAGGCTTCCTTCCGGCGCAAGAATCAATCTCTTCTTTTATGACGGTCCCATCTCCCAGGCCGTCGCGTTTGAACGACTCCTCAACAGCGGCGAGAACTTCGCTACGCGTCTCGAAAGCGGATTTTCTGACAAACGCGACTGGCCACAGCTGATGCACATTGCCACGGACGGCGAAACCTACGGCCATCATCACAAACACGGCGATATGGCCCTGGCCTTCGCGCTCGACCGCATCGACGTCCACGAGCAGATCCACCTGACCAACTACGGCGAATTCCTGGAAAAATTTCCCCCCACGCATGAGGTGCAGATCATCGAGAACAGCTCCTGGAGCTGTGTTCACGGCATTGACCGCTGGCGCAGCGATTGCGGCTGCAATAGCGGGCGGCAGGGCTGGAACCAGGGCTGGCGCGGCCCTCTGCGCGCTGCGCTTGATTACCTGCGCGATTCAGTGGCCGGGCTGTTTGAGAACGAGGTCTCGCCATTGCTGCATGATCCGTGGGCGGCACGCGACAACTACATCGATGTGATTCTTAATCGCTCGCCGGAAACGCTCTGGATATTTTTTGAGAAGCACTCACGCCGCCAGCTTCATCTGGAAGAAACGGTCCTCGCCCTCAAGTTGCTGGAGATGCAGCGGCACGCCCTGCTGATGTACACCAGCTGCGGGTGGTTCTTTGACGAGCTCAGCGGCATTGAGACCGTGCAGGTCATGCAATATGCGGCGCGCGTGGTCCAGCTGGCGAAAGACACTGCCGGAGTGGACCTGGAGCCTGAATTCCTCATGCGTCTCGCGGAGGCTAAAAGCAATCTGCCGAAGCTAGGCAATGGGGCCGCAATTTACAACGAGTGGATCAAGCCCTCCATGGTCGACCTCTGTAAAGTGGGCGCGCACTTTGCCATCAGCACCGCCTTTAACGGCGAGCACGTGGTCCCGCAGTTCTGCTATGACGTGAAGCCGCTCGACTATCGCCAGGCGGAGTCCGGCGCGGCGCGGCTGGCGCTGGGCCGGGCCACAGTTACTTCGCGCATTACCCAGGAGTCGCGCGATCTGACCTTCGCCGTCATCTACCTGGGAGAGCAGGTGCTGCATGCCGGGGTGCACGGTTCCCAGCGGAATGATGAATACATGGAACTGGCCGGCACCACCATGGCGGCCTTTTCCACCAGCGACTTCGCTGAGGTGCTGCGCCTGCTCGAAGAACATTTTGGCGGCATGCTCTACTCCCTGCGGTCACTCTTCAAGGACGAGCAGAAACGCATCCTCGATATCATCCTCTCCCGCACGCTGCGCGATGCAGAGAACAGCTATCACGAGATCTATGAAAAGCACGGCGCTCTGCTGCGCTTCATCCGCGAGATGGGCCAGCCGGTGCCGGAGGTGCTGCGCTTTACCGCGGAATTCGTTCTCAACGGCGATCTCAAGCGCACCCTTGAGACCGATCCGGTGGATTTTGTCCGCGTCGCCATGATCATGGAGATGGTTAAGCGCGAGGGAGTGCAGCTCGATCAGGCAGGCCTTGGGTTCGCGGCGAGCAACAGCCTTACACGCCTGCTTGCCCGCCTGCGCGAAAAGCCTCAGGACCACGAAATACTGGAGCGCGCCAATGTGCTGACCAGCCTGCTGGCCACCATGCCTCTGACCGTGGATTACTGGAACGCGCAGAACATTTATTACTCCATCCTGAACACCGCGTTCCCAGGCATTGCCGGAAATCAGGATTCGCGCGCCTGGCAAGAGCGCTTCCTTGCTCTTGGAGAGAAGCTCGAAATCAGCGTTCCTGCGCCGGCGCCACAAGCCGAGCTGCAGATGGCCGTCTAAATACAGAGAGGATGGCGGTGGAGTGTGGCGGATTCATTGGCTCGCGTCGGCATAGACGCGCTGCCCGCTTTCTTCTGCGTTGGACGCTGCCGCTCCGCGAACGGCCATTTGCAATACCTCAGCGATGTGCAGCGGCTTACGGCCGGTCAGACCTTCAATCTGCTGGCAGCAGCTGAAGCCATCGGCGATGATGAGCGTGTCGGGCGCTGCGTTGCGCACCGCGGGCAGCAGAACACGCTCGCCAATCTTGACCGACACGTCATACTTCCCGGCTTCAAAACCAAACGATCCGGCCATACCGCAGCAACCGGAGTCGAGCACCTGGAAATCCAGACCAATGCGCTTGAGCAACTCATGCTCCGCATCGAACTTGAGCACTGACTTGTGATGGCAGTGGCCATGGACCAGAGCCTTGCGTTTGAGTTGCGGCGGCCGATAGTCGACGCGACGGACCAGGAATTCGCTCAGCAAAAATGTCTGCGCCTTCATCTTCTGCGCGACGTCATCATTGCCCAGCAGGTTTGTCATCTCGTCGCGGAAAACGGAGACACAGCTCGGCTCCAGCCCGATGATCGGCGTGCCTGCGCCGATCTGTCCACGCAACGCGATTAGCACCTGTTTCAGCGTAGTACGAGCTCGATCCAGCATGCCGAAGTCGTACAGCGGACGTCCGCAACAGAGCGAAGCCTCCGGAATCGTCACCTGATAGCCTGCGTGCTCCAGCACCTCGACTGCCGCCTGCGCAATCTTGGGATGAAAATGGTTGCTGAGCGTGTCCGGCCAGAGCAGGACCTGCGGACTTCCCTGATTGCGCGTACCGCGTTCGCGGAACCATGCCGTAAACGTCTGCTGGGCAAACTGAGGGAGCTCCCGCTCTTGCGCGATACCACCCGCAAATTTCAGCAGATGGGAAAACCCGGGTGCGCTGCTAAAAAAATTCATCAGCCGAGGCAAACGCTGCGTCATGCGCGCCCAGCGATGAATCAATCCCATGCTGTACGCCGCGCGTGGCCGCAGACGTCCTTCATAATGGTGGGCCAGGAATTCTGCCTTGTAGGTGGCCATGTCCACGCTGACCGGACACTCGGTCTTGCAGGCCTTGCAGGCCAGACAGAGATCGAGCGCGTCTTTCACGTACTCGCTCTTCCAGCCGCCGTGCAACGGATCGCCCTGCAGCATCTCAAACAACAGCCGCGCGCGTCCGCGCGTAGAGTGCTTCTCTTCTCGCGTGGCCATATAGCTGGGACACATGGTCCCGCCCTCTTCCTTGCGGCACTTGCTCACGCCCACACAGCGGATCGTCGTTTCCGGGAAATGCCCGTGCGCTTCGGGGAAAGAGAAATATGTCTTGACCGCAGGCGGCTTATAGGTTGCACCCAGGCGAAGGTTCTGGTCGAGCGGGTTGGCATTGATCTTTTTTCCCGGATTCATCTTCCACTCCGGGTCCCAGATGCGTTTGAATTCGCGGAAGGCCTCCATCAGCTCCGGGCCATACATCCGGCCCAGAAGCTCTCCACGGGCCTGGCCGTCGCCGTGTTCGCCGGAAAGCGAGCCGCCAAGCTGAACAACGAAATCCGCAGCTTCTTCCACGAAGGCGCGAAAGTTTTTGATCCCCTGTTCGGTAACCAGATCGAAATTGATGCGCATGTGCACGCAGGCCTGGCCGAAGTGGCCGTAGAGCGCGCAGTGATAGCCGTATTTCGCCAGCAGGCGATGCAGCCCACGCAAATACTCACCCAGCTTTTCCGGCGCGACCGCAGCGTCCTCCCAGCCTTCCCACGCTTCCGGTTCGCCCGGCACCTGCGAGGTCGCACCCAGCCCGGACTCGCGCGCCTTCCACACCATGAGCGTCTCCTGCTCATCGATGAAAAGCTTCATCTTCGGCGGATCAGGCTGACGACTCAGGCGCTCCATCAGAGCGCGCGCTTTGGCGTTGGACTCTTCCTTAGTGTCGCCGCCAAACTCGCACAGCAGCCAGCCCTTGCCCTCAGGCAGCATGGCAATGCTCCTGGGATGGAGGCCTTTCTTCGTCATATTCTCAATGAGAACGTGGTCCATGCCTTCCAGGCCGATAGGCGAAGACTTGCAGACCTCCGGCACATTGTCCGCAGCGGCGTAAACATCTTTGTATCCGAGCACCAGCGTGGTGCGCTGCTTCGGCCAGTCCACCAGGCGGACTTTCGCGGCCAGAGTCACTGCGCATGTGCCTTCCGAGCCGACCAGCGATCGCGCGACGTTGAAGTCATGCTCGGGCAGCAGCTCGTCCAGGCTATAGCCGGAGACGCGCCGCGGAATCTGCGGATAGCGTGCACGAACCAGTTCGGCATACTGATCGCGCAGAACGCGCAGTCGCGAGTAAATCTCTCCTTTTCGGCCGCCTTCGCGGATAATCTTTTCGAGCTCGTCGTCTGCAGTCGGGCCTACCCGCATGCGATGGCCGTCGTAGGTAAGTATGTCGAGCTCGAGAACGTTATCGACCGTCCGGCCGGCCATCATCGAATGCACGCCGCACGAGTTGTTTCCGATCATCCCGCCCAGATTGCAGTATTCATGCGTTGAGGGATCAGGCCCAAAGGTAAGGCCGTACTGATTGGCGCGGTTGCGCAGATTGTCGAGCACCACGCCCGGCTGCACCCAGGCATATTTTTCCTGTGGATTGATCTCCAGGATCTGGTTCAGATACCTGGAAAAATCGACAATCACGGCAACGTTGCACGATTGTCCGCACAGGCTTGTGCCGCCGCCGCGGGGCAGCAGCGGCGCGCCGTGCTTCCGTGCCAGCGCAACGGTCTGAATTACATCGTCGATGGTCTTTGGAACCACCACGCCGATCGGCACCTGGCGATAGTTGGAACCATCCACGGCGTAGAGGGCGCGGGTACCGTCATCAAAACGGACATCGCCACCGACGCTGGCCCGCAGCTCTGCCGCCAGAACCTCGACGGCGTAGCGGGCATCTTTTGAATTCCAATCTTCCAGTCTGGGTTTCATTGCCTGCGCAGCAAAAAAGCGTCCGTAATGAATTTTATTCCATCGACGGACGCTTACTGCCCGATTAAAGCAGGTTCTCTACTTCGGCCGATTGGGCTCCTTTTCGGGGACGATCGGGCCTTCTTTACGCTCCTCACTGCGCCCGATAGCAACATTGATGGCCCCAATCCGCACCGGCGCCTGCACTTTGGGCTGTGAGGGCTTGCCGTCAATGAGCGGGCCGGTTGGAACGAAGACCAGCGGCAGCTTCTCCTGCCTGGTGCGTAGCGCCGCTTCGATTGCCCGGTTGGCGTTGAAGGTGAAATGTTCCGGCTGGAATTCACCGTGAGCATGAGACCGCACGCCCTTGCCGAAGAGTGAAACCGTTCCCAGGAAATGCGGGCTCTCTGAATTCATCGCCGTATTCGGCGGCGCACCGAGATAGACTTCCCAGACAACGCCGGGTTCACGCTCGGCCACCACGTTTGCCAGCTCGATGACAAGCTGTTCGTTCTTGTTCTGGAGCAGTGCAGGAATCTGCTCGCGGATTTTCGTGATGTCGATCGGCACCGTAACTTCGCGCTCGCCGAGTTCGACCGGAGGACCGGGCCAGGGGATCAGGACCTGCGCGATCACAAAAATCCACCATGGGAAGATGATTTTCAAGCAATACTCCTTCACTTCCGGCGGCTCCTTTTCATAAGTGTAGTTCAATTGCTCGGCGCAGCGCAGCACGTCGCAGCAGGTCATTTTCACTTCCTTGCCGTTCTCGTCAAAGAAGATGGAGGTATGGTTTTTCCAGGTGGCGTCACTGAGAGGATCGTGGCGACCGCCGCCCTGGGCCAGCCAGAGGTTCCAGTACCGGTCAATGTTCGAGTGATGCACGAAGAAGACCGGGTCCTGGGCCGCCTCTGAGATATTGCCCATCCAGCCCCCGATATCGACATGCACGTTGTTATGCGGATTGCTCTCAATGTCGCTTTGCGCGGTGAAGTAGTCGAGTGCGGCCATTCCGGCAGAAGGATCGACGTGACCAGCCGGGAAAGAGGCGCTGCCGGAGTTCCATGCTGCCGGCCGGTTGGGGGAGGCGACAAAGAGTTCGCTGCCCGAGACGCGGAACGGCGGCGGCAGGGTGCGTTGCGCGGGATCATGATAATCCCAGAACGGCAGGGCCCAGCCGGGGTCGCCGGACATTTTGCGGATGATGCGCTCAAACCAGTAGAGATACATGCGGTGCCAGCACCAGAACAGGTGCGTTCCGTGCTCGCAGGTGTTCCAGGCAATGTGGGAACCGGAAAGGGTTGTGCCATGAATAGCGGCCTGATAATCCCAGCTTAGGGGATTGGTTGTAGGCAGTGCCTTCATGGCCTTGATAGCTTTGCGATAGGAGACCAGCACGGGATCGCTGGCCGCCATGCCGCCAAGATTGCGGCGCATGACGGGCGCGGCCCATACGGAATCCAGGGTGAGGATTGAGGAGCCCAGCACAGTCGTAGCGGCTGCGCCTGCGGCGACCATAAAGCGACGACGCGTGAAGTGGTTGCTCATCTTGCAGTACCCTCCGTATCTTTCAACAAACGTACCGGGCATGCAGCAAAAACAGCCCCGGTTGAACAATAGTGCGTTCGGCCGCGAGATCGTTGCAGTCTTTTCTGACGAAGCTCGCCGCATATAATGATTCCATTCATGCCGACGCAAACTTCCACGCAGACTCCATCCAGCCTGTTTGTCTCCGGCTCCTCTGTCCGGCGAAACCAGACTTTTGTAGCGCTGATCGTGCTGGTGTGGGCCGTGGTGTACCTCAGCACGATCTTTTCTCCTCCGCTGATGGATGACGCTGACACCGTGCATGCAGAAGCCGCACGGGAGATGGTGGAGCGTCATGACTGGGTCACGTTGAGGATCAACAACGGCTTTCGCTATCTGGAAAAAGCGCCGCTCATGTATTGGCTGGTGGCTGCCAGCTACAAAGTTTTCGGCGTGCATGACTGGTCCACGCGGCTGCCCATTGCTCTGGGCATGCTGGCGCTGCTGCTGGTGGTGTATCGGATTGGGCGCAGGTTTTATGGCGATGAAGGCGGCCTCTACGCCGCGGTTGCTCTGGGCACCGGCTTTGGACCGTTCATCTATACGCGATTTCTTATCCCGGAGATGCTGGTCGCACTCTGGCTGGCGATAGGCTTCGATTTTTTTCTCACCTCGCTGGAACAGAGCGAGCGTGGTGAACACCCGTCGGTCCTGGTGTGCTGGGGACTCGCTGCCACCATGGCGCTCAACGTCCTGACCAAAGGGCTGATCGGCCTGGTCTTCCCCATCGGGACGATCTTTTTATATCTGCTGCTCACGCGCAATTTGCGCCACCTGCTGCGTCTTCGGCTACTCTCAAGCTTTTTGGTTTTTCTGGTAGTTGCCGCGCCGTGGCACTTACTGGCCGGCCTTCGCAATCCCGCCCAGGGACAAGCCCAGGGCTTCTTCTGGTTTTACTTCGTCAACGAACATTTTCTGCGCTACTTAAAAAAGCGCTATCCCGCTGACTATGACACCGTGCCGCTCTGGCTCTTCTGGGGGCTCATGCTGGTGTGGCTCATGCCCTGGACTGCATTCATTGTTCAGGCCCTGCGCCAGGTGCCGGTGAAACTGCGCTCTTTGCGAGATAACCTCAGCGCACAGCAGCGGGCCACGTTGATATTTTTCCTGTGGCCTGCGTTGATCCTGCTCTTCTTCAGCTTCTCCAGCCGGCAGGAATATTACGTTCTGCCCGGCCTGCCTGGCGTGGCGCTGTTGCTTGGCGGATGGCTGGCGCGTGAAACTGCTTCGTCGCCGGAGAGTAGAGAACGGCGCAGCGGAAGAATCTCATCTCTGGTGCTGTCGGTCATCGGCTTTGCGGTGTGCGTTGCCTGCTTCTATTTCGCATGGCAGGCGCAGGCGCCGCCCAAAAATTACGACATTGCCGAGCTGCTCAAGAAAAATCCGCAGGACTATGCGCTCTCGTTCGGACACTTCCTTGATCTCACGCCTCAAGCGATGGGCGCTTTCAAAGCCCCGCTGCTGGCGACAGGGATTGCGTTTGCGCTGGGAACGATCCTGAACTTTCTGCTAAGGCGGGTGAACCGCGCGTTAGCGGCGAACCTAGTGCTGGCGTTTATGACCGTGGCGCTGCTGCTGGCGACGCATCGAGCGCTGGAGATTTTTTCCCCGGTGCTGTCATCAAAAGTATTGGCGGAAACGATTGAAGCAAACTGGAAACCGGGCGCGGTGATCGAAGATAACGGTGATTACGAAGCTGCCTCCAGCGTGAACTTCTACACGCATCGCCAGCTACGCATCTTGAATGGACAGTGCAACAACATCTGGTACGGCTCAAAGTTTCCGGATGCGCCGCCGATCTTTGATGACGACGCGTCGTTCGAGCGCTTGTGGAACAGCAACACACGGGTCTTTCTTCTGACGGATGCCAATGTGAAGCCAAGGGCGCCAGCAAATAATGAGTGCCCGCAGAAGGATAGATTGCCTGATTTCTTATTCAGGAAAGCGACACAAGGGTGTGTTCTCGCCAGGTGGGGCGGAAAGGTGCTGGTTAGGAATGGGCCAGGACCTTGTCCTGATTTTATGTAAGAGAAAGCGCGTTCAGGAATGAGCTGACACTTTGTCCTGGTCGGTCTTTGTAGCAGCGGTAACGCGCTCCGGCGCGTGCGGATAAGCGGGTCGAATCTTGCCATTCTCCAGGATAAAGACTTCGCCGCGCCAGTGCACGGTGTGATCGGCAAAGCTGGCAAACCAGACCCAGAAGGCCACCAGATCCCGTAGCGGCAGCAGCCACAGGTGTTTCCATACGGCGCAGTCATGGACCACGCCCACGCCGACCTTGATCGCTACGGCTGCGCGCAGAGCGGCGGCCGCTACCAGAGTCGCCCACGTCCACCAGCTGTAGGGCGCAAAGATCACGGCCAGGATCGCCCAGGGCAGGCCGAAGGTCAGCAGCAAGCCGATGTAGCCTGCGCGGCGTGAATCGCGTGTGCTGCGCGCCCAGCGCATCTGGTGCTCAAAGAAGCCGCGGAAGCTGTAGGCCGGCAGATGGGTTTCAACGACAATATCGGCCAGCACAACCTCATATCCCGCTTTCGCGATACGATGCCCGAGCTCAAAATCGTCAGCCAGGTAGTCCACCAGCGGACGCAGGCCGCCAATCGCCTCCAGCGCGGTGCGCGACATAGCCAGAGTGGAGCCGAGGGCAAAGTGGATTCCGCCTTCGATCTGCCGCGCCGCCAGCACTCCGGCAATGAAGTCAGTGCTGATGCCAATGGATTCCAGCTTTGAGCCGATGGTGTCCGCCGCGATCCCACGATACGGGCAGGTCACCATGCCGACCTGCAGCCGCGCGAAGGGGCCCATCACGCGACGCAGATAGTCAGGGGTAACAAAAATGTCGCTGTCATTAATAAGAATGTGATCGTAGCGGGCGAAAGCCAGCATCTGGACGAGGTTGCTGGTTTTGCGATTGTTCCCCAGCACCTCAGGGCAGACGTGAAGGCGGATCTTGCATTGGGGAAATTCGCGCATGAGCTGTTCAACTGCTTCCACCGCGGGATCGTCGGCCTCACTCACGCCGAAGATGATTTCGTACTCGGGATAATCCTGCACGCAGTGGCTGCGGAAGCTCTCATACATCTGCGGGTCGACGCCGCGCAACGGCTTCAGAATGGTAACCGGAGGCGTAGCTGCGGGATGCTCATCGCGGCCTTCGCGTTGAAAGCGCACAGCGCTCCACAGGCATAGCGCATAAAAGCCCATGCCACAAAAGGCGAGCGCGACCGCCAGCAATCCTGGTAACAGATCAAGCATCTACGTTCGAGTATCTTCGTATTCTACTCTGGCGCAACTACACTTTACGGAACTTTGGTTTTTGGTTGGATGCGCAAAGGTAACCTCGCGGCTACGAGTTTTTTCGGGCAAAAAATTCGCCGGCCGCCGCGGCCTTCCTCTATTCCATTTACTGAGTCAGGGCAGCGTTGACCTGTTTCCAATCCAGTTTCCGCAAAAGCTCATGAATGCGGTCTTCCGCGCCGTAAATCCGTATTTCGACATTTTCAATATAAGGACTATTCGGAGGATGGACAAAGGTATTGCGGTACACACCATTGGTCTCGTCCCACTTGCCGGCGCGCCCGTTGCTGAAAAAAAGAACATAAGCCACGCCATGGCCAAAAGGATTATTGCGGTCCTGGTGGGCAAAGGTCGCTCCCGTCACTTTAGGATCGCGCCTGGGATCAGGCCCGCTCATCATGGGGACGACAAGCATATTGAAATGCGCTTCCACCTGTAGATATTTCAAGTCTTCGGTCTGCGCCCGCAGCAGATCTTTTTGTGATGCGTCCTTGAGTTGCGCCAGCTTTTGCTGCCGCGGAACGATCAGCGTCTGGAAACGCCTGGAGTCGGGGCGAACTTCATAGTTGCGGCGCAACAGCTGGTCGATATCCAGAGGACGATCATTCTCGACGTTGACCATCGGATGTTCGACTTTCTGCTCAATATGCTCGTCCCAGTCCGGGCCGCCCAATTGATCAAAAACCTTGTTCACTGCCGTGACGTACTTGGTGATGGCCTTTTCTTCTGCCTCGGTGGGCTGCCGCTTGTCAATGTAGCCCAACATGGTTAGTGGAACCAGGACACACAACAGCGCAAGCATGCCAATTCGACGCTTCATCAAATCTCCTCTAGGAAAACCGGGGATACCCGGTATGGCGTAAGAATTTGGAATGAAATATCGAGCAGTCTGAAGCTATCTTGAGTCAAAGTCAATCTGAAATCCATCTTATAATATGGATAGTTGATGTCGGACCGGATGGTCGCTGTCTGGCTGTGAACGCCGGGGATTCCCGGGCTGCGCAGCTAAGAGAGAGGAAAGTCCGAACTCCACAGAGCTGTGTGCCGGATAACGTCCGGGAGGACGAGTTCAAGCTCGTTCGACGGAAAGTGCCACAGAAAACATACCGTCCCGCTTTGCGGGATAAGGGTGAAAAGGTGCGGTAAGAGCGCACCGCCCGGGCAGTAATGCACGGGGCAGGGCAAACCCCACACGGAGCAAGACCAAATAGGGAAGGAGTTGGAGGCGGCGCAAGCCGCTTGCAACGCGTCTCGGCTCGAGGCGCCAAACTTTCGGGTAGGTCGCTTGAGCCGTTCAGCAATGAGCGGCCTAGAGGAATGACCGTCAGCGGCGGCAACGCCGTACAGAATTCGGCTTACAGGTCCGATATCACTTGCGGCCCTCAGGTTGTGAAAACAATCTGAGGGCTTTCAGTTTTTCACGGGATGGCTCTCTCTCGCTGCGCTCGAGATTTCAGAAACAACTACTCTCCCGACCTCGCCAGTTCCACGGCTCTTACCAACGCCTGCGTCTTGTTCAGGCATTCCTGATATTCGTTTTCAGGAACTGAGTCAGCCACGATCCCCGCACCCGCCTGAACATATGCTTTCTTCCCTTTCACCAGCATGGTGCGGATCGCGATGCACGAATCCAGATTGCCGGCGAAGTCGGCATACAAAACAGAACCGCCGTAGATACCGCGGCGTACCGGCTCAACCTCTTCGATGATCTCCATCGCGCGAACTTTGGGCGCGCCGGTCAGGGTGCCGGCGGGAAAGCATGCGGCCAACGCATCGACCGCACTTAAACCCTGCCGCAACGTTCCCTCCACGGCTGAAACCAGATGCATGACGTGCGAGTAACGCTCCACAAACATCAGCTCACGGACTTTGACCGTGCCGAAATCGCTGACGCGGCCCACGTCATTACGGCCGAGGTCCACCAGCATTACATGCTCGGCACGCTCTTTTTCGTCACGCTTGAGCTCCTCTTCCAGCCTCTGGTCTTCTGCTTCATCCTTGCCGCGCTTACGCGTTCCGGCAATTGGGCGGTATTCCAACTTGCGTCCGGTCACGCGCACCAGCATCTCCGGCGACGAGCCAAGAATCGTCAGATCGTCCATGCGGAGAAAATACATATACGGCGAAGGATTCACGCGACGCAGGGCGCGATACGCGTTGAACGGCGGAACGCCCGGCTCCAATTCCAGCCGCAGCGAAGGCACGGTCTGGAAGACGTCACCGGCCATGATGTATTCCTTGATCTGCTCCACCGTGCGCAGAAAATGTTTTTTGCTCAAGGAAGCACCGACCTTCAGCTTGCCCTTGTGCGGCTTGGGTGGCTGCAGATATTTTTTGTGCAGCGGGACGGCCAGCTGCTTTTCGATGCGCGCAATGTCGCGAACCGCCTGGTCATAAGCTTTGCGCGGGGAATGCCGGCGCACGTCAGCGGTAGCGATGATATAGATCTCGTGGCGCACGTGATCGAATGCCAGCAGCCGGTCGAAGAACATCAATGTGCAATCCGGGGCTTTCAGGTCGTCTTCGGCCAGTTCCGGCAGCTTTTCCAACTGACGGACGGCATCGTGTGAGAAGAACCCGACGGCGCCCGCGGTGAACGGCGGCAACCCAGGAACGTGAGCCGGCGTATGCTCGCGCAACAGGCCGTCCAGCACCTGAAAAACGCTGCCTTCCAACTGCTGTTTCTTGCCGTCGCGCTCCACAGAGATTTGCCGGCCTTGAGCGCGAAGGACCATATACGGCCGCGCTCCGAGAAAGGTGTACCGGCCAATCTTTTCCCCGCCTTCCACCGATTCCAGCAGGAAGGCGCGCGGCTCCTCGGCTGCAATGCTCAAAAAAGCTGTGACCGGGGTACGCAGATCGGCGGCAACGGTCTTGGCCACCGGGACCAGTGTTGCCTTTCGTGCGATCCGGGAAAACTCCTTGAAATCAGGAAATTGCATGGGGCATTAATCTTAATTGATCTACGTCAAGAAGCCGTAGATGAACGAACGTACACGTACCTGATCATTCCCAAAATTACACATTCGATTGCGACGGAGTGGCGGAAACAGTGGTTCCATCCGGGGAAATTGGTCTATACTTTCCTGCAAATACAAGAGGAAGCAGCACTTCCCGCGAGTTTTGGCTGTCCCCCTTGGATCTTGCGGGAAAACGGACACACATGGCGTCAATGCAAGATTGGGACGCCACAGGTGAATAGGAATGCTTGTCAGATTTTGGGGCGTCCGCGGTTCGACGCCGACCCCTCAGTCAGAAAACCTGCGCTATGGCGGCAATACCTCGTGTGTCGAGGTGCGCCTCAATGGGAACATCTACGTCTTCGACTGCGGTACGGGTTTTCGCAATCTAGGCAAGCAGCTCGCGCAGGAAAAAAACGGCAATCCTATCCGCGCCCATATCTTTCTTTCCCACTTTCATTGGGACCACATCCAGGGCATTCCGTTTTTCAGTCCGCTGTATGGCAGCCGGGAAAATTCTTTTATCTTTCACTCTTCGAACCGGACGCACGGACTGCAGCAGGCCCTGGAAGAGCAGATGTCAGACCCATACTTTCCGGTGAACATGAATGAGATGGCGGCGCACCGGCAGTTCTTCAATATCGACGAAGGCCGCATCGAACTCGACCATGGCTCGGTGCAGTCGATGTGGCTCAACCATCCGCAGGGCTGCCTCGGCTTCCGGCTTGAAGCTAAAGGCAAGGTGCTGGTTTACGCCACGGACAATGAACCTGGCGATCCTGTGTTCGACAAGAACCTGCGCAAGCTGGCGGAAGGCGCGGATCTGCTGATCTACGATGCGCAATATCTGCCCGAAGAATACATTGCGCGCAAGCAGGGATGGGGGCACAGCCACTGGCGCGAAGCCATCAACGTGGTGATGGAAAGCGGCGCCAAAGAATTAATTCTCTTCCACCACGATCCTGACCACTCTGACGCCTGCATCGATTCCGTGGTAACCCAGGCGCGCGAGCACTATCCCAAAGTGCGCGCGGCATCTGAGGGTATGGAAATTCTGCTTTAGGATCAGCGGTACTCCTTTCTTTGTCGCACCAGGTTTTTTTGACCCACTTCTATTGCGCCAGTGGATTTTTCCGAGCATCTCTCCATTTGTGCGGTACGTCTTACATTCTGAATCCATTGGGAGGGGACGCGAATGACCGACAAAAGCAACGCACTGGACGTTTTGAGCGAGTTGATTGAAGTTTGCAAGGATGGTCAAACCGGATATACACACGCAGCGGGGATCGTTGATGATGCAAAATTGAAATCCTATTTTCAGGAAGAGAGTCTGGAGCGAACACGTTTCATCCAGGATCTTAAGCACGCAAGCGAAAACTTGGGCCAGCAGCCTGATACGTCGGGCAGTGTGGCGGGAGCTTTACATCGGCTTTGGTTTGAGGCCAAGGCAGACATAGGCCTGGGCGATCAATCCGTGCTGAACAGTGTGGAGCAGGGTGAAGACCGTGCCAAGCACGCCTATGAAAAGGCCCTGAAGGAAAACCTTCCCGCTGATATCAGCCACATGTTGCACCAACAAGCACAAGGTATTTTTGCTGCTCATGATTATGTCCGCGACTTGCGCGACAAGGGGAAAGCGGCTTAGACGCCGGCAGCCCAGATTCAGCAATCGGGAATCCCCCCCTCGCAAACCCGGGGGCGGGACTTCCGAAAAAAAGCTTTTGTATACTGAGTGAGGGAATCCTCCGGCGCAGGTGCACTCATGATCCACTCTCTACAGCCAGAACAGGCCACCTTCCTTTTGCACGCGGTTTTTCTTCCCTCGCTCGAACGCGAGCATCCTGTCACCAGAAAAGTGATTGAAGCTATTCCGGTCGATAAGGGCGACTATCGTCCTGATCCGCTTTCGAAAACCGCGCTGGAACTGGCATGGCACATTGTTGCGGCAGAGAAGCGCTTTCTCCACGGGATTGTCGATGGAGAATTCAACTTCTCGCCTTCCCCGCGTCCGGAGACGGTGCGCAACTCGGCTGAGATCGCCCGCTGGTACGGGGAGATGTTCCAGGAAGTGATGGGGAGGCTGAAAACAATGTCTGCCGCGCAGCTCTCCAGGATCATCGATTTCCGTGGCCTGTTGCAAATGCCGGCAGTCGTCTTTTTTCAGACATACCTGAATCATTCCATTCACCATCGTGGCCAGCTGTCAACGTATCTGCGCCCCATGGGCGGCAAAGTGCCCGCGATCTACGGTGAGAGTTATGACTCCGCCGAAGCCCGCAAAGCCGCTGAGGCGAAAACCGCATAGCCGGCAAAGATTATGCGCCACTTGTGCTCGCTTAAGTCTGCCTGGCTTTCGTGATAAAGTGACCCCCGATTTGGGCTCCTGAGCTACGCTGTTCTACCATGTCGTCCATCGAGGGCATCCATGAGAACTTTAGTGTCACAGATCGTCTGTGGGCTATTTGTATTGTGCGTCATCGCCTTCGGGCTGAGTCAACAACCAAAAACACAGGCCGGCCCTCAACTTTCGTTCCCAAGCGATTATCGCCAGTGGGTGTATCTCAGCTCCGGACTCGACATGAGATACGTCGGCGAACCAAACCTTCCCTGCAAGGACAAGGAGGGAAAGGACAGCCCTTGTCCGAAGATGTTTGAAAATGTCTTTGTCCGACGCGAAGCATACGACGGCTTCGTCAAGAACAAAATCTGGCCAGTCGGAACCGTTTTCATACTCGAACGGCGCTGCGCCGTGCAAAAAGCATCGATCGATACCGCCGGCAGCACCCAGGGCAAAACCTTTCTCATCGCTGCGTCGCAAAAGACCGAGCCTGGGGAGCACACCGGCTGGAACTATTATCTGTTCGGCACTGACGCTCCTTTGACTTGCAATGGTCCCGATCCGAATTTCTCCGGCCAACACAAGGACCCAGTGTCAAACAGCGATAACAACCTCAAAATGTGCTGGCAATGCCATCGCGATAACGCCTTGAGAGACAATACCTTCATCCAGTTCTATCCAACGCTGAAACCGCTGGTAGCAGCGAGTAAGAAATGAAAAAAGCGCGGCCTTCACCGCGCATAGAGAGCACCCGACGAACGGAACGCACTCGCCGTGGTCTTTTAAAAAGACATTTTCGCTAGTAATCTCAACTATTGTTGCAGGGGCTGAGTGCTGAGGGCTGCTTTCCAATTCGCGTCACTCGCGGAACTCTTCGCCAAGGCCAATGAAGAGAAGTCAGGCGACCAGTTGGCCGGCATCGCGGCTCGCTCAGAGCAGGAGCGCGTCGCCGCCAAACATGCGCTGGCCGGTGTTACGCTGCGGGAGATCGTGGAGAGTCCTCTGATCTCTCCAGATGAGGACGACGTCAGCCGGCTCATCCTGGAAACCCACGACCAGGCAGAATTCAAAAACATCAGCAGCATGACCGTCGGTGAGTTTCGCGAGTTCATCCTGCACG
This sequence comes from Candidatus Angelobacter sp., assembly GCA_036557225.1. Taxonomy (GTDB): domain Bacteria; phylum Acidobacteriota; class Terriglobia; order Terriglobales; family Acidobacteriaceae; genus Angelobacter. Next base: position 19,066 of record DATBHX010000110.1, read on the forward strand.
ATGAAACAACTGAGCCAGACCTGAAGCGCCTGCACTGGGCCATCACACCGGAAATTGCCGCTGCTGTGGCCAAGCTGATGAGCAACAAAGACCTGGTTCTGGCAGCAGCCAAGATGCGCGTAGTGACGCACTGTCGCAATACCATGGGCGAGCGCGGCGTGTTGGGAATCAGGCTGCAGCCCAACCATCCCGCAGATGATGTTGCCGGAATTCTGCTCGCCGCCTTTGATGGCCTGCTCTATGGCTGCGGCGATGCGGTGATCGGTGTAAACCCGGCAACCGATTCGGTTGAAACCGTCACCGCCATTCTGCATGCGCTGCAGCGGCTGATCGAGGCTTACAACATCCCCACGCAGGCATGCTGTCTGGCGCATATCTCCACACAGCTGGCTGCGATGGACCGCGGCGCGCCTGTGGATCTGCTCTTTCAATCGGTAGCGGGAACGCAGAAGGCAAATGAGAGCTTTGGGATCACCCTGAGCATGCTACGTGAAGGACGGGAGAAAGTACTCGAACACCATAGAAATCGGGAGATCGGGAGATCGGTTCATCGGGAGAGCGGAAAGGATTTCAGATCGGATCACCCGATCTCCCGATCACCCGATTCTTTGCGCCATCAAGGCTCTTCCCCGGAGACCAGAGTCTCGGAGCAGCCCAGCCTCAACGTGACTTACTTTGAGACCGGCCAGGGCAGCGCGCTCTCCGCTGATGCGCATCACGGCGTCGACCAGTTGACCCTGGAGGCCCGGGCTTACGGCGTAGCGCGGGTGTTCGAGCCGTTCCTGGTGAACAGCGTCGTTGGATTCATCGGGCCGGAATATCTCTATGACGAGCGTCAGATCATTCGTGCCGGGCTGGAAGACCACTTCATGGGCAAGCTGCTTGGCCTTCCGATGGGATGCGACGTCTGCTACACCAACCACGCCGCCGCCGACCAGAACTCAGCCGACAATCTCCTTATGCTGCTGACCGCCGCCGGGTGCAACTACTTTATGGGCGTGCCCTGCGCGGACGACGTGATGCTCAACTACCAGTCCACCAGCTTTCATGATGCGCTGGCCATGCGCCGCCTGTTCAATCTGCGCCCGGCGCCGGAATTTCTGGCATGGTTGCAGCAAATGGGGATCTTCAAAGCGAATGAACCCGCTGCAATCGATGACGGAGCACGCAAGCAACTGGCCGCGGGGTTGAAGGAGATCATTACGTTATAGGAATCCGCAGAACCGTCGCTTGCAGCCGATTTAAAACGTTCACAGTCCAGTTTCTACTCGACGGTGGCCGCTTTGCGAAAGGCTTCGTTATCGTCAGTAAATTCCGTCACTACCTGCGGACAACGCAAACAGGCTGCCCTGCCCTCCTGCCGATACCAACGGCAATCCGCGCGAATGAGGCAGGCGGGCAAGGTATCTGTCACAGCCGGCAACTGCTCGACGATTCGCGTAACCAGGCGACAATTCACGCCGTCAAAGTGCACACACGAGTTCTCTTCACATCGGGCGGCGATACGCAACACGCGGGAAGGGCCTACCGGCTGCGTCATAGCGAGCAGCTCTCCGGTCAACGGAACAGGTTCAGCAAGGTAGGAAGTTTCTCCATTCTTTACAACACCCAGCAGGCGCGCTTCACGCATATGAGGCTGTGCGCTCGGGCAATACGGAACTTCCGATCCGGCCGAAGCAATTTGATATAACACAGGTTTTTCCGCCATGGCCGAGACTCCTTGTGGCCGGCGATGCGGTCCACGGCGGCCGGAGCCGCCGTGTGTCGCTCACGTTAGCCGAGCATTTTGGGTGTGGGTTTGAAGCCCAGGATGCGCAACGGCGTCTTGATCAGTGCTTCCGTTTGCGCCCCACCGGCAGCTGTTCCCGCGGGACCAACAAAAGGTTGTGCACCCGGAGCCACCTTTTGCGTGATCTCCCGGGCAATGGTTTGCAGTTGACTCTCGGCCAGGCCTTCAGGGGCAATAAAACCCATGATCAACTCTTCATGGGGCAGGGTTGTCTTGGTGGACTTTATCGCTTCCTGAATGGCGGCGGGGATTTCAGTGAAATGGATTTTTCCTGCCACTCTCGGGCCTCCTTACTGGTCGTATATGGAGTGCAGGAGAGAGCATGTTCGTTACAGCAAACGCAAAATATCGGCTGTTGACCTGGTTTTCCCACTACGCAACAGTGTCTTCACAGCAAACATTTATACTGTGGTCTCATCTCTAACTCGTTAGGGAAAGAATCGGTAGAAGAGGATGAACGTGATCAATCATCAATTCCGCCTTGCCGCCCGGCCTTCGGGCCTGCCCAAACGCAGTGACTGGAATTACACCGAAGAGCCGGTGCGCGATCCCGGCACAGGGCAGTTCGTGGTCAAGAACCTTTACATCTCGCTCGACCCGGCGATGCGCGGCTGGATGAATGAAGGCCGCTCTTACATTGAGCCGGTCAAGATCGGCGACGTGATGCGCGCCGGCGCCGTGGGCCGCGTGGTGGCTTCCCAGAATCCCAACTTCAAGACCGGCGAGCATGTCTTCGGTATGCTGGGGATGCAGGAGTACGCCACGTCGGACGGGAGCGGAATCACCAAGATTGATCCCAACCTGGCGCCGTTGCCGGTGTATCTGGGCGCCCTGGGAATCACCGGCTTGACTGCGTACTTCGGCTTGCTTGATGTCGGCAAGCCCGTGGCGGGCGATACCGTGGTGGTCTCCGGCGCAGCTGGTGCGACAGGGATGGTGGTGGGACAGATTGCCAGGATCAAAGGCTGCCGCGCCGTGGGCATTGCCGGTGGAGCTGAGAAATGCAATTACGCCGTGCGCGAACTCGGATTTGACGCCTGCATCGATTACAAGTCAGGGAACGTCATGGATTCGCTGCGGAAGCACTGTCCGAAAGGCGTGAACGTCTATTTTGACAACGTGGGCGGCGAAATTCTTGATGCAGCACTGGCGCTACTGGCTCGTAACGCGCGCGTGGTGCTCTGCGGCGCGATCTCGCAGTACAACTCCACTTCCGGCTTCAAAGGGCCGGCCAACTATATGTCTCTGCTGGTGAATCGAGGCACAATGCAAGGTTTTGTTGTGTTTGATTTTGCCTCACGCTACGCGGAAGGCATCCGCGATCTGGCCACCTGGCGAGCCCAGGGCAAGCTGAAAACAAAGGAAGACATCGTCGAAGGCTTGCAGACGTTTCCGGAAACGCTGCTGAAACTGTTCAGCGGAGAAAATTTCGGCAAGCTGATGATCAAGTGCGCCGATTAATTCTGTCGCTTCGCTCCAAACCGCTCCAACAACTTGCATGAGATTGCAGGCTTCCGCCGCTGCGGCAGCGGACTCGCCGCGTGGTCGGGCTCGCCCTTATTCTTGTGCTTTTAGTTCTGTCGCTGCGCTCCAAACCGCTGTTACAAGTTGCACGAGATTGAAGTCTTCCGCCCTGTCGCGTCGGGCTCGCCCCGTGGTCGGGCTCGCCCTCATTCTTAAGCCATTACCTAGCCCTGGCCGCCATCGAGCACGGCGCGAATCTGCTTCGCGTAGTCCGCGCTTTCCTTGTCGCCAGTCACCAGCTCAATCTGTTTGGGGCTGCTTATTCCGATCTTCAACTGCACAGCGCGGGCGATCTGTTCCTGATCGAAGATGTCGCCCTGGCTCACCTCCGGCGTGGTGCCGAAATGGCGCAGCAAGGCGACGCCCACGGCATCAATGGCCACGCGATCAGTGCCGGCAAGAATCACATTCGATTGCACCATCTTGCCCTGGTCCGGGCCGCCGTTGGTAAAGGCCTGAATACCATCGAGCACAACCAGCTCGGGTTTATAGGCGGCGTTGATTTCGGCGATCATGCGGCGCTGATTGGGCGAGGAGTGCAGTTCACGCATGAAGTTATACGAATTGCCGGGCACAACCTTGGCGGCAAAGCCCACGGAATTCTTGAGCGATAACGTGAAGTGCCCGCCATAGCGATGCGTCTTGAGACAGCATGTAGTCACTACTCCGCCGGCGTTGCGCACCGGACGCGGCAAGGCAAAACCCTGGTCCCAATGCATGTCTGAGGCCCTGATCAGCTCCCAATCGTCCGCGCCGAGTTCATCAAAAACGATCACTTTGGCATCCAGCTCTTTGCCAATCTGGAATGCACTCTTTTTGGTCATGACCTCGCGGGTGTTGCCCATGCCGCTGCGATCGCCCACGGTGAGCGGGCCGGCGCCCATGGCTTTGAGCTGCTGCAGCACCGCCACGAGCGTGTCTTCGTGCGTGGAACCTGGCGTAGGATCAGAGCTGTTGAAATTCGGCTTGATGAAGAGGTCTTTGCCGTGAAATTTCTGGAGACCGAGAAGCTCAATTGCGCGCTTCACCCCGGCAGCGCGATCGGTGGTCTTGACGAAGGCCACATGCGCCACCGACGGCGCAGAGTCAAGGACCATGGAATTCAGGACCGAGGCTTTCAGCACAGCCGGCGCAAGCAGCGCTGCTCCCATGGTGGTTGAGGCATCTCTCAGGAAATCTCTGCGGTTCATGGCGGACCCTCCTTGCGCAACAGTCTTTGATGGACCTTTATTTTGTCGCTTCGCTCCAACCGGTGCAACACGTTGCATGAGCTTGAAGTCTTCTGCCCGTTGACAGCGGGCTCCTGCCCCATCCCGAAAAGATCGCGCGGGCCGGGGACCCCGTTAGCCCCGTGGTCGAGCTCGCCCTTGCTATTTACGTGACAGTCCAATTGGACACCCATCACGCCCTTCAAAGCAAGGGACGAAGCGCCACGCGACTATCTGGCCGCCAGATGCCGCACGATGCTGTCGATCAGGTCCGGCACGCGGCTGTTCCATTGGTTCCAGTCATGACCTCCCGGGCCAGTGTGGAACTCGTATTTGAAGTTTCGTTGCTGCAACAGCCCCGCGAATTGCCGGTTGACCGGAAGCAGGCTCTCCTGCTCTCCACAGGTGAGAAAAAAGTAAGGCGCTTGTTCAGGAGCAGCCGAACGCACCAGAACCATGGGATCGTTTTCATGTTGATGCTGGCTTTTCCAGGGGCCGAAGATCGAACGATGATGCCGCCACTGATCGAGCCTTTTAATGGAAAAAGGCCGGCTGGGAACATCCAGCGCCGAACTCATTCCGCCGGCGAATGCAAACAAGTCCGGATGCTTCAGCGCCAACGTTACTGCACCGAATCCACCCATGGAGACGCCGGCAATCGCGCGGTTTGCGCGGCCGTTTGCCGCCGGGAACTTGTCTTCCACGTCCGCAATCAGATCGCGTGTGATGTAGTCTTCGTAGCGGTCCTGCGGTTGATCGGCTGAGTTCACAAAATAGGAAGAGTTCCCTTCCGGCATTACCAGAATGAGGCCTTTTTCCGCGTAGCCTGCTACGTCAGAATAGTTTGACCAATCGCGAAAGCCGCCGCCACCGCCATGCAGCAGGTAAAGCACGGGCAGCTTCTGGCCTGCGCCAAGCTTTGCCGGCAGGATGATCCGGTACGGCATGTCGCGGGAGAGCGAGGCGGAGTGAAACGTAACATCCACCATCTTTACCCCTGCGGTGAGCCGCGGGCGATCAGGAGGAGGTACAACCTTGGAGTTGCTACAGGCAGAAAACGCCAGCATCGCCAGGGACAGGATGCCAGGAACAAATCCATTTCGCGCGAGTGGTCGGGACATTTGGCTTTTGCTTCGGTACTTATTCGTAGCGCAACGCCACCGTTGGATCTACGCGCGTCGCGCGTCTGGCCGGAATATAACAAGCGGTGAGCGCAACAGCAATCAGCAGCGCAGCAACGGCGGCCATCGTGAGCGGCTCAATCAGGCTGGCCTGAAAGAGCATGCTGGCTAGATAACGCCCGGCGGCAATTCCAGCCAGCAACCCAATCGCAACGCCAATCAGCGTGAGCCGAAGCCCGTCGCTGATGACAAGCTTGAATATCTGGCCGGGCGTGGAGCCGAGAGCCATGCGTGTGCCGATCTCGTGCGTGCGCTGGCCAACGGAGAAGGCCATCACGCCGTAAATTCCCACCGCTGCAATCAACAGAGCAATCCCGGCAAGGATCGTCAGCAGTACGGTGCGGAAGCGCGGCTGGGATACAGAGGTAGCAACGTTCTCTTCCATCGTGCGGAGATTGACGAGCGGCTGGTTGCGGTCAATCTCATGGACTGCGGCGGTAAGCGAGTTGGAAAGCGTGCGCGGGTCAGCGCCGGTACGCAAAACCAGCGAGAGGTTGAAGACCGGCAGCTCTTTGATGGCTTGCCGGTAGGGCACGTACATCTCCGTGGGCGCTTCGCTCGCCAGTGACTGCTTCACATCACCGACTACGCCAATGACCTCCATCCACGGAGCGTCTTTGTCGGGCGTAGCGCCAAGCTGAATGTGTTTTCCCAGCGGCAATTCATTGGGGAAGAAGGTTTTGGCCATGATAGCGTTGATCACCACAACCGCGGGCGCGCCTTCGCGGTCGGCCTCTGTCATGAGATGGCCCTTCAGCAACGGAATACCCATGGTCTTCAGGTAATTTGGGCTTACCACGCGATAGTTGGCCATCACGTACTCATGCGGGCTTTTGGGCGGACGGTCTTGGATGTTGAAGTGAATGATGGAGCCTGCGCCGCTGACCGGCAGAAAAGATGCCGCGCCCGAAGCACGCACGCCCGGCAACGCTCCCGCGCGCTCAATCACGCGATCGAAGAACTGGTTGCGCTCGGCGGGATCGGGGTGGGCAGCGGGAGAGACCAGCAGATCGGCAATCAGAATATGGTCCACGCCAAATCCAGGTTCAACTTTGGAAAGCCGGTCAAAGCTGCGGATTAGCAGTCCGGCGCCTACCAGCAGGAGCATGGCGAGTGCGACTTCACCCACCACTAGAGTGCCGCGCAGCTTCATCACGCCCAGGCCAACGGCGCCGCGGTCGGTCTCATTCAAGGCAGAACGCAGATCGAGGCCGGCCATATGCAACGCCGGCGCAAGTCCAAACAAGATTCCGGAAACAAGAGCCAGCAATGTCGTAAACAAGAGCACGGCGCCATTAATGTGGACATCGGTGGTGGCAGGAAGGCTCGATGCGCCCAACTGCAGAAGGACCGGAACCGCAGCGTTGGCAAGGAGCAGGCCGGCGCCGGCGCCAATCAATGAGAGCAACACACTTTCCGTAAGCACCAGGCGAAGCACACGCCAGCGGCTGGCGCCAATCGCGTTGCGTACGGCGATCTCGCGTTTGCGAGCCGTCGCGCGGGCCAGCATCAGATTGGCCACATTGGTACAGGCGATGAGCAGCACAAAGCCCACTGCGCCCAGGATCATCAGCAACGCCGGACGGATGTTCTGCACCATCTGGCTCTGCATCAGGTTCACGATAGCGCCGGTACCGGTATCAAACTCGGGATATTGTTGCTCCAGACGTTTGGCGATGGTGCTCATCTCTGAGCGCGCTTGCTCCAGCGTTACTTCCGGTCGAAGACGCGCCAGCGGCAAAATACCAGGGTGCCATGAGCGATCGTCAGGGAGAGTTTTGGCCCACGGTTCAAAGGGCAACACCACGTCGGGCGATTGCTGCAGGATTTGAAAGCCCGGAGGAAGCACGCCGACCACAGCATAGGGTTTGCTATCGAGCGTAAGAGATTTTCCCAGTACAGCATCCGCGCCGCCAAAACGGCGCTGCCAGAGTCCGTAGCTGATCATGGCGACTCCGGGTGCGCCCTGCTTATCGTCGTCCGGCAGAAAGGTGCGGCCGCGCGCGGCTTCAATACCCAGAAGATCGAAGACGTTGGCATTGAGCATCTGCGCTTTGAGCCGTTCCGGCTCGTCGCCGCCGGTCAGGTTCATGCCCAGATTGCGGACCGCGCCCACACCGGTGAAGACGTGGCTCTGCCCGCGCCAGTCAACCAGGTTTTGATAGGAGACCGAGAGTATGGGGAAGCGCGGCGTTTGCTCGTTGAGCAGCACCAGCCGTCCGGGATCGCGATACGGCAGCGGCCGCAGTAAAACCGCGTCAATCACGGTAAAGATCGCCGTGTTCGCGCCGATGCCTAAGGCTAAAGTTAGCACCGCAATCGCAGTAAAACCGGGTGTCTTGCCCAGCCGGCGAAGCGCGTAGCGGAAATCCTGAAAGAGAGAGTACATCGCGGGTTGATTGTATCCTGAGGGGCTGAAACATTAGACGTACTGGACGGAGTATTGTTAGAGGGTCTCAAGAAGAGCTGAGGGCCATCTTTCATGAGCAGTAGTGAAGAACTCGGCGCCGTGGGCTGGCCTGACCTGATCAACAAGATCCGGGCGCGTACGCCGGCACGGGTACTGGTAGATCGCGCCGGCGCCGCTTACCGGACGGCGACGCAGCTCGAGCTGCGTGAAGCCCACGCCGCCGCGAGGGATGCGGTCCGAACGGAGTTCGATCTGGAAGGTGATCTGGGCATCGAGTTCGTTCAACGTTGGAAGCTGTTTGCAGTGTCGACCATGGCGCAAGCGAAAGATGAATACCTGCTGCGGCCTGATCTGGGAAGACAGTTGAATGAAGAAGGACGCAAGCTGGTGCTGCAACGGTGCCCGCAGCAAGCCGACCTGCAGATTGTGGTCGGCGACGGGCTCTCGGTCACAGCCGTGCACACGCAGGTCCCGCAGTTGTTCCGGATGATCGCGGAAAAGGCGCAGGCAAAGAGCTGGCAGCTGGGACAGGCCTTTGCGGTTCGGCACTGCCGTGTCGGCGTGATGAATGCCGTGGGGGAGTTGCTTCGTCCAAGGGTTGTTGTGTTGCTGATCGGTGAGCGTCCGGGACTGGTGACAGCCGAAAGCCTTTCTGCCTACATGGCATTTCAACCCGGTACGGGCGACAATGATTCACAGCGCAACCTGATCTCAAATATCCATGGGCGCGGCGTTACGGCGGAAGCCGCGGCAAACAGGATCGTGGGGCTGGCAAGCCAGATGATGCTGCGCCAGATCAGCGGCGTGCTGTTGAAAGAGGAATTACCACCGGCAAAATGGCTGGAGAAGAAATGATTTTGCCGCAGATCTGCGCAATAGATTGATTGCTAGTGGAGTCGATATGTCCAGTGAAGAGCCAGTGCTGTTTGACGTTCGTGACCATGTAGGGTACGTCACGCTGAACCGGCCGCATGCCGGCAACTCGATTGACCTGGGAATGGCCAAAGACCTGATGTCGGTGGCGCTCCAATGCGAGAGCGACAGAAATGTGCGTGCGGTGCTGCTGCGCGGGGCGGGCGACAATTTCTCGATGGGCGGAGATGTGAAGCTGTTTCACGCGCAGGCTGATCTTGAGAGCTATCTGCGCGAGGTTACATCCTTTCTTCACCTGGCGGTTTCGCGATTTGCGCGGCTGGACGCGCCGGTAATCGCCGCCGTTCAGGGTGCGGCTGCCGGCGGAGGATTCAGCCTGGCCATCTCCTGCGATTTGGTGCTGGCCGCCGACTCCGCCCGGTTGCTGATGGCCTATACGAGGATCGGCATGGCGCCCGATGGCGGTTCGACTTATTTTCTGCCGCGATTGGTCGGGCTCAAGCGCGCCCTGGAACTTACCCTGACCAACCGGGTGCTCTCGGCGCGCGAGGCCTGTGAGTGGGGACTGGTGACGGAAGTTGTAGCGGCGGAAAAATTGGCGGCTCGCGCGGAAGAGTTGGCAACGTCGCTGGCGCAGGGTCCGACCGGCGCATTCGGCGCTGCCAAGCGCCTTCTTCACAGCGGCTGGAATGAGTCATTGGAGACACAGATGGAATGGGAGAGCCGCGCGATCGGAGAAGCTGGCGGAACGGCCGACGGGAGAGAGGGGATCAGAGCGTTTGTAGAAAAGAGAAAGGCCAAGTTCAATGGGTAAATGAGTAAATTGGCAACTTCAATTGGTAAATGAGTAAATTGGTAAATTGGTAAATTGGTAAATGAAAAAATAATCTCTATGTAGTCTCTGTTCTCAATTTACCCATTTACCAAATTACCAATTTACCAAATTGTTCACTGCACTTTCCCACCCGGCACGGCTTCCAGCTTGGCCTTGACCATCTTGTAAAACGACCACAGATTGTCGCTTTCACCGGCGGTGAGACGCCGGTGGACCTTCATCGAGGGAAACAGCTTGGTACCAGCAACATTGAGCGTGAGCGTGGCGAACTGCTTCCCAGGATAAGTCTCAATGCTCCAGTCGCCGCCGAAACGGCGACGTACGACCTCGCCAAAATAACTGCCCCACAGCTTGCACATCTCGGTGAGCTCGTCGCCAGGAGCGCCGTTGGGCGGGAGATCGAGGGCAAGCTGGCCCACAATGGTTTCCAGCTCCATCAGCGAGTTTTCGCTGTAATCGAGCGTCGCTTTGAACTCGCGCGCGAGAGTGACCGCCTGGTCTGCGTAAGCGCCGGCCATGGCGTTGACTGAGTCGTGGGCGTCCATCCGATGAGTCTAGCAGGTGCGGGACTGTATTCTGCTTCACGACAACCCGATGTTAATTCAACAATGACGCGCGGTTGCCACGCATCCAGAGCCGACGACGGACAATCACGTTGTTCCATATTCCCAGAGCACCTTCCCGCTGTGGTCCCGGTCCATAAAGAAATGGTGATTCATGTTCTTGATCGCATCGAGCGCAGCCCTGGCATCTTCCACGGTCCGAGGGTCCGCATGGTTGAGCAGAGAAGAAAGGGTTGGAAGCGCATCCGTCCGAAGCGAATAAGCAAGAATTGCGCACGCGTAATGACGGACTTTATAGGAACGGTCTTGTACGGAAGCGATCCCCATCCTAAACACGATCTCACTTTCCCGGGAGAATCTTCCGACATAAGCGAGGATAGACGCACGCCCAGGTGATTTGCTGATTTGAGGAAACGCTTCCGCGAGAAGTGGAAGTAAGTCGTCACCCATGGAACGAGCGAACGTCCAGGCCGCGTCAATTTCGGTCCGCCGGGTCGAATTGAACATTCGAACTAGTGTGGCGATGCGCTCACGATCCACGAGACATTCAAAATATCATGACTTCTGAGTAAAGTACCGATTCACCGGGCACGGGAACAAAGAACGCGCCTGGCGGCGGATCGCGGCAGGCTGGGGTTGGGTTTATCGTTTCTTTCGCTTGCGCTGCCCTGCTTGGAAGAGGATAGAATTTCATTTTGGCCACCAATCCCAAACCCGAGCAGAAGGGCCGCGTCTTCCTGATGGACTCGATGTCGTTCATCTTCCGCGCTTATCACGCCATGGCGCGGCAGCGACCCATGTCAACCAAAAAGGGCGTGCCGACTGCCGCCAGCTATGTTTTCGTGAACATGCTGCGCAAGTTGCGGGCTGATTTCAATCCGGAATACCTGGCGGCGGTGTTCGACGTGGCCGGCCCGACCTTCCGCGATGAACAGGCCAGTACCGTCACCTCGGTCCGCAAGTTTGATATCAAGACGCAGACGTTCAAAGACGTCGCGTACGAGGGCTACAAGGCGCAACGCAAGGAAATGCCTCCTGACCTGGTGCAGCAGGTGCCTTACATACGGCGCGCGCTGGAGGCGTATCGCATCCCGATCCTGGAGCAGAAAGGGTTTGAGGCTGATGATGTGATCGGCACGCTGGCGCGCAAAGCGGCGGCGCAGTCGTTGGATGTGTTTGTGGTCTCCAGTGACAAGGACATGCTGCAACTGGTGAACGACAAAGTTTGCGTTCTCAATCCGCCCAAGGACAACCTGATCTGCGACGCCGCCAAGGTAGAGGAAATTCTGGGCGTACGGCCGGAGCAGGTGATCGACGTGATGGCGCTGCGCGGCGATTCCATCGACAACATTCCCGGCGCTCCCGGCATTGGCGATAAAGGATCGGTCGAGATCATCAAGGAGTTTAAGACGCTGGAAAGCGCGTTGGATCGGGCCGAAGAAGTCAAGAAGAAGACCTATCGCGAATCATTGCTCAACAATAAGGAGACCATCCTGTGGAGCAAGCAGCTGGTCACCATCGACCAAAATGTTGACATTGAACTTGACCTGGACAAGATGGTGGCCGGTGAGCCCGATACAGATGCGTTGCGCAGCCTGTTCAGCGAATTGGAATTCACTACCCTGCTCAAGGAGCTGGTGCCAGAAGTTGAAGTCAAAGAGACGGATTATCGCGAGCTGAAGAGCGTCGCGGAAGTTAAAGAGCTGCGCAAGGCGAAAGCGCCATTGGCCATCGCCTTCGAGTTTACGGCGACAGCCAAAGCTGAAGAAGAAGAGCCCGAAGACGAGGCCGCACCAACATCGGGCGAGCTGCTCTTTGATGCTCCGCCGGCGGCGGAGCCGAGCGGAGCGCCGCTCAAGCTGGCAATCTCGATTGAACCGGGCAAAGCCTTCAGCGCGGTGCTCGACGGGGATGAAATCTCAGTTGAGCTGAAGCGCCTGTTGAGCGATCCCAAAATTTCCAAGACAATTCACGACTACAAAGCAGCGTTGCGGCAACTGGAGCCGCATGGTGTGGAGCTGGCCGGAGTAGGCGACGAGCCCATGCTCTACTCCTACATCATTAACCCGACGTATGCCAAACACTCGTTGGCCGAAATTGCCGTGCGCAGTTTTAACCTGAAGCTCTCAGCTTCCATGGCCGAGGCGGCGGATGTAACCGGGCGCATCACGCCCACGCTGCGCAAAGAAGTGGAAAGCGCCGGACAGCTGCCGCTCTATGAGCAGATCGATCTGCCGCTGGCGCCGGTGCTGGCGCGCATGGAGAACGCCGGGGTAAAAATTGACCATGGAATGCTCGGGCAGCTCTCGATCGACCTGGAAAAACAGTGCGATGCCAAGGCGCGCGAGATCCACGAAAAGGCCGGAGTGACGTTCAACATCAATTCTCCCAAGCAGCTGGGCAAGGTGCTGTTCGAGGATCTGAATCTGCCCCGCCCGGTGAAGTACGGCAAGGGAAAAACGGTTTCAACCGCCGTGGATGTGCTGGAAGAGCTGGCGGAGTCGCACGAGGTGCCGAAGCTGGTGCTGGATTATCGCCAGCTCTCCAAGCTCAAGAGCACTTATGTGGACGCGCTGCCGGTATTGATCGATCCCAAAACGCAGCGCGTGCACACCACATTCAACCAGACCGGCACCACCACCGGACGGCTATCTTCAACGAATCCAAACCTGCAGAACATTCCCATTCGCACCGAGTTGGGACGGGAGATTCGCGCGGCGTTTATCGCCGAGGCCGGCCACGTGCTGCTCTCGGCGGACTATTCGCAGATCGAGCTGCGGCTGCTGGCGCATTTCTCTGAAGATCCGTTGCTGGTGGAGGCCTTCCGCCGTGGCGATGACATACATGCCCTCACCGCTTCACAGGTATTTGGCGTACCGCCGCTGATGATCGATGCCGAGCACCGCCGCCGCGCCAAAGCTGTGAATTTTGGGATTGTGTATGGATTGTCACCGTTCGGATTGTCGCAACAGCTTGGCATCGAGCAGCGCGAGGCCAGGAAGTTCATTGACGCTTATTTTGAAAAGTACAGCGGCGTGCGCAAATTTATTGATCACGTGCTTGAAGAGACGCGGCGCGAGCAGAGCGTAAAGACGCTCTTTGGCCGGTCGCGGCCCATTCCCGACATCAACAGCAAGAACGCCAACATGCGTGGCTTTGCCGAGCGCACGGCGGTCAACACACCGTTGCAAGGCACCGCCGCTGACCTGATCAAGCTGGCGATGATCCACATTGACGAAGATTTGCGCAAGCGCAAGCTGAAATCGCGCATGCTGTTGCAGGTGCATGACGAGCTGTTGTTTGAGGTCCCGCAGGCGGAGATCGAAGTTATGCGCGAGCTTGTGCAGGAAAAGATGGAAAAGGTGCACACCTTGCTGGTGCCGCTGTTGGTAGAGATGGGCGTCGGGCTGAACTGGCGCGACGTGGAGTAACTCTTCTTACAGGCTGCGCTTTGCAGCCTCCCTCAATTCTTTGTTGTTGCGATAGCGCCGGATTCTCAGAAATCTTAAATACGGGCGGACAAACGTCCAGTAGGCAAAACGCAGAAGCACATAAAAGACAAGAGGCAGTGCCACCAGATACAGCAGTAGAGACGGGGGAGCCCCCTCGAGCTTAGGGCTTGGGCGCCAGAGCGCGAGCGCGATGGTAAGGCTGAGTACGCCGAGCACAATTTGTTCAAGCCGTCGCATACGCTCTAGTGTCCGGGGGAAGGGCCTGTGCCGAGAGTGTTCTCAATCGCTGCGGCAATGCCATCGGCCAGCCGATGGACAGTCTCTTTCGACTCAGCTTCCACCATCACGCGGGCCAGTGATTCGGTGCCGGAATACCGCACATTGACGCGGCCGTTGCCGTTGAGCTCGCGTTCGGCGCCCTGGATTGCTTCAACCACTTGTGGAATTTGATCGAGCGGACGCTTCTCCCGCACGCGCACGTTCTTGATGGTCTGGGGAAAGACCTTGAGACCGGCAACCAGCTGCGCCAGCGGCTGCCCGCTTGCGGCAACAACGGACAACACGCGCATAGCCGTCAGCAAGCCGTCGCCGGTGGTGGCTTCGCGGGAGAGAATAATGTGCCCGGATTGCTCGCCGCCCAATACGGCGCCGGATTTGATCATCTCTTCAAGTACGTATTTGTCGCCGACGGGAGCACGCAGCAACTTGATTCCCTGCTGGCGGAGAGCAATCTCTAGCCCCATATTGGACATCGTGGTGGCGACAACCGTGTCACTGGCCAGCTCGCCGCGACGCTTGAGCTCCTGCGCCAGCAGCAGCATGACTGCGTCGCCATCGACGACTTTCCCGTTGGTATCGGAAAACAAGGCGCGATCGGCGTCGCCATCAAAGCAGATGCCCAGGTCAGCTTTGCGCGCAACTACCTCGCGGCCCACGACTTCAGGGTGCAGCGCGCCGCAATTCTCATTGATATTGCGGCCGTTGGGGCTGGAGTGCGTGAACTCGGCTTGCGCACCCGAGCGAGTGAACAGCTCCTGGGCAATGGAGCTGGCTGCGCCGTTGGCGCAATCCACCACAATGCGCAGGCGTTCTGCTCCGGGGATGCCGCGGGACATCCAGTTCACGTAGGCCGCGCGCAGGTGCGAATCACCAGGAAGGGATGGCTTTATCGTGGCGCTTTGATTTGCAGCCGCGTTGGCGCTGAGCACGGAAAAAATTTCGGTTTCGATTTCAAGCTCTACTGCGTCCGGCAGCTTGTAGCCGTCGCCGCCGAAGACCTTGATGCCGTTATCGCGCCAGGGATTGTGTGAAGCAGAGATCACGACTCCCGCCGAAAATCGCTGCGTATGCGCCAGGTAAGCGACGGCAGGCGTGGGCACAACGCCGGCGCTTTCGGTTTCCACGCCGGATTCACGCAGCCCCGTGGCCAGCGTGTCGGCGATCCAGGCGCTCGACTCGCGCGTGTCCTGACCCAGGATGACCCGTTTAGGGCCATCCGGCAGATGATGACCGAGCGCGCGCCCCACGGCGTACACGGTTTTTTGATCGAGCGGATACTCACCTGCAACGCCGCGGATTCCGTCAGTGCCAAAGAGTTTGCGCATGGAGCCAGTTATTAGTTCTGAGTCGTTAGTATTTAGCAATTCTTGATGGCTTGCAAATTACCATTGGGATACCGCGGTGTTGCTTCGTTCTCAATCCGGTTTTGTTTCCTTGATTTCCGCCGCGAAGCTGCCGCGCGCCAGGCGAGCGGAAATCTGCTGGCCGGCATTAAGCCGGCTGGAATCCTTTACGAGCGCACCGTTTTCATCGAAGACCAGGGCATAACCGCGTTCCAGAATCTTGACCGGCGAAAGAGCATTCAGCTGCGCGGTGAGGCGTTCCAGGTGCGATCGACGACTGGCCAGTCGAGCCTGGAAGGTCCGCACCACGGCTTCAGTTCCGGCATCTAGCTGGCTGCGTGTGATGGCCAGAGAGCGCCGGAAGTCAAAGTGGCGCACGCGGGCTGCAGCCACATCGAGCCGGCGATGGTAATCATGGAGCAGTGCGCGATAGTTGGCAGCCAGGCGATGCGCAAGATCGTCCAAGCGCTGCGCGCGCTGCACCATCAGATCGCGAATGCGGGCAAAAGCGCCGTGCTGCGAGAGCTCCTGGAGCTGATTGCGCGCTATCAGCAGACGGTATCGTGTGGCACGATCAAGGCGCTGCTGCAGATGGGCCAGATGCTCGGCCAGGCGGTGCTTGGATTCAATCACCTGTTCGGCCGCGGCGGAAGGCGTAGGCGCGCGCAAGTCGGCGACGAAGTCGGCGATGCTGAAATCGGTCTCATGGCCGACGGCCGAGATCACAGGCAGAGTAGACGCGGCGATGGTCCGGGCAAGGCCTTCGTCGTTGAAGGCAGCCAGATCTTCAATGGAGCCGCCGCCCCGCGCAACGATGATGACATCGACATTTCTTGTGCGGTTGAAGTAGCGAATGCCGGTAGCGACTTCCGACGGAGCGGTCTCACCCTGCACCTGCGCCGGATAAATCAGGATAGCAACGGTTTCATGGCGGCGGGCGAGGATGTTGAGCATGTCGTGCAAGGCGGCGCCGCGAGGCGATGTCACAATGCCGATGCGTCGCGGCAACGGCGGAATTGGCTTGCGGCGCGAGGGATCGAACAGGCCTTCCTGCGCCAAACGGGCTTTGAGCTGCTCAAAAGCCAGCTGCAGCGCGCCTGCGCCGACCGGCTCCAGGAATTCAGCGGAAAGCTGCAGTTCCCCGCGCGCGTCGTAAATCGTGACGCGGCCGCGGGCAATCACCTGCATGCCGCTCTCGGGACGAAAGCGCAATAGCCGAGCCTGGCTGCGGAACATCACGATGCGGAGCTGGGCGTCGCCGTCTTTAAGGGTGAAATAGAGATGGCCCGATTCGGATGGGCGGAAATTGGAGATCTCGCCTTCTACCCAAACGTCGGTGTAACCGCGCTCCACGGTTGTGCGAACCGCGCTCACCAGATCAGCCACGCGCCAGATGCGGCGGCCGGGAGCCTGATCAAAAGTGAAGCCGAGTTGGCCTTCCGACGACATGCACCTGAAGTTTATCAAGGGAAGCGACGTTTCAAAATCGCCGTGATAAGATGCTGGCCTCTTTTGAGAGTGGACCCCATCCGCTCTCTTAAACCTCATTCCCCCGGAGGTCTTTCTTATGTTGCGCGGCATATTCACAGGTCTGGTATCGTTTCTTGCATTCACAGCATTGGCCCAGGCGCAGGCGGTAAAAGACTGCCTGGCGCACCATCCGAAATATATTCCCGGACAATTCGAAGTGAGTTATGCGCCGGGCTGCACCGGGCATGACGAGCCGGAGTTGTTTCCGGTCTCCAGCGCCCCAGGTTCGGCACGCGATCTCACATGGACCGTCGTGCTCCCAACTGGTGGAACCACAAACGTCTCCGACGTCGGGCCAACGTTCTGGTTTGGCGGTACGGTCACCGATCCCAAGAGCCTCTTTGGCCAGGCTTTTGTGGAGTTGCAGTTTTATCCTGACTCCACGGTTACCAAATGCTTTTCCAACGGCGCCTTCGCGGTGAACTTTACTCCCAACACATATACAGCGTGCTCTCCGATCTTTGCGCTTACCCCTAATCGCATTACGGCCTCGCACTTCAACGAGCCCACGGCGTTCAACGCCATGCTGGAAGATTCCGCCACTCCAGGAAGCGCGCTGCAGATGCATGCCGGCGACACGATTACCGTGCATTACTTCGTAACGCCGGCGGCCGATGGTTTTCACATTACCGTGACCGATCTGACCACCGGCCACTTCGGGACCATTGTTCTCAACTCGCGCTCCAGCGGCCCGTTCATGCCTTTCTATGACACACAGCAGATCGGCAACTCTCTGGGTTGGGGCAACGTGAATGATGCGCCTAACTCGTTTGTGTGGGAGATAGGCCATGAATCCACGTTCATCGGTGGAGCGCTCTGTGTTCCCGGACAGACCGTCTGTGATTCCTACAACGCTGCCTCATGGCTGGGGTTCTCGCCGATACAGATCAAGGGCGTAACGTTTGGCGATGGATCAACCGCCAATACCTTTGCCGCAGTAAGCGACCAGGGCGGCAAGGCCGAGGTGGCCCTTACGTGCGCGACCTACGGCGGCGCGTTCTGTATCTATCCCTGGTACACCCTGGGAAAGACGGGCTTCCACTATGGTGTCGACTATCCCGACACGGTAAAGGACTTTGGGCAGGCGAATCAGTTCACGCAAACGCTCGACTGCGGCAGCCCGTTTGGAGCGAATACTGCTTTTTGCTCGACGATCTTGAAATGAGCTAGCGGCCGCGGCCGAAGAGCCAGAAGATCAGAGAAAGCACGATGCTGATCAGAAGACAGGTCACGATGGGAAAGTAGAAAACGGAGTTTTTGCCGCGGAGCGTGATATCGCCGGGCAGGCGGCCGAGCGGAAGATTGAGGCGGCCGGCAAGCAGCAGCACCGCGCCAACAATCACAATGACGCCGCCGAGAAGCACCAGAATTTTTCCCAGGCCGGTCATTGGTTCTCTAGGTGGGCGCGATGCTGCCACGGAAAGCTACGCGGCCTTTTGAACTCCACGATCCGTAATCGCCGCGAGTACGTCAGCCTTTTCGATCGACGGAGGCTGGGCAAGGAATTCTCCAGCTTTGGCCATGAGCGCGGCCGCAATTCTGCCGTTGAGATGCGCCTGCCTTCCAGCTTCATCTGGAAACGCATCGAAGATTCCGAAAGTGGATGGGCCGAGGCGAATGGCAAACCAGGTGATGGTTGCTGGTTCCTGCTGTGCCAGAGGCAGCCCGCTCTTCAAAAAATCGGCAACCTCCTGCTCTTTTCCAGGCTTGGCTTCCAGACGGACAAAAAGTGCTGTCTTAACCATTGGTATCGCTCCTTGTCTTTTCATAGTCCTGGCGGCCCAGAGCCGCTAGGGGCGGCAGGACATCCTTTCAATGTTACGCCGATGGGAAGCAGGTTGGCGAGTCTTCTCATTGTGCCTGGCTGCTATTAAGAACCAAACACAAGGTCCCTCCGGCCTACTCCCGCGCTGATGACCGCGCGCGCTCGCTTCACGGCCGTCGAGATGACGAGGTTATAAAAAAACAGAGCCGGAAGCGCTGCCTCCGGCCCTGAATTGAAGTTAACTTGCAGTGAAGCTTACTTCCAGTATTGATCGCGCAACTGGGTTTGCTTGTTGACCAGCGGAATCTCCTGGCCCTGAATGAAGACGTGCTTCACATCGGTCTTCACGTCCAGAGGATCACCATTGGCGACCACGACGTTGCCCATCTTGCCTACGTCGAGCGAACCCAGGTCCTTGTCTACGCCCCACATCTGCGCAGGGTTGATGGTAAGGGCCTTGAGCGCTTCTTCCGGCGGCAACCCGAAGCCGACGGCGTATCCGGCGGCGTAAGGCAGATTGCGGGAGTTATGCGCGTCATACGACGCGAACGCGATCTTCACGCCGCGTTTGGCCAGCTCCGCCGGCATTTTGTAGACGGCATCGTAGCGCTCATCTTCCTTTGGCTGCTCATAGATGGGACCAACAATCACCGGCAAACCGGTGGCCGCGATCTTATCAAGCAGTGAAGCTGAGTGGGTAACGTGGTTAAGAATGATCTTGAGGTGGAATTCATTCGCCAGGTCAAGGGCGGTGAGCAGATCGTTCGGTTGCTCCGCCGCCAGAACCACGGGCTTCTTGCCATGAAGATAGGGCAGCAGCGCCTCAAGCTTAAGATCGCGCTTGGGCGGCGCTCCGGCCTTGTCCTTTTCCTTCTCGTCAGAGCTGGATTTTTTCTTCTCGTACACCGCAAGTTTCTGATCGTAATCCAGCGCGTCAATGAATGCCTGGCGCAGCTGCGTGGCCATGCCCATGCGCGTAAACGGGAACTTGGCCTGGTCAAAGTTCTGGTTGCGGCGTTGCTGGCCGGTGAAGTTGAGTGGCATGGCGATGTCGCGAACGGTCAACATCTCCGTGGCCGAAGGGCCGGCCAACTGGATAAACGAGTCCTGGCCGGGCAGCGTGTCACCGCTTGCCGGGGCAACGATGGCGTTAGTGATGCCGTTGATTCTTGTAACCGGAATCAGCGCTGTTTCCGCGTGAAAGCCGTCATAAACGTGCATATGCGGCATGATCTCGTCGCTTGGTTCCAACTCATCGTTGGTCATGCGATCGGCTGAGACCTCAGTCAGGCCAAGATGCGTTTCCGAATCAATCAATCCCGGATAAACCGTCATCCCGCTGACATCGATTACCTTGGCGCCGGCAGGAACTGCCGTTCCAGGACCGCCAACGGCGGTGATCCGGCCGTTCTGCATCACGACGACGCCGTTTTCAATCACGCCGTGTGTCATGGTAAGAAGTTTGCCGCCCTTGAGAGCAATCGTCTCATTGGCTGGGGCCGTGCTCGCAGCAGGCGCCGGAGCGGGCGTGGATTTAGGCTTTTTGCTTTGCGCGGAAACTGTAACGGCAAGAGCCAGAAGAAGAATGAGTTTTTTCGACATGGTTACTGGCCCTCCTTGTAATGGGTCATACCGAGGCCGGGAAGCGAGCGATCAAAATAAACGTCGCCATCGATCAGGACCTTGTCGACCAACGCGGCCGAAGACAGCGGATAGCTGTTCCAGATCGAGATATCGGCATCTTTACCTACGTCGATCGAGCCGACGCGCTCGTCCACACCGATAATCCACGCCGGATTCAGCGTGATTGCCTTCAGCGCCTCCTCTTCCGTCAGACCGTAGTGGATCGCCTTGCCGGCTTCCTGATTCAGGCGGCGGGTTACGTCTTCTGAGTCGCTCTTGAGCGCCACGCGTACGCCCTTGTGCGCGGAGATGACGGCGTTCCAGGGAATGCCGTCCCAGGCTTCATACTTGAAGCCCCACCAGTCAGGCCACGTGGCGATGGCCACGCCGTTGGCGGCAATCTTGTCGGCAACTTTGTAGGCCTCCAGCGCGTGATGGAAGGCGCGGATTTTGTAGCCAAACTCCTTGGCGATGGCCATCTCAGTCAGAAATTCATCCGCGCGATAGCAGTGGATCTGCACCAGCAGCTTGCCGCGAAGAATGTCAGCCAGGGCTTCCAGCCGCAGGTCTTTCTTGGGCGGTGTGGCGTCTTTGTCGCCTTTCTTGACTTTGGCGTCGTAGTCGTCCCACTGGCGCATGTACTCACGCGCTTCAATGAAAGCAGCGCGCATGACTTCAAAGTTGCCCATGCGGGTGGAGGGAAGCTGGTTCCGCTGTCCGTAAACGCGCTTGGGATTTTCACCGCTGGCAAACTTGATGGATTGCGGCGCGCCGGGAAAGAGCATCTCATCGCGGCCAAGACCGTACTTGTGTTTGATGACGATGGCCTGCCCGCCGATCATGTTGGCTGAGCCGTGCAGCAGCAGGGAGCTGGTAACGCCGCCGGCCAGCGCGCGATAGATTGCCTTATCGTTGTAGTCAAAGGCATCTTTCATCATCATGTGCGGCGTGACCGGGCTGGTGGGCTCATTCACGTCGTCGTCCAGCGCGATGTGCGAGTGCGCATCGATGATACCCGGCATTACGAACTTACCTGTGGCGTCAATCACGGTGGCGTTGGCGGGAGCCTGTACGGTCTGGCCTACGGCCGCGATTTTGCCGTTATGGATATAGATGCTGCCATTTTCGATCTTGCCGTGAGTCACGGTAAGAATGGTGCCGCCTTTGATCACGACATCATTGTGGAAAGCCGGAGCGGACTGTTGTTCACTGGTTTGCTGCGCCAAGGCCAAGCCGCTCAGCAAACACAAGAATAACAACAGCATCGCCCAGCTTAGATGAGAGCGACGCGACATAGTGGGAACTCCTGGTGAGGGATGAAGGAACCCGCAGATTTTATGTGCCTTGTGGATTTCAGTCAATCACTCAAACCAAATCGATGGCAACTTGCTTCCGCAGTTCTACGCAACGCCTGCTGGCGTAGCACCTTGGAGTGCCTCTTCCGGAAGAAATTGCATAGGGGCAAGGATCTAATGTGACATGATGCAACAATCTCAGCATGAACCGCTCGGTCACGCCTATTCTTGATCTCAAACGTCCCGTGCCCCTTCCGCAGGATGGCCTAACGGCTGCTGGGCTCGTGAGGGCCGTGCCCGCTGCGCTTGGGCTTATCGCGCTATTTGCTTTGATGATGTTTTTGCTCTTTAAACACCAGACTTACATACCACCATGGCTGGTTACGTTAGGCGCGGCTTTCAACCGAACAATGGACACAATTTTTTCCAATGGAGTGCTTGTGGCCGTTATAGTCCCGCTTGGCGTACCGTTTTCGGCCACGCTGATCCATG
Source organism: Candidatus Angelobacter sp. (assembly GCA_036557225.1). Taxonomy (GTDB): domain Bacteria; phylum Acidobacteriota; class Terriglobia; order Terriglobales; family Acidobacteriaceae; genus Angelobacter. The sequence goes on from DATBHX010000110.1 coordinate 41,228, forward strand.
AAGCTGGGCATGCCGCCGCTGCGACCTCGCTTCGATGGTCGGTCAGGGAATTTCGCGTTGTTCCTTTCTCGTTGAAGAGAGAAAAGGACAGGTGGAAACTGCACTTCTCCTGGAATCTCAAGCCACACGCGATGGTGATAGCTGAACCGCCTCAACACGCGCGGTACCACGTTAAGCAAGCAGTGTTAGCTTTGGGAGGGCCGGCAGCGAACCTGCTTAGCTGCGCCTTGGCGGCGCTTCTTGACCCAGGAGCGGATGTGCCCCTTGGGCACGCAATCTGCTGGTTCTTTCTTGTCTGGTCGGGTTTTCTAGGCGTTGCCAACTTGTTGCCTGTTCATCATGGAGGACTTGAATTTGATGGGTACTCCGTCTTCGTGGTCGCGAGAAGCCGGCAAGCCCTGGCCGTGAGGATTGCATCCGTGCGACTGCGCAAACACATTCTGACCACCAAATCCGTGGATTCTTTTAATCGCAGATGGCTGGCCCTGGCAGAATCTTCCGGTAATGCTTCCCAGTACAACTTGCTTTGCCTGTGGCTCGCTTACACCTACTGGTCTAAGCAGAGCCAGTTTGACCGCGCTGCAGGTCTGCTGGAGAAAATGCTTCGAGGCTGCAAAGGCTATAATCTGCTGTTTCGTGCGCTCCTCTTTGCTGAATGCGCCGTTTTCTGGTCATTGCGCGGAGATAGCAAAGCAGCGCTCGGATGGAATCAGCGCACGAAAGACCTTTTCCTACCTGAGTATCTTCGCCACAGAACAAATTCTTACGTGGCCTGGGTCCAGGGTGACAAAACTGGGGCACTGAGGGAAGCGCTTGCAGCCAGAGAAGCGGCTGGCAAGCTGGAAACCAACGAACGGGACACGTTTATCTCCTCCTGGAACCAATGGATTGAAACCATACAAGCAGATCCACAAACGAAACCTTCTAATGCGAGCGCGGCTGTCACTACCTGATTCAAAGTAAGACTCGCCGTTGCATCCACTATGATGAGTCGATGCGAGCCGTAGTGCAAAGAGTGAGCCGCTGCCGAGTCACCGTGGATGGTCGCGTGACGGGCGAGATCGGCGCGGGACTTTTGGTGCTGCTGGGCGTCGGCAAGGCTGATGCTGAAGCAGCCGCGGACTACCTGGTGGAGAAGATGATTGGTCTGCGGATTTTTGAAGACGCAGAAGGCAAGATGAACCTTTCCGTTCAGGATGCCGGAGGAGCGGTGCTGGTGGTCTCACAGTTCACGCTGCACGGCGACGTTCGCCGCGGCAAGCGGCCATCATTCGACGCAGCGGCCCGCACGGAAGAGGCAAAGCGCCTGTACGAGTACTTTGTCGCCAGGGTCCGCGCAGCCGGCCTGCGCTGCGAGACCGGACAATTTCAGGCCATGATGGAAGTCGAGCTGGTGAACTCAGGGCCGGTGACCATTTTGCTGGATTCGGAAAAGACCTTTTGACACCGCCGGCCCTACCTCTGGAAGGGATATTCGTTGATCCAGTGAAAGCCACGATTGACGAGCGTGAACTTATCGCGATCCATCAGTTTCAGCTGCATTTGAATCTTGTGGCCATCCATAGCGCCATCCAGGGTGAGCTGATCGGACGCGGGGCGCGCGTACAACAAGCTGGCCTGCCAGTTCTTGTCTGCCGGTTTGGTGAGCGTCAAGGTTTTGGTTTGATCATTGAATGCGCAACGGTAGGTGGTAAAGCTGTCATCCGGCCGCTGAAAGTTCGTGAACACCGGAGAGTCAAAGACGATGCGGCGCCAGCGGTTCTGGTCAGTCAGCAACGCCGGACGAACCTGGCCGTCAACCGACATCTGCTCCACATTCCAGATACCGTAGAGCGGAGATTTGGTGCGACCGCCTCCATAGTTGTGCCAGCCCTGAACGCCTGAGTAAATACCCATTCCGATCAGATAAAAACCGAATACAAGCTGAAGCAACACAGCGATACGGTTCGCCCGCACGGAACGAAACAAGGGGACGTGCTTCGCGGGCGGAGTAGGGCGATCGGCCAAAAAAAAGTTGAACAGTCTGAGCGCGTCCGGCGCCAGTAGGAAGAGGGCAAACAAAATCAGATGGAACGAGAAGAGCTTCACCGGCACGTCATAGGTCATGTTCAGCATAAAAACCTGAACCATGTCTGCCAGGCAGACCAGAGCGCCCAGGGTAGTGGTTCTGGGGGTCAGGAGCAGAACGCCGCCCAGCATTTCCGCGCAGCCAGCGAAGATTTGATAAGAAGGCGACGAGCCGATCGACGACCAGAGGACCGCCATGGGCGAAAAGTTGCCATACGGCTCCAGCAGGCGGGTAAGAAAGGGAAAGGGCATCTGCAGGGGAATCGCCTTGGCAAGACCGTAGAGAAACATCTCCGATGCAAGCGCGAAGCGTAATGCCAGCCGGAACCACTTGTGGAAGGTCACGTAGTTGGCGCGGCGGCGGTCCAGAATCGACCAAACGAGTGTGATTGCGGCGGCGATGACCAGCAGACAGAAAGCCAGCACCCAGTCAAATGTCTTGTCACCGCTTCCACTGCCGGTGTATACGAGTTCATGCGTGATGCGAAAAACATGGGTGGCGGTCCAGAACGTGATGTGCTTCAGGGGCCAGATGGAGGACAGCTCCGGTATATTCAGCCCCGGTACAATCAACAATCCGCCCAGAACCTGGTTGCTCAAACTGAACAGAGTGAAGTAGGAAACGAAGAATCGAAACGCGATGCGGAGCGACAGGCTCCAACGTTGTACCGGGGCGGGCGATTCGAATTGGGGAACGGTGAGCGATTCTGCCGGTTGAACAGCACCGGTTGTTAAAGCAACTTGAGCGTGGTCCGCCAAAGGGCACCTCACGAAGGCTGCGATGATCGATTAAAGCAGTGGATATTATGCCATCCGGCAGCCCGCCTTGAGGATCAGCGAAAAGCCTGCTTTTGGGTTTGCAGCGGCTGGAGCAGATGTGTACCATTCCCGCCTATGAAACTCAGCCTCTTTCTTCTTGTGCTTCTTGCATCCGTAAGCTTTGCCCAATCACATCCATCGGCCTCTGGCGACGAGACACAGCAGCTTCTACAGGCACTGGCGGATGCTCCCGGTCCTTCGGGCTTTGAAGAGCCGGTGCGCAAAATTATGGTGGAGCACATGAAGCCGCTGGCCGACAAGATCAGCTATGACGGCCTGGGGTCAGTGATTGCCGTGCAGGGCTCCAGCGGGCCGCGCATCATGGTGGATGCGCACATGGACGAGCTGGGAGGCATGGTGCGTCGCGTGACCAATGATGGATATCTCACCATGCAAATGCTCGGCGGCTGGCTGGACCAGGCATTAGTGGACCAGCGCTGGACCATCATCGGCTCTAAAGGGCCGGTGCGGGCGATCACGGGAATTCGCGATGTTCACATTACTCCCCAGGAAGAGCGAACACGAGTCTATCCGCGCGAATGGATATTTCTTGACGTTGGCGCGAAGAATGCGGCTGAAGTCGCGGCCATGGGGCTGGAGCCGGGTGATCCTGTGGTCCCCGATGCGCCCTTTGCCGTAATGAACGGGACACAGAATTATCTGGGGAAGGGATGGGACGATCGCGTGGGTTGCGGCGTGGTGCTGGAAGCGATGAAGCGCCTGGCACATGCGCCGCATCCGAACCAGATTTTCTGGGTGGCGACAGTGCAGGAAGAGATCGGTCTGCGCGGCGCACACACTTCCAGCGACGTCGTGAAGCCGGAGGTCGGTATTGCGATTGAAGGGGGCGTGACGCGCGACGCACCCAAAGTGGGCGCGGAAGAGGCACAGGAGCTGCTTGGAGGCGGCCCGGCAATCTTCCTGTATGACTCGAGCGAGCTGCCCAATCTCAAGTTTGTATCCCTGTTCAAACAGACAGCCAAAGAAAAATCCATCTCGCTGCAGACGGATTTGATTCAGGGCTACGGCGACGATTCAGCCGAGATGCAGAAAAGCAATGGCGGCGCACCGACCGTCAATCTTGTGGTGCCGGTACGCTACACGCATTCGCACAATGGCATTATGAATCGCGGCGATTTTGACAAGATGGTAGAGCTGCTGGTGGCAGTGCTGCAGAAGCTGGATGCCAAGGCGGTAGCGAATTTGCGAGATTTTACGCCCCAGTAGTCTTGGCTACGCACGGGCAAAAAACAAAATTTCATCTGCAATCTTTGCTGCCTCCACTGCGGCCTTCACATCGTGCACCCGCACCATGTGCGCACCACGCAGGATTGACGCTGTCATGGCGGCCAGGGAGCCCGGTAGACGCTGGTCAGAGGGAGCGTCCTGGCCGTCTCGAGCCAGGGTGCGGCCGATGAAGGATTTTCGCGAGGTGCCGACGAGCAGCGGGAAGCCCAGTTCATGCAGCTGATCGAGGCCGGCCAGCAAGGGGTAGTTCTGGTCGAACTTTTTGCCGAAGCCGATGCCCACATCGAGCATGATGTGGTCACGGAGGACACCGCTTTGCATGGCTGCACCGGCATAGGCGCGCAGGTCGCGTTTGACTTCGGCCAGGATGTCGGCTGAGGGCGCAAGGTCGCGCCATTCCTGCGGCCGTCCGCGCGTGTGCATGAGAACCACGCCGCAGGCGAGTTCCACCACCGCTGCGGCCATCTGTTCATCCCAGCGCAGCGCGCTCACGTCATTCACGATTTCGCAGCCGGCGTTGACGGCCGCCCGCGCCACTTCGGCTTTGTAGGTATCCACAGAAAGCACTGCATCAGGACGCTCGCGCAGGACGTCTTCGATCACGGGCATGATGCGGCGCAGCTCTTCCACGGCAGGGATACCGCTCTCGACCACCGGCGTCCCGGGGCGCGTTGATTCGCCGCCGATGTCGATCACGTCAGCGCCGTCTTCGAGCATTTTGAGTGCATGCGCCACAGCACGATCACGGGCCAGGAACTTGCCGCCGTCGGAAAACGAGTCCGGCGTAACGTTGAGGATGCCCATCACCAGGGTGCGCGTCCCCAATTCCAGTTCGCGCGAACGCAGACGCCATGAGTAGCGAGGTCTCTCCATCCCGGCGATTGTATAATTTCACGCATCCATGCGGCATCATTTGGTACGCGCACATCTTGCGCCAGCTCTTATCCTTGGTCTAGCGCTTCAGGTTCTAGTCCTTCAACTCCCCGCCGCAGCGGCGAAGAAGCCTGCCGCGAAGAAAGACGTGGCGAAAGATATCAACGCTATCCTGAGCCAGCCGGGCTTTGATCGCGCGCACTGGGGCCTGGACGTAGTGGATCTCGATTCCGGCGCGGCGCTCTACGCGCAAAACCCGGGCCAGCTGTTTTTACCGGCCTCAAACACCAAGTTGTTTACCACGGCGGCAGCGCTGGCGATTGCCGGGCCCGGCTATCGCTTTCGCACTACGGTGGAGGCGGAAGGAAAAGTTGACGAACACGGCCGGTTGGCGGGCAATCTGGTGATTGTGGGGCGTGGCGATCCGAATATCTCCGGCCGCACGCTGCCTTATGCGCTGAAGACCGAGCGCGTGCCGCCGCACACGCAGATCCTGGAAGAGATGGCGGACCAGGTAGCGCACAGCGGCTTGAAACTGGTGGATGGAGATGTGATCGGCGACGACACCTATTACGCCTTTGAACGCTACGCCGAAGGCTGGGCCCAGGACGACCTGCAATGGATTGACGGCGCGCCAGTCTCCGCGCTGAGCTTCAATGACAATGTGGTTTTTTTGAATATCCTGCCGGGCTCGCAGGCGGGTGACAAAGCCGTGGTCACGCTGGAGCCGGAGACAGACTACTACGAAATCGATAACCGCATTGTGACTTCGGTCGCGGGCGTGGCGAAGAAGATTGGCATCCATCGCGAGCCGGGCGCGCGCAGGATTGTGCTCTGGGGATCGTTGCCACTGGGCGATCAGGGAATGAAAGAGCCGCTGGCGATTGAGGATCCAGCAGAATTCGTGGCCGAGCTGTTTCGCAGCATGCTGGAGCGGCGTGGCGTTACGATTCGTGGCAAGGCGCAAGCGCGTCACGGCGAGGTGGCACAGTTTTTCGATCAGCCGACGCAGCCGGCGGTTCTGCCGAAGCCGGGGATCGATAACCCTGCCGCGCCGGCGGAAAATCCACTCTCGCAAACTCCGGCGCCGCGTGCTCCCGAGCTGGAGCCACAAACGGTAAACAAGGTCCTGGCCGAACATTTTTCCGCGCCTTTGCTGGAAGATATTCGCGTCATCAACAAGACCAGCCAGAACCTGCACGCGGAGCTGGCGTTGCGACTGGTGGGAAAGCTCAGCGGAAGCGGCGGCTCGTTCGAAGGCGGTGCGGCTGCGGTCAGGCAGTTTCTAGTGCAAGCGGGTCTCAATCCGGATGAGTTTGTATTTCTCGATGGCTCGGGACTCTCGCGTCGCGACCTGGCAGCGCCCGAAGCAGCTGTGCAGTTGCTTCTGTACGCTGCCAAACAGCCATGGGGCGCGGCGTTTCAAGAGTCGCTGCCTGTGGGCGGCGTGGATGGATCGCTGGCGGAACGCTTTCTCAACACGCCAGCCGGCGGCCTGGTGCACGCCAAGACCGGATCGCTGAGCCATGTGAACGCGCTCTCTGGTTACGGCGAGACCAAGACAGGCAGGCGTTTTGTGTTTTCGATTTTCTGTAACAACCACAATCTGCCGGCTTCGAAGGTGCTGGGCGCGATCGATGCGGTGGTGCAGTTGCTGGTAGAAGAAGGTCGCGCAGCAAAAAAATAGCTGGAATCGCAGCCGGTTGCCGCTGACATCTGACCCGGGCCATGAATCAGAATTCCATTCAATACGATCGCGCGCTTTTTGCCGGCACGGCTCAGTATTACTCGCGCTTCCGTTTTCCTTATCCCCGGGCGCTGTTTGATTACCTGAAACAAACTTTCAGTTTTGATGGAACGGGTGCGGCTTTGGATCTTGGCTGCGGGCCAGGGTTACTCACGATTCCCCTGGCTGCGAGCTTCAAGAAAATCGTAGCCATGGACCCGGATGACGAGATGCTGGCGGAGGCGCGCAAGGCCGCAATTATAGCAGGTGTGAGCAATGTCGAGTTCGTGAAAGGCTCTTCATGGGAGCTCCCGCCCGCCATCCCTACCCCAATCAGCCAAAATCGGGCTGCTTGGGGGCCCCGTACAATCGGAAACTTCCGTTTCGTGATCATGGGGCAGTCGTTCCACTGGATGGACCGCGATCAGGCGCTCAATGCCTTGTTTGATCTGCTGGAGCCCAAGGGCGTTCTGGCAATTGTCTATCAGAAGCGCAAGACACCGCCCGCGATCAAGAATGCTGAAGACGAGACGGTCAAGAGCTTCTTAGGTGAACGCCGCCGGGCGGGCGAGGGATACTACGAGCATCCCCTCGACAACCATGAAGTGGTTTTAGCGCGATCACGATTCACCATGCTGCCTGCATGGCATTACAGCTACGAGCGAACACAGACCATCGATGAAGCGGTGGGTTTTGTTTTTTCGACCTCGCGGGCGACAAAACAGCTTTTAGGAGATAGCGCGGCTGAGTTTGAAACGGAATTGCGAAAACAGTTTCTGTTGGCTGCTCCTGCGGGATTGTTCAGGCTTAGCGTGGATGTGACGGCGTTGCTGGGAAGGAAAGAGTGAGGGAGATCGCAATTGCGTTCTCAGGGGCTAAAGCCCGATGAATCCAAGAGCCCTTAACGGCCCGGCTAAAGCCCGGGCCCTGATACGAATCTGCTTCCTGGACGGCTTTTCAGCTCTCAGGCGATCATTCTCAAACCGACCGGACGTGGGGGTAGTTTAGAATCCCCCGATGCAAAATTCGGGTCCTCTTTCCGGCATTCGCGTGATTGATTTTGGGCGGTTCATTGCCGGGCCATATTGCGCCATGTTGCTGGCGGACTTTGGCGCGGACGTGATTCGCGTGGACCGTCACCAGGGCAGCGAAGACCGCTACATTGCAGCGATCACCGAAAGCGGCGAGGGCGGCGGCTTTCTTTCGCTCAATCGCAACAAGCGCAACCTGACGTTGGACACATCCAAGCCTGAGTCGGCCGAGATCATACGGCGTCTGGTGAAAAGCGCTGACGTGGTCGTGGCCAATCTTCCCATGAACGTCATGAAGCACATGGGATTGGATTACGAATCACTGTGCGCAGTGAAGCCGGACATTATTCTGGCTCGCATTTCGACCTTCGGCCCGGACGGCCCGTATGCCAATCGCGTGGGCTTTGACACGGTGGCGCAAGCCATGACCGGCGCCATGAGCCTGACCGGCTTCCCCGGCGCGCCCGTACGCGACATTGTCCCTTTCGAAGATTTTGGTACCGCGCTACACACGGCGTTCGGGGTGATGGTGGCGCTTTATCACCGCAAGCAGACGGGCCAGGGGCAAATTGTGGATGGATCACTGCTTGCGACAGGAATTACTTATCTGCAGGGATTGCTGGCGGAGCGATTTGTGCTGGGGATCGAACGCAAACAGCAGGGCAACACAAGTTTTTATGCGGCGCCGTCCGATGCGTATCCGACAAAAGATGGATGGATTGTTGTATCGGCGGTCGGGAATGACATGTTTGCCCGCTGGGGACGGCTGGTGGGACATGAAGACTTTATTCACGATCCGCGCTTTGCGGATGACCAGGGACGCGCCGACCATCGCGAAGCGATCACGCAGGCAATGAATGAATGGCTGGCGTCGCGAACATCGGAACAGGCGATCGCCGAGTTGGAAAAGGCGCGCGTTCCCGCCGGGCCGGTGCTGGAGATGCAACAGGTACTCGAAGACCCGCAAGTGAAAGCGCGTGAGCTGCTCAAGTACGTGGAGCATGCAGGCGCAGCCAAGCCGGTGCCACTAGCGGATACTGCAGTGCGTTTGTCGGCGACGCCGGGCGGAATTCGGCAACGTGCGGCCGCGTTGGGCGAGCACACGGACGAGGTATTGCGGGAGATTGCGTATTCCGATCAAGAAATTATAGAGCTAAGAAAGGCTGAGGTGGTGTAAGGCCGGCTTGCCATACCTCTTTGGGCCGGATGTTCCAGCACATCTACCTCAGCGGCTAAAGCCGCGCTGCCTTATAGCATCAACCGCAGGTATAAATGCCTGCTCCACCCCGTCGCAAACGACAGCAGATCCAGAGACATACCATTATCTAAGCCTCACTCGTTATTGGAACCTAAGGGAACTGCATGCTTGCGGTGCCGGAATCCGAGCAGGCGCCCTGGGTTGAAGTATAGGTACCGCTAAAGATGGTGCCGCCGAAGGCAAGATTGGAAAAATCACCTTGCAGGATCGTTTTTCCTCCGGAGCCGGCCGGGCCATCGAGAACCAACGTGCTTCCCGCACCAATAAGAAACGTAGACGGGTCGACGGTCGCCGTGCTAAAGCAGGTACCGCCCGTGATAGTGGCAGTGCCTGTCCCGGAGAAAAACCCATGCGCATCCGGCCCGGTCTGCGTGAGGTTGAGGCTCATATTTGCGGTACCTCCGCCGGAAGAGGTCAGGGTGGAACGCCAGATGCCGGTCAGGTCAAATGATTGCACGCTGGCCTCACCCTGATTCGGACCGACACATCCGGCGCCGGCGATGGTATAGGTCCCAGCCAATTGACTGACGTGCCCGCCGGGATGTGTGAGATTGAAGGTGATCGTCTGATTTGTGGGCAGAGTCATGGTCAAGGTGAATTGAAAATCTGGAGCATTCCCGCCCAGGACGCCGGTAATCGGTATATCCGTATTGAAGGGCAGACAGGCCGGCAGGTTGAGATGCATGGTGCCGGACATGCTGTTTCCGTTTTTCACAAAGTTGCCATTGAATCTGAAGAAGGTGGTAGCGCCGCTAGGGTCCGTGGCGGTGATTTGATTGAGTCCGGTTGGGAAAAAGCCCTCGAATGCAGGCGTACTTCCTCCGCCGCCGCATCCGGCCAGGGCAAGAGAAACCAAGAAGGATGAGAGCGGGAAGCGAGAGAGAAGCTTCATGGAGTAACTCCTTGCAGGGAAACTACAAGGCTTTGGAATGAAGAATAGCCCGGCAAACAGCTTGGTTCACCGATAGCTATTATAGACAAGGTAGATGGCTGCTGCCGTGAAACCAGCGACGAAGTATCACTTCCTAGAGCTAAAAAAACTAGCGTCTTTCTACACGCTTGATCGCAATGCAGCGAAGCTTCCCTTCGTGATTGGCGATGTCGCCGGTGCATTTGTGCGCGTCGCGCAGCTCAGCAGGCAGCCACTGGTCCTTGCCGTTGTTGCAGGAGGCATGCAGAGTAGTCGCCTGCCAGCGGACATCGCGACAGGTGGCGAGATAAGAGCCAGGCGGAAGGACATCGCTTACCACGCAGCTGAGCACGCCGTTAATGTTGGTGACACCTTGCATGCAGCGGTTAGCGTCGTTGAGCTTGGTTGGCATTTCCCGGCCATCGACGCTCTTACAGACGGCATGAAGCGTGGAACCTTTCATCTGGATGTCCCTGCAGGTTTCCGTGTAAGGCCCGGGCGGTTGGGCCGGCGCGTTGTGGGTATGAGCGCACTCCAGACTACCGTTCTTGTTGACAATATCGGCGGTGCACTTCCCGTAGCTGGAGAGTTTGGCAGAATGCGATTTGCCCTTTTCGTCCTGGCACTGGGCGTAGAGATTGCCTTTTCTGACCGAGATATTGCTACAGGTCTGCTGGTAGGAGCCGGAGGGATTGGCTTCCTGCGCAACAGCATGCCCGAGGAACGTAGCGATCGCCAGGGCAAAAAGAGCACTTGTATAGCGCATTTTGCAGGTTCTCCCGCTGAAGGTGGTCATTTTTCGATCCAACAAAGCCGCGCTTGTGCCAAGTATAGTGGAGGGAGCGCCGGCGGAGAGAAATATTCTCCCCTGCAGCAGGTTATCCTCTTATTTATAAATGTCTGACGTGCCGCAAACTATGGCGATGCAATCGGAGAAAGAAGTAAAGCCAGCGCAAGCCGGAGTAGGACGCCACGCCTTCCTGGTGGCGGCAGGAATATTTCTGAGCAAAATTGCCGGTTTGGTGCGCGAACGGGCGATCGCTTACTTTCTCGGCAACCAGACCATCGCGGCCGATGCTCTGCGTGGTTCACTGCGGCTTCCCAACATCCTGCAAAATCTCTTTGGCGAAGGCGTGCTTTCCGCCTCATTCATACCTGTTTATGCTCGACTGCTGGCGGAAGGTGAGGAAGAAGAATCGGGGCGGGTAGCCGGCGCAATCCTTTCTCTGCTGGCGCTGATCATCGCCGTGCTGGTGCTTCTGGGAGTTCTGGCGGCGCCCTGGGTCGTGGATGTGATCCTGCGTGGTTTCAAGGGAGAAACGCGTGAGCTGACGATCCGCTTGGTGCGGATCCTGTTTCCGGGTGTAGGTCTGCTGGTGATGTCGGCGTGGTGCCTGGGAATTCTGAACAGCCATCGCCGGTTCTTTCTTTCCTATGTGTCATCGGTGGCCTGGAACGCGGCGATCATCGGCGCAATGTTGATCTTTCACCGCTCCGGGATGGAGCAGATTGCAGTCGATGCGGCCTGGGGATCGGTTGTTGGCAGCGCTCTACAGGTTGGCTTGCAACTTCCGGTGGTACTGGCGCTGGCGCCTAAACTGCGCCTGGCGATGACGACAGCCAACGAGAACGTGCGCACGGTGGTGAGAAACTTTGTTCCAGTCTTTTTCAGCCGCGGCGTAGTCCAGGTGAGCGCATTCGTCGACCAGTTTCTAGCCAGCTATCTGCCTACGGGGGCGGTGTCTGGATTGTCAGTGGCGCAGGCGCTGTACTTGCTTCCGGTAAGTTTGTTTGGGATGTCGATCTCGGCGGCGGAGCTGCCGGCGATGTCGAGCGCGCTGGGCAGTGACGAGCAGGTGGCGGAGACACTGCGGCAGAGAATCGCTGCCAGTACGAAGCGAGTCGGCTTCTTTGTGGTGCCTTCCGCGGTGGGCTTTATTGCCCTGGGTGACGTTATTACGGCTGCGCTTTACCAAACGGGAAAGTTTACCCATACGGACTCTGTTCACGTCTGGGCGATCCTGGCCGGGGCGGGCGTCGGATTGGTGGCTTCCACGGTCGGCCGGCTGTACTCTTCGGCTTACTACGCGCTGCGCGATACGCGGACACCGCTTCGCTATGCCATCGTCCGGGTGATTCTTACTACGGTGCTAGGGTATTTCTGTGCCCGGCGACTGCCGGGGATGCTGGGAATTGATCCGCTGTGGGGGGTAGCGGGCTTGACTGCGTCAGCGGGATTTGCCGGGTGGGTAGAGTTTCTTCTGCTGCGCGGTGGCATGAACAGGAAAATCGGCCACGGTAGGTTCCCTGCCGCTTTCTTTGCCCGGCTATGGTTTGCGGCGGTCATCGCAGCGGCAGTGGCGTGGGGTATCAAGCTGGCGCTGCATCCGCAACAGCCACAGGTCGCGGCGTTGCTGATACTGGGTCCGTATGGAATGGTGTACCTGGGATGCACGATGCTGTTGGGCGTGGAGCAGGCAGGGGCGTTGGTGAAGCGGGCTCTAAAGAAATGAAGACCTACGCTTTAGACAACATTTCGTCGTGTGAGCAGGCCATTGCGGAGTTTCGGCAACTTTTGCCTGGCCAGGAAGCGCCGTGGCTATTGAAGTCGTGCGAGGGCGACGCAATCGCCTATTTCCACGTGATAGCGAAAAGGGACGGTTCAGAGTGGAGTGGATCGTGCGTCACGGCGGACGTTAGTGGGAGGCACTTCAATAAAGATGCAGCTGTAATCGCCGTACTCAGGCGTCTTCAATTGGTGGTCGGCGGTGATATCGCGGACGACAATGGAAATGTTGTTTGAGCCTTGTTATCAGGAACTGAGAAGATCGGCCTGCTTGCGTGGCCGATCGTGAATTTCAATGTGGCTATAGGGCTCCCTCGCTGGCGCTCG